>CAZYVU010000006.1:0-90626 GCA_964651435.1 uncultured Pseudomonadota bacterium
TCTGCGTTGGTTGCGGGGATTGGATTTGAACCAATGACCTTCGGGTTATGAGCCCGACGAGCTACCGAACTGCTCCACCCCGCTATAGGGATACTTAGGATAAACGAAAGCGGCCATAAAGTCAAGCGCAAGGAAAGGGCTTTGCAAGGCTGCGTGAATCTGACCACACGCAAGATGCACAATCTTTTGCACGCATTATGATAGAAGACCCAAGTCGGCCAATAAGGGAATAGACGGCTTTCACCCATTTTTCTTGCCAAACAATGCGTCTTGAGACACAATAGGAGAGGCCGATGCAGGCGCTCGGTCTTTGGGAATACTGCAGATGGCGCACGACACTTTTCGGGCGAAAGCATATGGGCCCTTAAACAAAGGTAATGCGGGCCAGGAGCATTGCGGCGTCATGAAAGCACTGAAGACATGACCGACACAAGCCGGCTTCACTATCTCGACAACCTTAAGGTCTTGCTCATATTCCTGGTCATCGTACACCATGCCGGACAGGCATACGGGTCGACGGGCGGAGTCTGGCTCTATTCATACCCCGGTGATCGGGTGCAATCGCTGGGGCTTCTCTTCCGGTTCGATGCCTCTTTCTTTATGGGACTTTTCTTTTTCATATCAGGGTATTTCTTCCCTCCCTCATTCGATCGGCACGGAGCCCGCACATTCGTGCAGGACAAGCTTATCCGCTTCGGCATACCGCTCATCGCTGCAGCCATGTTCATCATCCCGGTTCTTGAGTATGTTAAGTACGTGCGCTACACAGACTCCTTAAGCTACCATGAGTTCTATATCCGACACTGGCTGGGATACGCTCCCGGCACGACAACTGCCCACGGCGCATTCAACATTGGGCACCTGTGGTTTATCGAACACCTGCTTATCTATGCCCTCCTGTACGCAGGAATCAGGGTCGTCAGGGAGAAGGCTGTACCCTCCTCGTCGATATCCACGGCCCGCAGCGTGCCACTCGCGGCAATCATTTTCTATATTGCCATCCTGGGATTTGTGACCCATCTCATGCGGACGTCGTGGGGTTTCCCCATCAATCGATGGATCTTCTTTCTCGGGTTCATCCAGATGGAGCCGGCACACGTGCCGCAGTACCTGTCTCTTTTTGTTCTCGGCATTCTTGCATACAGGTTCTCCTTCCTGGGGTGCATCACTACACCCCATCATATGCTCTGGCTCATACCGGGACTTGGCATCTACCTTGTCACCATTTTCCAGTTCTATGGCTCAGGCCGCCAGGCTGCCGACTTTCTCTGGGAATACCGAGAGGCGCTCCTCTGCGTAGGCCTCTGCATCGGGCTTCTCGCCATGTTTCGAACGTATTGCAATCGTACGAACCGGATGATGCAGATGCTTGCCGAAAACGCTTATTGCGCATACATCATTCACGTACCGGTCGTCGTTGCGCTCCAGTATGCCTTTGACGCCGTCCACGCAAGCGCCCTCACTCTCTTCCTCGTCGTATCGTTTCTTTCCATAATCGGATCGTTCTCCCTGTCATTCTTCGTGCGGCTCATTCCCGGCGTGAAGCGCATTCTTTAGGGGGCACTTGCCACAATCTACCGTCATCGCATCCAAAATGTAGTGGCCCGTTGAGAATGGGGAGAGGAATGTGTTAGCATAGGAGGCTGTCAGCCGGGCATATTTCGCTTATATTGAGAGGGTTTAGATATGAACATTCCGCCGATCAACCTGAAGGGGCAGTTCAAGAAGGTCCAGAAGGAGGTATTTAAGAACCTCAGGGAAATACTCTCGGAGCAGCGGCTCATCCTGGGCAGGTTCAACGCCCAGCTCGAGGAGACCATAGCCCGGTACATAGGCGTGCCGCACGCAGCGGCCTGCGCCAACGGTACCGACGCCGTCATCCTCTCCCTCATGGCCCTGGACATCAAACCGGGCGACGAGGTGATCACCACTCCCTACACCTTCTTCGCCACGGCCAGCTCCATAGCGCTCGTGGGCGCAAAGCCCGTCTTCGTGGACATAGAACCAACATTCATGAACATCGACCCGTCGCGCATTGAGCAGGCCATAACGCCGAAAACGAAGGCCATAATCGTCGTTCATCTCTTCGGCAAACTCTGCGACATGGCACCTATCCTCGACATTGCCGGTCGCAACGGCATTGCCGTCGTCGAGGACATGGCCCAATCGCTGGGTTCACGACGGGATGGGAAGATGTCCGGGGCCCTCGGAGACATCGCCGCCTTGAGCTTCTACCCTACGAAGAACCTGGGCGGCATTGGCGAGGGCGGAATGGTCCTGTCGAAGAGGCCTGATTTGGGCGAACGGGCCAGGAAGCTCCGCGTTCATGGAATGGGCGGTAAGCAGTACCAGCACGAGATGATCGGATTTAACAGCAGGCTCGACGAGATCAAGGCAAGCGCCCTTGTGGCAAAGTTTCCCTTTCTCGATGGTTGGAACAGCAAGCGTATAGAAAATGCACGCTATTACAACAAACGTCTGAGCAGCTTGCCGCTCACACTGCCGCCCGTCACCGATGATGGCTCACACATCTTTCACCACTACGTGATTCGAACGGAGAGGCGTGACGACCTCATGGCGTTCCTCCGGGAAAAGGGCATCCAGACGGGCATCTATTACCCCATCCCGCTTCATCTGCAGGAGTGCTTTGCCTACCTGGGCTATGAGAAGGGTGCGTTCCCCGTGGCCGAAGAAGCAGCCCGGACGAGTCTTTCCGTTCCCGTCTACCCGGAGCTGACAAAGAAAGAAAAGGATTACATTCTGAAAGCCATAGGCGAATTCTTTGCTAAGCGCTGATCCGCTGCTTTGACCGAGACCGCCTACCTCTGCTTCTTCGCCTTTCTGGCAGGTTTTGTCGATTCCGTGGTCGGCGGCGGCGGGCTGATTCAGCTTCCTGCCTTGTTCATATTCTTGCCGGCGCTGCCCGCCGGTGTACTGCTCGGCACAAACAAACTTTCCTCCATATGCGGCACCGCCGTAGCCACCGTCCAGTATGCCCGCCTCGTCACCATCAGCTGGAGGGCAACCCTGCCCGCCACTGTTGCGGCGTTCATCTTCTCATTTCTCGGCGCCCGCATGGCCACGGTCCTGCACACGAGCACCATGCGACCCCTTGTGCTTTTCCTTCTCATCGGCGTCCTCATCTACACCTTCCTGCACAAGGATTTCGGATCCTTGCACGCCCCCAGGCTGGACGTGCCGAAACAGTACCTTTTCAGCATTCTGACGGGGACCGTGATCGGCTTTTATGACGGCTTCTTCGGCCCCGGGACGGGGAGTTTTCTCATCTTCGTGTTTATTGGAATTTTCGGATTCAGCTTTCTCGCCGCATCGGCATCTGCCAAGGCGATCAACTTTACGACGAACCTTGCCGCTGTCATCTATTTTATCGCCACCGGCAACGTCCTTTACCAGATAGCCCTACCCATGGCGGCATGCAACATTGCCGGGTCCGTTGTGGGCACCCATCTCGCCGTTCTCAAGGGCAACAGGTTCGTGCGCGTCTTTTTTCTCGTCGTTGTGGCGGGCATGATCGCCAAGCTCGCCTTCGATACCTTTCGGTGAGCGGCGCGCCTATTCTTCAGGACCTACGAGAACGGTAACCATAAGGCCGGGCACGAGATGCTTTCGGGCGACCCTGTTCACGTCTTCAAGGGTCACCTGTTCGATGCGCGTCGGCCAGGTCTTGAAGAAATTGGGCGGCAGCCCGTAGATCGTGTCAAGACACATACTCGTGGCCTTCGAGCTGTTGGCCTGCACCGATATGAGGTGGGTCCCCGTCAGGTAGCTCTTCGCCTTCGTCACCTCTTCGGCCGTCACCCCCTGAGACCCGATGCGTTCCATCTCAATCTTCACAAGTCGTTCAGCCTCTGCCACATTTTCCCTGCCCGTGCCTATGTAGACGCCCATTGCTCCCCCATCGTAGGCCATCTGGTTGAAAAAGGTCGTCGCGTAAGCAAGGCTGTGCTCCTCCCGGAGCACCCTGTGGACACGGCCGCTCATACCGGAAAGGACGGCCCTCAAGACTTCGGCAGCGTAGCGGTCTTCGTCCACAATCCCGGGACCCTGGAAGCCGAATATAACGTGGGCCTGACGCATCTCCCGGCCAAAGGCAAGCCGCCGGCCTTGCGGTTCAGGCAGGGCCCGCTTCGTGAGCGGCACGCCCGGCCCTTCCCAGGGGCTGAAAAGCTCACTCATCAGGCGGCGGACCTCACCCTCGTTCACGTCGCCGGAAAAGGCCAGCACAAGGCTTGAGGGCTTGACATGGCTCCGATAGATTTCTCGAAGATCATCGGCCCTAAGCCTCTCCACATGGGCCTCCGTGCCCATGGGATCACGGCTGTACGGATGGCCCTCGAAGATCGTCTCGTTGAATCGACGGAAGGTGTAGCTGACGGGGCTGTCGTCCCGCTGCCGTATGGCCGAAAGGACCTCCCTTTTTACGCTTTCCAGCTCACCTTCTTTGATAACCGATGCCGAAAGGCAGTCACGCAGAAGACCAAGGGCCTGCCCCAGGTCCTTGGTCAGGAACTTACCCGACAGCCCAAAAACGTTCCTACCACTGAAGGGCGTGAGCTCACCGGCCAGGAGATCGATCTCCCTTGCAATAGCAGCGGCATCCTTGTCCTTCGTGCCCTTGAGCAACATGCGGGACAGGACGTTGAACACACCGTTCTTGTCCGCCGGCTCTTCCGTGACACCGCCGACACATCCCACTGTAAAGGCGATGCTGGGGCTTGACCGGTCCACGTTTATGGCGTATCGCAGCCCGTTGGGGAGGGTGAAGGCATGGGGGTTCGGGGCCTTCTCCGGTGCGATCACCACGACTTGGGGCTCTTTGGCCTCCAAATAGTTTCTGAGCACCTTCAGCACATCCTGGCCCGTGACGGCCTCCACGCGGGCCAGATAGCCGGCGGTGAACCGGGGGTCGCCCGTTATGGTCTGATCGTAGCCCATCTGACGCGCACGCCCCTGAACCGTCTCGGCCCCATACACGTACGAGGCCCGTATAACGTTCTTTGCCTTTTCGATTTCCCAGGCCGAGGGACCCTCGGCGAGAAGTCGGCCGGTCTCCCGGTTCACCGCCTGAAGGACGGCGCCGTAGTCGTCCCCCTTCAATGTGGCATAGAGGATGAAGAGTCCTTCTTCTTTGGGGGCAAAAAGGTATGTGCCTATGTTGCCTACAAGGCCCCGCCGGTTTTTTAGCTCCTGCACGAGCCTCGAACTCTCCCCCTGGCCCAGAATCACCTCAAGGACTTCGAGGGGCGCAACGTCCTCGTGTATGAGCGGTGGCGCTGCATAGGAGAGGGCAAGGTACGTCTCACGGACCTGCCGCGTAAGCACCCTCGCCGAATCCTGGACAGTCTTTCGGGCAGAAGGAACCTCACCGGTTTCGTCGCCCCCTGCCGCCCCAAACCGAACCCCTTGGGCAAGGCCTTTCGCCTCCGTCAATTCCATATCGCCCACAACAACGATGGCCATCCGTCCGGGCCTGTAATGGGTCCGAAAGTACCGGACAACGTCATCGCGCGAGAGCGAACGGACCGTCTCCTCATAGCCGATAATGGGGCGCCCGTACGGATGGCCCTGAAAGCTCGCGGCGTAGAGCTCCTTGAAGAGCTTCCGCTGTGGATCGTCTTCGCCCATCTTTATCTCTTCGAGGACGACCTTGCGCTCCTTCTCTATCTCCTCGGGGGGAAAAGCAGGATTGGTCAGGGCATCGGCAAGAAGGAGAAACCCCTCCTTGAAGGCCTCCTTGGGGACAACGATGTGGTAGACCGTGTTGTCGTAGGACGTGTAGGCGTTGATGCTGCCGCCGAGCGCCTCGATCCTGGCGGCCATACCGTTTCCCTTGACCTGCTCTGTACCCTTGAAGATCAAGTGCTCGATGAAGTGCGTAATGCCCGCCACCTCAGGGGTCTCCGATTTGCTTCCTACCGCAACCCAGAACTGGACGGCGACGACGCCCGATCCCTTCCGCTCTTCACCGGTAAGGGCAAGGCCGTTCTCAAGTATGATTGTTTCCATGGCAATCCCCGGCATCGACAATAGAAGTAAAACAACGACGAGCCCCGCGATGGGCCCGCACAAAAACAAAGGGAGGCCCTTGTGAAAGGGCCTCCCGCTCATAGCGACAGATTTTCTTGTTACCAAACCCCGCGGGCCTTACTTCAGGGTGAGGGCCTTTTTCCCCTCGAAGAAGGCTTTCACGTTCAGGTCGTGCAGCTTCGGGGCAAGCAACCCCTTGATGGCATCAATCCACTGCTCGTCCTTCATTGCAGGGAAGAAATTGGAGAAGGCACCCACGATGACAACGTTGGCTGCCTGAATGTTGCCCAAATTCCGGGCGATCTGCTGACCGTCGATGACGTAGACGTTATCCTTAAAGAATTTCTTAAAGGTCTTTTCAACTTCCTGCGGGTATTCCATCTGACCTAAGCTGACGGCGGGCGGGAATATCTCCTGCTTGTTGATGATGACCTTTCCCTCCGGCTTTACCCAGTTGATGTACCGCAGCGCCTCCAGGAATTCGAAGGAGATCAGATAGTCCGCTTCGCCGTACTTGATGAGCGGCGAATAGACCTTTTTTCCATAACGGAAATGGGTCGTCACGTCGCCGCCACGCTGGGCCATGCCGTGAACTTCGGCCTTCTTAACATCGTAGCCGGCCTTCAGGAAGACCTCTCCCAAGATGTTACTGGCGAGGATTGTGCCCTGGCCACCAACACCGGACATGAAAATGTTGACTGTTTTTTCGTTATCTTTCATCGTACCCCTCCTCACTTTGTGCCCGGCACAATGGCGTCGAACTTACAAACCTGGGCGCACACTTCGCAACCGACGCACTGATCGGGGTTGATATAGACGGTCCCTTTTCGCTTGTGGCCGTCAGCCGTCTGTCCTGCGCCTTCTCTCCAGCTTATGGCAGGGCAGTTGATCTCAAGGCAAACCTTGCATCCGCGGCATTTATCCATGTCGATCTTGAAGATGGGAGCAGGAAATTTTCTCTTTTCCCTTCTCAAGAGCATACAGGGTGAATTCGTGCAGAGAATGAGAGACGGCTCGTCGCGATCCATCTCCTCCTTCAGGACCTGCATACAGTCTTTGATGTTGTACGGATCGATCTTTCTAATGTTCTTGACGCCCAGGGCCTTTCCAAGAACTTCGTAGTCAATGGCGTTCGTGGGCTCACCGCGAACCGTGAAGCCGGTCCCCGGGTGTTCCTGGTGCCCCGTCATGCCGGTGATCCTGTTGTCGAGCACGATGGTTGTGGCATTGCCCTTGTTGTAGACCGTGTTCATGAGGGGCGCTATGCCGCCGTGCATGAAAGTGGAGTCGCCGAGAACCGCGACCATCTTTCCCAAGCCTTCCTTGCCCATAGCCTTCATGGCCCCGTGGACCTGACCGCCTCCGGCGCCCATACAGATGGTGGTATGGAGGGCCTGAAGGGGTGGTGCGGTGGCAAGGGTGTAGCAGCCGATATCGCCGAAGACAAAGGCGCCGAGCTTCTTCAGTGCATAGAAGAGGGGCCTGTGCGAGCATCCTGCGCAAAGGTTCGGCGGCCTGCGGGGAAGATCTTCCGGTTTCACCCTGATCTTGGGTGCTTTGTACTTCTTTCCCTTCAGCGACGCCTCGACGATCTCGGGCGAAAGCTCATACATATTGGGGATTAGATCTTTTCCGTGGAACAGCTTGTATCCCAGGGCCCTGATTTCCGTCTCGAAGAAGGGGTCAAGCTCTTCGACAACGATGACCTTTTTCACCTTCTTGAAGAATTCGGCGATCATTTTCTTGGGAAGCGGCCACACCATGCCGAGCTTGAGGTAGGACCATTCGGGAAAGATCTCTTTGGTGTACAGATAGGAGACACCGCTGGCGATGACGCCGATTGACGGATCGTTGATCTCCATTACGTTGTACTTAAACTCATCGGCGTAGGCCTCGAGCTTCTTCATCCGCTCTTCGACGGCTTTCCGCCTCACCCTTACGTTGACCGGCACCATGACGTACTTGGGCGCTTCCTTCGGGTCAAGTCCCAGGGGTATCTTGCTCTCAACGCGCTTGCCCAGCTCAACGACGGAGTCGGAGTGTGCAACCCTCGTCTCCGTCCTCAGAAGGACCGGCGTATCGAACTGCTCACTGATGTCGAATGCAACCTTGGCAAACTCATAGCACTCCTGTGTATCCCCCGGCTCAAGCATGGGGACTTTGCCGAAGCGTGCCCAGTTCCGGCTGTCCTGCTCGTTCTGGGAGCTGTGAACGTTGGGGTCATCGGCAACAACGATGACCAATCCGCCCTTGATACCGGTGTAGGCCAGTGTCATAAAGGCATCGGCAGCAACGTTCATACCTACGTGCTTCATGGAGGCCATGGCGCGGGCGCCGGCTATGGCGGCACCGCTGGCTACCTGTACCGCTACCATCTCGTTGGGAGACCACTCAGCATACACATCGGGGTACTTCTCGGCAAACTCCCTCAATATTTCACTGCTGGGCGTTCCAGGGTAGGCAGCAGCAACATTAACACCTGCTTCCCAGGCTCCTCTTACAATCGCTGCATTTCCTTGCATTATTTCTTTCATATTTCCCCCGTCTGGCATGTCGCCTTGATTTTGGTTTGAAAAACGGCCCACCTCCTCTTCTAACGTATTTGATAACGATGGTAATCGCTTGTTAATATTTTCACTTAATATTTTCTACAAAAAAGCGAAACTTTGTCAAGACAATTAAATTTATGGTGAGGCGGTGAGGAAGCGCACGATTTCCTTCGTGCCCTCCAGGCCCTCCCTGAAGCCCTCTATGGAGATACGTTCGTTGGCCCCGTGCATGCGAAGAAGATCGTCCGTCGAAAACCGGGCCGGGAAAAATCCGTACGAGACGACGCCCAATTGCCGAAAATAGCGAAGGTCAGTGGCACCCGTCGTGATAAAGGGAAGAACGGGTATGTTGCCGAAGATGCGCCATGTCGCCTTTTCGATGCCCTTGAAGTAGTGTGTCCGAAAGCCCGAGTGCCGGGGCTCGCGGTCCCTCTGCTGAATGGGGATGATCTCCACATCTTTGCCTGCCAGCTTCCCGATCTTTCCGAAGAACCTGTCTGCATTCTCGTCCGGCAGTAGGCGGGCATCGAAAGAGGCCTCCGACTGCGTCGGGATCACGTTGATCTTTTCTCCTCCCCTAAGCAGTGTGGCAGTGACCGTATTCCGCAGGAGCGCGTTGTAGACAGGGTTGTTCTCCATGATGCTTCGAAAGGACGCCCTTTTGAGGGCATCCTTGAGATCCGTTACGGGAAAAGGGAGGTCCTTGCAGGCACTCAATACCCCTTCGAGATAGGTCCGGGCAATCTTTGTGGGACGGAAGGGCCACCGATAGGAGGCGATGCTATGAGCAGCCCTCAGGAGCTTTTCGTTTGCATTATCGGGGTGCGGCATGGAGCCGTGGCCGCCCTGACCCCGGGCCCGGACGACAAACTGGGCGAGCTTCTTCTCCGTTACCGACACCTGGGCATGCAGAGAACCCCCCTCCTCGATAACACAGCCCCCTTCGCTCAGCACAAACCCCGCCCCTCTCAGGTCCGGCATGACCTCGATGACATTCTTGACGCCCCACTCTCCCCCCACCTCTTCATCAGCGGTGGCGAGAAAAATCAGATCCCGTTTCGGAACGACACCGCTTCGCGCCACATCGAGAAAGGCCAGGAGCTGGCATATGACCTGGCTCTTCATGTCCGTCGTCCCCCGGCCGTAGATGTAGCCGTCCTTGATCTCTCCGCCGAAAGGGTCAACGTCCCACTCCTCTTCCCGGGCCGGCACCACATCGACATGGCCCAGCAGCACGACGGGCCTGCCCTCCTCCTGCCCCCGTATTCTGGCAAAAAGGTTGGCCCTTCTTTTCGCCGGCAGAAAGATCTTTGTCTCCACGCCCGCACTTTGCAGGATGCCCTCCAAAAAGAGTACCGCTTCTTCCTCATCGCCCGGAGGGTTTGTCGTGTTGAATCGAAGAAAGTCCTGGAGCAGCGTAATGGCCGTATGAACGTCGTCTCTCGTCACGGTTTCGCCCTCACAATTGAAAAGATTAAAGCATTGCTGTTTATGCTTTGCCTGGTATTGGGGAAAAAAGGATGTATGCGAACCATACTATATTTATGGTTCCGCTTTTGTCAACACCTATTCGGCGATTACCTCTTTGATTTCAGGTATTTCTTGTTTAACAACCCGCTCCACGCCCATCTTCAGGGTCATCATGCTCATAGGGCAGCTTCCGCACGCACCCTTGAGCCTGACCTTGACCACGCCGTCAACGACGTCGACCAGCTCTATGTCTCCCCCATCCATCTGGAGCTGCGGCCGAATCTTCGATATAATCTTTTCCACCTGATCCTTCATGACAGCCTCCTCGCGCTGTGCGTTATTCAAAACAGTTCCTTAATATAATGCCGCTTTTCTTCCATGTAAAGCGGTATGCAAAACATGGGCAGGCCCCAAGTCACATTGCGGCCCGCCCTTGCAATCATTCAGTGTTTCCGATGGCCCGGGGGAAGGGTGTCATAATTCCCCTACTTGATCTCAACCTTGATTTCTTTGGGGAGCACCTTTGCTGATTTCGGTACCACGACCTTCAGAACGCCGTCCTTGTAGGTTGCCTTTGCCTTCTCCGGCGTTACCTCGGCAGGCAACTGAATTACCCTCTGAAAGGCACCGTAATAGCGTTCCGACCGGCAACAGTCTTCTTCCTTTAACTCCTCCTCGCGTCTCCTCTCGCCCTTAATGGTCATTTTGTCGTCGACGATGGAAATGCTGACCTCGCTGGGATCAACGGACGGCAGATCGAGTGTTATGACCACATCTTTCTTCGTATCATGCACATCAACCGTTGGAAGCCACTGGCCTTCCCGAAAGGCTGGGTAGCCGGTTTGTCCGAAAAAGTCCTCCAGAAGCTTGTCCATCGAGTCCCGCAAGGTTGGGAACCTGCTCTCCCACAAGAAGTGAATCGGTGTCAATGCCATGTAAATCACCTCCGTTGTTGATTTTTCTCGGTGCTACTGCCCTTCCCTCGAGCGCCTCTTCCAGAAACCGACGATGCCTGAGGAGTGAAAGACAAGCTGCACAAGCTCCCAACCCTCCTTGCCCATCGTGTTTAAGAGTCCGGCAAGCTGTTCCATATGTTCCTCGGCTACATCCTTGACGGCACAGGAGCCGTCGGCCCTGCATGCAAAAACGATATTAACCTTGGGGTCGACGACGACCCCTGTTTCCTTGAGCTCTTCTATGGAATGGGCTGTTACCTTATATTCAAAGGACTCCATGCTTCACCTCTCCTTTCGGGTTTGAATAATGGCTACAAAGGTAATAATAATGCATAGGAGTGTTTTTTTAAAGTCCCGTGGTCACCCTACCGCTCTATCGAAAAGCAAAGGGGTCCGGCCTCGTTAACATCTCTATGCCCTACATCAGGTTTCTTACAGGAATTTTACTGCAATCAGCGGCAGACAAAGGGGGCACAGAACATACGGCCGCCATCGAATACGCCCGCCGGATAGGTCTTGCGAGAGGCCCTAATCACCAAGCTTCTTGCGCAGGGACTCGTTAGCCTTGAGAACCTCCTGCACATCCTTGCCCGAGACCTCCCAGCCATAGCCCCCCTTTGCATCTTTCTTCAGCTTCACGCGGATGTCGCCCTTGAGACTCTTTCTGATCTCCTCTATGTCTTTGCCGTGCTGGGTCTCGGCCGGTTTGTCCTGGACCGGTTTGGCCGGCACCACCGTTTCAGTCACCCTGTCACAGCCCACGAGAAGCATCGCAAGGGCAAGAAGCACGAGAAATCGCATCGGCCACATGATATAATGTTGCGCTTAGCCTTTCAATAGAATTATGGAGGAACGTCACGATGATACACTTTGAACGTCACGGTTCGGGAAAGCCGCTGCTGTTTATCCATGGGGCGGGCGGCAGCACCACGGTCTGGCGGTTTCAGCGGGAGCAGCTTTCGGACCGGTTCGAGACCGTTGTCGTCGACCTTCCCGGCCACGGCAGGTCTTCCGGAAAGGGCTGCGACACCATCGAAGGATACGGCCTATCCGTATCGGAGGTCATGGAGCACGCAAAGCTCGATAAACCGTTCCTTGTGGGCCACTCCATGGGTGGCGCCATCGCCATGCACCTCGCCCTGAACAATCCCTCCTCCCTTTCCGGCCTGGTGCTTGTCGGCACAGGGGCAAAGCTGGCGGTGCTGCCCGCCATCCTTGAAGGCATCATGAAGGACAAGACCACGACGTGCAGGATGATCATAGACTCCGTATTTTCGCCGAAGGCGCCGGCACCCATGAGAGAGGCGTCGTACCGGGAGTACGTAAAGACGGAAGCCGCGGTGATCCATGCTGATTTCGCGGCCTGCAACGGCTTTGACATGCGGCAGTCTCTTCAGAAGATCAGCCTGCCCACCCTTATCCTTTGCGGCACCGACGACACGATGACGCCACCCCGATATGCCGAATATCTGCACGATCACATAGACGGTTCGGTGCTCCGCCTCATTGGCGATGCGGGCCACATGGCCATGGTTGAAAAGCCCCGCGAGGTGAATGAAGCCATAGCCCGCTTTGCGGCGACCGCCCCTTGAGCGGGCAGAAAGAGGTCTCATGTTTACCGTAACGGAGGAGAAGCAGCGTGCCCTGGAGGCCAAGATGGAAGGCCTGGGCATAAAGGAAAGCGACATCGTGGAGCGCTTTGTCCATTCCAGTGGGCCGGGGGGGCAGAATGTCAACAAGCGCTCGACATGTGTCTACCTGCGACACCTTCCCACAGGCATCGAGGTCAAGTGCCAGAGGGATCGGTCCCAGGCCATGAACCGGTTCCTTGCCCGGCGCATCCTCGTCAACAAGATCGAGGCCATGGTCAGGGGCAGGCAAAGCGACGAAGAACAGCGCATAGAGAAGATCAGGCGCCAGAAGAGAAAGCGGTCGAAAAGGGCCAAGGAGAAGATGCTCGTGGAGAAGCACCTACAGTCGGATAAGAAGCGGCTGCGCTCCTCTCCCCAATCGGGCCGATATGAGGAATAGCGCCAAGGGCCCCCTACATGGACTGTTGCACGACCATGTATTTCCTGACCGCCTTATTCTTTTCCAACGTAACGGTGACGACACCTTTTCTCGGCCGACCCGTCCGGTTCTCGTCTATAGAAATATAGACCTCCATGGACCCTTGGCCCCCTGTAGCACCGAGCTCAATCCAGCCCACATCGGTCGTCACCGTCCAGCCGCAGTCCTGTGCCGACAGGCCGGTCAGGTATACGGTAAAGAACCCCAGCCCACCGAACCTGTCAACAAGAGCCGATTTCGGAACCACCTCTTTGATGTAGCACGGTCTTGCCGTCTGCTTGACGGAAACAGCGCCGTCGCCGATGCGCAAGGATCCCGTCCGTACAGCCGAGCTTTCCGATTCCACCACCATGACCTTTACGGTTCCCCGTTTTGTTGCCGGGTTGAAGCTCATCACCTGGGCTGTCAGCCAGCTATCGCTCGTCAACAGGGTCGGCGACCGGCAGTCAGCCCCCCTTCCCGCAATCTGAATGGTAAAAAAACCACCTTTAGCTGCCGCAACAAGGTTTTTCGGCGCAGCGGTATAGGAGCACCCCTTTTCCGCGTATGCCTTGAGGCTGACCTTCATGGCGGGCTCGTCAACGAGGGTTGTCACGTCAGTCCACGTGGCTCCATCGCCGCTCACCCAGCTTAGCCCCGCCCCGATAGGCTGGGCCCGACTCGTGTAATCAGGCACCATTACCTCGGCGGCTATGGGAAACTGGTATCCCGGCGTGCTCAGCTTCACGACGATGGAAAACCGGCTCCCTGCCGGAAGGGCCACCGGTTGATTCAGCAGTATGGTGTGAAACCCCGCAAACCCCAAGGACCCTGACTGGACGGCCAAAGGCGGGCCCACAACGGGAGATGTGCCGTCGAAGGCCCCGCTGTAAACGTACAGTTCGTATTGGGCATCGCCCGACGGGGCGTAAAAGCCCGCTGCGGCGACCGCCTCATCCTCCGACGTCTCATAGATATTGGCGAACCATGCCTCCTCCAGTCCCGAGAACCCGTAGCCCTGAACCCAGCCGAAGCGGTCGTAGGCATAGGCGCGGAGAAGGTTTGCCGGCGATTCGCCATTGACGAAGACGGCGTTGTTCGTTCCTATGACAGCGTCATCGTAGGAGACGACAAAGTACCCGCCGAAACCCCAGCCGTCGCCCAGGCTGTTCTTTACGATGAAGGCCCCGTCATTGGCCGCCGCAGGGAAAAATCTGGAACCGTCGTAGAGGTCGTCCCACCCGACAATGGCAACGGCCCGGTTCGCCGGTTCATCGCCGCCGTAATAGTACGAGGCAAAGGGTTCGTTCATGTAGAGGTCGTCCAGGTACATGGTGGTGTAGACGGCGCCGAACCCCATGACGGCCTCCTTGATCCGGTCGTTATCCGTCGCGTCTTCCCTGTCCGGAATCAAAAGGACCTGCTGCACATGCTTCTTGATCTTGACGGGGTCGTAGGGAGGGGAAAGGCTGCTGAAGGGGTCGTAAGGGTCGTCCGCCTCGTCCCACGGACCGTCCCACCGTGTCAGATAGGCCGCCGCCATGAGCGCGTTGCCTCCACTGCAGGGTCCGAGGTCGAAACCGTGCCGGTTCTTTAAATTGTTTTCCGAAAAATCGCAGGTCTCGGCGGGCCGAAGGTTTGACTCCAGCGAGCCCAGGGCTGCAAAGGCCCAACTGCAGGCGCATCTGCCCTCGTCTCTTACCGCTGTGATCTTTCCTGTCTGCCGCAGATCGTATCGGACGGGTAGGGGAAGAGGGCTCAGTACACCACGGTGGACGCGCCCCGACAGATGCGAAAGGTCTACCGGGGGCGGAATAAAGCCGGAGTAAAAGGCGGGGCCGCCAGGGCCCGTGCAATGCCCGGCAGGTAGACCAGGCAAGGTCGCCTTCCGTTGTGGGGCCCTGAGCAGGTCCCTCTCCCCGCCGGCAGAAACACCGGGCACAAACCACAGGAGGAGAAGGAGGATCACCCCGACGGAAAGCTTTACCATTCGTCCCAATTCTGCTGCTTTGACGTCACAAACCATAGGCGTTCCTCCCCTCATTATCCCCACAGGGGCGACTGCTGTCAAGGGCCTGCCTGCCGGACCCTTTGAGAATGAGAGGGAAATGTCTTATATTGTCAGTGTGGGGCCCTTCTTGGTTATTTTGCCTATGATGAGCGGCCCGCCGGAACGGTGAACCTCCTCACAGCAGGCTGAGGGGGGTTATTAAAATTGAAGGAAAGGGGGTTGTGGCATGGCAGAGGCGGTTGTGAAAATTGAAGGAATGAGCTGTCAGCATTGCGTAATGACTGTAAAGAAGGCCATAGGAGGACTGCCGGGGATCATCGAAAGCGCTGTAGAGATTGGAAGCGCCTCGGTGAAGTATGATGAGGGCAAGGTCGAAAAGGGGGTCATTGAGGCCACCATCGAAAAGGCCGGTTACAAGGTAGTGCGGTAGGCGCCCTTCATCGAATATGGCAACGGAACCGTTTCAGGAGATTGTACAATCCGTCGCTGAGGGGAGCGGTCTGGACCAGGCGGCAGAGGCCTATGCGACCCTTGGCGAGGCGGAAAGGGGCGCCCTTCTCGCTACCCTGAAGGACGTGAAGACAGAGGCGGCCGGGACGTTTCTCGGTCTTCTCGCCTCCACTGAACCATCGAAGCCTTTGAGGAAGGAGATCAAACGCCTTCTCTTCCGATTAAAGAGTGCCGGCGTCACGGTAGGTGACCTCGCGCCGGAAGGCCCGCCGATACTGAAGAAGGTCGAAGAGCCGAGGCTCCACAGGGCCTTCGTATCGAACTACGACCCCATGGGGACCCGTGTCGTCATGCTCGCCCTGGAGACAAAACGAAACCGTTTTGGCTTCTTTCACGGCGTCACGCATTTCTCCGAGGGTCTTAGGGAGCTTGCAAGCGGCACCCTGAAGCGGGCGGAGGTTGAGAACATCCTGAAAGAGTATGGGGCTTTTACGAGGAAGCCTCTCGCCCTGGCCCCTGTCTCTCCGGCCTATGCCGCCTTCCTCCTTGAAGAGGCGTCAGCCGCTTCGGCAAGATATGCCGACGAGGCAAGACAGGTCGCCCGGTTTGTCGACACGGTCCCCGACGGTACGAGAAGACCGGACGACGTTTTTCTCCTTCCTGTGGAGGGGTCACCCGAGCCGCTGGCCCCTGAGGCCCTCCTGGCCGAGGACCTCTTCGAGCCTTTTGTTCTGCAGTGGCCCGCAAAAGATGACGACCGAAAGGCATACGACGGACTTGCGGGCTCGACCATCCTATTGCCGGGCCATATGGTCCAGGAAAGAAAGAATACCTTTCTCAAGGACCTGCTCCGTCGGGACGATTTTGCTCCCATCGTCAAGGGCATGAAGCGCCTGCTGGAGGATTACGCTTATATGTTCTATGGACTGGGCCGTACCGCGGCCTACCGCGGCCTTGTCGAGGCCCTCGGCAACCCCGAGTTTCCGGCTGAGACGGTGCTCTTTTACGTGAAGCGAGAACTGGGTACCAAAAAAGAAGAGGCAGCGGAGCCGGGCCTCATCGTTTCCCCATATGGGCAAGTTCGTCGTTAAGGATTCGTTCTTCAACAAGGCCAAAAAAGATGGCTACCGGGCCAGGAGCGCATATAAGCTCCTGGAGATTCAGAAACGGTACCGGGTTGTCAAGGCCGGGGACAGGGTCCTCGATTTAGGCTGTGCGCCGGGGAGCTTTCTCCAGGTCCTGGCCGGCCTGGTAGGACCCCGGGGCTTTGTGCTCGGTATCGATATAGCGCCGGTAGCGCCCCTCAGCCGGCCTAACGTGGCGGCCGTTGCCGCGGACATACTGACGGCGGACATAGACGCCCTCCGGGAGCCCCACGGCATCGACGGGTTTGAGGTGGTCACCTGTGATATTGCACCCAATCTTTCGGGAATACGGGAGGTGGACGACCGGAACCGTGCAGACCTCTACGCCGCCGTACACGCCATGGTCCTAAAGGCCCTCAAGCCGAAGGGGTCCTTCGTTTTCAAGGCATTCTTTTCCGAGGACCTTCAGCCGATAGTCCGGGATCTGAAGCAACTGTTCGCCACTGTCGCCCTCTTCAAACCACCCGCTTCGCGTAGCGTCAGTTCCGAGGTATACCTAGTCTGTACGGGTAAAAAAGCCTGATACGCCCCCCGACAGGGCCATCGGACCCTCCGCGACCAAACAGGTTGACCCCATCGGGACCCCGGGCCCACGCTTTACTTGATAGAATTATCATCGTCCTATATAATGGAACCATACTATCATAGGGGGTGTCGATTGATGGCAAGACTCTGCTCAAAGGCCGGGATGGTTCTCCTCGCGGTATTCGTTCTCCTCCAGATTACGGGAGTGCCGGGGTATGGGGCAGCAGAAGCCGAGCCCCCGAAACCGCTTCGTATCGGCGTTACGACAAACTATCCTCCTATGATCTTCAAGCAAAATAACCAGATCGTGGGCCTGGAGGCCGACTTTGCACGGATGTTGGGGTTGCGGATCGGGCGGCCCGTTCAGTTTGTAGAACTCACCTGGGAGGAGCAGATCGGGGCACTCCTCGACGGGAGAACGGATGTCATCATGTCCGCCATGACCGTTACGGATGCACGGAAAATTCGCATAGACTTTGTGGAGCCATACCTGCGAAGCGGCCTTTCCGTCGCCATGCGCCTGGCAGACGCCGCCAAGTACAGCTCCCTTAAGGCCATGCAGGAGCGCTCCCTCTCTGTGGGCGTCATAAGGGGCACGACGGGAGAGATCTATGCAAAACAATATTTCCGCCGCGCATCGCGAATCGTACCCCTGTCCAACTCAGCCGACGCCCCGGACGACCTGAAAGGAAGGCGGATCGACGTCTTTGTTTATGACGCACCCTCCATCGCCTGGCTCGTTTCCGAGAACGAGGCAGACCTCGCCATGTTAAAGGAGCTGATCAACGAGGAGTACCTCGCCTGGGGTGTGCGCCGGACAGACCAGGAGTTACTTGGGGCCCTCAACGCCGCGGTCAAGCAGTGGAAGGCCGACGGCACCCTCGGCACCGTGGTCAACAAATGGCTGCCCTTCTGGAAGAGCCTCAACCAATGACGCCGGCGGGGGCACGGCCATGATGCGCACCGTTCTCGTCCCTGTCGCACAGGGCACGGAAGAACTGGAGGCAGTTGCGGTTATCGACGTACTGCGACGCTCCGGGGCTGACGTAACCGTGGCCTCCGTCGACAACCTTCACGTCACCTGCTCCAAGGGGGTGCGGCTCGTTGCCGACTGTCACGTGTCCGAGTGCAGGGACGTGGTTTACGACCTCATCGTTCTGCCGGGGGGCATGCCCGGGTCGGAAAATCTGAGGGACTCCCCGGGCCTGAGGGAGCTTGTCATTGAGCAGGACCGGCGCGGAGGGCTCGTAGCGGCAATCTGTGCTGCACCCGTCGTGACCCTTGCGTCCTTCAGCCTGCTTGACAACCGGCGCTTTACCTGCCATCCCGCCTTTCTGCACCTCGCCCAAGGAAAGGAGCGCCTTTCCGACGCCACCGTCGTTGACGGCAACCTCATTACCAGCCAGGGTGCCGGAACGGCAATCGATTTCGCCCTTGTTCTCGTCGCGCTCCTCTTCGGCCGCGAGCGACAACAGGAGGTGGCACGGGGCATGGCCATGTAACCATCGTGGACATTCCTCATTTCTGCACCCATTCGGTGTATTCCTGATATGGGAAAAGTGAAGACTCAAGAAGCAAGAGACACTATCCGGAGGCGACGAAGTACCCATGGAACTTTTTGTTGTTGAGGACAAGGCCTTTCTTGGCAGAGGCGTTTTCGGCGTCTTCTCGACGGAAGAAAAGGCAGAGACATTTGCTGAAGATTTTGCAAGGGAGCAGAACCACCTTTGTGCGGTGCGTCGCCTGTCCCTCATCGGGCTTAAGACCGATGGAGATACCGTGTTCGCAGCCCACGCTTACAACAGCTTCTACGATACCTTTGTCGTTGACGGCATCTATTCCGGGGCCTCCCTTGCCCTGGACGCAGTGGGCCGCAAGGGGCTCGTGATCAGGTTCAGGATCGACGCCCCTGAGGACAAAGAGATCGTCGGCGATCTGTAAAATGGGGGGCGGGCATCATAGAGCGTGGCGATTCGGATAGCGCAGTGGCGGCTCGTCAGTTGAGCGCCTCATCGGTTTCATCGAGCATGGGCAGGCATTCCGTCGGGGTCCCGTCATCGCAGAGTACCTGCCGGTTGTTGCAGGTCCAGGAGGGGGCATGGGGAACATGATGGTCACACCGTTCGCAGTCCTTGTCCTCGCAGAACCCGTGAAGATACTTAACGCAGATGAGCTTTGCCACGTCTCTCTCTGCCCCGCCCCTTACTTCGCCTGCCTCACGGTGAAGACTTTTTTCTTCCTCGCGTCTTGGGAAAGATGGACGGCAACCTTTCCGACCCGCGCTCGGCCCGTGTCGTTGGTCCCCACCGCGTAAGCAAGAGAACCATTCCCTGTACCCGCATTCGGGGATACGGATATCCACGTGCCGTCCGCATCGGTCATTGCCGTGTACCATCGACAGTCCTGGGGATCGACGCTAACCGAGAAGCTTTCTTCGGCAACCCCGTCATGCGGAACGGCCTTATTGGCCGGCGAAAGGGCTTTCATAACACAGGGTGTCCCTGCCTGCCCGACGCTGAATGTCGAGCCACCGATGAGGATGGCCCCCCAACGTTCCTCGGAGGATGCGTTCTTTTCCACCGCAATCCTCGCAGCACCCTTTCCCTTCTTTGCGTCCCAACTCTGGACGGCACCCGTGATCCACCTTTCGACCTCCCCGATGGAGGGCTTTCCGCAAGCCGAAGGGCCCGTCCGGCTAACAGCCACGGAAACCTTTGCACCACGGAACGGAACAACTTTCTCCACCGGTTTCACGTCATAGGTGCAGGCCGCAAATGTTGCCGAGACGGTCTTGTGACCGGTCATAACGACCCGGCATGTCGCGGCGCTTCCGCAGTCGGGTTCGGACCAGCCCGCAAAAACGGATCCGACTGCCGGGGTTGCCGTAAGCACCACCACCGACCCCTCTGCCAGAAACTCACTGCAGTCGGGCCCACAGAGGATTCCGGGGGGATCGCTGGTGATCTCTCCCTTGCCCGTTCCCGCCGGGGAGACCGTCAGCAGGCGCAAATCAGGAGACAGTGCCCCGTCGATCTTGGCGACAAAAAGCTTTCCCACGCCGTCCCACACCCTGTCATAGGCCTCGGGCGTAACGGGAAAATCGGCCGAAGACGTCTTCCCGGCCACGTAGAGGCCCCCATCGGATGGGTCTGCGGTAATAGCGTATCCGAAATCCTGGCTTGATCCGCCGAGGCACGTGGAGGCCACCATACCCGTCAGGGAGCTATTCAATCTGGTGACAAAGGCTTTGTAGGAGATACATATGGGCTGGTAGGAGACCGGCGTTGTCGGGAACTGCCGGGCCGTGTAACCGACGATGGAGGGCTCACCGGAGCCGTTTAAGGCCAACCCCTGAAAGGAATCGACGCGCGGGTCCGCCGTGTCGCTGCCGAGGCACACCGATCCCGAGAGGTCCCCCAGTGTGCTGCCGAACTTGGCCACGAATATATGGCAATACTTGCCTATGAGTGACGACGACCCGGCCGGATTCGTGACGGGGAACCCCGGTCCTGCGCTGCCCGCAACAAACACGTTCTCCTCGCCGTCGAGAGCCATTGCCGCCGGCTTACCGGGATAGGGACCGTGGGCCGTCGTGTCGGCCATGAGGGCGGTCAGCGAGCCGTCAAGCTTACCGACAACGGTCTCCATCATTGTGGGGGCCGACGGCACAGGCCTGGTGCCTGCCACGTAGATATGGCCCGACGCACCAAGAGAAAGGGCGTAGACGGGATAGTCGTAGTAGGTGGAGGCAACGAGAGAGCTCAGGGAGCCGTCGAGGAGCGCTATGAACCCGGGGAAGGCCAGGCCCGGGGGACAGCCGGTCATGTAGGCCCCTTCCGTCACGGGAAAACCGCACTGTCCGTATCCCGCCACGTAGACACGATTCTCTGCATCAACTTCCATGCCTGACGAAAAGGTTTCGCCCTGTCCGCCAAGAAAGGTGGAGGAGAGCAGTTCGCTCAGGGAGCCGTTCAGCCTGGACACAAAGACCGTTTCGTCATACCCGGCGCTCTGAAAGGATGTGTCGTAGGCGCCCTCCGTATACGGGAAGTCCTTTGAGTAGGTGGTTCCTGTAAGGTAGACTTCTCCGGAACCGCTTATTTTCATGCCGCCGATGCCTTCGGCGCCATCGCCTCCGAGATACGTTGCCGCCTCCAGTGTGCTCAAGGTACGGTCAAGCCTGGCCACAAAAACATCGCCCTGCCCTGCTGCATAGTTTTGAAAAGCACCCTCCGTACATGGAAAATCGCTCGAAAAGGTTAGACCTGCCATGTAAATAGAGGTGTCGGGCCCCACAGCCAGAAAAGCGGGGTAATCGGTACCGCTGCCGCCGAAATAGGTTGCCGTCAGCATAGGATCGATGATGAGCCTGTGACCGGCATCGTATGGGGCCAACGCAAAGGAGTAGGTGATGCCCCGGTCCGGGGTCGGTGAGGGCACGTCGGAGAACCCTGCCGGGATCCCTTCCGGTGGCATTTCGAGGGAGTACCGGGTCTCAACGAACACCCTCCCCCCATCGATCTCCTGGTAGGCAACGGGCTTCGTAAACGTGGCCGTGCCGCCGGCTGCCGTCACCTCAAGCTCTCCTGCGCCTGTTACACGTACCGATTGCGCCCCGTCGATCCTTAGCCGTATGTCTTCAGGCCTGCCCCCAGGCTCCACGTGGAAGACCTTTTCAACGGTGTTGCCGGCTACCCGGACATGGAGCTCCACGCGTGGATAGGGTTCACCCAGCGAGACCGCTCCATAGGCGGGGATGCCCGCTTTCCATTGGTCTCTCCGGTTGCCCTTGAATACGCTGACCACCGTCGGCGACTCCCCCAGGCCCATCGGGCTTGCCTCCCGTCCGCCAAGAAGCCGTTCCCGCAGAACAACGCCCGGCATGACATACATGATCTCGCCTTTTTCCGTAACAGCGTGGAGGCCCGAGAAGGTGCGTGCATAGAACCGAACGCCTTCATCGGCTACCTGTCCCTTGTTTTCGACAAAAGGAATCTCCAGGCGGCTAAAGCTGCCCTGCCCTTTCTGCCCTTGCCCCGGCAGCGGCGCCCCGTACCCGGTCCGTGCGCTTGCAGGCGCGCCTGCAAGAAGCGCGGAAAGCAGCATCACGAAAAAAATGTAGACCCTGAAAGCAAGCCTTAGTCGAAGCACGGCATCCCCCTTTTAGGCTCCTTCACATTCGTACAAACCGGTTATTTTCCTTGACCTTTTTGTATATTATAGCAGCGCCTCTCCGAATCGGCAAGCACAGGGGGCCAAGCATGCCGCCGTTTTCAATTCCCCTCCGATCTGTTATAGTGGTGCCCATGACGTTCCCCAGAATGCCGGACAAGACCTTCACCCACACGGACGAGGACGTGTTGGAGCAACGGGGCGGCGGCGGGTGTGTCAGCATCTTCGGCATTCCCTTTCTGCTGGCCGGACTCTTCGTGCTTCAGATCCCTTTCGAACTCATACCCGTCGAAGTGGGAGGCGGGCCCATCGTTCTCGCCATTGCCGTCCCTGTAGGCTTTCTCTTTGCCATCATCGGCGCTGTTCTCGTTTTCGGCAGAAACGGGGTAGTTATCGACCGGAGGAGGAGAGCCATCGTCAAGTGGTGGGGGGTCCTCTTGCCCATGCGTCGCGTCGAGTACCGGCTTGACCTTTTCGATCAGGTCCGTATGGATTTCACGTCGGGAGGCGGCGACTCGTCGGATGCCTACCCCATCTCACTTGCAGGGGGGCCGGGCACTGCAAAGCTTCCCCTTATCCAGCCGACAAACTATAGGGAGGCGCGGAAGGCCGCCGAGAGGATAGCTCGCTTCGTCGATAAACCGCTGGAGGACACGTCGGCGGGCAAACATGTTGTCCGGGAACCGGATGCGCTCGATGAGCCCCTTTTCGAGCGGCTGAAGGACCAGGGGAGGATTGATGTGCCATTCCCTGCGCCTCCGCCCGTTATGGCCTCCACGATCGAAGAGACGCCGGAGGGAATGACCATCATCATACCACCGAGGCCGCTGGGGTTCTTCCGGTTCGTGCCTCTCCTTTGCGGTATTCTGCTCGGCGCTACGGTCCTCTACTTCTTCGTGTTACCCCTTCTTGCGCTGCCCGGACCGCCCCTTTTCCGGTACGGACTTGCCGCATTCGCCTTTCTGTTCTTCGTCATCGGTCCCGTGGCAAGCGGCCTGCGCATTCTGCTGCGCCTCTCCAGGGACTGGACAGCCGTCTCCATTTCACGGAACCTCCTCCGGGTGGAGACGACGGTTCACGGAAAAAAGGAGATCGCCGAGATACCCATGGACGTGCTCGAAGAGCTCGAACTGTCGATACGAGACTCTGCGCTGGAGACGGTGGGGGTGCCGCCGGGCTCCATGGCAGAGGGCATCGGAGCGACGGGCGGGCCACGGCTCCGCGACGGGCGGCCGTTACCGCGCTGGATGGGGTGGATTCGCCGCTTCCCCGCAAGTCCGGGAATAACGGCGCGAAGCGACGAGGCTGTCATTGCCTTCGGACGGGGCCTCAGCGAAGAGGAGCTCACCTACCTTCATGCCCGCATCATGAAATTCCTGTCCAGCCTGGCGTGACCTTCCCTCTTTGCAGGAGGAGCCATGCTTCTTGACTGGCCGCGCCCGGTGGTCTACATTAGGTGCCTGGGCAACCCGCCCAAAGGAGAACGGAATGATTGCGCGAATCGACCACGTCTCCCTCGCCGTGAGGGACTTCGAAAAGGCCCGCGACTTCCTCTGCCGGGTTCTTGGCGCCATCCCCTGCTCGTGGTCCGTCGATGAGGAGATGGGCTACCTCTGGTATATCTTAGCCTTGGGCGACCTTTCGCGCATCGAGCTCCTTACACCCACGGCAGAGGGGTCCTTTCTTGAGCGCTTCCTCGAAGACCGGGAGGGGGTCCACCACATTACCATGCACACGACGGACATCGTCAGGGCGCGCGAGGCCCTGGAGGAAAACGGAATCCCCTACTTCGGTTACTCCGCCTACCCTGGTGCGAGCTGGAAGGAGCTCTTCATTCACCCCAGGGATGCCTTCGGTGTCCTCATCCAGATTGCTGAGTTTAAGCCCGATGCTTTCATGGCCGAGACCCTGAGGCTGGGCGGAGGCCGCCGCTGGTCTGTCAAGAGGGGTGGCGGCATCGTACAGCTCACGCTCTCCCACCCCGGCGGGGGCACCGTGAAGGTCGACCTCACGGACGAGGAGGCTGGGCGCCTTGCTGCCGACCTCGCGGCCCCGAAGGCAGAATAGATTCCCATGGCCCAAGCCCACGGCACGTAAGAAGGGAGGACTGAATCCCTTATCCCCCTCACCCTGCCCCCTCTGGCAGGGAGGCAACGGCTCAGGTTTACGGGGCGGCAAGCTGCGGCAAATCATTGAGATTGACAACCCCATAGCCCACTGGTACCATGGAGATAGCAGAGAGGCGGGGGCTCCATGAGAAGAGGCAGATTAGGTCGTTTTTCCTTAGTGATGGCGCTTTTCGCGCTTCTGATGCTTCTTTCTCCCCTCTTCGCACAGGAAAGAACGGTCACCCCGGAGTACTTCCACATCAAGGATTTCAAGTTCCAGTCCGGCGAGGTGCTGTCCGACCTTGTGGTGGAGTATGCAACCCTTGGAAACAAAAAGGTGGACAAAGCAGGTAACATCACCAACGCCATTGTCTGGTGCCATGTATGGGGTGCGAGCGCCGCCCAGATAGGGGAAGCGAAGGGGGTCGTCGGGCCGGGAAAGATGTTCGACACCACCCGCTATTTCATCATCGCGCCCACCACCATCGGGTCACCGGGGTCCTCGTCTCCCTCCACGTCGAAGCTGGGACCGAAGTTTCCAAAATATACGATGGGAGACATCGTCAGGGCCCAGTACATCCTTGTGACGGAACACCTGAAGATCAAACACCTCAAGGGGGTTGCGGGACCCTCAATGGGAGGATACCAGACGCTGGAGTGGGCCGTGTCCTACCCTGGCTTCATGGATTTCATCATACCCATCGCCACAAGCTACGAGCACAAGGGCCGGGTGCTCGGGATATTCGAGCTGATGAGCAACGCCATAAAGACAGACCCTGACTATCAGGGAGGCAACTACAGAGAGCAGCCCGCGACGGGCATGAGGAACGGGTTCATGGGCAATTTCCTCTGGTATTTTTCCGATGCGTTCTACAAGGAAAAGTACCCCACGACGGAGACCTTCCTCAAGACCCTGGACGGTGCAGGTCGGGCAGCCGGGAAGGCGGACGCAAATGACGTCGTCTGGCGTAATAACAGCATGAGAACATACGACACGAAAGGCCGCATATCGAAGATCAAGGCGCGGGCTCTCGTCATTGGGATCAACCAGGATGAGCTCTTTCCGCCCTCCGACGCACTTGCCCTTTCAAAGTCAATCAAGGGGGCGCGGTTGTTCATCTATGATTCGCTGTTCGGACACGTGGGGTGCACCTACGATCTGATAAAGGCGGAACAGGCGGTCCGGGATTTCATCAAGTAGGGGCAGGCATTGATCACCACCGTCACCATCTCGGAAAGAGGGGAGGAACAATGAAGCGGATACAACTGTTGGCGATGGCGGTTACGGTGATCGCTTTTCTATTTTCCTGTGGCACAGCCCGTTCCGAACCGCCTCCGCGGGCTCAACACGCCCTGGGCGTCCAGCGCATATTGGTTCTCGCCGTCTCCTTTCCCGATGTCCCGAATGTGCCCGGTCTCGGCAAGGTGAGGGAACACATGCTCGACGAGCCCGCCGAATACTTTTCCCTGGCCTCCTACGGCAAGACTCAGTTGCAGGGGGAAATCAAGGGCTGGTACACGTTGCCCCGCCCGCTGGCCGACTACAAGGTCGCCCCGGAAAACACCAGTATCGACCGCCAGAGGGTGCGAAGGCTCGTGGAGGACGCATTTAACGCGGCGGAGCAGGACGTCATCTTCGACCGATATGACCACGTAATCATCGTGGTGGGTGTGCGGACCCAGCCAGGCGTCGGCTACGGGTCCGTCTCTCAGGCCGCAAACCCCGGCACGATGCAGGTGGGAGGCGTTCGTCGCGGCCGGGCACGCATGGAGACCATCACCACCCGGGGCGGGCAGCGCTTCAGCGGCGGCATCGTCATCATGGCTCAGAACGCCAAAGTGGGTCAAATTGTTCACGATCTGGCCCATGCGCTGGGAGGGGTCGTCGACGGCAAGCGCGTCATCCCCGACCTCTATGATACCGTGCTGCAAGGGAAGGTCGGCCCCCTGAGCTATGAGGCCTACCCGAAATTCACCGTCTTCATGGGCCCCTGGGACGTGATGTCCCGGCACTTAATCGAGCCCAAGCTCCCTCCGCCCGGCATGTCCTCATTCACGCGCCTGCGTATGGGGTGGATTGGGAGCGATCAGGTCGTCGAGGTAGCTCCGGGCGAAAGGCGTGAAGTCACGCTGTCACCACTTGCCGATGGTAAAGGAACGCTGGTCGTCAAGGTCCCAGGCCCCCGAGGCACCTACTATCTCCTGGAGAATAGGCAGAAAGGCATCGGGGACCCCGTCGTTCCGGCCGCGGGGATCCTGATTCTCCATGTCGATGAGTCCCGTGAGGATGGGGACGGCATCGTCCGCGTGGTAAATGCGAATGCTGCGGTGCCCGACTTTGGCGCTGCAACGTTCGGCGTCGGCCCCGGTCGGACGGCGACCGCACCTCTGCAGGGTGACATGGCAGTCGAGGTCCGGTCGCAGCGCGGGGCAGATATGACCGTTGTCGTCACCAAGACGTCTCGGGCCCCCTGAGACGCAAGTCGCCTTCAGCCCCATCAACGAGACGGACGTCATTTTCTCTTGACAACGCCCCCACCACATGTTGTATTGTTCTATAGAGCGAATCATGTTCGACCAACAGAACAATAGTGAAGAGTCCGAGGCGCAAAACGGCAAGCCAACCGCCGGGTCTCCCTCCATCGTGCCGGCCGTTGACGAGGCCGCCCGCATCCTCCTCGAGCTCGCCCGGGCGGAAATCCCGAAGATGAACCTCACCGGGATCGCACGGGCCGTGGGCATCCACAAGAGCAAGGCCTACTCCATCCTCAACACCCTCTCCCGGTACGGCTTCGTGGTTAGGGACCGGGAGGAGAAGAGGTATTCCCTGGGGCCGGGGCTGATCCCCCTCTCCCGGCGGGTCCTCGACGACCGCGACGTCCGAGAGCTCGTGCGGCCGCACCTCAAGGCGCTGGCGCAGGAGACGAGAAGCGCCGCCCTCTACGGTGCCATCAGCGAAGGTGGCGTCGTTGTTGTGGCGAAGGAGGAGGGAGGGGGGCCTATCGGGGTAACCATCAGGGTGGGTCAGCGATTTCCCCTCACCTGGGGCGCCCACGGGAAGGCAATCGCCGCGGCCTTGCCGGAGGCGGAGCTCAAGGCGCTCCTCAAGGCAGAAAGTATTCATTTTCACGGGGAGCCCGGAAGGACGGACCGCAAACGCCTGCGCGCAGAGCTTGCGGCCTGCAGGGGCACCGGCTTTGCTGCAGACGTGGGTGAGATGCAGTCAGGCGTGAGCGCCGTCGCCGCACCTGTTGCAGCAGCGGGGGGCAAGGTCGTGGGGGCTCTCTTTTTGGTGGGCACCTTCCCGGCTGAGGATGTGGATACATTCGGCCCCCTCGTCGCAGTGCGGGCGCGAGAGGTTTCAAGACTACTGGGGGCGTCGGCGGACAATGCCCCTGATTATGACAGGAGGTCCTGATGGCGGAGTATCGGTATGCCGATGTACAGAAGGAGATGGAGTTCCATGGCTACGACGAGATGGTCAAGAGCAGTTGCCGGGGGTGCCACGGCGGTTGCGGCGTCTACGTCTACGTGAAGGACGGTAAGATCGCCAAGATCCAGGGGAACCCGGACCACCCCATCAACCACGGCACGCTCTGCGCCAAGGGGCTTGCCGCCGCCCAACTCGTCTACTCACCCGACAGGCTTAAATACCCGCTCCGGAGGGTAGGCCCAAAGGCAAGCGGCAAGTGGGAACGTATCTCCTGGGACGACGCCTTGGACGCCATAGCAGAGCGGATCAATACCTACAAGGTGCAGCATGGCCCCGAGTCCATCGTCTTCGGCTACGGCACGGGAAGGGAGAACGAGGCGGTCATCTACCGCATCGCCAACTATCTCGGCTCGCCGAACGTGCTCACGGCGGGACACTTCTGCTACGGGCCGCGCATCTCCTCAGGCATCATCACCATCGGCACGAACCCCATCGTCGACTACGAAAACCTGCCCAAGTGCATCATGCTCTGGGGGAACAACGTGACGACGGTGAACGCAGACGAGTATAAGGGCGAGCCCTTCTCGGTTGCCCTGGACGGAGGCGCCAAGCTTATCGTCGTCGACCCGAGGCTCACCCGGCCCGCCGCCCGCGCCGACGTATGGCTCCAGCTCAGGCCCGGCACCGACGGGGCCCTGGCGCTGGGCATGCTCAACTACATCATAAACCAGGGGCTTCACGACAAGGAGTTCTGCGAGAGCCACACTTTCGGGTGGGATGAGTTCGTCAAGCGCGCCGCCGAGTACCCCCTCGACAAGGTAGAACAGATCACCTGGGTGCCAAAGGAAAAGATTATGGAGGCGGCGCGGCTCTTCGCGTCGACGAAGCCGGCCGGCATTCAGTGGGGCGTCGCCATTGAGCAGCAGATCAACTGCGTCGACAACGACCGGCTTCTCGTGTGCATCATGGCGGTGACGGGAAACCTCGATGCCCCCGGCGGCCAGGCCCTTTTCAGGACACCCCACGTCGTCAACGTGGGCCAGTTCGGCGCCCACGCCTACCTACCCCCTGAGCAGGCAGCGAAACGCCTGGGCGGCGACCGGTTCCGCCTCGCCTCCCGCTTCGCCATCATCAATCCCAAGTGTGTCTGGGACGCCATCAACACGGGTGAGCCCTACCCCGTCAAGATGCTCTTCCTCATCAGCTCCAACCCCATGATGACGCGCCCCAACGCCAAGGACGTCTACAAGGCTCTGGAAAATGTTGAGTTTATGGCCGTCGCCGACTTCCATCACACGCCGACGACGGAGCTTGCCGACATCGTCCTTCCTGCATCGCACTGGCTCGAGATGGACTACGTGGGCGACTTCTGGAAGCGCCACGGCTACATCGTGTCGCGGCGCAAGGTCGTCCAGACGGGCGAGTGCCGGTCCGACCACGAGATGCTCAACGACCTCGCCCACCGGATCGGCCAGGGCGACATGTGGTGGGACAACTTCGAGCAGGCCATGGACTACATCCTCGGGCCTGCAGGGATGACCTGGAAGGACCTGAAGGAACGGGACTACATGAGGGGCGAGGTGAAGTACTATAAGTACCGGCAGAACGGTTTCTCGACGCCAACGAGGAAGGTGGAGCTCAAGTCGACGATCCTGGAAAAAATGGGCTACGACCCGCTGCCCACACACCGTGAGCCGCCGGAAGGGCCCTACGCCACGCCTGAGCTCTTCCAGGAGTACCCCTACATCCTCATCACCGGCGTCCGGATCCCCGGGTTTTTCCACTCCGAGTATCGTGGCCTCCCATGGGTCAGGGAGCTGAACAGGGACCCGCTCGTCCAAATCCACCCCGAGGCCGCAAAGAAGGAAGGCATCAGGGAGGGAGACTGGGTCATCATCGAGTCACTCCGGGGCACGGCGAGGATGAAGGCAACGCTCTTCGCCGGCATGGACCGGCGGTGCGTCTCGGCCCAACACGGCTGGTGGTTCCCCGAGGACAAAGACCCGCGCCACGGCTGGGACCGGTCGAACATTAACGTGCTCACCAACGACGCGCTGGAGGAGCAGGATCCCACCTTCGGAGCATCGAACCTAAAGACAGCGCTCTGCAGAATACGGCCCGAAGGAGTGAAGGAGGCAGCCAATGGCTAAGGTAAAACTGATCTACGACGAGAAGGCATGCTGGGGCTGCGGGGCCTGCGAGGTGGCCTGCAAGCAGGAGTACAACCCCTTCGCATACGGCGCCTACGATCCGGCAAACCCCGATTCGACGACATACGTGACGGTAAAGAACGACGGGCCCAAATATGTGAACGGGAGGCTCGACTTTTCCTTCCGGGTCAACGTCTGCAGGCACTGCGACGACGCACCCTGCGTAAAGGCCTGCCCCGAGGGCGCAATGACCGTTGACGCCGACACGGGCATCGTGGTCCACGATCCGGAGAAGTGCAACGGCTGCGAGGCCGTCAAGGGAACATCGGGCGTAGAGAAGCAGCAGACGTCTCCCTGCGCCTTTAGCTGTCCGGCGGGTAACAACGTGCAGGGGTACGTACGTCTAGCCGCCAAAGGGAAATACCGTGAGGCCCTGGCCCTCATCAAGGAAACGAGCCCCTTCCCATCCATCTGTGGCAGGGTCTGCCACCATCCCTGCGAAACGGACTGCAACAGGAGGCAGATCGACGAGGCCGTGGCGACGCAATCCGTCGAGCGGTTCATCGCCGACGCAGACCTTGCTGCCGCGGACCGGTACGTACCGCCGATGAAGGCCCGGAAGGGCAACAAGGTGGCTGTCGTGGGCTCCGGACCTGCAGGCCTTAGCTGCGCCTACTATCTGGCGAGGGACGGGTATGCCGTCACTATTTTCGAAAAGGCGGCCGCGCCGGGCGGCATGCTCACCATGGCCATCCCTGCGTACCGCCTTCCCAAGGAGGTCGTTGGGGCAGAGGTAAAGCTCTTGTGCGCCATGGGAGTCATCTTCGAGACGGGCGTCGAGATAGGAAAGGACAAAACGGTGGCCCAGCTCCGAGAGGAGGGCTTCACGGCTTTCTTTATCGGCATCGGGACACAAAAGTGTCTCAAGCTCGGCATCGATGGAGAGGATCTGGCCGGCGTTTACGGCGGCCTCGACTTCCTGAAGGACACGAACCTCGGAATGCCGGTGAGACTCGGAAGGAGCGTTGCCGTCATAGGCGGCGGCAACACGGCCATTGACTCCGTCAGGGCAGCCCGGAGGCTCGGCGCAGAGAACGCCTTTATCCTCTACCGCCGCGGTATGGAAGAGATGCCCGCGCGCCCCGACGAGATAGACGAGTGCCTCGACGAAGGGATCCCCATCCGCACCCTTTCCCAGCCCGTTCGGTTCATGGGACAGGGCGGCAAGGTGAAGGCTGTCGAGTGCGTAAAAGTGGAGCTCGGCGAGCCCGATGGAAGCGGCAGGCGTCGACCCGTGCCCGTGCCGGGTTCTGAGTTTACGGTAGAGGTCGACGCGGTCATCAACGCGCTGGGCCAGGAGGCCGACTGGGCCTGCCTGACGCCGGAATGCGCCTGCACCCTCACGGGCTGGGGCACCATGGCTGTTGACCCCGTGACGCTCCAGACAGCGGACCCCGACATCTTCGCCGGGGGGGACGCCGTGCGGGGGCCGCAAACGGTGATCGAGGCCATCGCCGACGGCCGCGAGGCGGCCGTCTCCATCGACCGCTTCTTGAGCGGCAAGAACCTCCGTGACGGGAGGGACAGGGTGCGCACCCCCATCACAGAGCCCGTGAAGGAGGGATATGGGCCCCGGCCGCGCGTCAAGGTGCCGGCGAGGGATGGGAAGGAGAGGGTCAGGGACTTTCTGGAAGTCCGCCCCGGGCTCAACGAGGAGGCGGTCAGGGAGGAGGCGGGGCGCTGCATCTCCTGCGGGAGCGCCTGCATCCAGGCATGCCCCTACGATGCCATCCGGTTTAACACCGCGACGGCGAAGGCGGACAAGTGCAACCTCTGCATCGAGAGGGTGAAGTTCGGCCTCATGCCCGCATGCGCCGACAACGTGTGCCTGGCCCATTGTGTCTACTTCGGAGACGCGAGGCACATCGATCAAATGATTGAGGAGCGTTTCTGGCTCAAGGCCCGCCTCGAGGGTACCCTCGGGTCGTTGGTTATTCGCGTGGGCGATTAGAAGGCGAAGGGGACGGCTACCCTCGCCCTCCTGCCTGGTCGAAGGTATATCCCCTCTCCCTGAAGAGCTTCAGGCAGGCGTCTACTGCCGGAGTGTCGTAGAGGATGCCCCGGCGCGACGCCACCTCATTCAAAGCAGCCTCTATACCGAGGGCCGGTCGGTACGGGCGGTGGGAGGCGATGGCCTCGACAACGTCGGCGACGGCAAGAATCCGCGCCTCAGGCATGATCTCATCGCCTTTGAGCCCCCGGGGATAGCCCGATCCATCCATCCGTTCGTGGTGCTGATGGACCATCTCTGCTACGGGCCAGTCGAAATCGACGTCCTTCAAGATGTCGCGGCCCGTCGACGGATGGGTCTTTACCAAGCTGTACTCGATATCAGAAAGCTTTCTGGGTGTCGTCAGGATCTCGGCAGGAATGGACATCTTTCCGAGGTCATGAATAACGCCGGCGATGCGGATTCCTTCCGCCTGCGCCGGAGGCATTCCGAGTTCGGCGGCAATGGCGCGGGCAAGGTCCGCCACACGCTTCTGGTGTCCCGCCGTATAGGGGTCACGGCTTTCGACAGCCATGACGATAACGTCTATGATCGATCCGGTGATGCGGCGGAGACGGGAAAGGCTTTCCCTGATAGCCACTTCCGCACGCTTGCGCTCCGTGATCTCCTGCACAAAGCCTTCGATGCAGAGCGTTCCTTCCGGCGTCTTGCTGAGCCTGGAGTTAATGGAGATCCAGACCTCGGTGCCGTCCTTTCTGCGGCAGCGGCATTCGAACTCCTTGAGTATCCCCTCCCGCTCCATCGCCTCGAGGTTGCGCTTTCGATCCTCGGGGTCTACGTAGAGCTGATGACCGATATCCACCACCGTATCCACCATCTCCTGAGGAGAGTCATACCCGAAAATGCGGGCATAGGCTGGGTTCGCCCGGAGCAAGCGCCCGCCGGGCGTGCTTTGGAAGATGCCTTCGACGGCGTTGTCGAAAATGTTCCGGTATCGCTCCTCGCTGTCGGACAAGGCTTTCTCGGCCGCTTTGTGCTCGCGGAGCAAGCGCCGCTCCTCGAGGGCCCGCTCCACGGCTGAGCCGATGCGGCCCAGCCGGTCTTTTATAACATAGTCATCGGCGCCCGTCTTCAGCGCCTCTATGGCCACATCCTCGCCGATGGTCCCCGAAACGATGATGAACGGAATGTCGATGCCCGTCTCCTGAAAGATTGCCAGCGCGTCCAACCCGCTGAACCGGGGAAGCTTGTAGTCGGAGATGACAATGTCCCACGGTTTCTCCTTCAGCGCACTGCGCATGGCCTCGGCCGTCTCCACCCGTTCATAGTGGGATGTGTAGCCGTGCTTGGCCAAATGACGCATCGTCAATACTGCATCATCTTCAGAATCTTCAACAATCAAGATGCGAAGCGTCGCGGTCATACCTTCATTCCTCTCCTGCAAAGCGTAATGTGGTTCCCATATCAACCGTCCGTGCATACTTCATCTATCTCCCCATCACTCCAGGGTGAAAAAGAATGTCGCCCCCTCCCCTACCGTGCCCTCCGCCCAGACGGTGCCGCCGTGTCGTGCGATCACGCGCTGAACCGTCGCAAGGCCTATGCCCGTGCCGGGGAATTCGTTCACGGCGTGGAGCCTCTGAAAGGGGCCGAAGAGTTTGTCTGCATAGGCCATGTCGAAGCCGACCCCGTTATCCTTTATGGAGTAGACTGTCTTGCCATCCTTTTTCACAGCGCCGAACTCAATCCTGGGGTCCGGTCTCTTGCCGGTAAACTTCACGGCGTTGTTGATGAGGTTTCCTACGGCAATGCGGAGTAAGGACAGATCGCCTCTGCCCGTAATCGTTCCCCGGATAATGAGGTCGACAGGCCTCTCGGGGTTGCCCCTCCGCAGGTCTTCAAGGATCTCCCGGGCCATGGCACCAAGATCGACGGGCTCCAGATGAAGCTCGACACGGGTGACGCGAGACAGCTTCAAGAGGTCATCGATGAGCACGCCCATCTCCTCCGTCCCCTTACGGACGCGCAACAGGTATTCCTTGCCCCTCTCGTCCAGGCGTTCGTGGCAATCCTCCAGCAGGGCCGCACTGAATCCGTCGATTCTACGGAGCGGCGCCCTGAGATCATGGGAGACGGAAAAGGAAAAGGCCTCCAGCTCTTTGTTTGCTGCGTCGAGCTGGGCTGTCCGCTCGCGCACGCGCTCCTCCAGCTCTCTCTTCAGCCGCCGGAGCTCCTCCTCCACCTGCTGCCGCTCAACGATCTCCTGCTGCAGGCGGTGAATGGACGTATGGGACTCCTCAAGCCGGGCCGACATTTCGTTAATAAGGCCCGTCAAGCCGGAAAGCTCGTCGTTCCCTTTGACCGGAATGCGATAGGCAAGGTTACCCGACCCGATGACCTCCGCACCTTCGCTGAGTCTTCTGATGCGCAGTGCGAGAAGGTGGTTGATGAAGACGGAGTTCCCGATGACAATGGCAACGGCCGCAATGGCGAAAGCAACGAGGAACAGGTGGACCCGGTCGTGGGCCGCATCGGACACTTTTTCCACCGATTCCCTCAGGGTCCTCGTCTGATCCATGAGGGCATGGGCCTTGACCAGTATCTGTGTGAAGAGCCTCTTCTCCGCCTCCGATGAAAGAACGCTCTTTGCCTCCCTTTCGTCGTCCTCCCGGCCAATATCCACGAGCTTGCCGAATATGAGGGTCGTTTCCCCGAAGGCCCTTCGCATCTCCTCGATGATATCTTTTTCCTGCTCCCCGGTGAAAAGCCCTTCCGCTTTTGTCAGAAGGCTTTCAAAGCGGTCTGTCTTTGCCTGCCACTGAAGCCTCGCCCGCTCCGAGCGGTGGGCTAGGTAGGCATCCCTCAGCAGGGTCCTTTCCAGCGCCGTTTTCTCCATCTCGGCCACCAGGGACAGGGCAGCGTCGAGCCGCACGGCCTCTCTCCGATACCAGAAAAGGGAGGCGACGATGACCAGCATGATGGCCAGCACTACGGCCGAATTGAGTTGCAGCCTCCTTCTAATCTGCATGTACCGTTCCCGTCATGACATACTCATTGGATAATCCTTACCGCACGCGGCTTCACGTCACGAAGTCCGTCGACGTAGATCGAATCACGGTAATCGGCCATCGCTGCGGCCCCCACGAGGCCGTTTCGCTGGGCCCAGCGCGTCTGGTCCTCAAGGCTCAGGATGAGCGATTGATCGAGCGTAACGGTAAAATCAAAGGACTCCCATATTTCATCGACCTCAGCCCGGTCGAGCCCTAAGAAAGGGCCCAAGAGCGTTTTCGCCTCACCGGGACTTTCCTTCACGAATCTCTCGGCCCGCACCAGGCCTCTAAGGAGTCTCCGTATCACCTCCGGCCTGTCTCTGACCACCGCTGCTGCTGCTGCAACGCAGGCCATGTCGCTGTATACGGCCTCCTCATAGAAAACGGTTCCGTTTTCCCCAAGACGCCGCCTTACATCGAGGAGGGTTGGAAACCAGGTGGAAACGGCATCGACCTTTCCATCTGCAAGGGCGTCAGACATGTGCCCCGGCCTCACATCGACGACCTTCACCTCTCTGCGGTCTATGCGGTGGACGGCCAGAAAAGAATCGAAAAAGAAGTGGCTCGTCGTGCCGACCGTGACGCCCACACGTTTGCCGCGCAGGTCCCGAGGAGACAGGATTCCCCGGTCCTTCCTCCCCACGATGGCGTCGGCCCGTCGGGACGTTGAAACGACGCCCACGACCGATACCTGCCTCCCCTGTGTTACGGCAAACATAACGGGCGTGTCTGCGACGAAAGCCACGTCCGCCGTACCCCGAAGGGCCGATTCGAGGGCCGTCTTGCCGAACTCATGAGGCTGGGCTGTAACCGCAAGACCCTCCTGCTCAAAAAAGCCTTTGACCCGGGCAATCTCGCACAGCACCGAAAGAAAGGTTCGGGGATAGGCAATGGTCACCGTTTCCGTCGTCTTTGCGGGCCTCTCAGAATTATTCCGGCAGGCACTTCCGGCCAGCATAATCCCCGCCAGGATCAGCGAAAAGGCAATGACAGGCCATGGGCGGGGGTTTGCGTTCATCGCGGCTCCTGACTCGCCGGTTCTCCCCGTGGCCTGACCCCCGTTGCTTCGTTGCGCTGCTCCTCCACGAGCCTCCGCAGAACCCCCTCAACCTGTTCAAACTCCATGGACTTGTCAAAAAAGTAGTCGGCTCCCAGGCTTTTTGCCCTTTCCCTATATTCGGGAAAGGAATAGTTTGTCAGTATGATGACCGCCGGGGCCCTCGAACCGTTTTTGGCCTGCCGGAGCACATCGAGACCGTTGCCGTCGGGCATGCGGATGTCGAGGATGAGCACGTCGGGCCTGGCCTTCAGCAGCCCGCTGACCACACCCCGCACGTCTCCCGCCTCCCCCGCCAGCTCGACACCGTCGATTTCGCACAGGAGCCCCCGTATGCGGTCCCTGATTACTATCGAATCATCGGCAATGAGCAGCTTGAGCGAGGAGGCTCGCGGGCCGCTATGATGGCTCATAGGAAGTATGATAGCAGCCGGTAACAGCCCTGTCTGTAGTCAGGTTGCTAAGCCTGCCGTAGTAAGATTACTACGCAAGTCCCATCTATCCGGGCGACCCAAGTCACCGGTCCGGGGAGTTGAGGGCCCGGAGTGCTACCTTAGCTTGCGATCGATGACGTAGCGGATGAGGTCTGCATTGCTGCCGAAGTTCATCTTCTCGAAGACACGCCTCTTGTAGGTACTGACGCTCTGTACGCTGAGGCAGAGGGTGGCGGCAATCTCTTTGAGCGACCGCCCCGATGCAACCATGAGCATCACCTCGTATTCCCGGTCCGAAAGGGCCTGGTACGCCTCTTTGCCCCCGTCGAGGCCAAGTGCGAGCCTTTCAGCCAGGGCAGGGCTTACGTACCGGCCGCCGCCGAGCACCTTGCGCACCGCCAGCACAAGCTCCTCGGGAATGCTATCCTTTGAAAGATAGCCCGATGCACCCGACCTGAGGGCGCGTACCGCATATTCCTCCTCGGGGTGGATGCTCAGCACAAGGACCGGAAGGTCCTGCCCGGCTGTTTTTAAGTGCTTGAGCACCTCCAGTCCGTTCCTGTCGGGCAGGCTGATATCGAGGATCAGGAGGTCCCAGACGCTCCCTTCTACGCCTGCCAGTGTCTCATGGGCGCTTCGCGCCTCGCCGAATGACGAACGGGGAAAGGCATCGCCCAGGATCTGCGTAACGCCGCGCCGCACAACAGCGTGGTCATCAGCTATGAGGAATTTAGGCAACGGGCACCTCCGCCCTCACGATGGTGCCTCTGAGCGGTCCCGCTTTCACGCTGAAGGTGCCCCCGAGGTTCAAGATTCTTTCCCTCATGCCGAGAATGCCCAGGGAGGGTGGGCTTTCTGCCTGCGTTTCGGGCAACCCCCTGCCGTCGTCCTCCACCCGAAGAACAAGCCTCCCGTCCCTTTCGATGAGGGAGACGGACACCTCCGTGGCGTCCGCATGACGAGCCACGTTGGTCAGACACTCCTGACAGATGCGGAAGAGGGCCGTGGCACAGTTGTCTTCGATATCGCTCCGTTCAACATCGGTGAAATAGGTGCAGGAGATGCCCGTCGTCGCCTGAAACCTCCTCACCTGCCAGGCCAGGGCAGCGACGATGCCGAGATCGTCCAGTATGCCCGGGCGCAGGCTCAAGGAGATCTCGCGGGTCGCCTGAATCGTCGAGTCGATGAGCGCGGCAAGGGTGTCGGTGCGGTCCTTGAGCTTTCCGGTAAGCCATCCCTCGGCGGCGAGCCTTGTCCTGAGCCAGGCAACGTCTATCTTGATACCTGTCAGCGACTGCCCCAGCTCATCGTGGATTTCACGGGCGATGCGGGCCCGCTCCTGCTCCCTGACGGTCTGGAGGTGAGCGGCCAGGACGCGCATCTGCTCCCGGGACGCTCGAAGCTCCATCTCCGTCTGCTTGTGCTCGGTAATGTCCGTCACCAGGCCGAAATACCCCCTTACCTCACCGTCCTCTGTCACGTCGGGCACGTAATCGGCGTGGACCCAGCGCTCTCCCCCGCGGGCATAAGGCAGCACCTCCTCGAAGGAGACCTTCCGGCCCGCCATCACCGCCCGCACATACCCCTCTATCTTGCCTGCAGCCTCAGGACCGAGGATTTCCCCGTAATGCCTTCCGATAACTGCCGCACCGGGAACGCCGAACCAATCTTCGTAACGGGCGTTGGCGAACCCATACCGCCCGGTACTGTCCACATAGGACACAAGGGCCGGTACGCCGTCGGCGATGACGCGCATGGCCGACTCGCTCCTCCGCAAGGCCTCCTCCATAGTCGTACGGCCCGTAATGTCCTCCATGATGACCAAGGCCAGAGGCTCACCCTTGATGGTCACCCTTGCCGCGGAAAAAAGCACGACGCATTCCGTCGTCCCATCCAGCCCCGAAACGGTGAACTTCGCCTCCAACCCCCGGCGGCCCTCCCCCGTCTCGATCGTTTCGACGACAGACCTCCGCAGCCTGCATTCCGCGCAGAAGGGGCCGAACCCACACCCTTCCGCAGAGTCAAGGGAATGGACGCACCGGAGCAGCTCACCGCAGCGGACATTCACTGCCTGGCCCAGCGGCGTCCCTGTCAAGGTCGACGCGAAAACGTTCGTCTTGCGTATCGTCCAGTGGCTATCTACCAGCAGCATGGCAACGGGCGCATTGCCGTAGATCGACTCCAGCTCGTCGGAACGCTCCTCTACTTCTTGCTCGAGCCGCACCCGTTCCGTCACGTCCCGAATGACCAGGCTCGTTCTTTCCCGCCCCTCTGTATCAGTAAAAATGGAGGATGAATATTCGCCGGTAAATCGTGTCCCGTCTTTTCGAATGAAACCGATTTCACCCTTCATCCATCTCTTTTCACTCCGCTCCCGCACGGCCGCCTCGACACGCCCGTCAGAGGCGTCGACGAGGCCCGCTCTCCCGATTCTCTTCATCTCTTCCTCGGAGCGTTGGAACATGCGGCACGCCGCCGTGTTGGCCGCAAGGATCCCTCCGTCCGGACTCGTCAGCAGTATGGCATCCATGCTGTTTGCGAAGATGGCGCGAAACCGCTCCTCGCTCTCCCGCAGGTTCTCCTGCGCCTTTCTCCGTTCCGTTTCCAGCCGCTGCTCCCTTTGGAGATTTCTGAGCCACAGCCGCGCCTCGATGGGGTCCCGGTCACCGACAGGAAGGTCTGCGGGTGAGATATGGTAGAAGTTTCGAAGTACGGCACGGCGATACACAACGAGGGGGTGGGTCATTATGACGGCCTTGATAATGTCGGGCCCAAACAGGCGGCTGTCATACTGGCACAGAGCCGCACAGGGGTATGGACCAAAGAGTTCGCTGTTCAGCCGCGCCTCGTACTCCAGAAGTCTATCCGTGCCTGGAAGCCCCTTGAGGGCCCAGGCCATCTCGCCGCTCACCCGAAGGGCCGGGCTTCCCTTGCTGAGCGCCTGCTTGGTCTCCTTCACGAGATGCCGCACCATCCTGCCGGGCTCAAAAACACCTCCCGGCGCATAGACCTCCGAGGAGTCGAGAATGACAAGGTGGCCCTGCCTCTCCATGAAACGGACCTTGATGCCCCGACGCCTCAGAAGACTGCGTATCCGCACCGCCCGATGAGCTTCGGCCACGTAGATGCATTTTTCCCCGCGGCCAAGCCCGGCGAGCAGAAAGGGAATAACGGCGTCCTTCCACTCGTTCTCGGAACCATAGATGAGGCACGCATGATCGTGGGGGCCGATGGCTGCCAAGTCCCTAAGAAACCTCTCCGTCCGATCGGCGCTTGACTCTCGTCCAGCAGGCATATCCATCTCTCTGGCTTCAATTTTAGCACAACGGTTTGGGGGCCGAAAGGGGGGCACGGAGCGCTTCATTCCAGGGGACCTGTGAGTATGGAAGCCGCCAGGCCTTAGTCCCTGCCGAGCGCCCCACAGAGGTCGCCGGTCTCCATGATGTAGGCGCAGGAGAAGGCCATGCCCTTGAGCGAGGCCACGTGCAAGTCATCGTTTGCCGCAGCCGTGGCGTCGGCTGCCACGAAGACCCTGAAATCACGCATGAACCCGTCTCTGGCCGTCGTTTCGCAGCAGCAGTTGGTCATGACACCCGAGATGATGATGTCGCGGACATTGAGTGCCTTCAGGATTTGTTCCAGGTTTGTGCCGAAAAAGGCGCTGTAGCGTATCTTATCGACGATCGTTTCGTGTGGCGCCGGTTCAATGCCCTCCATGATGCGCCATTCGGGGGAACCATAGAGGGCGAGATCGTTGCCCCACCACGTGGCCAGAGTGCCACCGTCTATGGAAAGGTTGTGGTGGCCGTGGCGCGTAAAAATGACGGGCACACCAACGGAACGGCTTGTATCAATGAGGGCCCTCACCCGGCCGACGATGGGTCTTGCAATGGGCTCGAAGAACCGTTGCATGTCAATAACAAGCAGGGCTGCAGCCTTTGCCTCCGGCTTCGCCGTCCTGCTATTGTATTCTTTGATTTCCTGAATATGGTCCATGTTCACACCGCCTCGCGGGTTTTACCCGAGCATACCGGTACCCGGCCACTCTGTCAAGGTCCTGCCCGGGCTCATAATTTTTTTTGTTGTTTTGATCCAAACAAGCGGCGCCGTGCGAGGAGAGAGATGGTCGTCAAGATTGAGGCCGCAGGCGCGCAGGGATGGTGACCTCGCGATCATAGCCATGACAACCTCGGTTGCCATCTTAGTTGGGGATCGAAGGCGCCACAGAAAGGGGCAGAGACTTTTCATCCCTGCCCCGGAAGTAACAGAAAGGAAGGGCGTCGGGTCTACCGCAGCAGAATCCCCCTCGTAAAGGTACGGAAGGCGTTCCTGTCCGATTCGACGTTGATGCAGTAGTCACCCACGAACTTGTCGCGGAAGCTGAACATGTTACTGGCCTTGACCGCGTATATCCCTGCATAGGGCACAGTGGCGGCAATCTCGTTGGGGAGGACGCCCGTATCCTGTCGATAGAAAGAGAACGTTGCGGTGTAGACGGTGAGGCCTGCCTGGTTCCCCTGGGATGTGCCCTGGGGGTTCTTCATCATTGTTACTTTTACGCTCTCGCCCTTTTCGGCACGGTAAGAGTAGTAGCCCATGCCGAACATGCCCAGGTAGCCGCAGAGTGTCTTGCCCCGGACAGCGATAAACTGGCCCAAGGCGAACGGATCCTTCCCCACCGTTACCGTTGCGACCACCGTGTTTGTGGCCGTGTCGATGACGGAGACGGTTTTGCTATAGCGGTTTGCCACATAGACCCGCGACCCATCGGGGAGGGCGGCGACGCCTCCGGGCTGTGACCCTACTGATATTATCTCAACCACCGTGTTTGTGGCCGTGTCGATGACGGAGACGGTGTCGTCACCAACATTCGACACATAGACCTTCGTCCCGTCGGGCAGCGCGACAACACCGTAGGGATAAGTCCCCACCGTTACTGTGTCAACCACCGTGTCTGTGACCGTGTCGATGACGGAGACGGTGTTGCTAATGTAGTTCGCCACGTAGACCCGTGACCCGTCGGGGAGGGCGGCAACGCCCTGGGGGTATGGTTGCACCTTTATTGTCGTGAGCACCGTGTTTGTGACCGTGTCGATGACGGAGACGTCACTGCTTGCGTAGCTCCCAACGTAGACCTTCGACCCGTCGGGGAGGGCGGCGACGCCCTGGGGGGTTATTCCCACCCCTGTTATGGTCGTGAGCACCGTGTTTGTGGCCGTGTCGATGACGGAGACGGTGTTGAAGCCGTAGTTCGCCACGTAGACCCGTGACCCGTCGGGGAGGGCGGCAACGCCCCTGGGCTGTGGCCCCACCGTTATGGTCGTGAGCACCGTGTTTGTGGCCGTGTCGATGACGGAGACGGTGTCGCTATTATGGTTCGCCACATAGACCCGCGACCCGTCGGGGAGGGCGGCAACGCCAATGGGGTCAGACCCTACCGTTACCGTTGCGACCACCGTGTTTGTGGCCGTGTCGATGACGGAGACGTTCCCGGAGCCGCTATTCGGAACGTAGGCAAAAGTACCGGCAAAGGCCAATTGAGACCAGAGACAGATGACGAGAAGCCCGAGGAACAGCAACCGCTTCTTCATTTGTGACCCCCTTGGATTTTTCTGGGCGGACAGGGCGGAAGCAGATAGCACCGGCACGGTGCAGAAGAACGGAACCGCTCAGCGTGAGCCCACCCGATACGGACTACAGTCTATTATGAGCCATCATCTTCTTCAACACATTTCAGAGGCTTCCGCCAACGTTTTTTTGGGTTACATTCAGCATGGATGGAGCTATGTCCCGTCGAAGTACTACAGGAAGAGGCAGCGCGCACAGGCCTTTGACAAACACGGATGGCGGCGGCATCCTATGGTGTCGTCAGAGCCCTTGTCGTCACCTTTCTCGTTGTGCCGCCCATCCCTTGCTGAAACCGCCCGAGATGTAATAACATTCAGAAGGACGCAAGGAGGTGCCCGATGACGGCCGCACCATTCACCGCCGTGCTTCACAAAGAGGACGAGATCATGAACGTCGCATGCGTCGCAGGAACCTTTTCATCAGCAGGAAGCCCATGCCCATACGCCTGATCCTTTTCGATCTTGATGGAACCCTCGTCGATTCCATAGGCGACATCACGGCGGCCGCCAATCACGCCCTCGTGCCTCTGGGCATAGACCCCGTCGACGTAAGCGAGGTGAGGACCATGGTGGGCGAGGGGCCGGCGCGGCTCATGGAGAATGCCCTTCGGGCGCAGGGGCTCGACCGCGATGTGGACCCCCTGGTGAAGATAATGGTCGACTATTACAGATCGCATCTGACGGTTCACAGCCGGCCCTACCCGGGGGTCATGGAGGTCCTGGCGGGCCTCGGAGGCTACCGAAGGGCCGTCGTCTCCAACAAGCCCGAGGTGCTCACCCACGGGGTGCTGAGGGACCTCGGCCTCGCGGACCATCTCGACATGGCGCTGGGTAGCGATGCCCTTCCCGAGCGAAAGCCTTCGCCGGGCCCTATCCTCCACCTCATGGAACTCTTTTCGGCGATCCCGAAAGAAACAGTCATCGTCGGCGACAGCCCCATCGATGTGGCGGCAGGGAGGGCTGCCGGCATATGGACCGTGGCGGTAACGTACGGGTACGGGAAGGCTGGTTTCGAGCGGGACGCCCACTTTGTCATTCACCGCATGGAGGATCTTGCCGGCGTCCTGGGATCGATAGGATAGCCCCCTTCTGCGGTCAATGGCGATGGCATCGGCGCCCTCTTCCCAGCTCCGAACAGATGCGGGTCCGGCAAGTTTTCAGGAGAGTGGGGTCCGGGTGCGGTTGAGAAGCCTCCGGAGCGTTTCGAGGAGGTTGGTCTTCTCCGTGACGGAGAGCCCTTGGAGCATGGTTTCGAGACAGCGGTCCCTGTCGGACTCGATGGCCGTCAAGGTTTCCTTGCCCTTCACCGCAATCTCCAGCACCGTGGCCCGTTCGTCGTTGGGGTCCGACTTTCTGACGATGAAGCCTGCCTTTTCGAGCCTCTTTGCCAAACCGGTCATGTTTGCACCCGGCACGAGCATAATGCGGCTCACATTGGTAATCCTGCTTTGGCCCTTTTCCGATGCATCGAGAACCCGAAGGATGTTATACTGAGGAAAGGAAAGGCCATGCTTCTTAAACATGGAAGACACCATCCTCTTGTACGTCTCGGCCACCCGGACGATACCCATGAGCACCTTTTCATCCGTCGTCAAGTCGCTTCGATAGGCTTTATCGTTCATGCTTACCCCCGCTGAACCATTTTCAAAAGAACCATACAAACAAGTGTACCAGGTACGTTTCTATATATCAACAAATCAATACTATGATTATTGATAGTAAATGTATTGAACAGAATAGTGATTTTGGCGTATACTGGTTTCGGGTTGTGAAGCAGCGGCGCCCGGCTTAACCAACCCGGACAAGACGGCCAGGCAGCGCACGAGGGAGGGGAGGTTATGAAGCAGAAGGATACTCACGTCATACGAACGACGACTTGGTCCGCCGGACCCGGCTGTCACGGCGGTTGCGGCGTCCTTGCCCACATACGGGACGGAAAACTCGTCAAGATCGAGGGTGACCCCGAACACCCCTGGAACCACGGCAGGCTCTGCGCCCGCGTCCTTGCCATGACGCAGTATGTGGAGCACCCCGACCGGATTATGAGGCCGCTGAAACGGTCCGGTGAGCGGGGCGAAGGCAGGTGGGAGGAGATCTCCTGGGAAGAGGCCTTCGACCTTATCGAAAGGAGGATGAAACAGATACGGGACGAGTCGGGTCCCGAGAGCGTCATCTTCTCCATGGGAACGGGCCGCGACATAGGCCCCTGGATCTGTATGCTCGCCTATGCCTTCGGAAGCCCCAACGTCATGTTTGCGTTGAGCGGCAACGCCTGTTACACCCCACGCATTGCGGCCCTCGACACGGTGCAGGGGGATTTCTGCGTCTTCGATGCCGGTCAGTGGCTTCCCGAACGGTACGACAGCCCCGAATACAAGGTTCCTGAGTGCATGATTATCTGGGGATACAACATCGCGGCGACGTGCCCCGATAACCTCTTCGGCCATTGGATCATCGATCTCATGAAGAGGGGCACAAAGATCATTTCCGTCGACCCCCGCCTGACGTTTTTCGCTTCCAGGGCAAAGTATTGGCTCCAACTGAGACCGGGCAGCGACGGGGCCCTGGCCCTGGGAATGCTGAAGATCATTATAGACGAGAAGCTTTACGATGAGGCGTGGGTGCGTCGCTGGACCAACGGCCCGCACCTGTTGCGCACCGACACGGGGAAACTGCTCCGTCAGTCCGACCTGAAAGCGGACGGATCATCGGAGAACTACGTTGCCTGGGACGAGGCCGGCGGACGACCCGTCGTCTGGAACACCGTCGATGTCGGCTACGATCCGTCCGAGACTCGCATAGCCCTCTCCGGGCGTTTTCATGTGGCGCTCGCCGACGGAAAGAGCATCACGTGTACCACTGTCTGGGACGCATTCCGCAACCGCGTCGACACCTATCCCCTTGACAGGGTAGAAGAGATCACCGGGGTGCCGGCGGGGGACATCGCCGGTGCAGCCCGCCTTTACGCAAAGGCAAAGCCCGGCGCCATCCACTGGGGTGTGGCCGTAGAGATGACACCGGGCATTACCCCCCTCGTCCACGCCATTGCCACAATGTGGGCCATCACGGGCAACCTCGACATCCCGGGCGGGAACGTCTTTACCCGCTCTGCCTTCAACGCCGTGGCCTACGCCCTTCCGGGCGCCGAAGGGGTGATCAAGCTGAAGAACAAGGAGCAGGACCGGACGCGCATCGGTGCCGACAGGTACGGGCCCTTCAACAAGTTCATCTGGAGGTGTCAGACCGATACGGCCTACGAGCAGTTCTTCACCGGCAAACCCTACCCCATCAGGGGGCTATGGGTCCAGACCTGCAACCTCCTGGGAAACATCGGCCTTGACCCCAAGGGCTGGCGGGAGGCCCTGAAAAGGCTGGACTTCGTCGTCGCCGTCGACCTCTTTCATAACGCCACAACCCAATATGCCGACGTCGTTCTGCCGGCGGCAACCTTTCTCGAAAAGGACGGCGTAAGGAGCTGGTGGGTGCCTCTTCAGAGCATCAACAAGGCCATTACCGTCAACGAATGCAGGCCCGACGTGGAGATCAACTTCGAGCTCGCCCGCCGCTTCGACCCCGAGTTTAAGTGGAAGACGGTCCACGAGCTCTACGACGATATCATTAAGCCCTCGGGCATGACCTACGACCAGTTGCAGGAGCGCGTCTTCGCCTATGCGCCCGAAGGTCATTCGAGCCGCCCCTACCATCGCCATGAGAAGGGGTTGCTCCGGGCCGACGGCAAGCCCGGCTTCACAACGCCCACGGGCCTCTTTGAGCTCTACTCGACGCTTCGGGAAGAGTGGGCGCTCGACCCCATGCCGGACCACGAGGAGTCTCCCTTTACCCCCGTGAGCCGCCCCGACCTGGCCGAGGCATACCCGCTCATCCTTTCCACCGGCCGCAGATCGCCTGTCTTCTTCCATTCCGAGCACCGCCAGATACCGTGGCTTCGCGTCCTCGATCCCGATCCCGTCGCGGAGATCCACCCCGACACGGCAGCCCGACACGGCATCGGAAACGGCGAGTGGGTCTGGGTGGAGAACTGGATGGGAAGGGCCAAGTTTAAGGCAAAGGTGACGCTCATTGTGCCGCCCTGGATGGTCATGGCCACCCACGCCTGGTGGTTCCCGGAAAAGAAGGGTGCCGAACCGGAGCTGTTCGGTACGTGGAAGCATAACATCAATATGCTCCTGCCCATGGGCGCACAAGGCAAGGACGGCCTCGGCGCGCCGATCAAGCAGAGCCTCTGCAGGATTTACAAGGCGCAGGATGAGGAGGCGGGCCATGAGTGACAGAAAGGAATACGGGCTGCTTATCGACTACGAGTACTGCACGGGGTGCCACACCTGCGAGGTCGCCTGCTGCCAGGAATATGGCTGGGAGGCGGGCATGTCGGGCATGCAGGTACTGGAAGTTGTACAGAAGTTACCCAAGGGCAAGGCCTATCTCTGCTTCATCCCTTTCCCCACGGAACTGTGCGTGCTTTGTCCGGCCCGCAGAAAAGAGGGGATGGAGCCGGCCTGCGCGAAGCACTGCATGGCTAACGTTATACGGTGCGGGCCCATCGAGGAGCTGGCCGGAGAGATGCTGAAGAAGAAACGGATGGTCCTCTGGAGGCCAAGGTGAAGGAAGGACACGCAAGGAGACGGCCATGACTGCTGCACGAGGGATATTAGAAGCGAACAAGAAGGCGCAGTGGATTCGGAAGATGTTCGAAGAGGGGAATTCCAGGAGGGCACAGTACGGCGCCGAGAATGTCTTTGATTTCAGCCTCGGCAACCCGAACCTCGAGCCTCCGGTCCGGTTTAAGGAGGTCATGAGGCGGCTTCTCGACGATGAGAGGCCACACCTCCATGCCTACATGTCCAACGCCGGCCTTATAGAGACCCGGGAGGCCGTTGCCGCATACCTGAACACCCAGGGTCAGACCCGCTTCAGCGCCAGTGACATCGTCATGACCCCGGGGGCCGCATCGGCCCTCAACATCGTACTGAAGACCATCATTAATCCCGGCGAGGAGATCATCATCCTCACACCCTATTTTGTCGAATACCGGTTTTACCTCGAAAACCATCAGGCCGTGCCGCGGCTTGTAAAGACCGGCGAGGACTTCTCTCTCGACCTCGATGCCATTGCTGCGGCCATCAACGACCGGACAAGGGCCATCATGATCAACTCGCCCAACAACCCGACAGGAAAGGTGTACCGGGAAGAGGAGCTGAAGGCGCTGGCCCGCCTCCTCGGTGATGCAAGTGCCCGATACGGCGAGCCCGTCTACATCGTCTCCGATGAGCCCTACCGGAAGCTGGTCTATGACAACCTGACGGTGCCGAGCATTTTCGACATCTACCCCGAGAGCTTTGCAGCCACATCCTTTTCCAAGGACCTTTCCATCCCCGGCGAGAGGGTCGGCTATGCTACAGTTCACCCCGATATGGGGGGGAAAGACGACATCCTCGAAGGCATGAACCTGTGCATGCGCACCCTCGCCTTCGTAAGCGCCCCTGCCCTCATGCAGAGGGCCGTTACTCACCTCATGAACGAGGCCGTCGACATCTCCCTGTACCAGCGCCGGCGCGACCTCCTTTATGACGGGCTGACGTCATGCGGGTATGAGCTGGTAAAACCTGAAGGCGCATTTTACCTTTTTCCCAAATCGCCCCTGCAGGATGACACAGCCTTTGTGGCCGCGCTCCAAGAGGAGAACATCCTTACCGTTCCGGGCGTGGCCTTCGGAGGCCCCGGGCACTTCAGGATCGCATATGTCGTTTCTTATGATACAATAGAGAGGGCCCTTCCGGGATTTGAGAGGGTGATGAGGAAAGTTCGGGGTTAAAAGTTCGGAGTTCGGAGTAATGTTGAAGCGGAGAAGCGGAGAGAAAACCGAAGGGCGGTGTTGGGTTTTGAGTGAAAGCATTTCGTTGCATGGCCGGAACGCTGTTTGCCTCGCTGCTTCGGTCGCTCCCCGTGTCGTGCTCCAAGGCGCGACTCGGCAAGAGCTCCTTCCGGCCATGCATCTTTCGGAACACGTTACCCATGACACATTAAGGTTTTTCTACAAATCACCAATTACGAATCGCGAATCACGGCTTTTCACCCATTACCCATTACACATTACATTCTTTTACTAATCACGACGTAAGGAGGGTGGTTATGGGAGCGGACAAAACGGTTAAGACGGTCTGCAGGAGCTGCCACGGCGGCTGCGGCGTCATCGCACACGTCAAAGACGGCAGGGTTGTGAAGGTGGAAGGCGATCCCGCCTCCCCCATCGGCCACGGGACCATGTGCAGCAAGGGACTCTCGATCACCAAGATCGCTTATCACCCCGATCGCATCCTCCACCCTATGAAGAGGACCCCAGCGGGATGGGAAAGGGTCACCTGGGACGAGGCCCTCGATACTATCGCCGAAAGATTTAAGAAGGTTATTGCAGACTATGGTTCCGAGTCCCTGTTTATCGGCCAGGGCACGGGCCGCGACTACGAGAGCCCTTTCTCGCGCTTCGGCAACCTTCTCGGCACACCCAACGTACTGACAGCAGGGCACATGTGCTACCTTTCCCGCATCGGGGCATCCCTCGTTACCTGCGGCAGGTTCCCCGTCTGCGATTATGCGGGAGGGCCGAAGTGCATCGTCCTCTGGGCCGTCAACCCCCTCTGGAGCAACCCCGACGAGTACAAGGGCGTCGATTTTTGGGAGGCCTACAAGAAGGGCGCGAAACTCATCGTTATCGACCCCCGGAAGAACTTCTACACAAAGAAGGCAGACCTGTGGCTGCAGCTCAGGCCCGGAACCGATGCGGCGCTTGCTATGGGTTTCTTCAACGTCATCATCGAAGAAGGTCTCTACGACAGGGACTTCGTTACTGCTTACATTCACGGCTGGGAGCCTTTCGTGGAACGGGTTGTCAAAGATTATCCCCTCGATCGCGTCGAAGAGATCACCTGGGTCGACAGGGGGCTTATCAGGCAGGCCGCCCGCATGTACGCCCTGACAAAACCGTCGGCCATCCACTGGGGCGTGCCTACGGAGCAGACCAACAACTGCACGGACTTCACCAGGACCGCCGTAGGCCTTATGGCGGCAACAGGCAACCTCGACGCCCCGGGCGGCAACGTCTTTCACGTACCGCCACCGGTACGAACGGTCTCGCAGTTCTCGAAACACGAGGCCCTAACCCCGGAGCTGAAGAAGAAGCGGTTGGGTGGAGAACAATACAAGCTGGGCGCTAGAATGACCTTTATTACGCCGCGGGTGGCATGGGACGCCATCCTTACCGGTAAACCCTACCCGCTCAAGGCAGGCATCTTCGTCGGCACCAACCCGCTGCTTACAGAGGCAAACGCCGCCTACATTTACAAAGCGCTTAAGAAGCTGGAGTTCTTCGCCGTCGCCGATTTCTTCATGACGCCTACGGCCGAACTGGCGGACATCTTTCTCCCTGCCGGGACATGGCTTGAACAGAACCTCATGGCCGAGAACTGGAAGTTCCACGGCTACGTGCAGGCGCGGCAGAAGGTCGTCGAAATCGGCGAATGTCGTCAGGATCACAGGATCTTCCTCGAACTGGGCAAAAGGATGGGACAGGAGTGGTGGCCCACCTGGGAGGACTCGCTGGACTGGCTCCTGGAGCCGACGGGCCTCACCTGGGAAGAGTTCAAGGAGAAGGGCTACCTGAGGGGTACCATGGAGTACTACAAATACCGGAAAAACGGCTTTTCCACGCCGACCAGAAAGGTAGAGCTATACTCGACAACGCTCGAAGGTTGGGGCCGCGACCCCCTTCCCAAGTACGTCGAGATACCGGAAAGCCCCGTTTCCAGGCCCGATTTGGCCGAGCGGTACCCCTATATTCTCAATGCCGGCCTCCGGACGCCGACCTTTTTCCACTCGGCAAACCGCCAGGTACCCTGGCTGAGAGAGATCCGGCCTGACCCCATCGTGGAGATACACCCCGAAACGGCCAGGAGGCACGGCATTCAGGACCTCGACTGGGTCTGGATTGAGTCCCCCAGGGGGCGGGTAAGGCAACGGACGAAGCTGAACGACGGCATCGATCCCAGGGTCATTGTGGCTGAACACGGGTGGTGGTATCCTGAGATGGAGGATGGAGGCCACGGCTGGGACATCTCGAACATCAACATCCTGACTGACGACTCCCACGAGTCTATGGACCCCGTCATGGGCGCCACAAACCTGAGGGTCCTGCTGTGCAACGTCGCCCGCTGCGAAAACCAGGAGGAGGTGCACCATGGATAAGGTCTCCCTGGTCATTTTCAAAGACGATTGCTGCGGGTGCCACGCCTGCGAGGTAGCGTGCAAGCAGGAACACGAACTTGACGTTGGGCCCCGCCTTATCCGGGTCATCGAGAAGAGCCCCGACTTCGTTCCCGTCTATTGCCGCCACTGTGCCGAGGCCCGCTGTGCAGAGGCTTGCCCCGTCGACGCCATCTCAAGAAACAGCCGGGGCATGGTGCTCATCGACAAGGGGGCGTGCATCGGCTGCAAGGAATGCCTGTCCGCCTGCCCCTTCGGCGCCATGCAGTTTGACGATAGGGACGAGAAGGCTGCGAAGTGCGACCTTTGTCTGGAACGGCTTGCCTCCGGCAAGGCCCCCGCCTGCGCCTCGGCCTGTCCGACAGGGTGCATCTACTGGGGCGACACGAAGGGCCTGCTGGAGAGGGCGGCCCGTGCGGCGGCGCACGGGCCGCTGTAGCGGGGCCGGACCGCCATGGCATACGAGTGCCCCCACTGCGGCTATATAGCCGAAACAACGGGCTTCCCGAGCTGCCCGGGCTGCGGCTGCTCCGTCCGGGAGGCCTATCGCCCGCTGTCTGACGGGTCGACCTACAAAGGGCTGTTCCTGGGAGCCCGGGGTGAGGCCGCCCAGGAGCCGGGGACTGCAGATCCCCGGGGGATTGTCCTTCACGCTGTCCGCACCGTCGACAGTGAGCTGTCCAGGCTTGTCGAGTCGTGGTACCTCGCCGCAGAATCGCAGGAGCGCCGGCTCCTTGACAGGACAGTCTCCGCCTTCTCGTCGGCCCTTGCCGGGGCGGGCCTTCACCCTTTCAGCCCCCGCGGATCGATCATCATTATGCGCAAGGTATGGGCCGTTGTGGCCGGCGCCTTGATGATGAGACATCTCGACCCGCTCTGCGAGAACTGCACATTCTCCATGGGTCAGGGTGCCTGCGAGATAGGCGACGTGCAGGCCGGGGCGCCAGGCTGCCCCCTTTTCGCAGACCTCGTAGACACGGAAAATCTCAAACTGCGGCTCCGTTCTGGGCTGGGCCGGAGGTGAGAAAGGGGGGCCCATCTGCCCCTTTGGCCTTCCTGATCGACCCTGTCGGCTCTCCGCGTAGGCGAGGTCTTGGCCTCGTCTCTCCAGTTGACGTCTGCTCTTTTCGACTCTATTCTTAGATAGATAGAAATTTGCACCACAGGGAGGGCTTACATGAAGGCGAATAACGAACGGTTTTCAACGGTTTGGGTGCTCTGGGCCTGTATCGCCGGCCTTTCCCTCGTCGCCCTGCCGGCCCTTGGGCAAGACATCATCGCTCAGTGGCTCAACATCAAGGTTCCCCCTGCGCCCAAGCTGCAGCCCGTCGATTTGGAGCCGCATACCACGGCACTTCTGCTCCTCGATTTCAACAAGCAGACCTGTAACGCCGAGCGGCGGCCCCGGTGCATTGATTCCATTCCCAGGGCCAAAAGACTGCTCGATGCGGCACGGGCAAAAAAGATGCCTATTGTCTATAGCCTTTCGGCCGGGGCCGTGCCGGGTGATATTGCCGCCGATCTGGCACCCCGGCCCAACGATCCCGTCGTAACGTCGGGACCGGATAAGTTTTTCGGAACCCGGCTCGAACAAATCCTCGAAGGAAAGGGTATCACCACGGTAATCGTGACGGGCACGGCCGCCCACGGTGCCGTTCTCTACACGGCAAGCGCCGCAGCCCTTAGGGGATTCAAGGTCATCCTGCCCGTGGACTGCATGTCGGCCGAAGACCCCTATGCGGAACAGTACGTGGCCTGGAACATGGTCAACGCACCGCGCATTTCGCTCCAGACGACGCTGACGAGGAGCGACCTGGTGAAGTAGATAAAGAACCGTCCAACCCCGCACGACCAGCCGTTTCCTTCGGCAAGCGGGCACAGAGGAAGCAATCTTGGATACCATGCGCCGATAGCGGCAGCACGGAGCGACCTTGCAAAGGCATGACTCGCACAGCCGACCCGTTGACTGCCCCCTTGCGAGCGAGACTCAGTAACAGGTCGCTACTTTGTCGAGGCTTTTACCCTTGACGAGACGATACTTGTCCCAAAAAAGCTGGTCGACCTTCAGGTACCGGTTCGACTTCTTTCGGGCCACAAACTTCTTGAGCTGCCCCGGGCCACCGTTGTACATGGCGTAGACGGCCCGGGCCAAATCGTCCTCGCCGAGATTGCGCCCCTCGGCCCTTCGAAGGGCATACCTTCGCAGATAGAGGTCAAGGATCTCACACCCTGCCCTGATATTGTAACGGGCATCCCAGCGCAACGGCTCAGTGGGGTAAATCCCCCTCCATACCCGCTCATTGATCTGCATGAGACCCACCGAGGTCTGGTTGTACGAGAGGATGGGGCGCAGCTTACCTCCCGATTTGATGAATTGACGCCAGCAGCTCTCTTGCCATGCCGTTGCGTATACCAACTGCTTGTACATGGGCTTGTGCCTGGCGGCCAGCTTCGATTTCGCCATTACGTCCGACGATACCTCGTCGAGCACGGTCTTCACCCGGTCGAGGTAGGGGCCCAGCTCCGCCTTTTTCAGAATCCAGGGTTCGAGGCTCTCCGTCGTCCTCCCTGCCCCTGTCTCATCGGCAAAGGCGGAGGGCAGCGCGCGGCCCATAAAGGAGAGGAACCACCCCGCCCGAGTCCTTCCGAGCGTCTCGTCGGGCATGTCAATCTCCAGACCCTCGAAGCCGGGCATCTTCATTGCCGGAAGCGGTTCCAGGCCAAAGAACGATCGCAGATCGTTGTCCACGGCATAGGAGTAGTCAAGAGGCGCCTTGGCGGCTGCGCCGGGAAGGGCGTTGGCCAGCTCCTGCAGCCCCGGCTTGCTCATCGTGGGGGTCACCCCCAGCCCCGCCTTTGCCAGGCCTGCCAGGACGTCGGAGGTGCCGAACAGGGCGAGGTAATTGGCAGGGGAACGGGATATGGACGGAGAGAGATACTTCCTCATCAGCCCGCCCACGCTGGCCCACGTATCGGCAAACTGGCGCGTCACCAAATCCTTGCTCAAGGTTCCGTCGGCAAAGGCCTGGACAAAATCGTACCGCGCATCGAGGAGCCCTTCCATAAGGGTGCTCTTCTCGCCATCTGCCACGGGGCTGCCCCCAAGGGCCCTGATCTGGTTGACGAGAAAGGCGTCCCAATCCTGCCAGTCCTTCGCCACGACGGCCGGGTCCGCCGGCAGCCGGGCACCCTCCACCACCTTCTCCGGCACCGCCAGACCCGCCACATCCAGAAGGAGGTCGAGAGACAACCCTTCGGGCCTGACCTCGATGGCGCCGGGGCGGATCGTCGCGAGGGCGTTGCCGATGACGGACAGGTCGTCGGCGGAGAAAAAGAGCGGAAGCAAACCGCCGATACCCTTGGCGGCACCGTTGGCATCGAAGGTCAGCTTGCTCAGATAGGGGGTCAGGTAGTTGTGCAGAAGGCCGAAGATCGATTTATCGACGACCGTTTTCTTGTGGTCGGCCCCGAAGGTTTGAAATCCCATGGGCTCAAACCCGATGCGGCCCTTTGCCTCATCGAAGAGAATGCGCTGCAGAACGTCGATCTGCCCCTGCCATTTCGACACACTCACGCACCTGCCCATGAGCGGAAAGCCCGTCTGGACCTTCACGTTGCTCGTCAGCTTAAGCAACGACTTGTCGGGGCCCACCTTGGGGTCCCAGAGCTCGATAGCGGTGCACCCGTCACCCACGTCAAGGGGCACGGCTTTTTCGCCGGGGCCCGTAAATGCCTGCTGAATAAATGTTGAGCGCAGGAACGAATAATCGATTGTGATGGGGATGCGCAGCGTCTGAGATTGGGACCAGCAGAGGGAAGGGACCATGAGAAGAACGAGCATCGCGCATATAACCGTTCGGTTTCTTCCTGTCGTCAAACCGGCTCTCCTTTATCTTCCAAGGCTTTTCTTTCCATTGTACCACCATTTTGGCCGTATGTTGAGCGCAAGTTGTCCGGCTGCGCCCACGCGCACAGGCGGGGCAGCCGATTTGACCCCCATGAGCGCCGTAGGGATGGTGAAAATGTGGCGGAAATTCCCTAAACATGGCACAATGAAGGGGTTCATGGACTACACCTCGAAAAGCGACAAGGTCTGCGCCATAGAATTCCGGCTCCACCTGAACGCCCCCCGCATTCCCTCCTGGCTATCGGCGGTCCTTCAGGCCGGCTTCGGCGTAGAAATAGGCTCGGGGGTGACGGTAAAGGACTTTCTTTGCCGTGACCTGTCCATCGATCCGCTCTATGTGGCTGAAAGGGTGACCACCATCTTCGTGGACGGCAAATGCGTCGACAACGTGAGAACGTCCTTGCTTGGGGCCGGTTCGACGCTTGCCCTCTCTTCCTCCATGCCGGGGCTTGCCGGCGCAGCCATCCGCAGCGGGAGCCCTTTGGGCCTCTTTAGGGGTCCCGTTACGTATGATGGGGGGCAGGCCGTTGGACAGCCCACGGGCGGGGTCATTACCGTCAAGCTGTTTAATGTTCTCATCGACGAACTGGGCCCCATCTTTCTCGCCCACGGCATTCTCCTGGGGCAGCATCAAGCCCTTCAGATGCTGGAAACTTGCGCCGGCTCTTCCATAGCCCTTAGACTTGGCGAGCCCCGGAACCGGTAAGTCCGCTCTTCGAAGCTCACCGGAGCCCTCGTGCTTCAGGCAAGGGCGAGCAGAGCACTCACGGGCAGAGGCAGGCAGGGGTGGGGTGTCACGGCACCGTCCCGCCCCGTCGAAACCGGCCTCGGCAGACGGTGCTTTGGACGGGAGGGTAGCAATTTGCGATTGTCAGACGATAATTTTTCAGCTATATTCTTGACTATGAAAACCATCAAAATGCTTTCATTTGCATTGGCAGCGGTCCTCCTTTTTTCCGGTGCGGCATCGGCGCAATATGTCTTCCTTGCCAGGAAGGCCCTTGGTGCCGTGAAGCACCTTACGAGCCAAGACCAGGGATACGAGGTGGCTACGGTGCTTCTCAACGCCGATGCCGAGAAGGTATATCGAACGGCCGTAAAGCTCATCGGCGAGAGCCCGAAGGTGCGCCTCCTGAAGCACGATGATGCAAGCAGGACGGCTGAATTCACCGACGGGCAGCGGACGGTAACGGTGAAGAGCGCCTACCTTCAGCCCGATACGACCCAACTGATGGTTGCCTGCTTCGTGGGCAAGGGTGAGCCCGCCTCGCCGTCTCCCGTCGTGGATAGCATCCTCCGCCTGTGCCGCCAGATGAACGTGGCCTGCGAGGTAGCACCCGATTAGGCCGGCTCAGGGAGACCGAGGCTCTTAAACCCCATCCGGAGGGCCAGCTCAATGATGTCGTCCATGTGGTCCTTCCGCTTGTAGTCAAACCAAAAGGTGATCCACGTTACCATGCCCAGCAGGAGCAGGGCAGACCAGGACGGCTCGACGTCTTTCGGCATGACACCCGTTGACTGTAATTCGCCTATTGTGGCCCGAAACAGGTCATAGAGGCGCCTCCACTCCTTTCTGATCTCTCCGTAGTATTTATCCTTCACCGTCAGCGACTCGTGGAGAAGAAAGCGGAGTTCGGGATGGTTAAGAATGGCCCGCGCGTACTCTCTGATCATCATTTTCAGGCGTTCCCTTGGGTCCTCAATTGAGCCGGCGGCAGCCAGGTAAGGGCGAAGGAGGTTGTCGATTGCGTACATATGGACAGAAAAGAGGAGGTGGTTCTTGCTGCTAAAATAGTGATACAGGCTGGGCTTGGTCATGCGAGCAGCCCAGCAGATATCGTTCGTCGACGTGGCATCGAAGCCTTTTGTCGAGAACAATTTCATGGCCTTCTGTATAATTTCCGCTTTTCGCTTCTCATACTGCGGAGTAACCTTTTTACCTGCCGGCATGATCAGCCCCTCAAAGTCGTTGTTGTGACTATACCCATTAAGTATATTGACCGCCAACGTCGACGGTCAAGAAATTGCCTGCGCCATCCGCTCGGCGCCTCATTCGGACCCGCCTTCCAAGAATGACAGGGCTTCGTCCTTGCGGTAAACAAGGGCCTGGCAGGCCGCTATCTTTTTGTCCCCACCATCGTCTTTCTGCACCACATCGATGCGATATGTGGCCACGCGCCTGCTCCGGCTCTCCTCTTTTGCTTCGACGACCAGCAAGGAGCCGATGGCGGGAGATGCAAGGAAGGTGACGTTTAGGTTTAGGGCAAGGGCAACGGTGCCGTGGGAATTGGAAGCAATGCTGAAGGCCTCGTCAATGAGGGAAAAGATGGCACCGCCGTGAATGATGCCGTTAAAGTTCGTCATCTTTTCCGAGTACCGGGTCTCCATCATAGCATAGCCCGGTCCGACCTCCCGCAGCCTAATGCCCATATGGTTGGCATAGGGCTCCTTCTCGATAGCTTCTCTTAACGCTTCGAATACCTCTTTTTTCATTGGCCTGTCTCCCCCTCATTGCCGGATCGCCGGACCCTCTTCGTCGGCCGATCACTGTTCGTTATTTTGCCGTAAACCGCCCCGGACAGGACACCTCGAGGGTCCGCTGCCGGGAACGAAACGGACTGCAGTCAACTATGACCGCCTCTGCCGGACATCACTGGGGCCACCTCCCCATCACTTGCCTTGGATCTCAAACAGATTCGAGAGAACGGTCTTTGGCATTTCCGGGTAGGGCAAGCGGCAGAACTGGAGCCGAAGCCGGTATTTCCCCGGCCCAAGGTCCGAAGGCAGGGTGGCGCGAATGGACTGTGCGTCCATCCTGTCTCTCATGACCACGCATTCCACCCCGGGTCCGGCATCGACGCTCAAGGGCCGTGCCTCTTCCCCGCTGCCGCCCTCCCCGGCAACATCGCCCTCAGGCGCAATGCCGAAACCAAAATCACTGACGGACGCAAGGACAAGCCGCACCTTTTCACCGGGCGCATACCGGTCGTACTCTGTCGACAGATAGATGCGGCGGTTGTAGTCGCTCTGGCCCGTTTGCACCCCCGACGTGGCAGCCTCCCAGAAACGGGGCCGCCCCGTGTCAAGGTGGACGCTTCTGCCCCCGTAATGACCGACGCCACAGCAATTCTCTTGCCGTATCATCTCCCACAAACTTTTTCCATCTACCCCTTCGATGAAGAAATCAACGGCCATGGCGTCCATGTGGAGGCTCGTTTTAGCCACGTTGCCTCCCGATTTCTTGAGCCCCTCGTTGTATGCGGGGCTCCGGTAGCCCGAAAGAAGGCCTATCTGCGCCCCGGGGGCAGCTTTATCGGAAAAGTAGTCGAGAAGGAAAAGGAGCCTCAGCGAAACGCGGGTAGGCCCCTCAGCGTTTGTAATGCCGAATATCCGGTCGGCATCCTTCCGGGACGCCTCGTTCAGCGTACCGTCTGCGTTGAGAAGCGCAATCCTGGCCGTCCGGCCCTCTTTTTCGTTCCGAATGTGGAGCTTGCCGTCGCCCACCAGGAAAAACCGGCCGGCCGCAGCCTCTCCCGCCGATGAGACGCCGCCCCACAAGAGGGCGATACAGAGAAAAACAAGCACCCCAAAGACCGATTTTGATGCCGACATGACCACCCTCCAGAGCTTTCAGTAACCGTCCCTGTATAGTCTAACGGCCCGGGACGAGGAAGTGCAACGATTTTATGCACGCCGGCGTTTGCGGTCCTTTGCGCCAAACGGGTTGACGGTGCGGTGCAGGGAGTGTTATTGGTAGTTAGAGAGGAGGCTTGAGGCCCATGACGGAACGGAGATTTGCAGGATATTTTCTCGTTGCTACACTTATAATGGTACTTTTTTGTGCCGGCTGCGCCGTGACGCGGGACAGCCAGTCGGGTAAATGGGAGCGCATCGACGGGGGCCCCGGGGTTTTTCCACCCGATGCCCGATGGTTCTCGCCGGGCGCCTTTCCCGACGATATGTACCAGCATTGACGAAACTTGATTGCACTAAGCCGGAGTGAGAGGATAGGGCCATCCCCATCAACGCTGTGGACAAAACTACCTGTCGCCTATAGTCATTCTTTCATGAAGGCGATGGCGAGACAACAAAAACCCGCCGGAAAAACTGTGGGGCAGTGGGTCCTGCAGTTGCCTTCTCTGACATCTACGACTGAGAGGCAAGGCGCATCGCCTTGATCTTCATCAGTCGGCTTGTGTTGGAGCGCTCCATCTCGTCGAGCTTGCTCGTTATGTACTTGATGGTCTCCTTCATGCGGGGTATCAAGGTATACTCGAGAGCGTTGACCCTCCGCCTCGTCTTTTCGATCTCACCGCTGATGATGCGCACCGCCTCCTCCAGCTCCGCCATCTTCATGAGCTTCGGCATAAACTCCTTAAGCGATTTGATGGCCACGTCAAGCTCGGGGGATGTGTGGATGAGCGAGTAGGCTCCTGTCGACGGGCCGAAAACCACCTCGATCTTCGGGATGGCCACGCTCATAAGGCGCCTCTTGGTCACCGTAAGCTGCAGGTCCTGCTTTGTGCTTTCAAGGGCACTCTCAGTGATCTTCCGGGACGATGTGATCTCAGCGAGGACAAAAAGCTTGAGCACATAGGGCAGCTCTTCGTCGACGGCCATGCGGTGCGACCTGTATTCGCCGGCAAGGCTCATGAACTCCTTCATGAGGCCGTCCAGCTTATCTTTCAACAGCTTGTGCCCTCGCTCTGCAACGGCAAGCCTCTTGCGGAGCCTCAGGAGCTCCATTCTGGTAGGGTTTACAGCAAGTCGCGCGGCCATGGTCTACGTACCCGGGTGGTATTTTTCTATGTACGCATCCCGAACACGCTTCAGCTCGTTCCTGGGAAGCATGGCGAGAAGCTCCCAGCCGATCCTGAGACTTTCCTCAATCGTTCGGTTCTCGTTTTCCCCCTGCCGGACAAAGGTATCCTCGAAGGCGTCGGCAAACTTGACAAAAAGCAGGTCCGTTTCGCTGAGGGCAGACTCGCCCAGGACCACGGCAAGCTCCTTCGCGTTCTTGCCGCGGGCGTATGCCGCGTAGAGCTGGTTCATAACGTCCGCATGGTCTTCCCTCGTCTTTCCCACACCGATGCCCTTATCCTTGAGCCTTGACAACGAGGGCAGCACGTCGACGGGCGGGTAGATGCCCCGGGCATTAAGGCCCCGGTGAATGATGATCTGGCCCTCGGTGATGTACCCTGTAAGGTCCGGTATGGGATGCGTCTTATCGTCTTCCGGCATGGTCAAAACGGGGATCTGGGTGATGGATCCCATTTTCCCTTTGATGCGGCCCGCCCGCTCATAAATGGTGGCAAGGTCTGTGTACAGGTATCCCGGATAGCCGCGCCGGCCCGGCACCTCTCTCCGGGCAGCCGAGATTTCGCGGAGCGCCTCGCAGTAGTTGGTCAGGTCGGTAAGGATGACAAGGACATGCATCTCCTTCTCGAAGGCCAGATACTCTGCCGCCGTCAAGGCCATGCGGGGCAGCGCGATCCGCTCGATGGGGGGATCGTCGGCGAGGTTCACGAAGACGACCGACCTTTCTATGGCGCCGGTGCGTCGAAAATCGGATACGAAAAACTCGGCCTCTTCAAAGGTGATGCCCATAGCGGCAAAGATGACGGCAAATTTTTCCCCCGTCTTGAGAACCGTTGCCTGCCGTGCGATCTGAGCCGCAAGGCGGGAGTGCGGAAGACCGGAGCCGGAAAACAGGGGCAGCTTTTGGCCCCGCACGAGTGTGTTGAGAAGGTCGATGGTCGATATACCCGTCTGGATAAACTCATTGGGATAGTCCCGGGAAAAAGGGTTCATGGGCGTACCGTTCACATCCAGGTATTTTTCCGGGATGATTGCCGGGCCGTCGTCTATGGGCCTGCCGGAGCCGTCAAAAACCCGCCCGAGCATATCCAGAGAAACCCCGAGCTCCATTCCCTTGGCCAGAAACTTTACCTTAACGTCTTCCGGAGCAAGACCGCTCGTGCCCTCGAAGACCTGAACCATGGCCTTGTCGCCGTTCACCTCCAGGACCCGGCCTCTTCTCAGATGGCCGTTGTGGAGCTTTATGTGTGCCAGCTCTCCATAGGCAACACCTTCAACCCCCTCAACGAGCATCAAAGGCCCTGCTATCTGTGTAACCGTTCGATATTCTTTTGACACAATTGCCATCTTTACCCCGCTTCTACCACGTCAATGCGCAGATGGTATCCGTTATTTTCCGTTCCAACACTTCGAACTCATCCAATTCGTCCTCGGCGATGAGCTTGGCCCGGGCGATGTCGTCGAGAACCTCCAGAGCCAGGAGGGACTCAAGCGTTGTTCCGTCGCCAAAGGAACGCTTAGCCTCATCGTAATAATGCAGGATGAGCTTCAAAAGCCGGAACTGCTTGTCGAGAGATGTCACCGTATCCCTGTCGTCAAAAGCGTTCTGGTGAAGAAAATCCTCCCGTATCATCTTTGCCGCCTGCATGAGCAGCCTGTCTTCGTAAGCCAGGGCATCGATGCCGACGAGCCTCACCAGCTCCTCCAGCTCCGCCTCCCTCTGCAGGATGTCCATGGCCCGCTTTCGGTTTAGAGACCATTGGCCGTCAAACTTGACGTCAGACGACTCATCGACCATGTCCTGGCACAGCGAATAGGAGGTCAGCCAGTTGATGGCCGGAAAGTGGCGGGAGAACGCGAGCTTGTCGTCAAGCCCCCAGAAAACCTTTACAACGCGAAGCGTGGCCTGAACAACGGGCTCCGAGAGGTCGCCGCCGGGCGGCGAGACAGCGCCTATGACCGAAAGGGCACCCTGGCGGTCACCGGACCCGAGACAGATCACGTTGCCCGCCCGCTCATAGAAGGAAGCGATGCGGGAGCCAAGATAGGCCGGATATCCTTCCTCTCCGGGCATCTCCTCCATGCGTCCCGATATCTCTCTCATGGCCTCGGCCCAACGGCTCGTCGAATCGGCCATGAGCGCCACCGAATAGCCCATGTCCCTGAAGTACTCCGCTATCGTTATGCCCGTAAAAACGCTTGCCTCCCGGGCCGCCACCGGCATATTGGAGGTGTTGGCCACCAGCACCGTTCTCTCCATGAGGGGCTCACCGGACGCGGGATCCTTCAGATGGGGAAACTCCATAAGAACGTCCGTCATTTCGTTCCCGCGCTCACCGCACCCCACGTAGACAACGATCTGCGCGTCGGCCCACTTTGCGAGCTGATGCTGTACCACCGTCTTTCCGCTTCCAAAAGGTCCCGGCACGCAGGCCGTCCCACCCTTTGCCAGGGGAAAGAGCATGTCGATGACCCGTTGCCCCGTCGTCATGGGTTCGCCGGGCACGAGCTTCCGCTTTACGGGTCTCGGCTCCCTGACGGGCCACCGCTGCACCATGGTGACCCCGAAGGGCCCCTCCGTCCCCTCAATGACGGCAATCTCCGTATCGACATTGCCCGTCGCCTGATCGATCCTCCCGACGGTGCCCGACCTGCCGGGCGGCACCATAATCTTATGGGTAACAAGGTTGCTTTCCTGAACGGTCCCCAGGATATCGCCACCTTCAACGTCATCGCCCACCTTGACCGACGGCTTGAAATGCCACACAGCCGATCTGTCGAGGGCAGGCCGCTCGGCACCCCTGACGATATACTCCCCGAAAGCATCCGCCAGCGCATCCAGAGGCCTCTGAACGCCGTCATAGATGCTCCGGATAAGGCCCGGCCCCAGCTCTACGCTGAGCGGCTCACCCGTCCTCTGCACGGGCTGACCGGGACCGATGCCCTCCGTCTCCTCATAGACCTGGATCGAATAATCGTCTCCTTTGATCTCGATAATTTCGCCGAAGAGGTTGGCCTCGCCTACCCTCACCATCTCGTACATTCGGGCGCCGGCAAGCCCCCGGGCCACGACCAACGGTCCTGAAACCTTAACGACCTCACCTCTGCTTCCGTTCATCTTCCCTATCCTTGACCACCTGAATTTGCATCTTTGCCCAGAATATCGACACCCATGGACCGCTCCACGGCCTTTCTCATTTCCTCAAAACTGACGTGCCTGCTCCCCTCGTGCGTGGGAATGACCGTAAGGACAGCCGAAGAGCGCTGACGGAACTCCCTGACGGCCTGAGGGCTCTCATTAGCCATGCTCTCGGTAACAAGGACAAAGCCAACCTCCGCGTCCCGCGAAAGGGCTGCCAGCTCCTGCCCGAGCCTGGTGCTGTCCTCCAGGGGAATAATCTCAAATCCCACACCCTTAAACCCCAGTATGAGATGTTTTTCTCCTACCGCAACCGCCTTAGACATAGCAGTCCTTCAGTCTTTCCTTAAGCACATCAGGGTCGATCCGGTTAAGCTTGCCGCTCACAACAAGCTTAAGATTTTCCATTTCCACGCGCAGGCCGGCGAGAAAAGCGAAGACCCGCTCCGGCGCTGCCGTCTGCAGTTTTCCGTCTCCGGCCAGCCTCGTTAGATGATTCGTGGCCTTCATGTCAAACATGTACACCTGCTCATCCCTCTCGAACTCCAGGGACTGGAACAGGGCGTCACCGACGGCGCCCCCGACGACGGGCGGCCAGGCCTCCACGTTGTTCAGCCCCGCCAGTTCCACGGTCATCGATGTAAACTCCCCGAGCGGCAACAGGTGCTGCTGGTATGGCTTCGGAGAAAGACCCTGGTTGAGGGCACGCCAGAAGAGGGCGGTCACATGTGCGGCAACCCTGTCGTTCACGTAGGTGCTGATCATTTCCGATTTCGCTGCTGCGGCCAGGGCAAGAAGGTGCCGGAGATAGGCGCCGTCGAGCACAATATCCATGATGCCCGGTCCGGCATCCAGGGCCTCGCCGCTGAACCAGCCCCACCCTTCTGTGACCGAACCGGGAATCTCCCCATACTCACCGTGTGCGATCGCCGTCAGTTTTTCCAGAGAAAAGGTGCCCCCCTGAAAGGGGAAGTCCGTCTTCCCTGACAACGCCTCCTTTAGGTTGAGATAGTCACCCGGTAGAAGGAACATATCGGCCACAACGGGCGAAGGACAATCGGCACGAATCGACAGGGCCATATCGTGAAAGCAACGGTCGGCCAGGGCGCTGAAATCGTCCCAGACCGCCCCGGGCGTAAGGTATTCACGCAGGAAGGTTTCCTGCAAGTGGGGAATAATTTCCTCGGGCCGCTCCTGGGCGATGATTCCAAGATAGAATTCCCTCGGTAAAAAGCGGGCCTCCAGGACGCTGATGCGCCCCGACACAAAACCCCACTTTGAGATATTCTTTATGCTCGCCAACACGTATCCTACTTCCGAAAGAGATGAGCCGCTACCTGCGGAAGCATCTCCTGCTCGATGTCCTTCAGCATCGTAGACAAGGTCTGATCTATCTCGTAATCATCGGCAACAAAGATGAAGCCTCCGCGCTCCTGCAGGTATTCCCTCTGGTCGATAGAGATCTTTCGGCCCTCCCCTCTCCCGGCGTTCAGGCCCACCACAATCTGCTCAAAAAGATCCCTTTCGCTACTGTGAACCCGCAAACGCCCCGGAGAGGCACCCGCTGCCTTTTCGGCCAGATCGCTCATCACCTGCCCATACCGCTCGGCCGGCCAGGCAAGGATCGCCTCGCGCGCCTTCTCGAAGAGGGAACGCAGAAGTGCGTTTCTCCTTTCCAGAACCTCCTTGGCTGCGACGCCCTTAAACTGGATCAACCTGCGGCTCAGCTCGTCCTCGACAGCCGCCGCCCGTGTCTTAAAGATACGCTCAAACTCCCTGGCCGCCTCTTCCTTCTTCGCATCAAGAAGCGCGGCCGTATGTTTGCGCGCCCTCTCGACCATGAGGCCGGCATCGCTTTTGGCCTCCGACAACACTGCCTCGCGAATCTTATCTAATCCCATGGTTTCCCGCACTCTCCTGCTATAGGCCGATGGACTTCAGAACGAGCGGTTGCGTCAGGAATATGATGAAGAGAACGGTTGCCAGAAGGCCGACAACGGCATACGTTTCAACAAAGGCGGGAAAGAGTATGGCCCTGCCGGCAGCCTCCGGCCGCCGTGCAATGAGGGCCACACCGGCGGCCGAGGCCTCACCCTGCTTGATGGCCGAAACAAGCTGGGCCAAGCCACAGCCAATGCCTACGAAGAACATGGCAAGACCCGTTCCCAGGCTTACCTTCACGACCGTTCCGCCGATCAGTCCGGTCTGCGTCATGATAAGGATTGCGGCGATGAACCCGTAAAATCCCTGTGTGCCCGGCAAAGCCAGCATAACGAGCATGCGTCCGAAGAGTTCCGGTTTCTCTCTCAGCACACCGGCGACCTGATGGGCCACTATGGCGATACCCCAGGCCGAACCGCAACCCGCCAAACCAAATGCCAAGCCCGCGCCTCCGTAACACAGGCCCCGTCCAAGCTCAATCCATTCAGGCAACATTTTTCTCCTCCATGGCTCTTTTCTAACGTTCGCGCCGGAGCCGCCCCCAGGGCCAACCCGGCGATGTCAGGTCAAATCCGAAACGGCGGGACCGGTCATCTCGAACCATCCTTGGCCGCCTTCTTTATGACACAAGTAGCAGAATCGAATTCAAGGGGCTGAAAGGGTCTTGCCCCGCCCTCGTAAAACCGGCCGAAGAACTCCACAAAAATGAGGCGCATGGAGTGCACGAAAGCACCCAAGGCGCTGATCATAAAATTGAACAGGTGGCCCACAACCAACAACAGAACAAAAAGAACGGCACCCACGTACGGAACATCGCGCAGCATGCCGGCCATAAGATTAAAGGCCATGGCCACAATGGACGTCGTCAGGCCGAGGGCAAGCAAGCGGCAGTACGACAGCGTGTCCCCGATGAAGGCCGTTATCCCGTAGCTACCCACAATACCGTAAAGGCTCACGGCACCTCCGGCCAGCCTGCCGACGACATTCCTCGCGTCCCTTGCCTGGGTAAGAACAAGCCCCAGGGCACCTCCGAGAAAAAGCCAGAGCCCCGTCTTGTACATGGCCTCCGGCACGCTCCCGAAAATCTTTCCCACCATCATCATCAGGCCGACGAGGGTGACGATCCAGCAGATGCCGTCTGAAAAAATGCCCATCCAGTCTCTGTTTCTGAATGCACCGTACATCTTAAGCCCGATGCCGAGGAACTGGTTGAGGACACCGAGACCCAGCGCAATGACCAGCGCAAGAATGGTCTTGTCCATGGGATCGAGGATGAGAAACTTCTGCTGAAGAAGAAGCATCCAATTCCCTTCACCCAGGTATTCCGGCTTGGATAGGTCGCCGAACCATGATCCCGTAATGGCGCCAAAAACCATGCTGCTGATGCCGCCGTAAAAAAGCATACGGGCCAGGTTGTTCACCCCCTGAAAGGCCTTCGTCTTCGCACTGAGGTAGGCGCTCGAGAGGGCAAGCATGAGTCCGTACCCCACGTCGCTGAAACAGATACCGAAAAAGGCGTAGAAGTTGAGCTGCATGAAGGGTGTCGGGTCGAAGCTGCGATAGAAGGGCAGCCCGAACATCTCGGTCAGCAACTGAACGGGCCGCAACACCTTGGGTAGCGAGATGGCCACGGGCACATCCTCGTCCGGCCGAGGGTCTTCAGCGGAAATGACGGAGTCGGGAAAGTCCTCCTCTACGGCCTTCTCCAACAACCATAAGTCTCTCGCCCTCACGTAACCCGTCAGCATATGGACCCATTTGCCGTGAACGGCCCTCGTCGAGGCCAGGTGGCGGTTTCGCACGTTGGCCCAATAGGCCCTCAGCAGCAGCAGGGACCGGCGGCCTTCTCCCGCCTTTGCACCGTCTGCAAGCGCCCTTACCTTGCCGGCCACATCGGCCACTCGCTCCCTGTACGTCTGAAGGTCGGCCTTGAGCTCCCGAATCCTGTCGGCGGCCCGCTGCCTAAGTTTCGGCAGTAGTATTTCCTCAAAACCGAGCTCCGCGAGGTTCGTCCGCACCCGGTCCGCGTCCTTTTCGAAAAAGGCGAAGACGACCCGCACTCTATCCTGGCTCGCCCCTGACCGGCCGGCGGATCCGGCCGGCGGCAGTTCCTCCCACGCCGTCATCTCCCATTCCTCAGCCGCCCGGTTGATGCCGGAAAGCGCCTTCCTTGACAAAGCACCGAGAACGAGCTGCACCCGCCTGGGGGAGTAGAAGTCAACGAGCTCGAAGGGGAGGTCTTCGAGGGGCGCCAATTCGGCCAGCTCATTCTCTATCTCGTTGATTACCCGTTCCGAGCTCCGATACGTCTCGTCAAGCTCGCTGGCGTGCCGATAGACCTCTTCCAGGTTGCAGACCCTGAGGACGCTATCAAGCTCTTTCTCCGTCGTTACAAGGGGGAGGGGCGTCAATCCCTTGATGAAACTCTCCTGCTCGGGAGCAAAGATGTTCATCAGGTTAAGGATGAAGTCTATCTTGTAGAGGTTTTCGTCGGTCTCTTCGGTCGAGACCTCGTAATACTTGAGGGAGACATCTTCTTCTATAAAATCCTTGGCATCGATAATCTCCATGATGCCAAGGCTGTTCAACGATTTTACGAGGCGCCTCGTGGAGTCCTTGGGACTGACGATGGTCACCCTCTTTAAAGCGTCAATAGCCATTTAGATCCGTCACAAACCCTGAAAACGGGCTACAATCAGCTCCACCTGGTTGCTGATGGCCTCAGGGGATATATTTTTGACATCTTCCAAAGCCTTTTCCTTTTCACGTGCGGCGTCATGGGTAAGTGCTTGGTATTTTTCCTCCGTCTCCAGTCCGAAGGCGGCCAGCCGTTCGTGAAGCGCCTTTTCGAGACTTTCCCGGTAGGCCGCTATTTCCCTGCCGACGCTCTCTTCCAGCCTTTCGCCTTCAGCCCGGGCCTCCGACAGGATCGATTCCGCCTCGGCCTCAAAGTCCATAACCTCTTGTACCAGCATCGCCATCAATTCACCTTTCAGTCACGATCTCGAAATGACCGGGTTGTTGGAATAGTGAAAGTACTGCCGCCCCTTGGGCTACCCACATCATGACGAGTTTATAATCTTGGGGAGTTTAGTTTAAACGATACAATTCGGAGCTGTCAACTGTAATGCGACATCGCGCACGGGGCGCCGGCCCATACGCTGCGCGCGCCTCAACCCGTCCCTGGCCCTTTTCCAAGGCCCTCCTTTGCAAAAGCCGGGGACTTGTGTTACACATTCTGCGGCCGCTAAGACCTCTCCCAAACCGTCGAGGATAGGGCCCCTTTCCTTCTATGGACGCGAGGGTGACACGGTTTGGGACTTTTTGCCAACTTATCATCTTTCCTGGACCATCAAAAAGAGCGAGCACTGCGCCGTCGTGGGGCCAAACGGGGCCGGAACAACAACCCTGCGCCGGCATGGATCCCCGCAGCCGGGAGCTTTTCCTCGCTGCGCCCAGCCGGCTAACGGCAGCGAGAGGTGCACCCAACCTTCTTTACGTGACACACCATGTCGAGGCAATAGTGCCCATCTTTGCGCAGACCCTTGCACTCCGGGACGGGATAGCCCTGCGGATCGGTCCGACCCGTGAGGTACTTACCCCTGCGACTATGAAGGAACTTTACGATGTCTCCATGCCGCTCCTGCACAGGAAGGGGCGTTACTGGCCCATACGCGACCGGCGTCGCGGCCGGGTTCGCTGCAGCTCTTTTCAGGCCACCGTCCGCTCGTACTCCTCCTCCCTCCAGCAGGACCTGAAAAACCCGCAGGCACGGCACGCCGTGACCTGTCCCGATTCCATGAGGTATTGCTTCCCGGCCTTGCCCCTGATGCCGTCGCGGCTCATGGCCGCAATGCATGGCGGTGTCCGGGTTTTGCACCCGTGTTTGTTGTCGCAATTGATGCAGTAGCCGTTACCGCTCTTTCCGCTCATGGAGGCCCCTTTTCTGACGCCGGGCAAGGCACCCGGGAGAGCATTATATCTCGATTCGCGTTACAACGCCATGCAGTTTGTTGGCGGGAAGATCATGAAACTGAACGAAGGGAGGGGCCAACCGCTTCATCATGGCGAAGATCTTCCAAATGATGTTTCTGGTGCTGATCTCCTCAAGTCCGTAGAAGATGCCCCGCTCCTCTATGCCGGCACCCTTGAGCAGCTTTTCAATATCCACAAACTCCATGTATCCCATCTGTATCTCGAAGGACCGTAGCCCGGGCCCAAGGTCTTCCTTGAAGAAGCTCTTCACCCCGAACGGTTCGTCAAGGGTGGTGATGGAAACAATGATGTTCTGCTCATAGATGATGTGGTTCATAAACATGGTGTGGACGACATAGGCCGGTATCTTCTTTGTCGAGCGGGCAAAGAACAGCCCGACCCCTTTGATCTTGTTTAAAGCGCCATAGATTTCGTTGTAACTATAGAGAAAAACGTCTATATCCAAGGGCCGTATGGTCCGGTAGAGCTTTTGCTGACCCGCTGCGTAGATCATAATGACGGCCAGGGGAAAGGCGGCGATAACGAGGGACCAGTACCCTCCATGGGGTATCTTGTACACGTTCGACAAGAGGAAAGCCAGGTCAACAAGGGTGACAAAGACGGCCACGCTGCACTTCCACAACTCCTTGCGGAGAAAAAATATGGCCGTCATCATGATGCCCGTCAGGGTCATGGTCCCCGTCACAGCAAGACCGTAGGCCGCGGCGAGACGGTGCGACTCCCTGAATTCAAACATGATAAAGAGAACGGCCAACAGGAGAAACCAGTTTACAAACCCGATGTAGATCTGAGACCTCACCTCGGTAGACGTGTAGTCCACCTTGAACATGGGCATGAGGCGGGTGTTGACTCCCTGATAGACCACTGAAAACATACCGCTGATCATGGCCTGCGAGGCAATGACGGTGGCAACGATGCTGAGAACCAGAAAGGGCACGTAGAGCAGGAAGGACTGACCCAGGACCATGCCGAACAAGGTGTTCCAGGTCCCCTGATGCCTTATGATGAAGGCCCCCTGCCCCAGGTAGTTCAGAAAAAGGGCTGCAAAAACAAAATACCAGGCCCGGATGATGGGCTTCCTGCCCAAATGCCCCATGTCCGCGTAAAGGGCCTCTCCTCCCGTTGCGCAGAGGATGACCTCGGAAAGGACAAAGAAGCCTGCCAAGCCGTTGTCGTAAAGAAACCGAATGGCGTAATAGGGATTAACGGCCTTCCATACCGACGGCACCTGAACGAGGGAGACAATCCCCGAGACCGCCAGGACCAGAAACCAAAGCAGCATGAGGGGACCGAAGGCGCCCGCCACCCGTTCCGTGCCTTTTTTCTGAACCATGAAGAGGGCAAAAGCGATGGCCGCGGCGACGAGTATGAGGGCCGTCTGCCTCGTTTCCTTGAAGCCCGGAATGAGCAGAATGCCCTCGACGGCGCTGAGAATGCTGATGGCCGGCGTTATGACCCCGTCGCCCACGAGCAGGGAGATACCGATGAATGTCAGTACCGTTACGCCTACGACACCCCTGCCCGTGCGAAGGAGCCGGATGAGTATACCCCGAAGCACGATTGTTCCGCCCTCACCCTTTTCCCCGAGGCCCATGGCCAACCATGCATACTCGACAGAGACCAGTATGGTGAGGGTCCAGACGATAAGGGAAAGCACGCCGATGACATTTGTCTCCGTGGGCTTCAGGAGGATAAAGATAACCGTCAGCGTGTAGATAGGGCTCGTTCCGATGTCCCCGAAAACAAGCCCGAGGGCCTTGATGATGTTCCTGACTTCCTGGATTATGGTTTCTTTGCCCTTGGCGCGGCCTTGGGCGGGTTCCTGGTCTGTCATGCCGCTGTGGCTTATACCTTCGGCCAAATGTAACCCGCTTCCGGAGGCATAGTCAACAGAAGCTTCGGGCACCTGCGGTCACGCGGTCGCTTAGCCCGCAAGGTCCTCCACATCGGCAATGCTTTCGAGGACGTAGTGGGGATGCCAGGACGACTTCCCCAGCGCCTCGGCCGTCGTCACGCCCGTCATGACAAGGGCGGCCTTCATGCCCGCCTCAAGGGCCATGCGTATGTCCGTCTCCAGGCGGTCCCCCACGAGAAGACACTCATGGGCCCTCAAACCGATGGCGTCCAAAATCATCTCGGCGGCCAGAGGCGAGGGTTTGCCCGCAATGACCTCAACGGGCCTCTCCGTCACCGCTTCAATCGCCGCAATGACGGCTGCGCAGTCAGGAAGCTCACCCTCGGCAAAGGGGCAGGTCCTATCGGGATTGGTGGCGACAAAATGGGCACCGCTTCTGATGGCCCGAAAGGCAATGAGCAGCTTCCCGTAATCGAAGGTCCGGTCAAAGGATGCGATTACATAGTCGATCCGGCCGGGGTCGTCGGTGATCGTAAAGCCGTTCGCTGCCAGCTCGGCGATCATTGGCGGCTCGGCGATCGGAAAAACCCTGGCCCCCGGCGCCGTCTTCCGGAGGTAACGCAGGAGGACGAAGGTCGAGTTGATCACGTCATCAGGCGCCGTCGGAATGCCGAGCCGGGTCAGCTTGGCAGCGTATTCATCCCGGCCCTGAAGGGGCTTATTGGACAAAAAGACAACCTTTCTACCCATCTTTCGCAGGACCCGGACGACGCGTTCGGCGCCGGCGATGAGATGATCCCCCAGGTACACGGTGCCATCGAGGTCGAAAATGAACCCCTTGAACATTTAGCCGAATACTCCTCCCATTCGGGACCCGGCAAGCCGGTTTATGATGAAGAGGCAGGCGGCGCCGAGAATGATGAGGATGAACCCCAAGGCGGCCGCCTCGTTTACCGATCCGCCTATATAGAAGTTAAAGATGCCCACCGTCATCATCTCATGACCGGGCACAACGAGGAGGAGGGTGGCCGAAGCTTCCTGCAAAGCCAAGATAAAGGAATAGAGCGATCCCGTTAGCACTCCCTTCCAGATGAGCGGCAGCGTCACATCCCGAAAGGTTTTCAGCTTGCTTGCCCCGACGCTTTCGGCCGCCTCTTCGAAGGACCTGTGGACGATGAGGAGCGACGAGAACGTTCCGCGGACCGTGTAGGGCAGCCGCCGCACGCCGAGGACGATGGGGATGACGACCCAGAGGCCGATAAGGGGAATGCCGACGAAGGGAAAGGGTTGGCGGAAGGCGCGCATGTAGGCGATGCCGATCCCCGTGCCCGGCAGGGCCAGGATGAGCGTCGTCAACGAGTCAAGGACCTCCCTGCCCGGCAGTCTGGTCCGCGACATGACCCAGGCCACGGGGACGCCGACGGCAATGCAGAGCAGCACGGAGATGCCCGAGTAGAGCAGGCTGTTGAGAATGAACTTGGGCGTTTCCACGGCAACCCGCTCAAAGTATTGGAGTGTGTACTTGACGGGTATAGGTGTGAGGGCCCACCCCTTGCCGAAGGAATCCAGCGCAATCCCGAAATAGGGGATAAAGGCAAAAAGGAGAACGAGCGTCAGAAAGGCAAGGGCACCGACCTGCGACAGCGGCGACATTCTTTTTCGTTCTATCTGCGTGTAGGACAGCGCGCTGTAATCCTTTATTGCTACATACCTTTTGGCGATAAGCAAGAAAAGGATGGCAAGGATCACCATCATGGCGGAGATCACGATGCCCATCTTAAAGAGCCGTCGGTCAACGAACTGGACGATGTTGAGGTAGGCCTGCGAGGCGAGAAGGTCGTCGACGCCGACGACGAGAGGTGTGGCAAAGTCGGCAAAGGTCCAGATAAAAACAAGCAGGGCACCCGTCACGTACCCGGGCGTTGTGAGCGGGAAGGTGATGTCCTTAAACTTCCTCAGGCCCCTTGACCCAACGCTCTCGGCCGCCTCGTCGAGGGAGGGGGAAATCTTCCCCATGGCGTCTACAATGGAGAGGGTCATGAGCGGGAAGAGGTGGAGGGTCTCCACGAGGAGCACCCCGTGCACCCCGTACATGAAGTTGATGGGCTGCTGAAAGCCCAGGTAATCCTGGAGGATGACGTTGACCGTCCCGGCACGCCCCAGGATGAACACAAAGCCCATGACGCCCACAAGCGGCGGCATGATCATGGGGATAATGGTGAGGTAGGAGAAAAGCCTTCTTCCCGGAAAATCGTACCTGAGCAGCAGAAAGGCAATGGCGATACCGATAACGGATGTGGTGACGACGGTCCCCATGCCGAGCAGGATGGAGTTGACGAGGGAGCGCAGATAAAAGGCGTCGGTAAAAAAGGAATAGAAATTGGCGAAGGTAAAAATGCCGTCGTCGGTCGTAAAGCTGTCGTAAAAGAGCCTGACGAGGGGGTAGATGAGGAAAACGATGAAAAATGCCCACAGGGCGGCATAGCCTGCAAGGCCGCTCAAGGGAACATCTTTCCAGGCCGCTGATTTGTTGTCCTTCTTTTTCAGATTGGGATCCCCAGGGTTATTTGGATTGGGAACCGCACGCCGACCCTTTCGTCAACAGGGTATGGGCGCTGGTTCCATGGGTTCTGCACGTCAACCCTAAAGATCGTCTCCGCGTCGAGCTCGATGTCGTACCGAATGGTATTGCCGATGTAGGATGCAAAGCTGACCCTGCCGGCGATCATGTTCATGCCCTCGGGAACAGCCTCGCCGACAGGACAGATGGCGGCCGTCTCCGGGCGGACCGAGACCTTGCAACCGTCACCGGGCCCGAAACCGGTTTCATGGAGGCAGGTTATGGATCCGAACGGAGTCTCCACAACCATCCGCCCCGTTGTCTTGTCGATCTCCCGCACCTTGGCGGCAATCAGATTGTTGACGCCGATGAAATCGGCAACAAAGGAGTTTTGCGGCCTCTCGTAGAGATCGCGGGGTGCACCTATCTGCCGCACCTTTCCGTGGTCGAGAACGGCTATGCGGTCCGAAATGGTAAGGGCCTCCTCCTGGTCATGGGTCACATAGACAGAGGTAATGCCCAGCTCCTTCTGAAGCTTTCTGATTTCGGCACGAACCTGTTGGCGTATCTTGGCATCGAGGTTCGACAGGGGCTCGTCAAGCAAGAGTACATCAGGGTTAAGCACCAGGGCCCTGGCCAGGGCGACCCTCTGCTGCTGGCCGCCGGAGAGCTGGCCCGGATACCGCTTTTCCAGCCCCGTCAGGTTGACCATGGAAAAGATCCGCCCCACCCTCGTCGATATATCGCTCTTGGGGGCCTTCTTGAGCTTGAGGCCGTAGGCCACGTTCTCGAAGATGGTCATGTGCGGCCAAAGCGCATAGTTCTGAAAGACCATCCCGATGTTGCGCTGGTATGGCGGTATGGCCGAGACCTCTTTCTCTCCGAAATAGATCTCTCCGCGGTCGGGCCGGTGAAATCCGCCGATGAGCCTCAGAATCGTCGTCTTTCCGCATCCCGACGGGCCGAGCAGCGTGAAAAGCTCTCCGTCCTCAATGTCGAGAGACACGCGGCTCACCGCTTCAAGGGTGCCGAACCTTTTGACGGCGTCCTTCAGGTGAATGCGCATGCCCTTACTTCTTTATAATATCCTTATGTTTTTCCGCTATTTCCTTGCGGAAGTAAGCGTTCACGTCCTCTATCCTCTTTTTCTTGCCTGCAACATCGTCATCGTAAACGTTCCCCACGGGAACGTCGAAAAAGGATCTCATGCCGCCGGTGAAGGCCACCGCCTTTTCCTGATTGGAGCCGGGAGGCCCCTGGACCTTGTACTTGGGCGTAATGGGGTAGACCCCCATGGAGGAGACGAGCCTCTGGCCTTCTTCGCTCAGCATGAACTCGATGAACGCATGGCCCGCCTTGGGATGAGGTGCGCCCTTGAGCACAGCCATTGGCTCAGGCGTCACGTAGGCATTTTTTGGAAAAACGTACTTCACATCGTAGCCGTTCAAGACCTCGGCAAAGGCCATGTAGCTCGGGACGGCGAACCCGACGGCAAATTCACCCTTTGCCACAACGTTAGGCACATCACGGGACCTCGCCGTAAAGATACCCGTATTGGCAGCAAGCCTCCTCAGCCAATCCCAGCCCTTTTCCCAACCGTAGGTCTGGAGGATCACCTCGTAAGAGGCATGGCTGCTGCTTGAACGGTCCGGCGTGCATTGGGCTATCTGGCCCTTGAGCTTCGGGTTAAGAAGGTCGTCCCAGTCCCTTATCTCCACGCCGAGGCGCTTGAGCAGCTTGGGTTGATAAATGATGCCATAGGGCTCCAGCATTGTGCCGACCCAGAACCGCTTCGGGTCCTTAAGCGGCAGACCCACCGGCTTGCCTATCTCGGCAGGTATCTCGTTCCACATCTTGTCCGGAACCTGGAGCTTATCCAGGAGCCCTTCCCGGGCAAGGTTATCAAAGAGTGTGCCCTCTCCTCCCCAAAAGACATCGGCCCGCGGCCTTCCTTTCCATTCAAGGATCTGCCCGTAGGCCACCGGGGTTCCCTGCGGCATGGCGCTTGTTTTTACGTCCACGTTCCATCTCTTCTTCGCGTAGACAGCGAAGGCCTTGAGCACGGGATCGTGGACATCCTTGGAGACAGGTGTAATGAGATAAAACTCGTTTTCAACGGCCTGCGAAAAACTTGCACCACTAAAGCAGAAGAGGATGGCAACCATCAGTGCCGCGAGAACCGCCAAGCGTCTCATTGCATTTCCCTCCTTAAAAGTATAAGAATATCACATACGTCTATCTTAAAGTAGAATGGTGTGGCGCGTCCATATTTATTATTTGCCGAATTTGGCTGACTATGACCGGCGAGACATGGTACAGATTCTCTACACCAAAAAATAGCAATAGCAAGGGAGGCCCTATGCCTGACGCAGATCCGACGATTGAAGAATGGCGAGAGCTTTACAAAAGGGCGGCGATGCTCAAAGAACTGGGTCCGTGGTTATGGATGGACGACGGGGACCTGTTCGGCGTCGAGGACCCGGAAAGCGGCGAAATCGGGTACTGTTGCGTAATAGGGGCTCTCGGGGAGGCGCTGGGTCTTATCGTCTACAGGGGGGACAGGGGTTTTTCGGTTTACGACGACCTGCTCTCGGGGATAATAAACCCCGACGATGAAGACCTTCACGCCCTGCAGCACTGCATCTCCCTCACCTTCGACGACAGGGAGATGCTGGACAAAAAGGACCTGGGAATTATCAAGACGTTGGGGCTCAAGTTCAGGGGCCGCCAGGAATGGCCCATGTTCAGAAGCCATCTCCCCGGTTTCGTTCCCTGGTACCTAACGGGGAAAGAGGCGAGATTTATGAGCCTCGCGCTGCGGCAGGTGATGGGCATTGCGGAGAGGCTAAGGGAAACCCCGGACCTGCTCTGCGCCCAGGAAGAGGGCCGTTACCTGGTGCTGCGCCCTGATGAGAGCGGCGAACACCGGAGAGAGGAGTGGACCACCGTATCGCCGTACCACGAGGATAAGGAGGCCCTCCCCCTTGATGAGCTGCGCCTTGCCAGAATCAAAGCAGCCTCACACCGAACCGACGGTAGCTGGGAGGTGGACTTCTTCTTTGCACCCTTTGTCGTTGCCGAGGGCGAGCGCCCCTTCTTCCCCTATGTGGCACTCTGCACGGATCATACGCGGGGGCTGGTCATCCACTTCTCCATGGCGGCCTTCAGCGAGTCGGACCGGGAGTTTCAATCCGCCTTCCTGCAGCTTTTCGAGAAAACCAAGGCTTTTCCGAAGACCATCCTCGTCAAGAAAGATGCGGTTATGGATTTCCTGAAGCCCATTGCCAACAGTCTCGGATTCACCCTGAAGCGGGTAAAAAACCTAAAGTCTGTGGAGAAGGTCAAGCGGTCGCTGATACGCCACCTGAACCCGTAGACAGGGACCGCGCGAAGAGGCCCGGGGGCGAGGCGGAAGGCGGCCTTGCTTCTGACAACGAACCCCTTCTTTTCGCGGAGATAGCCCGCTATTTCAAGAGGCGGCACCTGCCCCAGGTAGTTTCGGCTCCCCACAAATATCCCTATAGTAGACACGTTCTTCTTCTCCTACCACGGGGCCGAGTATGCTATATTGATGGTCATGGCGCCCCGCATCATTCCCCGGAAGGAACACCGCATATCGCGAAAGCAGATAAGCCAGAATGCCCTGCGCACGCTTTACAGGCTCCATTCAAAGGGTTATATAGCCCATCTGGTAGGGGGCTGCGTCCGCGACCTGCTCCTCGGCCGGACCCCGAAGGACTTTGACATATCGACGAATGCCACGCCCAATCAGATAAAACGGCTTTTCCGCAACTGCCGGCTTGTGGGCCGGCGCTTCAGGCTGGCGCATCTCCACTTTTCCGATGAAATCCTGGAGGTCTCCACGTTCCGGCGGGACGCCGAACCTTCCGATGCCGTGGAACCCGAAGCCGTCGGACCGCACCAGCGACCTCCCCACCACATGAAGGATGAGGATGGCATGGTGCTTCGGGACAACCTTTTCGGGACACCGGAGGAGGACGCCCTTCGCCGGGATTTTACCATCAATGCTTTTGCCTACAACATTGCCGACCTTTCCGTTATTGACTACTCGACGGGGTTAAGCGACCTCAGACAGAACCTTATCCGTCCCATCGGCGACCCCGCGGTCCGCTTCACCGAAGATCCCGTCCGAATGCTTCGAGCCGTGCGGTTTGCCGCATCACACGGCTTCACCATAGAATCATCAGCATGGGAATGCACGCGCACGCTTGCCTCAGCGATCACGCGCGCACGGCCTGCCCGGCTCGCCGAAGAGGTCCAGAAACTCTTTCTGTCGGGCTGTGCCATGCCGGCCCTCAGCCTTCTGTCGGCAAGCGGTCTGCTGGAGGCCCTTTTCCCCGAGCTGAACCTGTGGATATCGTCGGACAGCGCGCGGTTAGGGCTGCTTGAAGCAAATCTTGCCTCGCTTGATGAGGCGCACCGAAAGGGCACGCGGCCGTCGATGGCCCTCTTTGTGGCAGCGCTCTTCGGGCCCAGCCTGGAAGAGGCGGCCCTGGCAGAACACCTTGAGGGTATACCGTACCACCAGTCGCTGGATGGCGCCTGCACCACGGCCATGAAGACGATCTCGGAGACCGTCACCATCCCCGCCCGGGTCGGCAGTCAACTCCGTGCCATCCTATCCCTCCAGCAGGCGATGCACAAGCGGCCGCCCCGCAGGCCGGCCGCCACCGCTGCCAAGCCCGAATTCGCCGATGCCCTCGCCTATCTGCGCCTGATAGCCCGCACGAGAATAGAGTTCCAGCCTGTTCTGGAGTGGTGGGAGGCCTTTATTGCCGGGACCCCCGCCCCTTCCGTCCCCGAGCTTTCAGCGGAGGCGGCCCCTCAGAAGAAAAAGAGGCGGCGGAGGCGGCGCCACCCCCGGCCCGCCTCAGTGACCGATGATAGCCCGGAACGTTCGCCGTAGCGTCCGGCAGCCGAACCGTTGCGGTGCGAAGCAGCAAGGGGTCTTCTCCCCCCCTGCCTTACTGTCGCCTTGCGGCTCACCCGCATAACGGCTTGCACGGCGAGGGCAATGAACATTTCCAAGCTGAAGGCGTCCTCCAATCTGTTGAAGATACGTACCAGAATGGTTATGCTGAAAGTAGGGTTTTTCCCGTTTTTCACGGAACGAAAGGAGGCGCCGCAATGAGCTATGTCGTAGGGATAGCGTGGTTTAAGGATGAGGCTGCGTACCGCAGGGCACTGGAGGTCTTCATTGATCCTCACAACATGCCCGCCACCTTTGGAGATTGGAAGGCCCTTGTCGCAAGGGAATGCGAACTCATCAAGGATGCCGGCAATATCGCTCTTCGCGCAGACATCGACCCTGATACATTTGCCGATTGGTGCGTTGCCCATGGATTCAGGGCCGATTCCCAGGGGAGGATCGCCTTCGTCAAGCATGTGGAGCTTGAGTACGAGAAAACCGGCAAGGGAACGTTCATTGAGTGAAGATAGGCAATGAACTATCCATGAGCCGCCGTCAGGTACGATTGACCGTGCGGCCTATTCACGGCTTCTTGCAGGAAAAAAAGGGAGGGATTGTGTCATGACGGAGAATGCCCCGGTAAAGCAGGTGAAACACCCGATGCTGGACCCCATGAGGGCCATGCGCATGAAGAAGGGAAAAGTGGTCAGTGCTGCAGAGGCCATAGACCTTATCCGTGACGGTGATACGATTGTAACGGCCGGGTTTGTCGGTGCGGGGTTTGCCGAGGAGCTTGCCATTGCCCTGAAAGAACGGTTTTTGAAAACCGGTACGCCGGGCAATCTGACCCTTACCTATCCTGCGGGCCAGGGCGACGGGGAGAACAAGGGCCTCAATCACCTTGCCATAGAAGGCCTCGTGGGACGGTTCATCTGCGGACACACGGGGCTTACGCCGGGCCTCGGAGAACTGGCCAACGCCAACAAGATTCTCGCCTACAACGTGCCGATGGGGGCCCTGGTCCAACTGTTTCGCGACATCGCAGCCGGCAAACCGGGGAACCTGACACACGTGGGCCTCGGGACGTTTTGCGATCCCAGGGTCGACGGCGGAAAGCTCAACGAGCTGACGAAGGCTCAGGGGCAAGACATCGTCACCCTGATGACCATCGACGGCAAGGAGTACCTCTTTTACAAGGCGTTCCCCATCAATGTGGCATTTCTCAGGGGCACAACGGCGGATCCCGACGGCAACGTGACCATGGAGAAGGAGGCCCTTACGCTTGACGCCCTGCCCATGGCCATGGCCGCCAGGAACTGCGGGGGCATCGTCATCGTCCAGGTGGAGCGACTGGCAGACCGAGGGACACTCAATCCCCGCCAGATAAAGATTCCCGGCATCATGGTTGACTGCGTGGTGGTCGCCAGGCCCGAGAACCACTGGCAGACCTTCGGTGAGCCTTACAGCCCCGCCTTCAGTTGCGAAATCAAGGTGCCGATGCTCGCGATCCCTCCCCTGGAGATGGGCCCCCGCAAGGTCGTGGTGAGGCGGGCCGCCTTCGAACTGAAGCCGAACAGCATCGTCAACCTCGGCATCGGCATGCCCGAGGGTGTTTCCCGCGTGGCCAACGAGGAGCGGATACTGGAGTACGCTACCCTCACGACGGAATCGGGTGCCATCGGAGGGCTTCCCATGGGAGGACTCGATTTTGGGGCCGGCATAAACATCGATGCGCTCATCGAGGAGAACCAACAGTTTGACTTCTACGATGGAGGCGGCCTCGACATTGCCTTTCTGGGCATGGCACAGACAGACGCCGAGGGGAATGTGAACGTGAGCAAGTTTGGGCCGCGCTTCACCGGTCCCGGAGGATTCATCGATATCAGCCAGAACGCGAAGAAGGTTTGCTTTGTCGGGTTGTTTACGGCTGGAGGCTTGAAGATTACCACCGGAGACGGCACAGTCCGAATCGACCACGAGGGCCGGGAAAGAAAGTTTGTTCGGCAGGTGGAGCAGAAGACCTTCAGCGGCAAGCACGCCGCAGAGATGAAGCAGTCAGTCCTCTATATTACAGAGCGCTGTGTCTTCTCTCTCTGCCAGGATGGCCTTGAACTCATTGAGATCGCACCGGGAATAGACCTGGATAGCCAGATCCTGGCGCTCATGGATTTCAAGCCCATCATGCGTAGGCCCCCGAAGCTCATGGACGAACGGATCTTCCGGTTCGCCCCCATGGGCATCAAGGACGACCTCCTGACGATCCCCATGGAAGACCGGTTCGCATACCATGCGGCCGACAACATCTTCTTTATTAACCTCGAAAACTACTACATCAAGACCAGCGAAGAGATTCAGAGGATGAGAGAAATTGTGGGAGGGATCCTGGAGCCTCTGGGCAAGAAGGTCCACACCATCGCCAACTATGACAACTTCAACGTCTCGCCCCACCTGCTCGACGAATACGTGGAGATGGTCAAGTATGCGGCCGGATTCTACGAAACGGCAACGCGGTACACAACCAGCGCCTTCCTGAGGATGAAGCTCGGCGACGAGTTGGAGAAGCGGGGTGTGGCGCCGCACATCTATGAGAGCAAGGAGGAAGCCCGGAAGGCCTTGACGGGCACCTGAGGCTATTTCTGTTGCAGGCGTCAAGTGAGCCAAGGCAAAGGCCCACAGGAGGTAACCGGCGAATAAGGTCTCCCTGTCCTTCCCGGCCTTGCGCATGGGCAGCTATGCCTTCGCTGCACGGGCTTTCGGTCAATGACGTGATGGTTTAATCGGAAATACTGCCTCCTTAACGAGCTGTATCAACTCCGAGATTCTTTTCGAAAACAGCGAAGGAATATTGGCGGGCAGTTGTCAGGAGGTCGTATGCCCCCACTTCGGTGCCCTGCTACCTTTTTCTTGAACCCGCAAGCAATCCGCCGGAGAATCCGCCAATGCCCAGCATGAACCCGAAATTGTACCACCCTCCGCTATTAGGATAGGAATAGATCTCGATGCTATTAAAGAACAGGCTTATGAAGAATGTTACCGGCGAAATAATGCCGTGCCACAGGCCCAGCCAGAAGCCGGGCAACCCCTCCTTCATTGGTACGGGAGGCTGAGTGGCCGTGCAAGAGACAATGAACAGCCCGCAAACCGCCATGACCAACAGCACCGGAACCCATTTCGTCTCCATTGCGCTCCCTCCTCAATAACTATATACCACAAGCTATAAGGGCTCACTCCACTAAGACTATGGGAACGTACCCCCTCCCTGCGCAATTCTCGTTATTTCGTCCCTGCCTTCAATCACTCCGTCGCGCCGGGGGCCCATCAAAGCCAGGGGGGGCGGTGGGCGACACCATCGTCCACGGCATTGTCCGGAGCCAAATCTTAAGACGTGCTAAGAAAACCTGGGCTTCCCTAAAGGGCCCAATGGGGTTACGCCCCTACCTTGCTGCCCTTGGTGCGCCTGTTGCCGGGCCGATACGGATTTTGTATGCATTGCCCGATTTTTCCAGAATTCTGATCTCGATGTTGTCTTGTCTATCCGTGAACAGCCCCTTTGCCGGGGGATCAAAGGCGGCACCCTCCAGATAGGGAACCGAGGGGTCCGCGTTCATAAGCTTGATCGGCGACTTGCCCTGCCTGCACTCACCAATCTTGTCGTCGGCCCGCATGATGAGGACCCCCTTGCCGGGCAGGTGCGCATCAAAACGGCCTATCGGCTGCCTGTTTTCTATGAGGTAAAACTCCGAGTCGGTCAGCGGGACCTTTATCGCAAGCGTCTCCGCCGATCCCTCTTCCAACGGATGAAGCACGACCTCGTTGACCTGTTGTCGATTCACCACCCGCACCTTTTCCGGCGGTATCCAGCCAAGCCTTAATTTTGTCCACGACGATACGCCCGGTGGGGGGAGGTTCTGCTTGTAGAAATGGCAGGACATGGGGTCCCAGTAACCCATGTTGATCATTGCCTCGGCAAAATTGGCCGCCCGTGTCGGATGTTTTGCCTGGATGTCGTGATCGTAGAGGCACGGCATCCCCCTTTTACCGTCGCGCACGCCTCCCCAGATGTGGGCAATATCGTGAAAAAGCGTTCCGAGGTGGGCGTGATACGTGAAGGCGGCAACGCCTCCCGGAACCACCTGGCCGCTCTTCGTTTTTAAGATATTGCCCTGCTGCCATCCGAGCATCCCCGGATATCCGCAGAGCCCCACCATGCCGTAATCGTCAAACCCGGCGCCGAGGAACAGGACAATGTAGGAATACCGCGAAAAATCATTGGTCCCGTCTGCCACGTCGATGGCATCCTGGATGAGCTTCGAGACACGCGACTTGTCGACCTCGAGATTGACGGATGAGATCTTGTAGCTCCGCATCGAATCGGGGAGCCGGTGCCATCCCGTCATATCGACGTCAACACAGACCTTACCATAGGACATCTCACGCACATACATATCAAGTTTCTTGAAACGGTCCTCGACAACGGCCTTGTCAAAGGACGGCTTGATATCCGGAAACTCGACGAGGATTACAAGCCCTTTTCGCTTCTCGCAAGCATCGCCTCCCCTTCTCTGCGCCTGGGCGTTGGCCGCCAAAAAGCCTACCCCAATGAAAACAGCGAGAATTACAGCGAGAATCATCCCCTTCCGCATTGTGCGCTTCATCGTCAACCCCTCCTCCTTTCGTGACAGGTCCGTTGTCTTCCGTTTCCGGTTCCCTCCGTGCCGCCATTGCCCGCCCCTGCGTGGCAATTATTCTCGTTTCCAGGAAACGATGATTCGCTCGGAATATAGTATTGTGTTTACCATACTATTTCACGAATGACATCAGGAGATGCGCGGGCCCCCTTCGCTTAGTCAAATAAGGAACGTCTCTCTCGCAGAAGCGACGGAGCGGTGAGAGCCCGTCCCCCTACGCGCCTGCCTCGACGATGCTTCGCACGGCCATGCGGCCCGAGCTAAGCGCAAAGCTGCTCGCCGAGCCTTCGGCCAGCAGGTCGTAGGTGCTGTCGTAGAGGCCGCCCATGTCCTGGCCCGTTACATACAGCCCGGGGATCACCTCCCCGTTCCAATCCAGCGCCTGCATCCTTGTGTTGACGCAGACCCCTCCCAGCGTGAGGAAGAAGGCGCGAAGGCCCTTCAGCGCGTAGTAGGGACCACTTTCGAGGTCAAACCTGATAAGGTGCTCCGGCTTCCGGTTAAAATCGGGATCATGTTCTTGGTCGGCGTACCGGTTGACCTTTTCGATGGTGGCGCGCAGCTTCGCAGGACCGATGCCTATCTGAGCCGCCAGCCCCTCGATCGAATGAGCCTTGAAGGCGAATCCCAGCCCGATACCCTTTTCGATACCCTTGTCGAGGGCCGTCATCTTCTGCCCCGGAACAACAATAGCGTTAAAGGGCGTGAGGGGACCGTTCTCGACCATGGACCTCCGCATGTTGTCGTCGAAGACGGACCACATGAGGCCGCCGTTGGACGTCATTGCGTTGTACACATCGCTGAATACCGATCCGAAGGATTCGTTGTAGAAGCGGTCGCCATGCCTGTTCACCCAGAGGAAGGGCTGGCTCAGGGCGCACCGTGCCTGCTTCATGTAGTCGGGGCCGCTGAACTGCCTGATGGCCGGCTCGTTGTCGAGGTAGGGGCTGTTACCGGCAAGCGTCCCCATGCCCGTCAGGGCGGCACGGGCGTTGAGGGCCATATTGATGCCGTCTCCCGTCCTACCGTCGACAGCCGGCCCACGATGCATGAGCTTCGCCATGTTCGGGGCGCTGACGTCGGGTACGTACCGTTCAAGCATCTCCCTGTTGCCCGAAAACCCTCCCGTTGCGATAATCACGGCCTTCGCACCGATGGTAACGGCCTCGCCATCGTCGTTGACGGCAACGACCCCGGTTGCGACCCCGTTGCCGTCAACGAGCAGCTCCCGTACCGGTGTCCGGGTCATGATCGTGCCGCCCCCCTTCATGATGTGACGTGACAGCACCTTGACGACGCGCGCACCCCTGCCCTCGTAGATGTGCCACACCTGAAGGCTTCTTTCGGGTGGGAACATTGTCCTAATATTCTTAATGGTAATTCCATGGTCCACAAGCCAGTCGATGGTTGCTCCGGACTCGTTGAGCAGGGTCCGGATCACCGCCGCATTGCAGCGCCAATGGTGGAACTCCATGACCTTGGCGAAGACCTGGTCGGTCGTCGTCGTAATCCCGTGCTCCCGCTGATACCGCGTCCCAATGCCGAGAGAACCTTCAGGGAAATTGCCTGCACCGCCGAGAAGGGGCAACTTCTCCAGAACGATTGTGCTGAGCCCGCTTTCAACGGCCGTCAGTGCCGCCGAAAGGCCGCTCAACCCCCCACCCGCTATGACGACGTCGCATCTGTGGGTGAGGCCCTTCGTACCTGCCGCCTTCCTCATGCCCCTTTCTCCTTTCCCCGCGGCGCCAACAGAGAACCCGGCCGCTGCTCCTACATTCTACACTTGAGCTCTCGCAATCACAAGGGCATTCGGGAGCACCTGACGCCGGCAAATAGCCTTTGTCAACCATGTTGAGTTCGAGTACGAAAGGACCGGCAAGGGGACATCAAGTAGCTTGCTGCCAGACCATCTTCGCGCCCTCTCGCACTCACTCCGTCCTATGCCCCGGTTGCCCGATGCTCCCGGCCCATTAAAGAAATATATTCCCGAGTAACAACCTCCTGACATGCTGTTGTCACAAAGGGGTGATATTCCTCTATTCATGGCCATAGGCTGGATGAGGGTTCCTCGTTCCTTGGCTGGAATCCCGAATCCCTCCGGTGTGCCGGCACCGGCCCCTGCGTCGTGACGGTCGGCAAGAGCCGGACGGTCAAGGCCACCCTCCGGAAAGACGGCAAACAGCGGGGGATACCATGGCCGTATACACGTTCACCATCCCGGGAGAGAAGACGACGGTGGAGGGTGACAGCCTCGACGAGGCCAAAGAAAAGGTGCACATCGACCCTTCGCCTGTCACAAAACGGATACGGGTATGGCCTGGCATTCAGGTGTAAGGGGAAAGGTGTCCTCTGCCAGGCAGATAATACCGCCGTATCCGACGGGCATGCCGAGCCTCTCCAGTGCAGCGAAGTGCCGCACATCCCCGACTACGGGTGAAGCAGTCTTCTTGATTTCCAGCGGGAAGATCTTTCCGTCCCGGATGATGAGCAGATCGATCTCTTTTCTATCCTTGTCGCGGTAGTAATAGAAGGGGGCCCGCCGTCCGTTGTGCAGGTACCCCTTAAGAAGCTCCGCTAGTACCCAGGTTTCCAGGATGGCTCCGGACATGGCGCCCGCCTCAAGTGTCTCCGGACTCGACCATTCCGTGAGATAGGCACAGAGGCCCGTGTCGAGAAAGTACAGCTTGGATGTCTTCGTCAGTCGCTTGGTGACGTTGGTGAAATAGGGCTCGAGGAGATAGACAATGCCGGAAGCCTGAAGGATGGAAAGCCAGTTTTTTGCCGTGTTGACGGCCACATCGGCGTCTCTCGCCAGATCGGTGATGTTGAGGAGTTGGGCTGTGCGTGCCGCCGCTGCCCTCAAGAACCGAAGAAATGCCGTTTCGCTGCCCACGCGGGCCAGATCGCGGACGTCCCGCTGCAGATACGTTTGTACGTAAGAGGAGAAAAACAGATTCTTATCGACCGCTTCATCCGATGCAATGGCCGGATAGGAACCCCGCCAGATGAGGCGGTAAAGCTCCTGCAGGTTCAGCATACCGCCGCTCGCCACCCCGGATCTCACTTCGGACGGTGAAGGAATGAAGGGTTTTGATGCCCTGTGTTGGCGCAAGATTTCCCGGCGGGACAGCCCCAGAAGAGAGACAATTGCCACACGGCCGGCCAACGATTCCGAAACGCCCTTCATCCGGTGAAACTGCTGGGAGCCGGTCAACCAGAACATGCCCTTCCTCTTTTCTTTGTCAACCTCCATCTTGATATAGGGGAGCAGCTCCGGCGCGTACTGGATCTCATCGATCAGGACAGGGGGCAGGTACCGTTGGAGAAACAGCGCCGGGTCCTCCTTTGCCAGCCGGAGCAGTAAGGGATTGTCCAGCGTAACGATATTCCTCTTCCCCTCACCAAGCCTGCCGAGGAGCGTCGTCTTGCCTACTTGCCGCGCCCCTGTCAAGAGCAGCACGGGGAACTGCCTGTCTGCGCTTTCAATAAAGGCTTCCAGCGTCCTTTCAATGTATATCAAAGCGTCATCCCGACTGCCGGTTCTCTGTATCGTCCATTATGCATTCTAATTGCATATTAGCCGAACCTAATACCCCTGTCAAGACCGGTGCCGACATCACCACGACAAGCCTTCGGCGTACACCCCGCCATCATCATGTTCCCTGAGTACGAGGGCAAGGAATTTGGGAAGGTGGCTTGACGCCGGCGAACCGCCTTCGTCAAACATGTGGAGCTTCAGTGCGAGAAAAAATAGGCATAAGGAACGCTCATCAGGCAGGCGCAATCTCCGATCCACCGGCGGTCAGGCACTAAGCGGCAAAACCCGTAGCGGTAGTGTAAAATATTGTGTGTAAAATGTCCCAGCGGGTGACAAAAAAGGATGTACCTCCTGTAAAATAAGTGATCACCACACCACACTATTTCAGGGAGGAGGAACATCCATGTTCCTGACGGGCATCAGCACAAGGAGCCTGTCTCTCTTAAGTAAGCGGCTCATCGGGCGCGCCATTTCCCCCCCAGGAAGTGAGCAACGCCAGCGCCGATCTGAAAGAGGCGGAGCGCCGGTGGCGGAATCGCGACCTTTCGACAAAACGTATCAAATACCTTATCGTTGACGGCGTCACCTTCCCCATGCGGATGGGAAACTCCATCGAGCGGGTTCCGGTCCTCGTGGCCATCGGCGTCAGAGAAGACGCAACGCGGCTCGTTGTCGGCATCCAGGCAGGCGATAAAGAATCGGCAGCGGCATGGCGGGAGTTCTTCAAAGATCTCAAGAAGCAGGGGTTTGATGGTTCCCTCGTCCGGCTGGGGATCATGGACGGCCTTTCAGGGTTGGAAACGGTCTTTCGGGAGGAGTTCTCACGGGCGCAGATTCAGCGCTGCCAGGTCCACGTTGCCAGAAACGTCCGCGCCAAGGTGCCGGTGAAGTTCAGGCAAGCCGTTGCCGATGATCTCCGCTCCATCTTCTACACCTCGTCACGGAAGAAGGCCGCGGAGTTCGCCACGGCCTTTGCCGACAGATGGGAAAAGATATCCCGTCAGCAGTACGCTGCCTTGCCAACTCCCTCGATGCCTGCCTGACCTTCTTCTCCTTCCCCAAGGAAGAGTGGCTGTCGCTCAGGACGACAAACTCGATCGAGCGGCTGAACAAGGAGTTTGAGCGGAGGACCAAGCCTATGGAGATTGTGGCCGGGGAGGATGCGTGCTACCTCCTCCTGGTCTTTATTGCATTGAAGATGGAAGCAAACTGGAGAACGGTGAAGATCGGGAAGGTACCTCCTCATTTGCCCCAGCTGAAGAAATTTACACAAGAGGTCTGACAGTACCATTGAAAAAGAATGGCTTGGGAGGAAATGCAATGAAAATAACAAAAGACACACACAAAGTCATGATCCTGATTGCCGGACTGATCTTTTTAATCCTCAATCCGGGGGTCGGAGAATCAGCAGGCAGCGAACCTGGTCTGTCCAAGGCCACCGTTGTGCGCTGCGCCGATCCGAACACCGCCGTATCCGCATACTTTAAAGTGATTCACGACGCGCCGCCCGATTTGAAGGAACAGATGCGCCGGTTTCCTAAGGGGGCTGATCTCCACAACCACCTGCCCGGTTCTGTAATGCCGCAAACATTTATAGAACTCGGCATAAAGGAAGGCAATTGTTACGGTGTTGACCGGAGCGATCCGACCAAGAGCATGATCATCCCCAACGCCGGCACACCCGATCTGTGTCCGCAGGGAAGCCTGCCTTTGTCAAAGATGAATGCTGCCGATTACCAAAAGCTTATCGAATCGCTTTCCATGTACAACTTTCCCTATACGGATATCCAGTCTGGCTATAACCAGTTCTATGCAACATTCGGCCGTTTTGGTGTAAAGCCCCCCGGTTCTTTCAGCATCAATGGGATTATGCTGGCAAACCTGCTTCGAAACGCCGAAATGGATAGTGTGTCCTACGTGGAAACGATGTCATACTTCCAGGTACGCGCAATAGTCAGCCTTGCAGACAAACTGAGACAGAAATATCCCGGTAATTCGCATTATACAGAGACGAGTCGCTACAAAGAAATGCTTGATTTTCTATTTAATTCTGGTTTGGAAGACGCTGTTGCCGCGGCGAGAAAAGATATTGCCCTATACATGGAAAGGACAAAAAATATTTTCAAATGCGGCACGCCATTCGAGGAGAGGGCATGCCATATTTTCTACGCCTTCATTGCGCCGGTCAACCGCAACGTCAGCACCAAAGGCAACCCCGCAGGCCCTGATCTGCCGTCCATGTTTACACAGACAGCGTTCTCGTTTCTGCTGTCCCTAAAGGATAAAAATGTTGCAGGAGTGAATCTCGTGGGCGCTGAAGACTGGCCCGTATCGATGCAGACATTCAGGACTGCCATGCAGTTCTTCAGCTTTTTTCATTCCCACCCCATATTCAAGGACGTGAGTATCACCCTCCATGCCGGCGAAATCACTCCTTGCTTCGTCGGCAAGGGAAATCCGGCGCTCAAAGAACACCGCACGGAATCTATCCATGCAGGGGCAAAGCGGCTCGGACACGCGGTTTCTACTGCTCACCTCGATAATCAGGATGCTCAAGAGGTAGTAAATCTCATGAAGGCAAAGAATGTTCTTATTGAAGTGCTCTTCACCGTCAATGCCCAGATACTGGGAGTGGCGGGCAATGACCATCCGTTCCCCTTTTACTGGAAGAATAGCGTCCCTGTGGCATTTTCAACGGATGACGAAGGGATCTCGTATGCCACCTACACCGATGAGTGGGTATACGCCTTCCGTCAGTACGACATGAAACACAGCGACCTGATCCGCCTTGCACGCAACAGCCTGCAATACAGCTTTGCCCCCGGTGCGCCCCTCTGGCAGGACGTATCTCAGGCAAAGATCGTCGATCAGTGCCGGTATGTAACGCCCGGCATTCCCAACCCGCCGGATACATGTAAAGCCTTTCTGGCAAAGAGCAAGAAGGCGAAGTTGCAGTGGGATTACGAGGCATCTCTTAATGCGTATATGAAACAATTCGGGAAATCTTTCAAATGATACAGGAAAAGGGCAGGAACATCTCTGTGTTGTCAGATCCAGCATTAAAGAGTATGATGCAACTTATTAAGGAGAGCCCCTGAACGCTTCATGAAACAACCTGACACGCTTTTCAGCAAAGAGTTTATAACGATAAACTTCATTTTTTTCTTTACCGCAATAATAATGGCAATCTTCTTTCGTCTTCACCCGTATCTTCAATCCCTCAATATCAATCCGTCATGGATCGGCCCGATAATGTCTGCCGATTCCATGGCAGGGATGTTTCTGCAACCGGTCTTCGGCATGATGTTCACCGCAGGCAATGCAAAGAGATGGATGCATCTCGGCATCTCAGGACTGGCCATTGCTTTATTGCTTTATAACGTCTCTTTTTCAGCGCCGGCCCTTGTTGCGGTAAGAATCCTCCAGGGGGCCGGGTTTGTCTGCACGCTGTCGGCGTTTACGACGTTCATAGCAGCGCACATTCCCACGGAGAAGAGCGGCCAGGCATTCGGTCTTATTACAACCGTGAGGCTTTTGCCCTTTGCCCTTGTGCCGCCGGTAATGGATTATTGTTTCCCCGGGACGGGCGGTTTCATCTCTGCACTCAGATATTCCATTGTTATTATAATTTGCGCGATGGCGATGCTTTTTTTTCTTAAGCCTGGCGACCCATCAGATGCAAAACGGTTAAATGCCGGGCGCCTATCCATAAAAGAGGTGCTGAGCAATTTCAGAAACACAGGCATCTCAATACTCCTTCTGATTAATATATTGCTCTACACCGGGTATTCAACTGTGTTCTTTTTTCTGGCCGGATACTGCAAGTATGCGGAGATCGCAAATCCAGGCCTGTTTTTTACCGTAGCGACATTTGTAATGATAGGGGTCAGGTTTTCCTGCGCCGCACTGCTTGACAGGTTCAGCAAGTTTACAACAACAGCCGTCTGCATGGCAGGTCTAGCCGTGTGCTATATATCACTGCCCGCGGTAGCAAGCAAAACCGGTTTTTTTGCAATCGCCTTTTTTAGTGGACTCGGATGGGGGATCGCCATGCCTGTCCTTATGGGTGTAATGTTCGACATATCGCCGCCGTCTTTCAGGGGCCTCAACCTGAACATGTCGCTTACAATGGCGCTGGTCGGTTTTTTTGTCAGCCCCATTGCAGGCGGTTTTATTCTTGAAAGATCGGGTTATACTATGATTTTTCATTTCTGCGGGATATTGAGCATTATTTCCGTACCGCTGATTGTGCTGGCAAAAAGAGGTGGGCAGCAATGCATTTTTTCTTGATTGCACATTTCCATAAGCACAACAATGTATATGCGGAAGAGGTTTTCCGGTATGGAGATGTGGACCAGGTTTTTTCCGATGCTGCGGAGATCTTTGAAACCGTGACCCGAACAGGTTATCAGGAGCACCTCTACGTGGAGCCCCATGGGGTTGTTGCCGTCCCGGAGGGAGATCGCATGACCGTATATGCCTCAACCCAGATGATTGTTTCGTATTGTTGCGGCAGCGCTTCAACTACCTCTCTCAAGCCGACCTGAGCGATAACTTCTTGAACCATATCATCCGGCACGCTTGCGACCTCCTGGTGACTGATGAGATTGGATACCTTACGCTCAAGCCCGAGCAGGTGAACGCCTTCTTCAAGCTGCCGGGTGAGCGCTACGGGAAGAAATCGACAATCCTGACGACAAATCTTGAAGACGCTGAGTGGTACGATCTCTTC
>CAZYVU010000007.1:0-87680 GCA_964651435.1 uncultured Pseudomonadota bacterium
ACGGGGTGCATGAGGCAATAATTGACCCTGATGTTTTCACCGCCTTGAACGGCATGACGCCCCTGCGCTTTCATAAGGGGAGCAGGAAGATTGACCGGATATTCCTTCTCAAGGGGCTGGTGAGGTGCGGGATTCACAATTCCCAAATGACCCCTTACTATGTGAAGAAGAAGTCCGGCCCGGTCTATTATTACTTCTGCACCAAGAAGAGGAATTATAGGGGCCTTGAGTGCCCTGTGGCTTATGCTAATGCTGACAGGCTTGAGGAGTATGTCATAGAGCGGCTTAAGGAGGTTGCGGACGATAAGCAGATTCTCGCGCCGATAGTTGCTGAGGCGAACCTTAATGCTGAGCTTGAGGTGCAGCCTTTCAAGAGCGAGCTTGATGAGGTCAACAGCCGGATTTCCGAACTTGAGCCGCAGCTTGAGAATTTCATAGACTCAATCGGAAAGTCAGGGGCCAAGGCAATTAGCAGCCTTTTGGAGCGGAAGGTTGAGGCGCTTCAGAAGAATCTTGCTGAGCTTAATAAAAGGAAGGGTGAACTGACCTTGTTAGTGGCCAATTCACCCTCAAAAATTGATGCGAGGCTGGTTCTTGAATCCCTTAAGAGCTTCACCAGCCTTTTTCAAAGCTTGTCGCCTTCCGAGAGGGCCTCCCTTATCCAGTGCATCGTTCAAGATGCCACTGTTTTTCAGGATAAGGTCTTGATTCGCATTTACTCAATGCGTGGCCAACCTCCCCTCTCAGGTTCGACAAACCGTATTAAATGGCTCCCCGGGCAAGACTCGAACTTGCAACCTACTGGTTAACAGCCAGCCGCTACTGCCGATTGAGCTACCGGGGAAAAGCTTATTTTCCTTTTAAAGAGCCTCACCAGCGGAAGTCCCGTTTGGGCCTCCACCTGCACCTCAGCATCCGCCGGTTTCAGGGTATTAATAAACTACAGAAAGCCGTCTGTGTCAAGGTATTTGGCGCCAACTAAAGAACATTGCGCCTTGATGAAACAGGCCGGCCTTGGGCACCCCTTCTTGCCCTTCCGGACTGCTGTCACAGGGGCTCACGTTGTCCGCGGGAATCTATAGTCTTGCTTTTCCGTTTTTAATGGTATAACATCGGGTATAGTGCTTGTTAGGGCTTGTCGTACAAGCATCTACGAACAATTTGCCCGCAAAAAAGCGCACCCGGGGGCCTGTCCTAAATGATCGTTTCCTTGATGAAGCGCCGCCTTTTCGTTTTGCTGTGCTGCTGCCTCGCCGCCGTCCTCGGCTTTACCCTTTACGGGCCTTCCCTGGCGTCGCAGGAGGATGCGGAGGAGTACATCGACGAAGAGGAAAACGTCGATCTCGAAGAGTCGATTGAATTCACGTCGCCTTCCAGAACCCGGGATCTCATCACATTTGACATTCTGAAAGACATAGAGCGGGCAAAGGCCCTTCTGGAGCCCATGAAATGCGGTTTTACAGTTGTTGCCGTGAAGTCGGGGCCGGAACCCGCAGCACCCGAGAAGAAGAAGGTCACAAAAAAGCAGAAGAAGGGGCTGAAAGCGCATAAGGCAAAGAAGGGAAAGAAGAAGGCAACCCTTGCCGCAAGCCGAAGACCGGTCAGAAACGAATTGGGTGAATTTTCGATCCTTCTTGCCGTCGAGAACATTACAACGCGGGAGATCAAGGTCATCAGGGTACACCCCAAGCTGGGCGCCGAATCGGAGGGCGTGCTCGCTGTGCCCGGCAAATCGAACGGTGTGAACACGAAATTCACCATCGTCTATCCCGAACACCACGTTGTACTGGCCCTCAAAAGGCCTGTTCGCCAAGGAGCATCGTTCAAGGAGGTCGTCTATACCCCCTATTCGGACAACCTCGACATCGCCCAGGTTAGACAGACAGGCCTCGACTACCTGAGAAGCACGGTGAGGGCGGCAAAAATGGATCTCTTGAGGCGAAAGGTCGTGCCCTTGTCCTGCGACCGGTTTGTACCCGATGACATCCCGTTAACCCTGGCGATCATCGAACACATCGATCCGGTAAGGTTCGAGAGCGGCAAATATACGGCCGAGCAGCTCATTCACGAAACGCTCGTCATCATAGGAACGAACAAGGGCGACGCCTATGCTTACTCGAAATCAAAGGCGGGTGCGCAGGGGCTGTTTCAGTTTATCCCCGACACATACAAGAGGATCGCCCGCCTGTACCCGCAGGCCGGACTGCACGAGGACTTTGTGGAGGGCATGAGGGATCACGTAAATGCGGCAAAGGCATCCTTTCTCCTTTTCGATGCAGACACGGGGGTTCTTAACGATGACAAAAGGGAACAAATGCTGAGACAATCAGACGCCTGGGGTCGATTTTTGGCCTCGGCCTACAACTGCGGCTCCGGAAAAACGAGAAAGGCGATGGATAAGACGGGGCGGAACTGGACACTATCCGTACCGTCGGAGACCCAGATATACGTAAAGAAGTATGACGTCGTGAGGGATTGGCTGCGTCAGTCCCAGTAGTTCTTCTCTTTTTGCCATATTGTTGGTATCGGTTACCTGAGCGAGGGAGGAAGGGGAGATATGGCGAAAGACCTGGCAGTTCTATTTTCACCGCAATCGGTTGCTGTGATCGGGGCCTCAAACAGCTTCGACAAGCTGGGGTATCACGTCATGAAAAGCCTCGTGGGCAACTACAGGGGGCGAATCGTTCCCGTCAACCCCAACGCCGCCAAGGTGTGGGATATCGATTCCTCTCCGTCGCTCAAGGCGGTGGAGGGGGACGTCGACTGCGCCATAGTGGTCGTGCCGGCGCCAATGGTGGCCGAAACCTTGCATGAGTGCGGGCGACGGGGCGTACGGGGGATGGTGCTTATTACGGCGGGGTTCAAGGAGATCGAGGACGCCCACGGGGAGGCGCTGGAGAGGGAGATCGGCAGGATCGCCGACAGCTATGACATACCGATCATCGGACCAAACACCTTCGGATACGTCAACCTGTCGTCGGGCATTAACGCCTCCTTCACATCCGAGTTCTCCCGGATAAAAAGGGGAGGGGTGTCGCTTATCAGCCAAAGCGGCGGCATATGCCACTTGTGCGGGTTCATCGCCATCGAGCAGCGGGTGGGCATGTCGAAGCTGATGAGCCTTGGAAACCGGTGCAACACCGATTTTCCTGAAATCATACCCTATCTCGTCAGCGACGACGACAGCACCAGGGTGATCGCGCTCTACATAGAGGGCCTCGACGAGCCGAGGGGCCTTCTTGACGCCGCACGGGCGGCACGGGGAAGAAAACCGATCATAGCCCTGAAAGCAGGGAAGAGCGAAAAAGGCGACAGTGCAAGCCGGTTTCACACGGGCACTCTGGCAGGCAATTACCCGATATGGAGGGGCGCCCTCCGCCAGGCGGGAATTCTCGAGGTGGCAACGGCCGAGGAGTTGATGGATACGGCAAAGGCCCTCGATTCCTGTGTCCTGCCCCTGGGCCCGAGAATCGCCGTTCTGTCCGGCCAGGCCGGGCCGGGGATGATCGCCGCCGACGCCGTTGATATGGAGGGCCTCATGCTCTCCCGGTTCAGTTCGTCGACGCAAGAGAAGATCGACGGCATACTTCCGCCCGTTGCGCTACGCACCAATCCGGTCGATATGGGTCCGGCGTGGTATGATCCGCCGGGCATGCTGGCAATCCTCAGGGCCGTTGTGGATGACGAAAACACCGACGGTGTTCTCTTTCTGGCCATGTATGCGTCTGCCAATCTGGCCCTTGCAGATCAGTTTCGGGAGGCGATGGAACGTGCTGAGCCCTTCAGCAAGCCCGTCATCGGATGCTTTACGGCCCCGCCCGGTCTATGGGATGATCCGATCAGGGCCTTGGACGGGCAGAAGGGGATGGCAATTCTACCCACACCGGAACGGGCGGCAAAGGCCATGGCCAACCTATGGAGGGTGCAGGAACTGCAAGGCACCAAGGGATAATCACAGAGAGGCAACTGTCCGGAATGGACGTCTGGCGGTTCCTTGCAGGCCCGGGCCAAGAAAAACACGTCACGGCGCCTTCGGGCCCCCGATTTAGGCCTTACCCACGTTGTCGCCGGCGATTTTCCAGAGCATATCCTCCAGATCAGGGTTCAACGAAGATGATGTTCTTCCTTCCATGGCCTTGACGCGCATGTCATAGACGCTTTCGAGCTGGGGCAGAACAGCACGCACCTCGGCGGAGTTCTTGATTTTTTCACTGATGGCATAGCGCTGGGCCAGGGCCTTCTCGAACTCCTCCTCGGAGACGGGTATGCCGTAGAGCCTGTTGAGTATCTCCATCAGCCTCACCTTTCCCTGATAGTCCTCATCAAGAACGACGTACTGCGGAAGAGAGACGATGAAAGCGCCGGCGCCGATACCCGCCTCTGCAGCTTCCTTCGTGATCATGTTGACGATCGTCGAAGGCCCGCTATACGTGATAGGCAGAACACCGGCCCTGTCCACATCCTGGAGGCCCTCCTTTCCCATGCCGTATCCGCTGACCAGCAAGGGCCTTGTGTGAGGCACCACATCGTACATGCTTCCCAGGAGGATGTATCTCCTTGCCCTGAATGTGGTCAGAAGTCGCACCACAGACTCGACGTAAAGCTCCGCATGGGCGTGGGGCTCAAGGAGGCGAAGAAATAGAAGACCCGCCTCACCCTCCCTCTGCGCAAAGCTGATCGTCGTGTTGGGCACCGACAGGTCGCGGATTCCCTCTTCGAGGTGGATGGTAGGCCGGTAACGGGTAAAGTCGTAGAACAACCCGGGCCTTGCCAGGCGACCCACCTCAACGGCCCCGAAGCGACCCTCCAGTTCGCCAAGCACAAGGCTACCCACATTGTTCACGTCAATCCACGGCTTGAGGGTGGCCAGTACGTAAGGTTCGCTAATATGGGGAACGGGATCGGTAAGCTTGAAAGCCCCTATCTTCATCATCCATCTGCTCCTGTCACATAAGGTAGTTCGCTGACAGGTCATATGTCAAGACCGCAGGGCCGGCCGGTGACGCACGGCACAGCAAATGAATTGCCTTTTAGCCTCAAAAAGGTGTTAGCTGTTCCGATGAAGCAAATAGGAACGGTCCTTGCAAGGATGCTGACGGGGCTCGCCGTTTCTGTGATGTGCGCCTGGGCGGTCCTTGCCATCTACTACTCCAACATACCGTGGCATCCGCTGCGGATCGCAGCCGCCGTCACGTTCGGCCTCGCTACCCTTGGGGGCCTTTGCTTTCTGCCTCGCAGGGGCCGGGCGGCTGCGTGGTTCCTAACCGTTTTCTGCGCCATCGTTGCGTGGTGGCTCGCCATAGCGCCCTCGAATGGCCGGGACTGGCAACGAGACGTGGCTCTCCTACCATATGCGACGGTGGCAGGCGACAAGGTCACCATTCGCAACGTGCGCAATTTCTCGTACAGGACCGAGACGGATTTTGACGCACACTACTACGACAGGACCTATGATCTCGAACAGCTCAACTCCGTAGACCTTATTGCAGTTTACTGGATGGGCGACGCCATAGCACACGTCATGATGAGCTTCGGTTTCGAGAACGGCGACGTCGTATGTTTCTCCATAGAAACCCGCAAGGAAAAGGGGGAGGCCTATTCCTCCATCAAAGGATTTTTTAAGCAGTACGAACTGATCTATATAGCAGGCGACGAGCGCGACCTCATCCGCCTGCGAACGGACTACCGGCGCCCACAGGAGGACGTTTATCTCTACCGGTTGGGAATATCGCCCGAAAGGGCGAGAAAGTTCTTCATGGAATACGTGGCCCAGATTAACGCCATGAAGGATGAACCGGCGTGGTACAACACGCTCACAACGAACTGCACCACAAACATATTTTGGCACGCACGGGCCTTCGAGAACTCTATTCGATTCAGTTGGAAGATTCTGTTGAGCGGATATACGCCTCAGTATGCCTACGAATTGGGGGTCTTGGACAGGAGCCTGCCGTTCGGTGAACTGCAAAAGAGGAGCTATATTAACGACAAGGCGCATCGCGTCGGCACCGATCCCGGCTTTTCCCTAAAGATTCGCGAGGGTCTCCCAAGGCCGGCGCCTGCAACGTCACGATAGTCCTTGCCGGGCGAGGGATGGCCCGCTGTCGATACCCGGTCGGCTGTGATTCCCGGCCCATCTTTTCGGGCTCGTCACAACGCACCGATTCTCTGCTGAGATGGGGCGCAATCCATGGTATAATCGGCTATGCGTTTGGTGGGGGACTTTCACATTCATTCATCGTTCTCGCGCGCCACAAGCCGTGACATGGGCCTCGAATCGATGTGGCGGCATGCCCAAATGAAGGGTATTTCCGTCGTCGGCACAGGGGACTTCACTCACCCTCAATGGTTTTCGGAGCTTACGAAGAAGCTGGAGCCGCTGGGAAACGGTCTCTTCACCTTGCGAGAGACCTACCGGCCCGATTCCGTTCCCGAATCCTGCCGGGCCCCCGCATACTTTCTCCTGTCTGCGGAAATAAGCTGCATTTACAGTAAGGGTGGAAGGACAAGAAAGGTGCATTGCCTTCTATTCGCGCCCGACTTTGAGACGGCAGCTCGGTTGGGCCTGATCCTCTCCACCATAGGCAACATCACCTCCGATGGACGCCCCATCCTTGGGCTGGACGCCGGAGAGCTGCTTCGCATAAGCCTCGAATCGAATCCTGATGGTCTCTTTATTCCTGCGCATGCATGGACGCCCCATTTTTCAGTCTTCGGCGCGGCGTCGGGCTTCGACTCCATGGAGGAATGTTTCGAGGAACTGACCCCACATGTGCGTGCCATCGAGACGGGGCTTTCGTCCGATCCGGCCATGAACTGGCGGTTATCGAGCCTCGATGGGCTGACCCTCCTGTCCAATTCGGACGCCCATTCCCCTGCTAAGATGGGCCGCGAGGCGAATATTTTTGAGACCGAACTTTCCTTCGACGGGATCAAGCGAGCCATCGAAACGAAGGAAGGTTTTCTTGGAACGTTGGAATTTTTTCCCGAAGAGGGCAAGTACCACTGGGACGGCCACCGCGCGTGCAAGGTCTCTCTGTCGCCTTCGGAGACTATAGGGCATCAGTGCATCTGCCCCCGCTGTGGAAGGCCCGTCACCATAGGGGTTATGCACAGGGTCGAAAAACTTTCAGACCGACCGCATGGCTACAGGCCGGAGGGCGCTCCCGGCTACCGCTCTCTCGTTCCGTTGCCTGAGATCATCGCCGAGGCTCGCGGGGTCGGCGTCAACACCAAGACTGTGAAGGACGAGTATATGATGCTCCTGTCAAGGCTCGGAAACGAGTTCTCCATCCTTTTGGACGCCTCACCCGGCGATATAGAGCACGTGGGATCCCTCCTCGTCAGCGAGGCCATCGTGAGGATGCGGGAGGGAAGGCTATTTGTCTTTCCCGGATACGACGGTGAGTACGGCCGAGTCAGAATCTTTGAGGAGGGAGAGAGGCGACAGGTAAAGGGCCAGATGAGGCTCATCTGACATGGATTGCTTTGAGGGCCTGAACGCAGCCCAGGCAGAGGTCGTGGGCTCCCCAGAAGGCCCCATGCTCGTCATAGCGGGGCCCGGAACGGGCAAGACGCTGACGATGGTCCGCCGGATCGCCTATCTATTGACAACGGGCCTCCCCCCGGAGACCATCGCGGCCGTGACGTTCACCAACAGGGCTGCCAGGGAGATGCGGGAGCGGTTGATCGCCCTCCTTGGCCCCGGGGCCCGGCAGCCCTTTGTGGGCACTTTCCACGTTATGGGGCTGCAGATTCTCGCTCGCTTTTACGGGGGTGAGATTTCGGTCATAACGAGGGGGCATCAGATAGAGCTGTTGCAGGCCCTGTCCGGAGGGGCACAAAGGCGGGCAAAGGAGAGGGCGGCGGCCATTTCGAAGGCGAGGAGCATGCTCCTGCCGCCGGCGAATGATGTGCTCCCCATCTATGAAGCCTATCGCGCCGAGCTAAGGGCCCACAACTGGTTCGATTTTGACGACCTCATCGACGAACCACTCCATCTTCTCAGAACGAACCCGGCGATTCATTCCGCTATCGTGCCCTACCGCCGGTTCCTCGTTGACGAGTACCAGGATGTCAGCCCAAGCCAGTACGCCTTGCTCAGGGAGTTGATGGGAGGGAGCGCTGCCGTTTGCGCCGTTGGAGACGCCGATCAGGCAATATACGGCTTCAGGGGCGCGGACATTTCCGAATTTCTCGATTTTCGGCACGATTTTCCCGGAAGCAGGGCCGTAACCCTGACGGAAAGCTATCGCTCGACCGGTAAGATTCTAAACTGCGCAGCGGCCCTCATTAAGCACAACAGCAGGCGCATAGCAAAAGACTTGTCGCCGGTGCGACAGGTGGGCCTTCCCGTGCGGATCGTCTCCGTGCCCGATGAATTCGCCGAGGCCGCCTTTGTGGCACGCGAGATCGAGGCACGTATGGGGGCCATGGACCACCTTCGTCTTTCTCGGACCCGCCGCCATTCCGAAGCAAGCAACTTCAGCTATCGCTTCAGCGATTTTGCAGTCCTTTTCAGGACCAACGCCCAAGCCAGACCCTTTCGCCGCAGCCTGGAGGAGGCGGGTATTCCCTGCCAGACGGCCACGGGCCCTGAGAGTGGGTGGACAGGCATGATCGACCTCCTGACACAGGCGTGCCGGGAGGGTTCATCGAATGTCTCCCCGCAAGACCTGGTCTTGGAGGCGTGGAAGGCCTCCGGATCTCCGGGTGAGTGGGCCTACTTGGAGGCGCTCTGTCGCTCCTACAGTCATCGTTCCCGGCCCGAGGCGCTGCAGGGCATGATCGGGGAGTTGAGGCTTTTGGAGCCGCTGGACTGCTTCGACCGTAACGCCGAAAAGGTGCATCTCATGACCTTTCACATGGCCAAAGGACTTGAATTTGGTGTTGTCTTTCTCGCCGGCGCGGAGGACGGGCTCACACCCCTGCTTCGGGACGACAGTGCGGACAGCAACGTGGAGGAAGAGAGGCGGCTTTTCTACGTGGCAATGACGAGAGCGCGTGACGAGCTTTTCCTTGTCTCCAGACGGTCCAGGGCACTCTTTGGAGAGAGGGTTGGCGCTGTCCCGTCGCGGTTCATCGCCGAACTGCCGGAGCAACTGGTGGAGACGGTACAGGTTGACGGGCGAAGGCGAAAGGAAAAGCAGAAGACGCAGGCCACCCTATTCTGAGCCGACGGGCCCCAAAGTCGAGGCGCAGGCAACAGGGCGTTACGAGGCCTTCCCGCCGTGCGCCCGGAGCACGTATTTCAAGTATTCCCTCACCTTTCTCTTTCCCACGATAGGCCCCATGTGCCCGTCGCAGAAGATGTCGGCGTCGAGGGCCGTGAGCTTGTCCACCGATTCCGCCCAAGCGGAGGGATCGCAGTCATAGTATTCGAGCAGGGGCGCCGAGATGTCCTGTCCAAAGAGAATCCTGAGCCCGTCCTGATCGAGGTACGGCGAGATGGAGCCGGGCGTATGTCCGGGTGTATGTATCCACGAGATCTCGCGATCTCCGAAGGAAACGGCGCCCTCACTTCCCGTCAAAATCCTGTCGATAGGGAACGGCTCCAGCTCAACGCGAAAACAGATGGCCGCGCTCAGCCGGCTGTCACCTCGGGCTATGATCTCTGCATCCTTCTCGTGCATGACGAGCGGTATGCCGAGGTGCTTCCGGAACAATGGCGCCGCACCAATATGGTCGTAGTGGCAGTGGGTTAGAAGTATGGAGGAGAGGGCCGAAGGGCTGTGCCCGGCCATCTTGATGTTCGTAACGGTCTGCCGGAACTTGAACCCCGATCCCGCATCTATGAGCAGGGTATCGCCGATGTCAAGCAGGTAGACCGCCGAGTCGTATGACCCGGTTATTTCCGGGCCGGCAACCTGGGCGAGGTTAGGAAGAATGTTTTTCGGTGCCAAATGCGCTCCTCGAATGCTGTCTTCTCTGTGCAAATATGTGCATGAGGTGTTCTTTCTTCAAGGCGCAGAGCGCCTCACGGACGAGCACCCCATTCTCGGGGTGGCGATATTGAAGGAGGGCTCGCTGCAAACGGCGGTCCTTGTCCGTTCGGGGGACGTATACCTCTTTGCCGCTCGTTGGATCCTTGCCCGTGTAGTAGATGGCACCGGATAACGTGAGCGGAAGGGGCATGAAGTCCTGAATCTGCTCGGGGTAGATCCCCATTCTTTGAAGGTCCAGTGACAGGGCAAGCGCCTCTTCCAGGGTGGCCCCCGGATGAGAAGATATGAAATAGTGAACGAGAAACTGTTTCCTTTCAATAGCTTTGCTAAGGAAGTCAAAGTTTTTCTTGAACTTCCTGTAAACCGCCAGAGGCGGTTTGTTCATCAGTGCCAGCACGGCGTCGGACGTGTGTTCCGGTGCCACTTTCATCTGTCCGCTCACATGGTGGGATAGAACCTCCTTCAGGTAGGGGAGGGCGTCCTTCTCGGCCAGCAGGTCGTGCCGGAAGCCGCTGGCAATAAAGACATGCTTGACGCCGGCAAGGCTTCGAAGACCCTTCAGCAGGTCGACGGAGGCCTTGTACCCAAGCCGTAGGTTGGGGCACCTGCGAGGCGTCAGGCAGTGACGGGTAAGACATGCGCCGCCTCCCGCCCAGCGGTCGCAAAACGCCTCGTAAAGGTTGGCCGTTGGTCCGCCGACATCGGTTATCGTCCCCCTGAAACCCTCCTGTTGTGTCAGAAGCAGGGCCTCCCGGACGATGGAGCCTTTGCTCCTGGATTGGACGATGCGGCCCTGGTGCATGGACAGCGAACAAAAGCTGCACCCTCCCACACATCCGCGATGGGTGATGAGAGAATGTCTCACCGTCTCGAAGCCGGGAACGCCCCCGAGCCTGTCGTAGGCAGGGTGCGACGCCCGGCAATAGGGCAACTCATAAATTCCGTCCAGCTCCTTCGTCGACAAGGGCAGGGCAGGCGGAAACTGGATGACGTATCGGTTGGCATGCTTCTGCGCTATAGTGGCCCCCCGAAGCGGATCCTGATTGGCATAGACGGCGGAAAAGGCTTGATTGAACCGATCCTTGTCCCGAGCGACATCTTCGTAGGACGGGATTTCAAGAATAGGTTGGTCTTCCGGCGGGGTTCCCACGATAACGGCCGTGCCGGGTATTCCAAAAAGGCTCATGCCCGCACGGAGGCGCCGGCCAATCTCGACTACCTGCATCTCTCCCATGCCGTACACAAGAATGTCGCTCCGGCTGTCGACAAGAATGGACCGCCGCACCGCGTTATCCCACCAGTCGTAGTGGGCAAATCGCCGGAGGCTTGCCTCTATCCCTCCGATGACGATAGGAACGCCGGGAAAGGCTTCCCGTAGGCGGTTTGCATACACAAGAACGGCCCGGTCGGGACGCCTTCCGCCTGCACCGCCCGGCGAGTAGTCGTCTACCCTGCGGGGCCGCTTCGACGCAGTATAGTTTGCCACCATGGAATCAAGATTACCCGCAGTAATGCCGAAAAAAAGGCGTGGCCGCCCGAAGGCCTTGAAATCATCAATTTTTCTCCAGTCGGGCTGCGCTATGACAGCCACCGTAAAACCTGCCCGCTGAAGAACGCGCCCAATGACCGCCGTACCGTACGACGGGTGATCGACATAGGCGTCCCCCGTCACGAGTACGGCATCGAAAGCGCCACCTCGCGGCTTTTGCGGTGCAGCCGAAGATAACGGCAAGAAGGCCCGGTCAACCATTCACCATTCTATCAGAATATGTGGCACATTATAAAGCGCACCGTGGTCTGGTGGCCCACTGAAAAGCTTGAGGGGTTCGAGCAAGTATGGTATATAACAATCACTGGAGAGATGTCCGAGCGGCTGAAGGAGCACGACTGGAAATCGTGTGTGCGGGACAAAAACTCGCACCGAGGGTTCAAATCCCTCTCTCTCCGCCATAACAGAATAGATCGGTAATCAGTGATCCATAGCCGGCTGGCGGGAAATTCCCACAGTGGCGCTGCCGGGCCGAAAAAAAAGGGGTTAAAGAAACTTCTTTCAGTTCCGTGCAGATAAGGGGTCACCGATCACGAACTATCAATTAATGTTGTCTAAAAGAACGGCCGGGCCCTGCGCAACGTGGAGGCTATGAACCCCGTCAGGTCTGGAAGGAAGCAGCGGCAGTAGTTTTCCTGTGTGCCGCAGGTAGCCTGGCTATTTAATGATCTACACGATACCGCCCGCCTATGACCTACACCGTTCTCGCGCGAAGATGGCGCCCCACAAGATTCAAGGATGTGATCGGGCAGGACCACATCGTCACGACCATTAAGAACTCGATAAAGTTTGAGAGAATCGGCCATGCCTACATTTTCAGCGGGCCCAGGGGCGTAGGGAAGACCTCGCTCGCCCGCATTCTCGCCAAGGCCGTCAACTGTTTGAACGGTCCGGCCGAGGAACCCTGCAACGTATGCGATGCGTGCAAGGACATACAGGCCGGCCGTTTCGTTGACCTCGTTGAGGTAGACGCGGCGTCGAAACGCCGCCTCGTCGACATGCGGGAACTCATCGAGACGGTACGCTATATGCCCATGAGGGGGCGCTACAAGGTCTACATCCTCGACGAGTCGCACATGCTCATAGACGAGGCCTGGAATGCCTTCCTCAAGACGCTTGAGGAGCCACCGGGGCACAACATCTTTGTTCTTTCCACCACCGACGCCGAAAAGATCCCCTATACGATCAAGTCGCGGTGCCAGTCCTTCGAGTTCAGGAGAATTTCCGACCGCGATATCGGGTTGCAGTTGAAGAGGATATGCGATGACGAGGGCATCGGGTATGACGAAGGCGTCTTCGATTACATAGCGGCCGAGGCCGACGGAAGCCTGAGGGATGCCGAGTCCATTTTGGACCAGGTCATTGCCTTCGGCGGGCAAAACATTACGGAGGCCGACGTAGGCGCCGTCATCGGCATTGTAGGGCGAGAAAGCACGTACCGCATCATCGAGTCTATCATCACCGAGGACTTGAGGGGTGGATTGACGCTTATCGACCGCCTCATCGTTGAAGGTCACGAGGCCTACCAGATATATAAGGGGCTCGTTGGTGCGCTGAGAAAGATGCTTCTCTTCAGCATCTATGAGTCATCCCCACCGTTTCTGTATATGGGTACTGAAGAGGCGGCAAGGATTTCTTCGCTCATTACGGACCTCGAATATTACGAGATCCAGAACATGCTTGCATACCTTCTCAAGGCAGAGAATCTCCTGGCCGGCCTTTTCCCGAAGGTCACCCTCGAAGTGCTTTACGTGAATCTTTTCAACCTGGCGAAGCTTCGCGATCTGGGCAAGATGGTCCGGGCAGCCGAAGCAGGGAAGATTCAAAATCCTGAGATGCCGTCGCCGAAACCCCCAGCTCGGCAAGTTCATTCCGACGCGTTATTGACGGTTCAAAGCCCTGAGATACTGTCGTCGGAACCCGTAAGGATCCCCAAGGAGACAGGGAAACCGCCAGACCAAAAAAGACAAGATGGGCCCGAGGGGTTCTTTGTGCTCCTGAGGGATAAGCAGCCCTTTCTGGCCGCGCTGCTGGAGGGTGCGGTGGTGGAATTCGAAGAATCGCGTGTGATCATCTCTACCGACAAACAGTATTCAATGATTGGGGAAGATCCGACATACCGAGAAGAATTGAAAGAGGTCCTTTACGAGTTTTCGGGGAAGAGAATGGATGTTCTCTTTCGTGAGGTGAAAGAATTGAGTGACGATCCGCTTAAGGATTATGTGAGGGAAGCTGAGCTCATTTTCAAGAAAAATTGAGGAGGGGTTATGTCTAAGAATTTTGGGCAGATATTGAACCAGGCCAAGAAGATGCAGGAAAAATTGCAGAAACTCCAGGAGGAGCTCGGTGGACGGACGGTAGAAGCCCAGGCGGGTGGAGGCATGGTCTCATGTGTTGTAAACGGAAAGCAGGAGATCGTTTCTCTGACCATTTCGGAAGAAGTGTGGCAGGAGCAGGACAGGGAGCTACTGGAAGACCTTCTTCTGGCAGCGGTAAACGAGGGTCTCAACAAGTCGAGAGATATGGTGCAGGAAGAGATGTCCAAGGTCGCCGGCATACCGGGGCTACAGCTTCCTTTTTAGGACGCCATGCTATATCCTCTACCCCTCGAACGGCTCATTGATAATCTCTCGAAGCTCCCCGGCATAGGGCGGAAGACGGCAACACGACTGGCGTTCTTTCTTCTCAACGGAAAGGAGTCTTTCGTCCAGGAACTATCGTCGAGCCTAAAAGACCTGAAAGAGAAGATCCGCCTGTGCAGCACCTGCTTTAACATCACAGACGTTGACCCCTGTCCCATCTGTGCCGATCCCCACAGAGACAAGAATGCCGTTTGTGTCGTCGAGGAGTCTTCTCACATGATGGTCATAGAGTCGTCTTTCCCGGGTGCCTTCAGGTTTCATATCCTCCATGGCGTCATCAACCCCATCGAGGGGGTTGGACCCGATGACGTGCGCGTCCGGGAGCTGGAAAAGCGGGTGCGCGATGAGGGCATTCGCGAGGTGATTATTGCCACGAATCCTAACATAGAAGGCAACACAACAGCCCACTACATCGCCGAAATATTGAAGCCCTACGGCGTTACTATAACGCGCATCGCCTCGGGAATCCCCGTTGGCGGCGATATCGTCTATTTAGACACGCTCACCATCAGGAGCTCCCTGGAGAACCGCAGGAACCTTTAACGTTCGGGTCCCCTGTCTGTGTTAGCCGGCACCCCTTCGGTCCGCACCTATTTTGCCGTCTTTTCCAAGGTCTTATAGTCGCTCAGAAATTTCTCTATTCCTATGTCCGTAAGGGGGTGCTTCATCAACTGCCGAAGGACGGCGAAGGGTATCGTTGCAATCTCGGCACCGACGAGGGCCGCCTGAAGAACGTGCAGGGGGCTGCGGATGCTGGCCACTATCACTTCCGTGTCGAAGAAGTAGTTCGCCAGAATCGTGTGTATATCCTGGACGATTTCCATGCCCGTAGCCGAAATGTCGTCAAGCCTCCCGATAAAAGGGCTTACGTAGGTCGCCCCCGCCTTGGCGGCAATGAGGGCCTGAAGGGGCTGAAATATGAGCGTTACGTTGGTCTTGATGCTCTCTTCCGACAGGACGCGGACGGCTCGAACCCCTTCTTCGGTCATGGGGATCTTTACGACGGCGTTAGGACCGAGTGCCGCCAGCGACCTTGCCTCCCTGCACATGCCGTCAAAGTCCGTTGCGATCACCTCTAAGCTGACGGGTCCGTCAACAAGCGCGAGAATCTCACCGATCGTCTCCTTCGGATCCCTCTTCTCTTTTGCCAACAGCGACGGATTCGTCGTCACGCCGTCGACAAGGCCTAATTCAAGGCCTTTCCTGATCTCATCGGCGCTCGCTGTATCGATAAAAAATCTCATGGCAACCTCCTACCATTTTCTATATTGGTCCGAGTATTTCCTGTACTCCTTTTTCGTGTCGCTATCATGAAAAACAAAAAAACATGACGCCTCAAGGCTGCTCGTGTACATGTATGCCTCTTCCAGCATATCACCACGGGCGAAGCTTCCGTGACCCCGGAGAAGCACAATCTTGAAGTCCTTGAGGTACTCACTCACAAGGACGGATGCCTCGGGAGACCCGATGGTCTTTTCGGATACGACAACGGGGACGCGTTTAAAAAGATACGACCCCTCCGAGTCGATGGGAATGATTTCGTCATGCCTCATAGACAAGAGCGTGGCATAGGGCGGGTGGGCATGGACGACGGCCAGGGCGCTCGTGTTCCGGTATATGGCCCTATGGATGACAACCTCCGACGAGGCCATCAGTATATGGCTGTCGTCCGCCTCCACGGGTATCTCGACAATATCGCCCGCGCTTAACCGGCCGAGCATGGACCCCCGTCTCGTAAGATACATCCTCCTTCCCGCACGGGTACTCATGTTCCCTGCGTGGGAGCTGATGAGCCCCCGCAGGAATATATCTCTTCCTATGGATGAAAAGGTGTCGGCAAGATGGGCGTCAATCACACGTTTACCCTTTTATACGTTCTACCATACCAGGTCAAGGCTTGAAAGCGTCTCGGGCCGAGGCGTGCCGTCCTCGTCCCACCTCCGGGCCTCGTAGTACTCCTTGAGTAGCACCTCCAGCGGAACCTCCCCAAATCGTTTTGGAAGCATATCTTGCTCCACTCCCTCTCTGAGGTTGAAGAGGCGTTCGAGGTTCCAGATTCTCTCCCCGATCTCCAGGGACGCCTCCCAGCTTACTTTTCTTCCTGTGGCCGCGCCAAGAATGCGCGAGTAGTGGTCGTGAGGCAGGGCAAAGGACGAAAAGCGACACATGACGAGCGTGTCCATAAAGGCGGAGATGTTTTGGTAAAGACAAAGCAGGCTGGCCTTTCCCGTGACGGAGAAGCGGTCCACGAGTTTCGGGATGCCGAGCACCTCTGCTCCAATCATGTTGCCCTGCATATGGCAGCCGCCCCGATTAGACGTCGCGTACCCCAAGGCATGTCCGTAAGCGCCTCGGGGATCGTAGGCGGGGAGTTCAAGCCCCTTCACCTGCGGGGCCAGCTCGGGCGCATCCCTGTCCCTGCAGAGCGCCCTGCTGCCGTGGCAGAGGGCCTCTCCCGGCCCGGTCTTTTCGGCTATACACCGAATGAGATCCTCAACCCCATCGAAATCCCCAAAAGATACACCGAGAGGCAGAAGGCCCTTCTCGCTCAATTCTATGGCCGCACCGATCGTCACACCAGCAGTGATAGAATCGAGGCCCAGCTCGTTGCAGAGGTTGTTGAGACGAATCACCCGCCCAAGGTCATAAAGACCAAGATTAACGCCCAGGGCCCATAGCGTCTCGTACTCCGGGCCGTCACCCGATTCCGTAACCCTTCCGCAGGCAATGGGGCAGAAGTGGCAGGCCCTCCGCTTTTTCAGAAACAGGTCGGCAAGCATTTCCCCTGACAGGCCCGCCGACTCAAAAGGCGCCGGTGCCGAGTAATTGCGGCTCGAAAGGAGCCCTGCTTCGCGCATATAGTTCATGAGAACCGACGTGCCGTACTGCGCAAGACCTCTGGAGGTTATAGGATTGGCAGTCAACCACTTTCTGGATTCATACCGCACAAAATCGAATTGATCCCTGTCGGGCACCGCTATCTTTTGCCCGCTCTTACCCTGGACCACAACGGCCTTAACATGCTTTGAGCCCATCACGGCCCCAAGTCCTCCCCTACCCAGAAACCTGCCGTCGTTTTCGACGTTGGCAAAGGACACAAGTGTCTCTCCGGCCCGGCCGATGAGCGCAACGGAAATCTGTCGGCCATGGCGGCTCCGCAAGAACTCCTTGGCAACGGCCTTGCTTTGACCCCAGATGGAGGAGGCATCCCGAACGGACAGGCCTTTCTCGTCTACCAGGATGTACGAGGGCACGGCGGCTTTGCCAACGAGCACAAGAAAATCCACACCGCACTTCTTTAAGCTCACGCCGAGCCTGCCTCCGCAGGACGAAGCAAATATTGTTCCGGTAAGGGGGGACTTGGTCGTCGTTATGAATCTACCGCCCATTGGAAAGGGCATGCCGGTGACGGGCCCCGTGCCGAAAACGATGGGACAGAGCGGAGAAAGGGGGTCGACGCCGGTGGGAGCGCGACGATACAGGATGTATGCGTTGACGCCACGGGCACCGACAAATTGGTGCTCCACAGAGGGGGGCAGGGATTCCTCGCTTATCCGCCCGAGTGATAGATCAACGATGACGATTCTCATGACCCTGTGGCCCGAAAATCAGCCTTGCACAACCCTTGCAGACTGCCACGTGCCCGGTCCAGCCGCCTGACGACCTGTTCCCCGCCGATCGCATCGAGGCACGTTTGAAGGGTGATACCCAAGAGGGGGTGCATGAGGTCCGGCTCTATCTCGAGGCACGGCACGAGGGCAAACTTCCTCTTGTGCAGCTCCCGGTGAGGAACCGTCAGATCGACTTCGTCTATAACTTCCGAGCCAAAAAGAAGGATATCAAGGTCGACGGTCCTGGGTCCCTTGGGCACCGTGCGGATACGACCGTACCTCTCCTCGATACTCCGAAGGGTGCGCAACAGTTCCATAGGCGTACCCTGCCAGCCCAGCTTGACGGCACAGTTGATGTAGTCGGGCTGCTCAAAAGAGGATAGGGCCCCGGTCTCATACAAAGACGATACAGCCACGGGCAGGACGCGCTTATGGGACAGCATGTCCTTGACTACACTAACGCAATAGCCGATCCGGTCACCAAGATTGGAGCCGACACCCACAAAAGCAGGATATGCCTCTGCAGGGCCCACAGAAGATGTGCTGCCAACGTCCATGGCAACATCCTATCACACCCGCTGCGTGCGCGTCCATAAAGGGCCTCCGTGGGGCGAGAGGGCAAAGCCGTGCCTGACGGAGAGGCTTTTCGGACGCTCTGGCGTTGACTGGGGAGCATTTTTGATTTATTAATTATGTCGTGGCGATTCTCAAGATTTGCAAATACCCCGAGCTTGTGCTCAGAAAGCCCGCATTGCCGGTGGAGAGGGTAACAGACGAAATAGTGAAGCTCTCCGGCGACATGCTGGAAACGATGGTCGGCGCCCGCGGGATAGGCCTTGCGGCAAATCAGGTAGGCATCGCCATCAGGTTGATAGTCCTCCATCTTCAGACCAAGAAAGGCGAAGAGCCTCTCGTCCTTCTCAATCCTGCCATTGTGGAAAGCGATGCGGAGGAGATTTCCGAGGAGGGATGCCTGAGCCTTCCCGGTTACTACGAGTATGTGCCCAGGGCAGGCAAGGTTCTCGTCAAGGCCATAGATACCCGTGAGAACCCTTTTTCCTTGGAGTGCGAAGGACATCTTGCCCGGGCCTTTCAGCACGAAATTGATCATCTCAACGGCGTACTCTTCATCGATCACCTCAGTCCCGTAAAGAGGAGTCTTTTCAAGAAGCGGTACGCAAAAAGCGAACGATGAAGATCGCTTTTTTCGGCTCTTCCTCCTTTTCCGTACCCCCTCTTCAGTCCATTGCCTCTCAGGTCGCGGCGGTCATCACAAAAAAGGCCCGCCCCAAGGGAAGGGGCTATCTCTTGGGGGACAATGAGGTGAAACGCACCGCCGGCGACCTTGGCCTACCGGTTGTAGAGATAGAAAGCTTTAAATCGGACGATGCCGCCGCCGTAACAGGCCTGGATGTAGATCTCTTTGTCGTAGCCTCCTTCGGGCTCATCATACCCGGGCCTACTTTGGCCCGCCCGGCCATAGGCGCCATAAACGTCCACCCCTCCCTGTTGCCCAAATATCGAGGGCCCTCACCAATACAGTGGGCCCTGTTGCGAGGTGATACGGCTACGGGTCTGACGGTCATTCGGATGACCGAAAGGATGGATGCCGGACCCATTGTCTATCAGGAGACAGCGCCCATAGGAGCAGAGGAAAACGCCATCGCCCTGTCGGCAAGGCTTTCCAGTCGCGCGGCAGAGATCCTGCCTGCACTGATCGGCGACATTGAAGGACGCCGTGCAATCCCTGCCGTGGCGCAGGCCGAAGAGGAGGCTACCTATTGCCCGGTCCTGGATAAGGGAATGGGTCTCATCGACTGGAATGACGATGCCGCCGCCGTTGTCAGAAGGGTTCGGGCTTTTGTGGAGTGGCCCACAGCCTATACCTATCTGGACAACAAGATGCTGAAGGTACATGAAGCGGCGGTGTTGGCGGCCCAAGGGCCCCATGAGGCCGGCAGGGTGTTGGCCCTGTCGAAAGAGGGTTTCATAGTCAGCGCCGGAAAAGATGCCGTCCTTTTGAGGGACGTGCAACTCGAGAACAAGAAGAGGGTCTCGGGCCGCGATTTCGCCAACGGATACAGGCATCTTGTTGGAAAAGTGCTTGGACGGTAGATTTTTGGCCGTTTTTTGTTGACAGTTCGCGGTAGCACCTTTAATATCAAAAATATGGCTATGAGAAAAAATATGCAGGTGGTTTCTGTCTTCGAGGCCCTTTTCACCATTGCTCTTGTAATTACGCTATGTTCCTGCGCAGGGTCGGGTTCTGTTGTAAAGCAAACCGATACCATCGCCCCTGTCTCCGCCGGTACGGCAGCCAGCGACGACCGGGCGGAACCGAAAGAGTTGATTGTCTTTTCTCCCGGCGGGGATGCCTGCGATACCCGGATGGGGGTGGGCCGAGCCACTGAGGACGACAACATTGCCCTCCTTCTTGGGCCCGATGGGTATTCGAAATTCGATATTCCCATAGTGTTCAACGAGGCCGTTCAATACAACATCCGCTGGTTTCAGGAGGAAAAACGCAAGGTTTTTACTAACTGGCTCAGAAGGTCGAAGAGGTACGTACCGCTTATCCGCAGCCTGTTGAAGCAGCAAGGGATGCCGGAGGACCTCGTCTACCTTGCCATGATCGAGAGCGGCTTTAACCCCCGGGCCTACTCCCCGATGAAGGCTTGCGGTCCCTGGCAATTCATCTACGCAACGGGCGAGCGCTATGGCCTCAAGGTTGACTACTGGGTTGACGAGCGGCGTGACCCGGAGAGATCGACAGTGGCAGCGGCAAAATACCTTCGCGACCTTTTCAATCAGTTTGGGTGTTGGTATCTTGCGGCGGCAGGCTACAACGCGGGAGAGGGAAGGATAGAAAGGGCCATTGAGCGGCACAATACAAGCGATTACTGGGAACTGGTCAGGTATAACGCACTGCCCAAGGAGACTCGAGAGTATATCCCGCGGCTCATAGCGGCCGCTATTATCGCCAAAGACCCGGAAAAGTTCGGCTTCGGCGACATTAAATATGATCCCCCTGTACCGTACCGGAAGGTGACGGTGCCGGGAGGCATACCACTAAACGCAGTAGCGAAAGCGGCTGACGTAAATCCGGACACCTTACGTTTTCTCAACCCGGAGATCTTGAGAGGCATTACCCCTCCCACGTCCAGGGAGTACGTCCTCAAACTGCCCGGAAGCATGTCCCGTCAGGCGGATGACGGGCTTGCCCTCTCCCTGGAGAAGGAGAGGCGGGTAACCGGCCTCGTGGCACATAAGGTGAAGAAAGGCGAGGGCGTTGACAAGATACTGAGAAAGTACAAGGTTTCACGGGCCGACTTCTGTCTCGTCAACGATTGCGGAGAGCAACTTCGAATCTCCAGGGGCATAACGGTTAATGTGCCGCGCTTTGCCGCGGAAGTGGCCGTAGGACGAACAGCGGGCAATGTGGCTGTGGCCTCCGCTGATGGAAGGCCTGCGCCGAAAGGAACACTGACGGCCAAGGCGAAACCCGTGCGCGTCACTAAAGCCGGGAAGGAAGCTGATCCAAAGGAAAGGGGCAGGGGGGCCGCCGAAGAGCGAACAAAGATCAGAACGGCCGGGGCCGGAAATAGCGGCGCGGGGACTGACGGATCGGGGAAGGACGTACCCCCCGTTCATGTCGTCAGGAAGGGGGAGAACCTGGCGTCAATTGCAGAGAAATACGGCGTCGACGTTGCCACGATAAGGTCGGTCAACAACTTGAAGGGAAACACTGTCCACCCCAATACGAAGCTGAGGCTGGTGAGTTACGGGAGACCTAAGGAATCGGCCCCGGCAAAGATTCACGTTGTAAAGAAGGGTGAGTCGCTTAAGAGCATTGCGGAGCGGCACAAAATCACTGTCGCCGCACTCAAAAGCACCAATGGGATCGACGATAAAGACAAGCTTCGTCCCGGTACAAAGTTAAAAATCATCAGGATGGAGAATTAGAAAAAGGCTTTTATTTCGAAGCGCCGTCAGACGTGGAGCACCAGATTGATCATGTCTCCGCGCGAGAAGCCCATGGCGTGGAAGAATTGCAGCAGATCCCAGTCGTTCCAGTTCACAAGGGTGTAAATCGTGTCTACACCATAGTTCTTCAGATTGGCGATGAGGCCCGTGGCCAGGACCTTCGCAATGCCCCTGTTTTGGTAGTCGGGGTCTATACCGATTGTATCGATCCACCCTATGTTGTTCGGCACCTTGAATTCCCAACCACTTACCTCTCCGAGGATAAAACCCACGATCTTTTCGTCGATCTCCGACACAAGGGAGGCGTCAACGGGCCTCGAACCGGCCTGTTTGATGATCTTGTAAAACCAATAATCCCTTCTCGACTCACCTAGAACCTTGGTGTCTATTTCTACGATGGCATCAAGGTCTTCCGGAAGCATGGTTCGAACGGAGAGTTTCTCAAAAAAATTACTCATGGAGTTCTCTTGTTCATTTTTTAACATGCTCGAATTTCTATTTCAACAAGAATTATGTAAATTGTGAAAAGTATTACATACTATCGGTTCGATAGAAGGCAGCGGTCGCCCTCGCACAGCAGTATATGCATTCGGCCCGGAGCCTTTTCTTCAAGGGCGGGGAGTATCTTTTTAGCCGCTATCGTCAGTATCCTCTTCTCCGATCTGTAACGATCAAGAAACTCTTCGAGGGAGATGAAGTACGGCGCCGCATCCTCGTGCCGTGCGCCCATGGCAAGCTCTCCTTTATGGGCGGCCAGAATGACGCGGGATCTTGTGTAGAAGGGCACGCTCTCCTCAAAGGAGTTCAAATTGACTACTTCATCGAACTGGCCCCTCAGCTCGTTTATTTGAAGGCTTATCCTCTTCGATGTATTGACCTTGTCTACAATATCGATGTTGGCCAGAAGAAAGGAGAGGGCAATGGCGGGAAAGGCCGCACACCACACCACCCACCGGCTGGGGCTCCTTACAGAGACCATAGCAGGAAACAACGCCCAGGCAAGACCCGTCACCCCACACAGAAGAAGGGACCACCACGGCTGGGGAACCTGAAGCGTCCCAATCAGCTTTGGCGGGAGGACCGTATCGGCGGCAATGGCCGCGTACAGGGCCCCCACAGCAAAGAGACCGCCCAGGACGGCAGATGCAAGAATCTCGGCACGAGAAAGTTGGCGGCTGTGCACCTTCAGTTCAGCCAAATAGTGCCCCAACACCAGCGCAAGGGGAGGGAAAAGGGGCAGTATGTAGGGAGGAAGCTTTGACCCCGAGAGGCTGAAAAATAGAAAGGTGACGAGCGACCACAGAAGGAACAGCCGCAGGTCCCGTGAACGCCAAACGCTCTGGAGCTGGAGGGCTCGCGGCAATAAGACTGTCCACGGCAGCAACCCGCCCAGCAGCACGGGAATAAAATAATAGAACGGCCCTGACCGTTTGTGTTGGGTGGTCAGAAATCGAAGAATATGCTGATCTACAAAGAAAAAATAGATAAATTCCTTTTCCCTCAACCCTATGAGCACAAACCATGGCGCAGCCACGACCAGGTAAAGAGCAATCCCGGGTAACCAAAGCAAGCTCAGAAGAGGCCTTGCCGTTCTCTCGGTCAAACTGTACAGAAAAACGGTCGCGCCCACAAGAACGACGGCAACGGGACCCTTCGTCAGCGTTGCACAGGCCAAAGACAGATAAAAAACTATGAGGTAACGTCGCCCCCCTTGCCTGAAGTAGAGCGCGCACGAGCAGAGGGAGAGAAAAAGAAGAAAGGCAAAGCACATGTCAAGCGTCACAATGCGTGCCATGGCGAGGAAGCTGAACGACGAACAGAGCACTATAGCCGAAATAAAGCCGGTCTCCTCCGAGAACAGGCGCCGCCCGGCAAAGTAGACCAGCAGGACCGTAAGGAGGGCGCAGAGCGCATTGGGAAAGCGAAACGCCCACTCGTTCAATCCAAATAGCTTGAATGAAAGGGCCGTTGCCCAGTAGAGAAACGGCGGCTTCTCGAAGTAGCGTGTGTAGTTAAAATAGGGGACAACCCAGTCGCCGCTTTCCACCATTTCCCGAGGAATCTCGGCATACCTGCCCTCATCGGGCTCCTTCAAAGAGTAATCACCAAGATTGACGAAGAAGAAGAGCAATGAAAGGAGCAGTAGGATCGCGACGCGGCCCAGTGCCGTGGAGGTGCCTGCCTGAACCTTCATGACTTGCCGCCCCGGTACTCAAGGATGACCATGTCCGTACCCCCCACCTTTCTCTCTGCCAGGACCACAGCGCCTGACAGCGCCTCGGAAACCTCCCGCAAGTCCCTTTTTCGCGTGAGAATTATAAGCCGCCCGTGGTGCCGTCCCACCTCCCGCAGGCCCTTCGTGTCGTGCTCGTCCACATGGAGAGCCCGCTGTCCCACATAGTATACATACACACCCCTCATGCTTCCGTAGTATAACCAGGGTCTGCCGTCTGAAACAATCCGTTTGACCTCTGCGGCCAGGGGGCGGGGGGATTTGAAGGAATCGATCTTCTCGTACAGAATTATGTTGGCCAGCAAGAAGGAGGCACAGACAAGGGAGAAAAGGGCGACCCAAAGGTCCCTCGCAGATCTTCGGACGGCAAAGAGTATGGCAACGCCCCCCCCGGCAAAGAGGACGGAAAAAAGGATGCATTCATTTCGAAGCTGCGCCGGGATCATTTTCGGTCCGGCGACAAGCACCCCGGCTGCCACGAGGAGCGCTGTGGAAAGCAGCACGCCAACAATTTTCTGATAGAGGGCGGAAGGTCCCTCCAAGGCCAGGGCTGAGAAGACCGACAGGGCAGGTACGAGAGGGAGCATATACTTGCTGATTTTTCCCGAAGAGACTGAAAGGAACAGAAAGGCCCAGGTCGAAAAGATGAGAAGGAAAAGGATCAGGAGACTCTCCTTTCGCTCTTTGAAGGCCCTATAGATGCCCAAGGGCAGGAAGAGGGACCAGGGCAGGAAGTCCATCGGCAAGGTCGTAAGGTAATAATAGAAGGGCCGCCGGTGGCTCCACGCCTCGGAAAAGCGCAGCAGGTTCTGTCGGACCACATTTTCGTAAAGAAAAGAAGGGCCCTCCTTGAGGTAAACGGCTACGTACCACGGCATGACGATGGCAGCGAAGAGCAGGGATGCAGCACCGGCATGGAGCAACGGAAAGGGCGTCTTTCTCTTGGCCAGAAAGGAAAAGGCCAGCATAGGGGGAAGGGTGAGGACCAACGCAAGAGGGCCTTTCGTGAGAAAGGCACCCCCCAAGAAGACGGCACAAAGGTAAAGGCAACCGGTCCTCTCCTTCGCGAAGAACCACAGGAAGGAAAAGAGTGACAGGCAAAGAAATGCCGAAAAGACCATGTCCACCTGAACATATCGTGCCTGCCAGTAGACGAGAGGTGATGAAACAAAGATGAGCGACGCATAGAGGGCCCTCTTTCTGTCCGAAAGCCATGCCACGGTGGCAAAAAGGGCACAGGCAAGAGCCAGTGCAAAAAGAGCCGACGGCACCCGGAAGGAGATCTCCTCCTTGAGCCACGGCTGAATCTTGCCGGAAGCATATAGGACATAGTAATACAGGGGGGGCTTCTCGGCGTAGGGCTTTCCGTTGAGGCGGGGCACGACGAAATCGTCCTCTAATTCCCGGGCCACCTGGGCAAAATCCCCCTCGTCGGGCGCCCAAAAATCCCTCGATCCAAGGCCTGTGAAAAACAATGCTATGGCCAAGCAGGAGAGTAGTATCATCCCTTTCATGTCGATCGGCTCGTGCGGCTGTATAGGGGAGGGCACATCGGCTATAAGGGAAGCATAAAAAGGGGCTGAGGACAAGGGTAGACTGTAAGCCGGGTTCTGTCTCCCGCTGAACGCGGGACGGTAGTCATTCCTCTGGCCCCGTGCGTGCCGGGGTCTTGCGGCCTACCCGGGTTAAAGGACGGGCCGTCCTCATCGCGCTGCGAGCGCGATCCCCTGTTTGGCCTTGCATCGGATGGGGTTTGCCAAGCTCCCGCGTCGCCGCGGGACTGGTAAGCTCTTGCCTCACCATTTCACCCTTACCCGCCAAGGCTCTCGCCTTGAAGTTCGGAGTTCTGAGTTCGGAGCTTAGAGCCTTCATCAGCCCGAAGCCCTTCACCTGCTTCTCTTCACTGCCGCCGAAGGCGGCGTGGGCGGTGTATTTTCTGTTGCACTTTCCTTGAAGTTGCCTCCAGTCCCCATTAGGGACCATCCTGCCCTGCGATGCCCGGACTTTCCTCCCCCTGTAAGGGGGCGACCACCCGTCTACCCTTGTCCTCTGATCAAGCTTCTTTTGCCGTCGCCATGTCTTGCTCGCCTGCCCTGCTTGCCGTCACAGTCTACTGCCCGGCCAAGAAAAACGGACTCCTTACTCTGCTTCCGAGAAGTAAAATATCCGGTTACAGCTCGGACAGGTGTGAAGCCTAAGGTTTTTTGTAACTTCAATAAAATACTGAGGAGGAATATTCATGTAGCAACCCATGCAGACAGCTTCCTTAACGTTGACTACGGCCAGACCTCCTCTCCTCGCCCGGAGCGTCTCGTATGTCTTTCTGAGGTCGGCATTAACGGTGGACAGCAGCTTTTCTCTCTGGGTTTTGAGTTCCGATATGCTCTTGCCGATCGATTCGATCTCCTCATTAAGGACCTTCTTCTCCCCGGCTACTTCCTTTTCTCTCGTCGACAGGAAGGTGGTGGTCGAGTGATTGTCCTTTTTGAGGCCCTCGACCTGATCCATGAGCACGATGATATCCTCTTCCATCTTGTCTCCGGCCACCTTCAGGGTCTCGATCTCCTTGAGCAATGCCTGATATTCCTTGTTTGTCTTTACCTCGTAGAGCCGGGATTCAAGCTTCTTGATCTTTTCTTTCTCCGCATCAAGGTCCTTTTCTTTTCGCTTCCTTTCCTTTTCCAGCTCTTCAACAATGACTTTTTCCGTGGCGATCTTTTCGCGCATTCCTTCAATTTCCGTGTCCAACTCTTCCAATCGGCCTGGCGCACTCACCATTTTACGTTCCCACTGCGCGATCTGGGAATCTATCTTTTGTGCCTCAAAAAGAGTTCTCAGTTCCTCTTCCAAAATGAGCCCTCCAAAATGAAAAGGGGGTGCACCCTAAGGTACACCCCCTTTTTTGATAGCGATACTATAAAGCAATTTTTTAGCCACATCCGCAATTTTTATTGGGCCCACCTGGCCTCGAACCAGGGGCCTACCGGTTATGAGCCGGTGGCTCTACCAACTGAGCTATGGGCCCGTAATTAGTAGTATGATAACCGATGCTTACGCTACTTGTCAAGGAATAGGTCCTTGGTCCCATTTTTTCGTTTTCTTTTCTGCAGATTCACTATAGAATGTTTCGCAGGGGCAGAAGAAGCGCTATGCATAGGAGGGGACATGGAAGACAAGAAGGCAACAAAGGAAGAGCTTATCGAGAAGGCCAAGAAACCGGCTTACGATGCCCTCAAGATGCATCCGTACTACAAGGGCAAAATAGAAATTGTACCTAAGTGCGTTATCAGGGATTTTCGGGATTTTGCAATCTGGTACACCCCGGGTGTGGCCGAGCCCTGCAAAGAGATCAACAAGTTTCCGGAAAAGGTTTACGAATACACGAACAAGGCCAACATGGTCGCCATCGTGACAGATGGGACACGGGTCTTGGGCCTTGGAGACATAGGCCCCATGGCGGGGCTTCCAGTTATGGAGGGCAAGGCATTGCTCTTCAAGTACCTTGGGGGCGTGGACGCCTTCCCTATTTGCCTTGATACGAAGGATGCCGACGAAATCATCAGAACAGTCAAGATTCTGGCACCGACATTCGGCGGTGTCAACCTTGAGGATATCGAAAACCCGAAATGCTTCTATGTCCTGGAGAGGCTGCGGCAGGAGTCGCCCATTCCTGTCTGGCATGACGACCAGCAGGGCACGGCGGCCGTGACGCTTGCCGGACTGATCAATGCCCTAAAGGTTGTGGGAAAGAAGATCAATGAGGCCAAGGTCACCATGGTGGGGATCGGCGCTGCCAACGTCTGCATCGTTCGTATGCTCATCAAAGCGGGCGTCGACCCGAAGAAAATGCTCGTTGTAGACAGCAAGGGTATTTTGAATAGAAAACGGGACGATATCAAGCCTTCCCACAAGGAGAAACTGGAGTTTTGCGGGATAACGAACGAAGAGAACAGGGCCGGTGGCATTCCTGAAGCGCTGAGGGGCCAGGACGTTCTCATCGCCCTCTCCAAATCGGGGCCCGACGTCATCGACAAGGCATGGGTCGGAGCGATGGCCGATAGCGCCATCGTCTTCGTTTGCGCCAATCCCATACCTGAAATGTGGCCCTGGGATGCCAAGGAGGCGGGGGCCAGAGTTGTTGCAACGGGACGGAGCGACTTCCCGAATCAGGTCAATAATTCGGTGGGCTTTCCTGCAATCTTTCGCGGTACCCTGGACGTCAGAGCCCGAACCATCACCGATGAGATGTGCATTGCCGCAGCCGTAGAGCTGGCAAGATGTGCGGAAGACAAAGGCATCCACGAGGATTACCTCCTTCCGACCATGGACGACGTCGATGTCTTTCCCCGGGAGGCCGTGGCCGTTGCCAGGAAGGCCATGGAGCAGGGCGTGGCGCAGCTTAAGCTGACCGAAGAAGAGCTTTTTCAAATGGCGGACAGCAAGATCAAGCGGGCCCGCGAAGAGGTCGGGCTGATGATGGAAAAGGGCATCATAGAGCCATACAGGGAGTGAGTGATGAGGGAAGTTCATGCTGATGACGTGATCGCAGCCGTGGAGAGGCTCTTCATTGAAGCCAATCTCTATCTGTCCGAAGACGTGCTGAAGGCCCTCAACGATGCCGTAGAGCGCGAGAAATCGACCGTTGGTAAAGAGGTTATCAGGGAGCTGATCCTCAACGCCGAAACGGCGCGGAGAGAGCAGATACCCATATGTCAGGATACGGGTCTTGCCGTCACCTTCGCTGAGGTGGGGCAGGATGTTCATGTTGTGGGAGGTGCTTTCTTAGACGCTATATCGGAAGGCGTGCGCAGGGCCTACAAGAAGGGCTATCTTCGCAAATCCTGCTGCGACCCATTCAGCCGAAAAAATACAGGCGATAACACTCCGCCCATAGTGCACACCTCCATCGTACCGGGAGATAGGATACGCATAGTGGCCTTGCCCAAGGGTGGCGGAAGTGAGAATTACGGTGAGCTTCGAATGCTCGTTCCTTCGGCAGGCCGGGAGGGGGTTAAGGCTTTCATACTGGAGATGGTGGAGAAAGGGGGACCCAACCCGTGCCCCCCTATTATCGTGGGTGTGGGAATCGGAGGAAATTTTGAGGCGGCGGCGCTCCTCTCAAAAGAGGCGCTCATGGTGCCCCCTGGGAGGCGGAATCCCGATGCGGACGTTGCCGGATTGGAGGTTGAACTGCTCGACCTTATCAACAAAACGGGTATCGGGCCTCAGGGATACGGCGGTACGGTAACGGCACTGGATGTTCACGTGAAGGTCATGCCATGCCACATCGCCTCGCTGCCCGTGGCCGTCAACATTCAGTGCCACGCACACCGGCTCAAAGAGGTTCTTATCTGATGGAGATCCGAGGCTGTAATATACACGCGATCGTTTCGCTTACGGTGGGGTAAAATATGGAGATCAGACGGATCGAGACACCCTTGGAGGAAGACGTTGTCCAGCGGCTCGAAGCCGGACAGAAAGTCTTTCTTTCCGGCTTTATCTATACGGCCCGCGATGCGGCGCACAAACGGTTTTTCGATGCACTGAGCAAGGGGCAGTCTCTTCCCATGGACATACGGAATCAGGTGATCTATTATTGCGGGCCATCGCCCGCACCGCCCGGCAGGGTCATAGGTGCCTGCGGCCCCACAACGAGCTCCCGCATGGATGCTTATGCCCCAGAGCTGATCGCGTTAGGCCTTAAAGGAATGATAGGCAAGGGCAAGCGATCCCAATCAGTCAGGGATGCTCTGGCACTCCACAAGGCCGTCTATTTCGGCGCCACAGGCGGGGCGGGAGCGCTTCTTTCCAAGTGTGTCGTCTCGTCGGAGGTTATAGCCTATGAAGATCTGGGCCCCGAGGCGGTTGTGAAGCTCGGGGTGAGGGATTTCCCTCTTTTCGTTATCAATGATGTCTTCGGCCGAGACCTCTACCAGGCGGGCCTGCAGGAATACAGGAGATTATGACCCCCGGTCCTGCGCACGGTATCAGGCAAGATGTTCCGCGCCTCCTGCGCACGGTATATCTTTTGACTTTTTAGGATAATTATTTTAAAAAAGGGAAAACCTTTATCGAAGAGACTATGAAAGAAATTCGCCTTGCCATAGTAGGTGTAGGAAATTGTGCGAGCTCGCTTGTCCAAGGTTTGCAGTATTATTCGACGCCAAGGGCCGATAGTATAGGCCTCATGCACCATGAACTTGGCGGGTATGTTCCGGGAGATATCAAGGTGGTGGCGGCCTTCGACGTCGACGCGCGAAAAGTGGGAAAGCCGCTCAATGAGGCGGTCTTTGCACCCCCGAACTGCACGAAGGGCATAGCCCGAGACCTTCCGCCATCCAGCGTGGAGGTCAAGATGGGGCCGGTATTTGACGGCGTGTCACCCCATATGAGCAATTACCCCAGCGAGCAAACCTTTGTCCTTTCCGACAGGAATCCTGACGACGTCGCTGCCGTTCTTAAGAAAGAGGGCGTCGAGATATTACTGAACTATCTCCCCGTCGGCTCCGAACAAGCGACGCGGTTCTATGCCCAGGTGTGCATGGCCGCGGGCGTAAGCCTGATAAACTGCATCCCTGTCTTTATTGCCTCGGACGCCCACTGGGCCGGGGAGTTCCGGGAGAAGGGGATTCCGATTATAGGCGACGACGTTAAGTCTCAGATAGGCGCCACGATCATCCACCGCACCCTCGCCAAGTTGTTCAGCGACAGGGGGGTCACAATAGACCGGACATACCAGCTCAACACGGGCGGAAACACGGACTTTCTCAACATGCTGAACCGCGACCGGTTGGTCTCAAAAAAGGTCTCAAAGACCGAGGCCGTCCAGTCCCTTCTCGAAGCACCGCTCAGGTCCGACAATATACACATCGGGCCTTCCGATTACGTACCCTGGCAAAAAGACAACAAAATCTGCTTCATGAGGCTGGAAGGAAGAATCTTCGGCGACATACCCATCGACATAGAGATCAGGCTCTCCGTAGAAGATTCCCCCAACAGCGCCGGCTGTATCATCGACGCCATCCGTTGCTGCAAGCTTGCCAGAGAAAGGAAGGTTGCAGGCGTCCTCGAGTCGATTTCGGCATACACGATGAAGCACCCTCTCAAACAGTACCCCGATGATGTAGCGAGGACGATGGTAGAGGAGTTCATTCGGGGAGCGAGAGAACGATAGGTCAGACCCTTGATCAGTTCTAAGGCTGGTCACAGACTCGATCCCCTTCTTAACAGGATTTACGGTAGTGTTTTCGGCGCCAAAACCGTCGATCCCAATATTTTCACGATCATTGGCCTTATCTTTGCCGTTGGCTCGGCCGTTCTTCTCGCCGGCGGCCTGTTCCTTTGGTCCGGGATACTTCTATTTCTTTCCGGTTTTTTTGACCTTATGGACGGCGCTCTGGCCCGGTCGCGAAGCCGCGTGACACGTTTCGGAGGATTTCTTGACTCTGTTATCGACCGCTATAGCGACCTTGGGCTGATGGTGGGCCTTGCCGTTTATTTTCTCAGAAACGGGGATTGGTTTTATCTGGTGGTGAGCCTTATAGCATTGGTCGGAACGGCCATCATTCCGTATGCCAAGGCTCGGGCAGAGGCAGCGTCGATCGACTGCAACGTCGGTTTGCTCGAAAGGTCAGAGCGCACGATTATTCTCCTTATCGGCATATTGTTTAATGTGCTACGACCGGCCGTTATCATTCTGGCCTGCCTCACCCATTTGACCGTCATCCAGAGAATACTTTTTGTGAGAAAGAAGCTGTCACAAGATCCACTTGGTGAGGCACCGGCCCTAAAGCATCCCCCGGTGGGTCAGGACAAAAGGTTGTAGATCTCTTCCTTAAGGATGTCCTTGGCTATCTCCTTCGGAATCCCGTTGCGCGTTATCTTGCCGTTGGAGAAGAGGGCCGCCTTGTCGCTGCCGAAGGCAAGACCGATGTGGGCCTCCTTTGCCTCTCCGGGCCCATTGACCTCGCACCCCATAATGGCCACATCAAGGTGGCTGTCGATATCGGCTATCTCCTTCTCGAAGGCCTTAACGATGTCTGCAAGGTTGGTCTTGCACCGCCCACAGGTGGGGCACGATATGATGTTGATCCCGCGCTTGCGGAGCCCAAGGTCCCGAAGAATATGGTAGGCCGCGATGACTTCGTATGCAGGATCACCCGTCAGGGAAACCCGGATAGTGTCGCCGATACCCTCGTACAGCAAGATGCCCAGACCGATGGCTGACTTTATGGCACCGGAGAAAATGGGCCCCGCCTCGGTAATACCGATGTGCTGCGGGTAGTCCGAGGCCTTCGAAAACTTCCGGCAGGCCTCGATTGTCTGAAAAACCCCCGAGGCCTTGAGGGAGACCTTCAGCTCCGTCCATCCCGCATCCTCAAAAAGCTTCGTATAATACAACGCGCTTTCGACCATGGCATCGGCGTTTGCTTTTCCGTACTTCTTGAGTATCCGTTTTTCCACGGAACCCACATTGATCCCGATCCGTATGGGCGTCTTTGTCTGGAGCGCGACGTGCGCGATCTCCCTGACCTTTCGTACGTTGTTGATGGTGCCCGGATTGATGCGCAGGCCATCGATGCCCAACTCCATGGCCTTCAGGGCAATCTTGTAGTTGAAGTGGACGTCGCCGATGAGGGGGACGCCCCCCTCCCTCTTTAGGAACGGTATAAGCCTGCACGTGTCTTCCTGGGGAAGGGCCATACGGACGATCTCGCACCCGACCCTCTTCAGGTCCCTGATCTGGTCCAGCGTCTCGCTCAGGTTCTCCGGGTTGGTCTTGAGCATCGACTGGACGGCGATGGGGCTATCGCCCCCTACGGGCACGTGGCCGACCTTGATCCTTCTCGTCTTTTTCCGTTCCATCTGTATTTTGCGGTGATGAGCTCTTTTATACATCTCCGCCGTAGGCTTGTCAATGCAAGAATGGGCGACCGCCTCAGGTTTTTCGAAGTCCGCTCCAGGGGTATTTACCTATTGCGGGTGGGCGAAAGGCCGGGGTATATAGACTGCAGAATGGCAAGTCAGGCCGATCCGTCTAATGGGTTGATATTCCTTGTTTGTTAAAACTTTCACTTGACTATCACCTGTGAGTAATATAATGTCTTCACGAACCAAGGGGTTTCGAGCTAACGCCGCACTATGATTCAACATTTTAAATCTTAGGAGGTAGGGTTATGGACAAGTGGACCTTCGGTCTCACTATGCTCGTTGTCGGCATGGGTGGAACCTTGCTGACCCTCATCATTCTTAGTCTTATCATGGGCTTACTAAAGAAGTTGTTCCCTTACAAAAAGGAACAAGAGGAAAATTAGGAGGACGGCATGGGAGAGGCGATTTTATCTGGACTTGGTGGACTAACGGCCGGATTTGTGAACCTTCATTGGTCGCATCTGGTTATGATCGGCATCGGATGTCTCCTTCTGTACCTCGGTATCAAGAAGGACTGTGAGCCTTTACTTCTTGTGCCGATAGGATTCGGCTGTATCCTCGTTAACATACCGCTCGCCGGCCTCATGGAGCCACACGGCTTCTTGCGGACCATCTACGACGCCGGCGTCATCACGGAACTTTTTCCATTGTTCATATTTGTGGGCATAGGGGCCATGACCGATTTCGGACCGGTGTTGGAGAACCCGTACACCTTTCTTCTCGGGGCCGCCGGCCAGTTCGGCATATTCCTCACCCTTCTTCTCGCTTTGGCGCTGGGCTTTCCCTACAAGGACGCCGTAACCATCGGTATCATCGGCGCCTGCGACGGCCCTACGGTCATCTATGTGGCGTCCCAGTACGCCCAGCACCTTCTTGGCCCCGTTACCGTTGCGGCCTATTCATATATGGCCCTGGTACCGGTGCTCCAGCCCCCCATCATGAAGATGATGACGAGCAAGAAGGAGCGCGAGACCGTCATGAAGACACATGCCAAGACAGTGTCAAAGACAACGAGAATGATGTTCCCCATCGTCATCACCGTTGTTGGTGGCCTTATCGCCCCCATGGGCCTTCCGCTCCTTGCAACGATCATGTTGGGTAACCTCATGAAGGAGTCGGGAGTCGTCGGCAGATTGGTCAAGGCTGCAGAGAACGAAATTGCCAATATCGTAACCCTGCTTCTCGGGATTGCAATCGGCGGGACGATGAGTGGCCCCGTCTTCGTGCAGCCCAGGACGCTCATTATCCTTGCTCTCGGCCTGCTCGCAATCTGTCTTGATACGGTGTGCGGCATGCTGTTCGGCAAACTCCTCTATGTGCTGACAAGGGGAAAGGTCAATCCCCTTATCGGCGCCGCGGGCATCTCGGCATTTCCAATGGCGGCCAGAGTTGTGCAGAAAGAGGGCCAGAAGTACAACAAGAGAAGCTTTCTGCTCATGCATGCCATGGGCGCTAACGCAGGCGGTCAGGTAGGATCGGTTATGGCTGCCGCGGTCATGCTGTCCGTGCTGAAGGGCATGGGCGTTATTTAAGCAACGGACATGAGCGGGGGCGGGAGGAGCCGCCCCCGTTTTTTGTAGCAGGTCTAATTCAGAGCAAGGGGGAAGTTACTTATGGAGTTTACACAGTACCTGGCAAGCGCCATCTTTCTCGCCAGCATCATCCTCGTCATCACGGGCTGGATCGACAGTGTGCTGGCGGCCCTCCTGGGCATCCTGGGCATGATCTTTATCGGCGTCATGACCGATGTGGATGCATTCAAGATTGTCGACTGGAACGTCATAGTCATCCTGCTCAGCATATGGATTATCTCGGGGTATTTCGGGAAATCAGGGGTGCCCGATTTTTTATCGGCCCTTCTGCTCCGAATGTCGAAGGGCAACGTGGCCCTTTTTGTCACGTCTCTCGGCATGCTGGCAGGGTTTGTCTCTATGCTTATCGACAACGTTGTTGTGGTCCTCATGTTCGCCCCCGTTGTCTTCCATGCCTGCAGGCGGTTCAAGTTTCCTGCATTCGCGCCTGTGCTCTTCGTCGGCCTCTGCTCCAACTTCATGGGTACGGCCATGCTCCTGGGCGACCTGCCGCCCCAGATGCTGCACAGCGTATCTGGAATTGAGTTTATGGGCTTTATCTGGCAGTTTGGAAGACCGTCCTCGTTCTTCATTCTTTGCTTCTCCTACTTTGTGACCTGTGCTGTCTTTTATTGGCTTTTTTCTCGGCAATACAGAGGAATCAGGATGGATGTGGCCTCCATGGCCGGCGAAAAGGCGCTGGATCACATTAAGGACAAGCCCTTTGCCATTACCGTCTGCACCGTCTTCGTCCTCACGATCCTGGCCATGGCCTTCAGACCCATATTCGGCTATCATCTCGGCTTTATCGCCATGTGGGGCGCCATTTGCATCATACTGATTTTCGAGTTTTTCAAGAGCAAGTTTACCATCGAGATTCCCGACCTCGAGCACGTGCTCGCAGAACTGGACTGGCGGGCTATATTTTTCTATGTTTCCCTTTTTGCACTTGTAGGCGGTCTCGAGCACGCCGGCGTCATCAAGGTTGTGACAAACATGATTACGCCGGTAATCCAGAAGAGCCTTGTTGTCGGTGCAACGGCCCTCTACTGGATCACGGCACCTATCGTGGGTATCGTGGAGCATGATGCCTATATCCTGACCCTCCTCTATGTCATCCGGGACCTCGGCAATACACAGGGCATCAACCCCTGGCCGCTGTACTGGATGCTTATGTGGGCCGGCACCCTGGGCAGCAACCTGACCATCGCAGGCGCTCCGGCGCTTTTTGTGGCCAAGAGTTTGGGCGAGAAGGAAGACCAGCGGGCGGTAAGCTTAAAGGAGTTTCTTGGCATAACTGCGCCCTATGTGGTTGTATCATTGATTGCCTGCTATATACCGGCTATGTTCGTATGGGTAATTCCTTTTGCAAAATAGAGAAGTAGGGGAGGGGCCATGGCGGTACTAACCATATCGAGAGAATACGGCAGCGGCGGAAAGGAGATCGGGCGGCGCGTGGCCGAGGCGATGGGATACGGCTACGTCGACAGGGGCCGCATACTGGCGGACATGAGAGAATCCGGCGCCCAGTGGGAGGAGCAGGCCAAGTACTTTGACGAGAATAGCCCCGATGTCTGGGAACGTTTCAAATGGTCATTCCGGGGCTACGTGGCGCTGCAACAGTACCATATCCTCAATTACGCACTGCAGGACAACCTGGTCATCATGGGAAGGGGAGGGAACTTCCTCCTCAAGAACATTCCCTATGTGCTACGTATACGCACCCAGGCGCCCCTGAAGAAGCGCGTAGAGACGGTCATGCTCTGGGAGGACACAAACTCTGAGAACGCCCAATATCTCATTGAAAAGGCGGACAAGGAGATGGCAGGGGCCGTTTATCTGACCTACGGCCATTCCTGGAATGACCGGACGCAGTACGACATGATCTTCGACACAAGCCTCCAGTCCTATGACGATATTGTGGTTATCCTAAAGGATGAGCTTGGGAGGCGGGACCAAGTCCACACGCCGAAAGCGCAGGAACTACTGCAACTGAAGGTTCTTGCCGCAAAGATCAAGGCTGAGCTTGCAATCAATCCCGACTTTCACATCTCGTCGCTTTCCGTCGACTTCAAGGAAGAAGGCCTTGTCGAGTATGGGCTCATCGTCAAGGGTGCCGTTCACGAGGGTGACGACATCGCCCAGATTAAGGAATTCGTGACGAAGGCTTGCGGAACAATTCCAGTAGAGTTCGAGGTAAAGTTCCGCTGGCCCTCGCGGCTTGGCCGCTGGCAATACAAATAGACCTTTCCTGGCGGGGGTCCGGCTCCGGACCCCCGTTCCTTTATTGACAAGAAGTTTCTCAACTCTATATATTAAGATTCCACACGCTACAGAGACTGCTGCGAATATACCGATTTCCGGGGGCTCTCGATGGAAGAAAGGCCTTATTATTGCCTGCCGGCCGAACATGTTGCCGACAGGCTCAACACACGTATCGAGGCGGGACTCACGACAGAGGAAGCCCGGCAGCGGCAGCGGCAGCAGGGTTTCAACGAGCTGGCAGAGAGAAAACAGGCCGGTTTTTTAAAGCTCCTCCTATCCCAGTTCAACAATTTTCTTGTCATCATTCTCATAATCGCCGCCGCTGTCTCCTTCGTTCTTGGAGAGCAAATCGATGCCGCCGCCATCCTGGTGATCGTTGTCCTTAATGCGGTGGTGGGGGTAATCCAAGAGTTCAAGGCCGAGCAGGCGCTCCTTGCGCTCAAAAAGATGTCGGCACCGAATGCTCAGGTCATGCGGGACGGGCGCCAGCAAACCATTCCGTCGAGAGAACTGGTTGTCGGCGACATCGTCGTCGTCGAGGCCGGGAACTACGTGCCGGCAGACCTTCGCCTCATAGAAAGTGTCAATCTGAAGATTGAAGAGGCCTCCTTGACCGGTGAATCGATGCCTGTGGAGAAAGAGGCCACTGCAGTTCTGGACCGGGAGATACCTTTAGGAGACAGACGGAATTCGGCCTTCATGAGCACAATAGTCACCTATGGCAGAGGCAAGGGCATGGTCACGGCAACGGGTATGAAAACCCAGATCGGTCTCATTGCCGAAATGCTTCAGTCCACCTCCGACGAATCGACGCCCCTCCAGAAGAAGCTGCAGCAGTTGGCAAAGGTGCTCGGCATGATCTGTCTGTGTGTCTGCGCCGTCATCTTCGCCCTCGGACTCATCAGGGACACCAACATAACGACTATCTTCGACGCAGGTTTTTCTGCCTACCTCGTCGCCGAAAAGAAAGATATTGTCGGACTTTTCATGGCGGCCATCAGCCTCGCCATTGCGGCCATACCGGAGGGGCTCGCTGCTGTTGTTACGATTTGCCTCGCCTTGGGCATGCAAAGAATGATCAGCCGCCATGCGCTTATACGGAGGCTCCCGGCGGTGGAGACCCTGGGCTGCGCCTCCGTCATCTGCTCCGACAAGACGGGGACTCTGACCCAGAATGCCATGACGGTGGTGAGGGCGTGGTGTGCTGGAAGGGCCTATGAGATCACGGGGAACGGTTACTCACCTGAAGGAGAAATTCTTGGGGAAAAAGGTGAGGCAGCCGCAACAAACGACATGCCGCTACGCCTCTTGCTTCAGGGAAACCTTCTCTGCAACGATGCACTGCTGGAGAGACCGGAGGAGAGCGGGACTGCCGGACCGTGGCGCATCATAGGCGATCCGACGGAGGGCGCACTGGTGGTGGCCGGGGCAAAGGCCGGCCTGTGGAAGAGGGAGGTGGAATCCGCCCTGCCGAGAATAATGGAAATACCCTTTGATTCTGAAAGAAAGAGGATGACGACGATCCACAAGGCAGGGAAAGGGATAGGGCTCCCTGAGGCATCCGACGGGGACCGCGGCCCCGTCATCGGCTTTACCAAAGGCGCCCCCGATTTCGTATTGAGCCTCTGTGACCGTATGCTCTTGGACGGAAAGATTGTGGCGCTTACCCCGGCCGAACGCGACAGAATTCTTGCTGAAAATAGAGAGATGGCGCGAAGGGCCCTTCGCGTTCTTGCCTTGGCCTATCGGACCTTTCCCGACGCCCCACCTACGTGCGACTTTCGCGTCATCGAGAACGGGCTGGTGTTCATAGGGTTAACGGGCATGATCGATCCTGCAAGACCGGAGGCAAAAGCGGCGGTCAAGGTGGCAAATAGCGCAGGATTGAAGACAGTCATGGTCACGGGAGATTACAAGGAGACGGCAGAAGCCATAGCCGCCGAGATAGGCCTCATCACCCCCGGAGGCAAGGTCCTCACCGGCACGGAGCTCGACGCCATGAGCGACCAGGAGCTCGCCGGTATTATTGGCGACGTGAATGTCTGCTGCCGCGTTTCTCCGCATCACAAGACCAAGATCGTCGATGCCTTTAAGTCAAGGGATCACGTGGTAGCCATGACGGGCGACGGGGTAAATGACGCGCCCGCCCTCAAGAAGGCCAATATAGGCATCGCCATGGGGATTACGGGAACAGACGTATCGAAAGAGACGGCGGACATGGTCCTTACGGACGACAACTACGCAAGCATTGTGTCGGCCATCGAAGAGGGGAGGATCATCTATTCGAACATTCGCAAGTTTGTCTACTTTCTCTTAGTCTGCAACGTTGGAGAGATCCTCATCATCTTTTTTGCCATGCTCTTTGGCCTACCACTACCCCTCAAGCCCGTGCAGCTACTCTTGCTTAACCTTGTGACGGACGGGGCACCCGCCCTCGCCCTGGGGCTGGAAAAAGGAGAGCCCGACATTATGCAGCGGCCGCCAAGGCCCGCAAAAGAACCCGTCATTAACAAAGACATGCTCATAGGGCTCATCGTCATCCCCATAGTCGATGCGATTGCCATACTCTCCGTCTTTTCGCTCTTTCTTTCCCGTTTTCAGGGTCAGGTCGGTCAGGCGCAGACCGTTGCTTTTGCCACGCTGTGCGCCTCGGAGCTTCTACGTGCATTCACGGCCCGCTCGGAACGGAACAGCATAGCGGCTGTCGGACTGACCTCGAATAAATGGATGGTTTGGGCCTTTGGGAGCTCCCTTGTCATTGTGCTTTGCACCATATATCTGCCATTCCTGCAGACCCTTTTCGGCACCGTCGCCCTCTCCCTTGTCGACTGGGCTATCATGCTTCCCTTCATCTTCATGGCGCCTGCTGCCGCCGAGTGCGTGAAGGTCTTTGTCAGGCGGACCTACTGAACTTCTCCACGTCTTGGTTCTTCCCGATGACAACAAGTACCTCGCTCCCCTTCATAAGGTAGTCTTGAGGGACCATTGTGACCTTGTCGGTCAGGATGTCACGGATGGCGATGGCATCGACGTGGTACTTGCTCCGCAAATGCACCTCCGCCAGCGTCTTTCCTATGAAGTTTTCCGGAGGGGCCACCTCACAGACCGCATATTCATCGCTTAACGGGAGAAAATCAAGGACATTGGGCGAAACAAGACTACGGGCCACCTTGCTCGCAATCTCCTTCTCGGGAATGATCACTTCCGTGGCGCCCACGCTTTCCAGCACAAGTTTGTGCTCGCTGTTCGGCGCCTTGACGATGATCGTCTTCACGCCGATCTGTCTCAGGTGGAGGGTGATAAGAGTGCTCGCGGCGAGATCCTCGCCAAAGGAGACGACAACCGTGTCATCGGGCTCAATCCCCAGTGATTCGAGAAGCCCGCGGTCAACGCCATCGGCAAGAATGGCCTTTGTACAATAATCGCGCACCTCTTGTATGGCCTCTTTCTTCTTGTCAATAGCCATCACCTCCAAACCGGCGTCAAAAAGGGCCTTCACCAGATTGAAGCCAAAGATCCCTATGCCGATGACTACCACCCTTTTCATTGCGTGCCCTCCTATCCGACCATAATCGGTTCTTCAGCGTACGTGAATTTCTGCCTTCCCGACTGAAGGCTCAAAGACAGGGCCAGAGTAAGGGGCCCAACCCGCCCCGCAAACATGAGCAAGGCAACGACCAGTTTCTGGAAATCGCTGAGGGCTGAAGTAACACCCATGGAAAGGCCGACTGTGCCATAAGCGGAAACCGCCTCAAAGAGATATTCGACAAAAAAATGCCTGCTGGCTGAAGGGGATGGGGTCACGGGTGCACTTACCAGCAACAATGCAGTGACAAGGGCCACGGAAAACGCGGAAGCAAATATGATGGAAATGGTCCGCGTCGTTGTCTCTTTGGGAATCGTCCTGTTGGCCACGGAGACTTCTTCGATTCCCTTGAACCTGTTCCAGATGAGCAGCCACAGAACTGCAGCGCTTGAGGTCTTTATCCCTCCACCCGTGGAGCCTGGTGAGGCGCCGATAAACATGAGGACTATGAGGAGCAGGATACTGTCATTGGTAAGCCTTCCTACTTCTACCGTGTTAAATCCGCATGTGCGGGCAGTGACGGACTGGAAGAGGGCAACGAGCACCTTCGTTGAAAAATCGAATTCTCGTATGACGTGGTTTCGCTCAAAGACAAAAAGGAGTATGGCTCCGAAGGCCACGAGAACAACGGTTGTAATGATGACGATGCGGGCGTGAAGGGATAACCTCCTTTGCAGGCCTCGAATTCTATCGAGGAGTTCGTGAAGGACGATAAACCCGATGCCTCCAAGAAGGATCAAGGCAATGATTGTCAGGTTAACTATGACGTCCCCCTTGTAGTTCTCAAGACTGTTTGAAAACAGCGAGTATCCGCAATTGTTAAATGCCGAGATGGAATGGTATATGGCCAGATAGAAGGCCCGTCCGGGCTGAAAATCTGCCGAGAAGCGGACAAAGAGGAGCATGGCCCCGACACTCTCGATGACAAGGGTAAACCAGAAGACGGATTTTAGAATAACGAAAAAATCCCTCGTGGGCGCGTGAAGGAATGAAGACTGAATGATCTCCCTTCCTTTGAAGGATGTTCCAAAGCCCATCATCCGAAAGAACAGCACCGAGAAGGTGATGATTCCAAGGCCACCCACCTGGAAAAGAACAATGGTCGTTATCTGCCCAAATAAGGAAAGATCTTTGCCAATGTCGACGACGGCAAGGCCCGTAACACAGACAGCCGACGCAGACGAGAACAGGGCGTTGATAAAGGTGAGGCGCTGACCGGACGCAGAGATAGGGAGCCAGAGCACAATCGCACCGGCAAAAACCAGACAGGCGAAGCTAAGAATAAAGGTGCGCGGCGCATCGAGATGACGCATAAAGAAACGTCGTAGTCGCATGATCGCTGATGTCTTCACGGTTAGCGGAAATGATTATATGCGCTTGGCTCCCTCTTGTAAATGGATTTTGACCCTCCCGGACTGTACCGTCAAACTCCCCGAAAGCTGGGGGTCATGTACAAATTGTTGATTCCTATGGGAAATAGCGTTACCATTAGGCCTTAGGTGCTTTGCAACTGCGCATAAACACGGTGCATGAATAACGTTGGCCGGAGAGATCCATGGAGCCGAAGTTTCCCCGGTTTAAGTCTATCGAGTTAAGGGATCGGGCTATTTTTCAATCCTTCCTCGCTGAGTACAAGCCAAACACGTCGGAGTGGACGTTTTCGAATCTTTTCATTTGGCGTTCTCACTATGGGTTCCGTTGGTCGTTGTTTGAGGATTGGCTGCTCGTCCTGTGCGGTGGAGGAGAGGATGGAGCATACGGGTTGCAGCCCATCGGCCCCACTCCCAGGGATCGAGCGGTTGCGACCCTCCTGTCATTCCTTAAGGACTCAGAGGGCCGGGAGCACGCTTTTGTCGAGAGGGCGGACGCCAGGACAGTGGCAGAGCTAAGAGACAGTTCCGCTTTCAGAATAGAGCCCGCGCGTGACCACTTCGACTACGTGTACCTGCGGAATAACCTTGCGAGGTTGGAGGGGAACCGCTTCAGATCGAAACGCAACCATATCAACAAACTGCAGCGAACACATACGTTCAGCTATGAGGCCCTGGAGGAGCGCCACATCGATGCGTGCCTCGACCTGCAAGAGCGATGGTGTCGCATCCGGCGGTGCCGGGACGACCTAAACCTGCTGGGAGAGTGGGAGGCGGTGCGTGAGGTGCTAACCCACTTTGCCACACTGGAACTGATGGGCGGAGTCATCGTGCTGGAGGGTAGGGTGGATGCCTTCACGGTCGGAGAGATGCTGAACGACAACACGGCCGTTGTCCACATAGAGAAGGCAGACCCCAAGATACCTGGTCTCTACCCCATCATTAATCAACAGTTCTGCGAAAACGCCCTTGTTCGCGCTTCTTACGTTAACCGGGAGCAAGATCTTGGAGTCCCGGGCCTGAGAGAGGCAAAGATGTCCTACTATCCCGACCACTTTGAGGAAAAATACCGCATCACGCTTGCCTGAGAATGGGACGGCCGTTACCTGACGTCGCTGGGTTGCGAACCTGCGGCGTACTTCTCCCGTTTTTGCCTGTACATGGCAGAGTCAGCCTTTGAGATAAGCTCATCGATTGTGATGGGTTCCTGGGGGTCGTAGTAGTGGCTTCCAACACTAAGGGCAAGATCATAGGGCAGGGTGCGGGTCGTGTTTGTCGCCGTCAAGCGGTCTCTGAACCGCTCTTCGATAATGGCAACGCTTTCCTTTAGCGCATCGAGGGCCAAAACGACGAATTCATCGCCTCCGATCCGGGCAACGATGTCGGAGCCCCGCATGGTATCTTTCAGTATCCCCGCCGTTTCAACGAGAGCGCGGTCTCCTTCGTTATGGCCGAAGGTATCATTTATCCATTTCATGCGGTCCAGATCAATAAAAAAGAGGATCATTCCCTTCTTGGACCGTTGAACTATACGGGCCTGCTGGTCCGCAAGGGCGAGGAACCCTCTCCTGTTATAAAGGCCCGTCAGTTCGTCATGGAGCGACATGGTTCTTAACCTGTCTTCCAGCTCTTTTAGGGCGGTAATATCGCGGAAATCCTCGATGATACCCAGCAGCGTGCCATCTGTGTGGCGGAAAGGGGCAACGGTAAGGAGGCATGTTGCCAATTCGGTGCTCTTGGGCCAGGGCAAGCGTATTTCAGATTCGTAGCGCCGGCATCCACCGGCGACGCGTTCCATGGAGCATTCAGGCTTTCGATAGAGGGGGCAGTCCAGAATTTCGAAGCACTTCTTTCCTGCAAGCTCGTCCTTAGGCATCCCAAGGGACTTGAGAAGGGTGCCGTTCACCCTCTGGATCGAAAAGTCCGTATCGACGACCCACATGCCGTCCGCCGCCGTGTTGAAGATCTGATCGAGCTCTCCATAGGCCTGATTGATGGTGTCCTCTGCCTTTTTGCGTTCCGTTACGTCGCGGATAAGCATTACCGTACCATTGAAGGATGGGAGGTTTCCCTCAACGATCTCGAGGGCCAAAAGGTGACCATCTTTTCGTACCCCCGTCGCATATTCGACGCGAAACCCCTCAGAGCCGAGTACTTCCCTCATGTTGTCCCATTGCCGCGAGAGGCCTTGGCTATCGCCATAGAGAATGTCGGGCTCTCGGTTTATAAGCTCTTCCACCCCGTACCCGAACATCTTTTCCACGGCATTGTTGCACATGATGATCCTGCCCTTACTGTCGATCACAACGAGTGCGTCGGGGTCGATGGCCGTAATAACGTTCTCGAGCTCGCGCCGCTTCTTCTCGGCCCGTTTCCAGCGCCGGTAGGTGAGCCAAAGCAAGCCCGTCAGGTACAGAAAGATGAAGTTAATGGCAAACTTGGCTATTTCGGTCCCATAGTAGCTGACGAAGAATCGGTAAATAGGCTCAATAAAGTGGATGGAAAGACCAAAAAAAGAGAAGATGATGGTCAGAAGAGTGACAACAAGAAGGTCGAGCAGTTCCTTCTGTTTCGTGCGTATTGATGACCAGCCTGCGAGCATTACGAACCCATCTAATTTCTATATGGGATTACCCTTCAATGTCAAGCGCAGAGAGCATCGGCGCCCTCTTTGGCCGCCATTGCGTGAGGCGATACAGGATTTGAGAGGGTCGTGTTACATATGAAAATCGTGATACATATCATTGACGCCACGGCAAAGGCAGTCTATAAATAGAATGTGAATTACTATTCTACCTACTAAAGGAGGTTCACATGAAGATCAAAAGAAATACCAAAGGTTTCACCCTCATCGAGTTGCTCATCGTTGTGGCGATCATCGGCATTCTGGCGGCAATAGCCATCCCCAACTACATGAGCTATACGAAGAGAGCCAAGATGGGCGAGGTGGTACATGCAATGGGTGCGATTAAGAACGCGGTTGTGGTTTACTACTCGGAAAATCCTACTTTACCAACGGCTGGGAGCGCAGATTTGATTAAGAGCCACTATGGCGTGGACCTCCCCACCACTAAGGCTAGTTATGGGTTCGATCCAAGCACTCGAATAATTACGGCAAGCACTCTTTTGCCCGATAGTTCTGGGACTGCTACCCTAAGTGGAAATTTGACGTTGACCGCGGATGAACAGTATAAGAACTGGACTTGGGGAGGTACTGTCGAATCAACCTATAAACCGAAATAGCACCAGCGTATTGAATGGGGGGCGAAAGCCCCCCTCTTTTTCTCTTGATAGGAGTCGCATGGGTGCGGTCTAATAAGTATTATGGAGATAGTAATCGTGGCCGTCTTTGGCGCCATCATAGGAAGCTTTCTCAACGTATGCATCTACCGCCTTCCCCGGGACCTGTCGATCGTGCGGCCCGGTTCCTCATGCCCCCACTGCAATAGCTCCATAAGGTTTTTCGACAACATACCCATTCTGAGCTATGCTATTCTCTGGGGTAAATGCCGAAAATGCAAGGCTCCCATCAGCCCCCGATATGCTATCGTCGAGGCCTTGGCGGCAGCGCTTTTCGTCTTCCTATATCTCACCATTGGCCTCGCTGTCGAACTACCTATCCTCATGCTGTTCGTAGCCCTGCTCATCGTCATTTCCTTCATAGACCTTGAGTTTCAGATCATTCCCGATGTTTTGAGCATTGGAGGAGTGATTGTCGGGTTCTTGCTTTCCTTTCTTAGGCCCACATTCACCTTCCTTGATTCGTTGTACGGCATTTTCCTGGGCGGCGGCCTCCTCTATGCCATTGCCTGGGGATACCAGTTTATTACAAAGCGTGAGGGTATGGGGGGAGGAGACATTAAGCTCCTGGGTATGATCGGCGCCTTCTGCGGCGTCAAAGGGGTGCTCTTCAGCCTCTTTGCCGGTTCCCTCATCGGAGCCATCGTCGGCATTCCGCTCATGCTCTTTCAAAGAAAAGGGCTAACCTACGCAGTACCTTTCGGGCCATTCCTCTCTGGTGCAGCCTTAATATATGTCTTTGCCGGGCAACGGATCGTTCAGATTTTTGTCGCATTCTTGATGGGGCAGTAGCCATGCTTCGCTTTGCCAACGTGGCACCGGGGTTTTCTCTCATCGAGGTCATGCTCGTGGTCATACTCCTCGCCATCCTCTCCGTGGGCGGGGTAGCCATGCTGAAACCGATGCTGGCGGATCAAAAGCTTATCAAGTATGGCACACAGATGGAGTACATGGTTAAGTATGCCAGGCTTCACGCCATGGAGAAGACCGTTAAGGTAGGCATTTGTATCGCCGGTAACCAGCTCACGCTGTATGACCTTGGTACGAACCGCGACTCGACGGTATGCGGAACATCGGGGCAAAGAATCATGTCTATGGCCGTTGAATCGGATGATCTTTCCTCGGGCATCACACTCATCGGTTCAAGCGTCTCCGTTGACCCCAGAGGCCTTGCGCTGTACCCGGGCACGGGCGGCAACGCCTGCGTCACAAACGGCAGAAAATACTACAAGACAACGGTCGGCGTGGCAGGTGTGCGGACGAAGCAGGGGACCGGGACATGTCCTTCATGAAAAATGTCATTCATAAAGCGTATCATGGTTCAGGGGGTTTCACCCTCATTGAAACCCTGATCGGCCTCGCCCTGCTCGGCATTGCGCTTATGGGCATGGTCGCCATGATGGGAAATTTCGTAGCCCAGACGAGCGACAGCTTTTTGCGCTCCTGCGTCCTCGATTCAGCCGTTAATGCGATACTTCAATACAAATCGAACGCCATGCCCGTGCCTACGACGTTTAATTGCACTACCTCGAAGGGACTCTCCTATGCCGGCACAGTTGTCATGAACTTCAGTACCTATCCGCCCCAAGATGAGTGCTACGACTTCACCGCAACGGCTACGGCAGGGGGCAAATCCGTTCTCCTCAGAGAGAAGATATGCAATTTCAGATGAAGATGCCAAAGCTGGATGCCAAGGGGCATACCCTTATCGAGCTTCTGATTGTGGTAGGCATAGCCATGTTTGTGCTGCAGGCCGTCTATTTCCTGCAAAGCGGATTCCTAAGCCTCTTCAAAGATGTGAAAACCAGGTCCGAGAACATCCAGACAAAGATCCCTTCCATGGAGCTTGTGTCGCGTTACTTCGACCGTTGGGGCGTCAACGTCATCGGAAACGGGATTGCAGGAGGATCAAACTGCAGCTCGTACCCCCCGTCTCACGCCCGGTGCATCACTGCTACCACGGGAACCCAGTGCGATGAAGTCACCTTCTGGGGGAACCTCTACGGGTTTGGGTTCGTCAACTCGGCCACCTCGGGCACAGCTTCGCTCGCCAGTTGCAGGCTCAGCAGTTCAGACAGCCATAACCGGTACTATATCTGGAGCAGCGATACGCTTTACAACGACGTCCTCCGAGATGGAAACGGCAACATCATCTATGTCATTCCACTGCGACTGAGTTCATTGAGTGCCGACAGCGCGGATTGCACAGGCCTTACAGCCGGCAGTCCGGCCAATGCGACCACAGGCTATTCGCTGACGCCCCCCACATGGGTGCAGACTTTTTGTCCGCTCCTGTTCGGTGTCACCTGCAGCGAGACAACTAAGTATCTTCAGGCGGGCGATGTGATTCAAAGGGCACCTCACCGTGTCCGCTTGTACTGTGCCCAAAATTCCACGGACAACAACCAGCTCTGGCTTTACGTCCGCTTGGTCGACACGGCGGACAACGTCGATGAAGGGGCCGTTGCCATCGCCCCCGTCATGTACGAAACACGAGAGAGCGGCAATATAAAAGGTCTGGAGGTCCAATTACTTCCTTCGGGCTGCGACGCCACGGTGGGAGGCTGCCTGGGCGCCCGCGTCTGGGTCAATTTTCGCAGCCAAGCCCAGACAACAGCCCACCAATTCGCGACCCAGCGGGTGGAGCGGGTCTATTCGAGGTGAGATGATGAGCGACAACAGAGGTATGGCACTCGTGATCGTCCTTGCCGTCAATTTTCTCATCTTTTTTCTTGGCCTGGCAGCCTTCAAAATGACGGAACTGGGGTACCTCACCTACGGGAGCGAGCGCCGGTTTCAAGTAGCCGGCGAGGCGTCAGAATTTGCCCTAAACACGGGCGTCAAGTACGCCCTTGATAATGGCGCTTGTCCTGCCTCCGGGAACTGCACCGGCACGATGACATCTGCGGGAGGAACGGCGAACTATACCTGTTTCTCCGTTGCGGCCGGGAACAAGTGCTTCATCCATGCCACTGGAAGCTTTCGAGGATCGAGAGTTGTAAAAACCGTGGTTGTTCCTTACGGCGGGGCGACGGAGTACGGAGCCATAACGGTACGTAACGGGGGCGTCTTCCAGATGGGAGGGTCCTCCTCCATCGCAAACTGCCAGTCCGATTGCCCCACGCCAGGTGTTTCCTATGGGGGCAGCATGACCCTGCAACTGCAAGGGGGCCTTTATAACACGACCGACTGCCCAAACAACCCAAAGGGCATCTATGGTGCCCCATACGCCGTAGCCGACGGAACCGGCAATCAGGCACCCTGCGCAAACCCAAGGAATTGCTCCTTTTCCGCCCCCGTTCTGCCGGACCTTATACCTTCGACCTTTGTGGTAGGAAGCGGGTGCAGATCTGCCGGCACCTGTTGGGCAGACCTGAAGACCGCTTTGGCCGGTACGTACGGCGGCGTTTCCGTAACGCCCTCCAGTCTTGTGGTGGCAGGCATGCCCGAAAGGCCAGCAACAACTCCGAACCCTACCTGCTTTTGCACCGACTCCAGCTTCACCCTCACCTCCGGCTCAAACTCATGCACGGGCGTGGCGGATTTCTCAACCTGCGACGGCGGCATCAAGTTCAACGGAACCATGACGATACAGGGAATACCTGTCGGCATCTCAACCTTGGTATCAACCGGAACCATGACAGTTACAGGCGTCCCTTCGGGCAGCGGTAATTTTTCGGGGAAGAACCTTTATGCCTTAGGCGCCTCGAGCATTACAGTCAATGACAGCGACGTATCGTTTGCCAACGCGCAGGTTGTTTCAGGGGGCTCGGTGACGCTGCAATATGTTGCGGATATATCTAGCACGACCATAACCTCAGGAACAAACCAAAGCGTAACGCTTCAGTCCACGGGAACAATAAGCGACAGCACCATTATATCCGGAGGCGGCATCACTATGCAGTCGAGCACGTCCGGTATAAATAACTCTAAGCTGCTGGCAGAGGGCTCCTCAGGAGTAACAGTGCAGAGCGGCAATGGCATAGACAACACGGTTATTGTCACCGCAGCCGCGGGCGCCGACATCACCCTCCAGGGTGGGACCATCACGGGCTCCACTCTTGTAACCAAGGATGCACTTACGATACAGTCCAGCAACGGCACCGTGACGGATTCAAACCTTTTTTCGGACTCCATAGTCATCCAGAAGGGCGCGGGCAACATCGGCGGGGGTATGCTGTACTCCAACTCGGGGGCCACAATCCAGGGAACGGGTGGTGGTACACAGCAAGTAGGGTTGACGACGAACCCGACCCTTCTCCTTACCGGAGGCAATCTGACGATCCAGCATACTAACGGCACGACCGACTTTAACGGTATGGTTTTCACCAACGGGAGAATCGTCTATCAGTCAAACGGGGACTACGGTATACGAGGGAAACTCGTAGCAAACAGCGGCACAGCGGGAAGTGTCTTTCAGGGCGGCGGCAATGCCCATATCAACTACGACCACGGCGTGCTACAACTGCTGGCCACACGTCTTGCCACGCTCGTTCGTGCACCAACCTGCGGCGGGGGGGGCAACATGAAGCCCTATGTATCCATGACAAAGATGACGGTATATTGAGTGTGATAGTACATGTACGACCCGAAGGGCGGGGATTCAGTGGGTCAAAGGATTACCTTTCTTGCAAAAGACCATAAACATTCTGGGCGCCTGTGCGCTCTTCCTGCTTCCTTTTGTCGGCGGAAATCACCTTCCCCTCCACTTCTTTACGGTCGATCGGTTTTGGATCGAGACGTCCTTTGCCTTTGTGCTCGCGTCCTGTTCCGTCGCCGTATTTCTGCTGGCGGATACCCGCATGAATCGGCTTCTGCCATTTTTCGTTCTTGCAGGCCCATACATTTTGATCAATCTCCTGAGCCTTGCCTACTCATGGGATCTCTTCGCCACCATTAAGTCTATAAACGTCTTGCTTCTGGCCCTCGCCATGGCATGCGTTGCGAGCTTCATGGACAGAGGCCTCGTCATACGATCCCTCGTTGTCGGGGGACTCGTGCTCGCAGCATGTGCAATAGTCCAGCACTGTGCGCTTTTTCCCTCTCTTCGAACCATCTTCACCTCAGGCCAATACGCCGCATTGCTCGGCGAGCAGTCATCGATACCCTTCGGCTCCTACCTCTATCACAACATAATGGGTGGCTATCTCGCTTTCCTTTTCCCTCTCTCGATTTTCCTGGCAGCATCAGAGAAACCCTTTGCCTGGGCCCCCATATCGGCAACGATCATAATAGGAGTGGTTCTCTCGTCATCCCGTATCGCTCTGACCCTCGTCGTGATCATTGTCGGCATCTGTGGGGTAGCGTTTTTCATTAAACGTAAATTCCAGCAGGCACTTATCGTTTTCGTTGTCTGTGCACTTGCTGCAGGCGGCACCTTTCTTCTCCTGAAACTCCCCGGCACTCCCGAGGCTACCACGGTGCAGAAGGTGCTTGAAGAGAAGGTCAAAACGGCCGGAAGCCAACTGTCGACCATGAATACGAGAACAGATATTTGGAAGAATGGGTTGGAGGCCTTCAGGCACCACCCCATCGTCGGGGTGGGGGCAGGAAGCTTCGAGTTTGCCTACAGAAAGTATTTTTACGGTAACTCCTATACGAGGGTCGCCCACTCCACGCTGCTCAAGACGGCCGTCGAACTGGGAGTCATAGGCTTATTGTGCCTCATCATTTACCTGGTGGAAGCTCTTCTGCATCTTAGGGGCACCAAATGGGGCTTCGGCGATTTTGCCCTGATCGCCGCCTGCGGATGCGGGTTCGCCTTTGGGCTTGTCGATTTCTCCTTCGACGTTCCCTCCCACGTAATTACGTTCTTTGCGCTAAGCTCCATGCTCTTTGTGGACAGGCGAGCTCCGCTCCGGTCAGTTACGCAAACAGACGGTGCCGCACGCCATGCGTTGTTCTTGAGCCGTCACAAGCTGGTAGCCCTGGCCATGATGGTGGCCCTATTGCTGTCCCTGACATTTACTTTCAGGGCAGCCCTTGCCGACAAGGCCTTGGAAAACGGCGGGCACCTTGAAGACCTCGGCCTGACGGCCGATGCGGTCAAGTCATACGAGGACGCCGACCATCTCATGCCCTGGAATGCGGAAGGTGCCCTGAGGGCGACAGCGGCCTTAACAGGCGCATATCTTTCCGGGGGTGGAAAAGAGGCCGGGAATGTGATAGGAGAGAAACTAACCATGTCCCTGGATGGAATAAACGCGAAGAGAACGAGGAATTCAGAGGCCTTCTTGATCTCGGCGAGAGGGTACGTTGCACTCGGGAAGACCGGCGAGGCCGACAACGCCTTTCGGGCAGCCCTGAGCCTCTATCCAACCTCCGCCTATTATGTGTCCGAATTCCTCGATTTCTCCATTAGCACCAATCAACTCGACCAGGCGGAACGGCTCGTCCGGACCTTTGCCCCGCTGAAGCCAAAGTATGTAGGTCCCTACAACACGCGAGGTCTCTATGTGTACCGAATTCAGGACCTGGAGGCTACGCTTGCATACAAACAGGGGGACCGGCGGAAGGCCGTGGACATAGCCAAAGCAAACCTGGAGGATGCAAGAGAAGGCAAGTATGTCATAACCAGTGCGCGGTCACGGCAGTTTGTGCGGAGAGACGACATCCTTAGATATCTCGAGCAAAGGCACCGCCAGTTCCAGAATGCGAAATTACACGAAAAGGTTCCAAATGTTATGCGATAATTTAAGGCTATGCTTGAAAGAATGGATTCAGCAGTATATCGGAGAGTGGCTTGTTTCGCGCACCAGAGGTTTGCGGACATCGCGGACAACATCTTCAACCTGCGATCTACATCGTCCGCATCGACAGCGAAGAGCGGGTGCGTTCTCCTGATGAGCAGCGGCCATAGGAATTTCTCTCTGAGGTCATCAGTCCGCAGCATAAGAAGAATAATACAACTCACAAACTATGACTTTAGATCCAAATATCTCGGTTCGCACTTAGGTCTATTTTGGTCCTTTTTGCAGCCACTTCTAACGCTGGCAGTTCTTTGTTTCGTTCTTCAAGTCGGTTTTAAAACGGGAAGCGTGGGGAATTACCCATTTATCATGTGGCTAATGGCTGGAATTATTCCTTGGTTCTTTATATCCGAAGGTCTTTCAAATTCTTCTGGTGCCATTGTTGAAAATAGTTTTCTTATCAAGAAAGTGGTATTTGACGTCCATCTTCTGCCGATAATAAAGATTATTTCCGCTCTATATGTACACGCGTTCTTTATTGTTCTTTTATTGCTTGTTTTTCTCTTTCAAGGGAATTCTCCTTGCCGTTATTGGTTGCAGCTCATCTATTATTTGAGCTCCTCGATTGTCCTGGTAATGGGAATATCCCTTCTCACTTCAGCCGCCGTAGCCTTTGTTTCTGATTTGAAGCCTGTCATCGCAATGTTTTTGCAGTTGGGTTTCTGGTTAACCCCCATCTTTTGGTCCCATCATGCGGTGGCAAAGAATTATCGGTATTTGATAAAGCTCAATCCTTTCTTCTATATAGTTACTGGGTACAGGGACAGCATGATTGACCATGTTTGGCTATGGGAGCGCCCCTTGCTTACAATCTACTTCTGGATTTTCACGGTTCTGGTTTTGATAACTGGTATTCTTGCTTTTCGTCGGCTGCAATCTCAATTTGCTGACGTGGTTTAGATGACGAGTGAAGCTGCCATCCAAGCGAAACGTGTGTCAAAGAGCTATCGATTGTATGACAGACGTTCTGACCGAATTATGGATTTGCTCACGCTGTTTAAAGGAACCTATCACCGAAATCATGCTGCTTTGTCCGACGTCAACTTGACAATCTCCAAAGGCGATATAGTTGGTATCGTTGGGCGAAACGGGTCGGGCAAGTCTACCCTCCTTGGCCTTTTCTCCGGCGTCATAAAGCCTACAGCCGGAGATATATCGGTTAGCGGAAGAATCTCTACCCTTCTTGAGCTCGGTATCGGCTTTAATCCAGCGTTGACGGGGATTGAAAACGTCTATTACTTTGGCTTGATTCTTGGGCACACCAGGAGCGAAATGAATAGCAAGATCGGCGATATTCTACAGTTTGCCGATATAGGACAATACGCATACCAACCTGTCCGAACTTATTCAAGTGGCATGTTTGTAAGGCTGGCATTTGCGGCTGCCATTAATGTTGATCCCGACATTCTTCTCGTCGATGAGGTCTTGGCGGTTGGGGATATTAACTTCCAACTGAAGTGCATGGAGAAGTTTGACGAATTTAAGGAGCGCCACACGACAATCGTATTTGTTTCTCACGACATGAATATGGTGAAGAAGTTTTGCGGTAAGGCCGCTTGGCTGGATCAAGGAAGAATAAAAATGTTTGGTGACGTGCATGACGTCGTTAATCGCTATGAGCATCATCTAAAGGCTTGGGATCACACAAGCAGGAGCGCCGGAACCTCAGTAAGGAGCTCGGAATCACCTGGCTACTTGCGTCGAATCAACATACTTAATGCAGCACGTGCCGAATCGGACACATTTTCAATTGGTGCCGACATGTTCGTCAGGGTAGAGTACGAGGTAAAGGACGCCTCAATAGAGATAGTGATTGGAGTGGCGATTTTTGGAGTAAACAACGTGTATATCTCGGGACTTAATACTGACTTGGATGGATACAGAGTAAGGGGAAAGCTGGGGAAAAACGTAATCCTTCTTCGTTACGGGAACCTAAGACTCCTTGAGGGACACTACTACATCGATGTCGGCTTATTCGAAAGAAATGCTATAGTAGCGATGGATTACCGGGCCAGAGCAATAGAGTTTTCCGTAGAGGCTCCTTACGTTTCTGAAGGCATAGCTCTCCTGGATCACGAATGGTTGGAAGAAAGCAGCATTACATAGTTGCCGTTTTAGATGCTTATAGCGTAATGACATACCTTTCAGGCGGGATTATTTGTTGGAAAAAATTCGTATAGGTTTCATCCAAGCCAACAACGACGTTGACATTCAGACTTATAAACCTTTGGCGTTCGGATACCTAAAATCTTTTTTGGAGATGAAGCTTAAGGACCGAGTTGAAATGTCCTTTCTCGAAGATGAGAATGTTGCTTTGCCCTTTCACGTCATTGGCATCTCGTCTACCTCGCAGAATTTTTCGAGGGCCAAAAATCTGGCAAGGAAAATCAAAGATAGGGATCCCACCAAATTCATTGCCTTAGGGGGTCACCATATAACAAGCCTTCCCGAAACCTTGGGGCCAGAATTTGACATTGGAGTTAGAGGGGAAGGGGAACAAACCTTTTTTGAGCTAATCAGCTTAATTATAGAGAACGGGATCGTTATAGAACCGGAACTGTTGGCAAACATAAAGGGCTTGATATATCATCACGGAAACCGCGTAGTTCAGTCACCCGCAAGAGAGCCTATTTTCCCACTCGAACAGCTTCCAGTCCCTTATAGAGATAAGGGTTCATCCCACTATCTCTTTTCGTCAAGAGGCTGCCCTTATCGATGTGCATTTTGTGGGAGCTCATCGTTTTGGGGGGCAGTGCGTTACTTTAGCCCCGAATACGTGGTGAACGAAATTGAGAGCATCCTCGAATATTGCGATAGTGACAAGAGCATTACCGTTTGGGATGACCTATTTGTTGCAGACCGGAAAAGGTTTAAACAAATAATCGAGACCCTTGAAAAGCGCGGTATAAGACAGGAAGTCAGCTTCACCTTCTCGGTCCGGGCAAACTTGGTCAACGAGGAACTTTGTAGAGATCTAAAGCTAATTCGTGTATCCGAGATAAATTTTGGCGCCGAGTCTGGTAGCAATAGAATTCTGGGGTTGCTCGATAAAGGAACAACAGTGGAAATGAACCAAGAAGCGATAGATTTGTTGCGCAGGCATGGCTTTTCCGTCAGATGTTCCTTCATCGTAGGATGCCCAACAGAAACGGCAGAGGAGGTCAGGAGCACCTACGAGTTTCTAATCCGCAACGTCCTAGCGGGCAAACTGCCTCACAATTGCCCCGTAAACATTCTTATGCCTATTCCTGGCACCAAGGTGTGGAACGAAGGGGTTCGCGCTGCCAAGATTAGTCCGGCTAATTTTGATTGGGAGAGGCTGGGGCTATTCGCTTCGTACAGAGACTCCGGGATATCGAACTTCGCCGATTGGGCGGTGCGCCGGAGAATTAATGGTTCGTTATATTTGGCTGAAAACTCTCTACCCGAAGAGGTGCTTCTAAAGATGATGGGATTTTACGAGGATGTTCTGGCCGCCCTTGGGGAGAGAGCAGTATATCAAGACGCGCTCAGAAATAGTGACACAGCACTAAGGAAAATCATGGGGTCTCGGGGTTGGAAAATGTTGTCACAATATTATAGGTTGCGGGACCTTATAACCGCACGATAAATGAGCCCTCAACATAACCTTATAAATAGTTGCATCAATCATTACTCCAGGATATTCGCCATGCCGGAAAGGATCGTTGAGCCATATTCATGGGTCGAACACATACCTTTCGTTTTCTATCTTGTCGGCCTAATACACCCTGCTAGAATAGTGGAGCTGGGCGTTCACACCGGCAATTCCTTCTGCGCCTTTTGCCAGGCCATTGAAATGAGCGGCGTTGAAGGTACCTGTTACGGAATCGACACCTGGGCAGGCGACGAACACTCTGGTCGCTACGGTGATACTGCTTATGATGATTTACAGTCATATGTCCGTCGTAGATACGGCACCTTTGCCAATCTCATCAAAGCCGATTTTAATGATTCCACTCGTCTTTTTGACAATGGTACGATAGACATTCTCCACATAGATGGATACCACACCTATGATGCTGTCAAGAACGACTACGAGAATTGGCGCGCTAAAATGGCCAAAGGGGGTATTATTCTTTTTCATGACACCGAAGTAAAGGACCGGGATTTCGGCGTCTGGAGGTTTTGGGCAGAAATATCAACAAAGTATCCTTCTTTCAATTTCACTCACGGTTACGGGCTGGGTCTGCTTGCAATCGAAGCGGAAAAAGCGAGCAGGGTAATCCAGTTTGTCGATTGGGCCAACAGTAGCGGGTTCGTTACGGATCTTTTTGCGCGACTCGGTGCCGCTGTTCAAGCCATGGCGTTGAAAAAGGTGCTTGACGAGAGGGATAGGCGCATAGCGCTCTTGAACGACGAAGTCAGGCAATTATCGGCCAAGCTTCAAGAAATTTATGGGTCGCAACGATGGCGCCTCACACGGTCGATTAGTGGAGCAATAAACCGACTCTTACCGCAAAGGACGAGGCGAAGGTCGATACTTACGTCGTTAATTGAAGCCGTGTTGTCGCGAGGGGCGAATGATAACCGGCAATAACTTGCGCCACGGTCAATCTGAAACCCCTTTTCAAAGAGCTATTAATGTTTTCTTGATGCCTCGCGGCAGCAGGCGACGAAGAATAGCATCGTACCTGGTTAACAGCATCAGGACTCGCTTAAGCACTCTGTTAAGACCTTACTATCTGGCCAAAGAGAAACGTGCCGTTAAGAAACTAAAGCAACTGAGGCCGGCGGTTGCACCACGAAGGCTTGGCAGCAATATCAAACGCGTGCTTGTACTCAACCCCTACTTTCCCACCCTTGGAGGTGGAGAGAAATCCATGGCGTTTCTCTGCAAATTTCTGGAGAATTACTACGAATCGGCAAGTATTGACGTGTTGGTCTTTGACTTCGACGATATCAGGACGGATGCCCCGAAATACCCAACGATCGATGATTTAGAGAGGCGTTTTTCTGTAGAGCTTGGCAAGACGACTCTCATCAAGATGACGGGCAAGCACCACGATGTTGAACAAATCGGCCGTTCTTACGATCTGTTTATCAATCACATGTTTCTCAGCAAGCACCCAGGAGGGGCCAGGAAGAACTTGTATGTGTGCATGTTTCCGCCACGCAAACGGCCCTATGTGGACCTGAGATTTATAACAAGCTACGACATATTTCTGGCAAACTCACAGTATACCGACTCATGGATGCGCCAGTACTGGGGCGATCAAGTTGATTGTCGCGTGTTGTATCCGCCGGTCTTTTTTGAAAACGAATTGGCTGGCCGCTACCAAAGAGAAGAGAAAAAGAATATCATTCTCGCCGTGGGCCGGTTTCAGGTAGACAACCACAATAAGAAGCAGCACGTGATGATCGAGTTTTTTAGCAAGTACGGTCGACTCTTCTCTGATTGGGAGCTCCATCTTGTTGGGGGGGTTTCAGGACGAAAGGTCGACTTGGCTTACGTCGACACGCTCAGACGCCTTGTAAGGACGCCTAACATATTTCTCCATGTCAATGCCTCGAGCTCGGAGTTGTCAGCCCTTTACAAGCAGGCCAAGATTTTTTGGCATCTAACAGGTTACGGGGAGGACAGGGAACGCTATCCGGAGAGGATGGAACATTTTGGGATAACAACCGTTGAGGCGATGAGTTATGGCACTGTGCCGGTGGTCATTAAGATGGGCGGACAGACAGAGACGGTTGCCTCCGGGATCAACGGGTATCTTTTTGAAACGGAAGAGGAGCTGATTCGTCAAACCAATGCGTTGATTGGCAGCGACAATCAAAGGAAAGCTATGGCTCAAAGAGCCGTTGACGCCTCAAGATTTTACTCCGTTGAAAACTTTTACAATCGAGCTAGGGCCATATTCGATGACCTATGACGTTTCCATAATTGCTGTCAACCATAATGGCAGCAAATATCTGCCGGATTTCTTCTCAGCGCTATCAGCTTTGGAATCCAATGACCTCGCATATGAGCTTGTTTTTGTAGACAATGCGTCTCGAGATGGTTCTCCAAATATGGTTCGGGAGTCGTACGGACAACATGTCAAAAACCTAAAACTCATCGAATCGAGCAAGAATCTTGGTTTTGCCGGAGGAAACAACCTCGGAGCAGAACATTCGACCGGCGAGTATTTGGCATTCCTAAACATAGACACGGCAGTCGATCCCGGATGGCTTCTTAATCTCTGGCATTGCATAAGACATTCAGGCGCCGGCATTGTCAATTCAAAGCTTCTTTTTTTCAATGATTATCTCAGATTGACTATTCTTTGCGACGAAGCAATGAAGATAGCCAATCACGTGATCGTAAACGACAATCCAATCAGGATCGAAAGCAAGTTCTGGCGGGGTGGTATAGAGCGTCAGGGCGAAGACCTCGTCTGCTCACAAGGTTCCTCAGTCTATCTTCCAGTCACTCATGGTTTAACTGACTGCGTTATAGAGGTTTTTCCGGCAAGTGTGCCTTCTAAAAGCACCGGATCCCTACTCATCTGTGGCCGCGAATATGTTTGGGCGCCTAATAGCTTGAGCAGCGGGTGTGTTATCGAACTTACTATAGCTGAAGTCAGCACTCATGCGGTCCAGCTGATACAGAATGCAGGATCGGGGGTTAATGGAAATTTGGACGGTTATGATGTCGGTTTTGGAGAGGAAGACTCCGGCCAGTACGAAGCCTGCCGAGAGATTAATAACGCGTGCGGAGCAGCTATGATCATACGTAAAGACGATTTTGACCGGTGCGGCAGGTTCGACTCCAGCTTTTTTATGTACTACGAAGACACCGATCTTTCCTACCGAGTCAAAAACTTGGGGAAACGACTCCTCTACTGTCCGAAAGCTGTCGTTCGGCACGTTCATGCCGGCACTAGCATCGAATGGTCACCCCTTTTTGTTTACTTTGTCTTCAGGAACAAGATGCTGTTCATACTGAAGCACTATAGCTTGAAGCTTTTTTTGCGCTTCTTTATAAAACACGCTCGCTTTACAATTCAGCACCTGTTAAGTTCTGTTGAATTGGCCAAGAAATATGCCATGTTGAAAGCTCTCTTGTCTGTCTGTGCGCTAACGCCCATTTACGTAAGTCGGAATGTCAGAGCAGGAAGGAAACCCCTCGCAGACATCGACGATTTGTTCGACGATCCCGCCGCAGGGCCATGACTCTCAAGCTCCAACCTTTATCTATGGCACCACGACATTCTCGACTCTTCAAGAACGATGGCAATTCGATGGGGCAGATATGGTTAGCCTTGTAATAGTGAATTACCTGAGACCGCAAATTCTTTTCTCGTGCCTGCGAAGCCTTGACGCTCAAACACATTCGCGATTTGAACTTATAATCGTCGATAATGGATCCGAGAACGGGGCGGCAGAAGAGATTCGTAATTTTATCGGCAATGTATCAAAGGTCGAATCAGTTAGGTTCACGTCTCTATCCGACAACAAAGGATTCGCCGGCGGATGCCAGGCGGGCTTAGCCCTTAGCAGCGGTAATTACGTAGCCCTGCTGAACAACGACACCGAACCAGACCCCTCTTGGCTTGAGCGGCTTATTGCAACAATGGATGCTAACGCCAATGTGGGAATATGCGCTTCACGACTCATGGTCTACGGTTCTGACGCAATAGACAGCGCGGGTGATGGTTTTTCAACGGCACTCAAAGGTTTCAAAATTGCCGAGGGACAGAAGACTGACAACGGAAATACGGAAGATCGCTTCGTCTTCGGCGCTTGCGCCGGGGCGGCTCTGTACCGCCGGGAGATGCTGGACGAGATCGGCTTCCTCGACGAGGATTTCTTCCTTATTCACGAAGATACGGACCTCAACTTTAGGGCCCAACTGGCCGGCTGGAAGGTCCTGTATGTGCCCACAGCGGTTGTGCACCACAAGGTCCGTTCCTCCATAGGCGCTATGTCTCCCACGGCTGTCTACTATAGCCTCCGTAACAGCGAACTGGTACGAATGAAGAATGTGCCGGTGGGAATTCTCCTTCGGTGCCTTCCGGAATTGGTAGTCGGGGCCATCGTCGAGTTCTTTTACTTTGCCGTTCGTCACGGCTTCTTCCGCCTCTACTTTAAGGCCAAGCTCGACGCCCTGAAGATGCTTCCGAAGATGCTCCGCAAGCGGAAGAAGATTATGGCCCTCAAGCGGGTCTCCAATGCCTACCTCCTCAGCGTTATAACGCCCGTCTGGGAGCGCGGTTTCTTTCGGTCGAAATTCAGGAAGCTGCTCCGTGGTTAGCGTCATCATACCCACTCTCAATGCGGGGCCTTCCTTTTCTGAGCTTCTCGACTGCCTACAAAGACAGACCGTTCGCTGCGAGATCATTGTCGTTGACTCCTCCTCCTCCGACGGAACTCCGGATGTGGCAAGGAGCAACGGGTGCAGGGTGGAGAGCATCCTCAGGCAGCAGTTTCACCATGCCCGGACAAGAAACCTTGGCGCGCGGCTTGCCAAAGGTGATATCCTTGTTTTTATGACGCAGGACTGTATGCCCGTCCATGACGACTGCGTGGCAAAACTGATAGCCCCCCTGGTCCGGAGTGAAATAGCGGCATCATACGGAAGGCAGCTCCCAAGGAGCGGGGCAAAGCCTACCGAACGCTTCGCCAGGGCCTTTAACTATCCCCCCGAAAGCGCCGTGAAGGGTAGGGCCGAAGCCATTAGACTCGGCATCAAGGCCTTCTTTTTCAGCAATGTCTGTTCCTCCGTGAGGAGAGAGGCATTCGGGCAGGTCGGGGGGTTCCCGGAAGACCTCACCATGTTTGAGGACATGCGGCTCGCCAAAAGGCTTGTTGATGCCGGCTATAAGATCGCCTATGTTCCCGAGGCTAAGGTTATCCATTCCCATGACCTTGGTCTACGGGATCAACTTGCTCGCTATTACCAGGCAGGCTTTTCATTGTCCGCAGTCCCGGGGCTTCTCGCCGCAAGCAGGGCCAATGACGAAGCCCGGAGATTTATAAAGGAAGAGCTTTTGTTCCTTGCCCGCAATGGTTACGTCAGGTGGATTCCGTACGCCCTTGCCGAAGCAGCCTGCAAGTTTACGGGTTTTCGATTGGGGGCACTGACGTTCACTGCAAGAAGGTTCAGACAGCATGATTGAGGCAGACAGCAAGATCAACCGGACCATCGTCCCTACGCTTCTTATCGTAGATGCTGCAGCCATAATGCTGTGTCTCATTGCGGCATTTTATTCAAGAGTTTGGCTCGGCTCCGTTCTCGCCCTCGTGCCCCTCGGCCACGATCTCGACACCTACCTCTCAAAATGGTGGATCTGGGTGGTCATCATACTCGCAGTCGCTTACAAGGGCGGCTACGGAAGCCTTGTAAGCTTCTGGGACGAGGCCGTCACCTTTACAAAAGGCCTGGCCTTTTCCTTCCTGGTAGTGTGGCTTGTTCTCTCACTGCAAAAGGAGTCTGAAACGGTATCCCGCATCGTGGTGACGCTCTCTTTTATTTTCATGGTTCTCGTGATGCCTGCAGAAAGGCTTATGCTCAAGTTCCTCCTCTTCCGGTGCTTGGGATTGCGGAACAGGGCATACCTGTACGAAAGGAGAAAGGGGCCGAGGAAGGATGACCTAAGGGACACCCTCAACCGGGAATGGTACTCGGGCTACTACATCGTCGGCAACATCGACATGGACTCCCTCGCCGTGCCGGCAGAAGCCTGCTTCATCCCCATTGAATGCGCCGACGAGGCGACAATACGGGCCCTGAAACCGAAGGTTCGGACCCTGATCATCGTCTCCGCCCTTTCCGGGCTTGCTTTCATGAACACAGACATCAAGACCTTTCTGGGCAAAAATATCACTCTCATCACCACAAGCAACGGCCTCCTCTCCCTGCAGAACGTGCTCCTAAAGAGAGCCTTCGACATCGCTTCGGCCGGTGTTCTGCTCCTCCTCTTGAGCCCCCTTCTCGTTGCGCTTCCCGTCCTGATCCGGATACATTCGTGTGGCCCGGCAATCTTCAGGCACAAGAGATGCGGCTACCGGCTTGAAGAGTTCGATATGCTGAAGTATCGCACTATGCGTATAGACGGGGACCAGGTATTGAGCACCTATCTCAAGGAGCATCCGGAAGCCTTAAAGTCGCTGCAAGAGAGAAACAAGATCAAGGGCGATCCTCGCGTGACCGGGCTCGGCAGGCTTCTCAGGCGCCTTTCCCTCGATGAGCTGCCGCAGCTTTACAACGTGCTGGTCGGCGATATGTCACTCGTTGGACCGAGACCGGACAGCAAGGATGCCTTAAAAGACTATATCGATGACTACAGCCAGATCTACGCCTCACTCAGGCCCGGGGTCACGGGACTCTGGCAGGTAAGCGGCAGAAGCGAGATCGGCTACCGCGAACGGGTACAGCTGGACCACCTGTATATGCTCAACTGGTCCCTATGGCTGGACTTGGTCATCATGCTCAAGACATTTCGGGCTATACTGGGGCAGAAAGGGGCCTACTAACATATAGTTTTCGTGATATATATCATTGACAGAATGCTCGTACTCTGTTAATTAACAAGGTATTCTCAAGAATACCCTGCTGCTGAAGGGGAGGGGCTTTAGATTGTGGGCCTGATACAAAGATTAGGTTTTAGTCGAACGACAGAATTGATAGGCATCGACATCGGCACCTCCTCCATTAAGGCGTGCCTCCTTAAGCCAGGACGGGATGGCATCAGGATGGCCGCCGTCGGCCGACGGACTTACAGCCAGGAGATTCTGAATGAAGGATATATCCTGGATGGGGCCTTCGTTGCGCAGGAGATAAGGGAGATTCTCACCGACAAGGGTATTAAGGCCAAGGCGGCTGCCTCTGCCCTATCGAGCTACGCCGTCATTGCCAAGGAAGTTACCTTGCCCTTCCTGGAGCCCGGGGAGCTCGACCAGAATATCAGCTATGAGGTGGAGAACGCCATCCCCTTTCCCCTAAAGGACGTCTACTACAGCTACTGCGTTCTCGGCGCCGAAGAAGGGCGGGAAGATCGGCTCAGCGTGCAGATCGCCGCAGCCAAAAAGGAGATTGTCGACGGGTTTGTGGATACCTTTCGGGCAGCAGGACTGACCCTTCAGATCCTTGACGTAGACATCTTTGGCATTACCAATCTTGTGGAGCAGATCTATGAGCCGAAAGACTCCTCGGCTCTGGTCGTCGACATCGGTGCGGCAACGACCAACATGGCAATCATCCGTGGCGAAAGCGTTCAGTTCACGCGGGAGATTCTTTTGGGCGGGCGAAGGCTCACGACGCTGATTGAAAGGTCGCTCCGTGTCCCATTCGAGGAAGCCGAACAGAGAAAGATCGCCGGCGATGCCGCGGCCGCCCACCTCTTCGATGACTTCATCTACAACGTGTCCTCGGAAATCAACAAGACGATAAACTTCTACGTTTCCATAAAACCGAAGGAGGCCATCTCGGCCATTTATCTGACGGGAGGCGCTTCCTTGCTGAAGGGCTTAAAGGAACAGATCGAAAAAGACACGAAGATCACCGTCGAGTACCTTGACCCCCTGAAGCTTCTTGCTGCCGACTCTGAGGCCGGATCAACCTATGGCGAGTACAGAAACTTCCTTTCCGTGGCACTCTACCTGTCGAGCCGCGTTAGTGACATAGCCTCATGATCAAAGTCAACCTTCTCCCAGCCACGTCTGCAAAGAGGCATTTCAAGGGCTGGGGATGGATTCTGTTTTGCGTGGTCATTGCGGCTAATCTATCCGTTCTTGGATTCCTTTATTTCACCAACAGCAAGGAGATCTTAAGCAAGGAGCGGGCAATAGCGTCGACAAAGAAGGAGATAGAGAAGCTCCAAAAGACGCGAAAGGAACACCAGCTTCTCACCGCAGACAGAAAGGAGCTTGAAAGAAGGCTCGAAACGATCAAGAAGCTAAAAGAGGGTAGGGCGCTGTCGGCCAGAATGATCTTCGATCTATCGGTGCTTACGAAAGACAATGTGTGGATTAAATCCTTCCGGCGAAACGAAGCGCAGTTTGAGCTGGAAGGCCGCTCTGCAGAGAACGATTCCATCTCCGATTTTGTCGAGGCTATGTCAAAAATCCCTTACGTCAAAACGGTCGAGTTGCGTCGCATAGAGGATGTAGCAGAGGAGGGCGTGACGGTAAAGAAATTCTCCCTACAGGGCACGGTGGGGCTATGACGTTAGGTGTCGACACCGGGCCCATTAAGGATTTTCTGGAACGATTCCGGCTGATCATTATGATTGGCGTCAATGTGGCAATCTTCGCCATCGTTTTTCTTATGGTCATTATGCCCCAGTACGAGACCAAAAGGAAGCTGGAGCTTCAATACAAAGAGGTCGCCAAAGACCATGAGATGCTCGTGGGCCTCCACAAGGGAATGGCACAGTTCAAGAAAGAGTATGCCGCCATTAAGGAGTCCTTCGAAAAGGCCCTTGCAGAGCTGCCGGACAGGAAAGATATCCCTGACATTGTTCGAACCATGGCACAGCTTGGAGGGGAAACGCGGGTAAAGGTCCGATTCTTTGAACCGAAAGCAGTAACCAACAGAGATTTCTACGGCGAACTTCCCATAGAAATGCGCTACGTTGGTTCGTACCAGAATTTGGGATTTTTTTTCGACGAGCTGCGAAGAATGCAGCGAATCGTCCAGGTCCCCGTCTTCTCCCTGGAGGCAAAGGGGCCACCAGGGCAGATTTTTCTGGAAGGATCCTGCATGGCCAGGACATATCTCTTTATTCGTCCCCCAAAAGACCCGAAAGGGGGAAAAGGGTAGCGTGGCTATGGGCGGCAGGCGGCACATATTGACAGCATTAACTTTGCTTGCGGCTATGCTGCCGTTCATGGGCGGCGTGGTCCTTGCTCAAGCGCCCAAGAATGCGCCAGCCCCATCTGCCGAGCAAAAATACGAGTTGGGTGAATTTTCGTTCTCCTCGAAACATTTACGCGATCCCTTCGAGCCCGTTTTTCTCCTCAAGGCCCGCAAATTGAGGGTCGGATACCAGGTTCCCACAGATAAGGCGAAAGGCCTACGGGAGGGATACGAGCTCGAAGAGCTGCGACTTGTTGGAATCATTCAGAAAGAGAATGCACGCTACGCCATGATGGAGGACCTTCAGGGAAAGGGCATGCTCTTCAAGAAGGGAGACATGATCAACCCACGGTTATGGATTGTGGATGTCGTCGAAAATAAGGTCGTAATGGGCTACCGGACGAAGAAGGCAACGAAGACGTTCGAAGTGGAGATTCAAAAGAAATGAGGGACGGAGCCATGAAAAGGAGACTGTTGTGCGTTACTTTGGCTGTTTTGCTCTTTTTGCCGCTTATCGCTTACGGCGAATACGGCAAGAAAGGAGGGCCCCGCATTTCGTTTGATTTCGTCGATGCGGACCTCAAGAATGTGCTGAAGGTGCTGGCCGAGGTATCGTCCAAGAATATTGTCGTATCCGAGGACGTTAAGGGCAAAGTGACTATGCGGATCGACAATATTACGTGGGAGGAGGCCTTTGAAGTTATACTGAAGAATCACGATCTCGGAAAAATCGAGGATGAGAATATTCTGCGCGTGGTGACGTTAAAAAAGTACTTCGACGAGCGGGAACGGGACCGCAAAGAGAGGCTGGAACTGCTCAGGGAAAAAGAGGTGAAGCAGAAGCTCGAAGAGGATTTTGTGACGGAAACAGTCTTCATCAATTACGTTGACGCAGGAGAGATCGAGAAGATCGTTCGAGGACAGGCCGCCACTCCTTCCGGCCCCGGGGCGCCCGCCACCGGATCGGCAAGTAAGGGCCTCCTGACCCCCTTCGGGGCCGTAACGCTCGTCAAATGGACCAACTCATTGATTCTTAAAGATGTTAAGGAGAACGTCGAGCAGATCAAGCTGAGAATCCGTGAGCACGACGTGCCGCCGGCGCAGGTACAGATAGAGGCCAGAATAGTGGAGGCAAACAGTGACTTTTCCCGTGAGTTGGGCATCCAATGGGGCGCAACCTACCACAAGAGCAACAACCTGATCGGCGGCACCGTGTCGGCACCCACCCTGGGCTTCCCGGCCGCAGGGACCTTGAGTGTTCTCATCGGCGCGCCGACAGACTCCTTTCAACTAAGCGCCAAGCTGTCGGCCATGGAAAGTGAGGGTCGCGGCAAGATCATCGCCAATCCCAAGGTCGTCACTTCGGACAATCAGCCTGCCAAGATCAGTCAGGGTACACAGATTCCGTATCAAACGGTCTCCCTTAACGGCACCCAGACACAATTCATCGACGCCGTTTTGAGCCTTGAGGTAATCCCTCACGTGACGAAGGACGGGAATGTAAACATGAAGATTAAGGCCACCAAAGACAGGCCTACCCAGATTCTCGGCTCACCGATTCCCGGCGTGGATAAGAAGGAGGCCACAACCATCGTCCTCGTGAAGGATGGCGAAACAGCGGTCATAGGCGGAATCTACGAATCCGAGAGAGAGGACAGAGAGGAGGGCATTCCCCTGCTGAACAGAATTCCGCTGCTTAACTGGATTTTCGGGTATACAAAGAAACAGATGATTAAAAAGGAACTGCTCATCTTCGTTACCCCCAGCATCATCAAGAACAAGTATGTTGAGGTGGGGGTGAAAGAATGAAGATGACGACGGTAGTGATGGGGCTTGTCCTGTGCCTTACGATCGCTGCAGCCACCCCCTCGCACGGTATAATTGGACGCATCGCCGCCACCGTTCATGGCAGGATCAACGTTGCCTCCGGCGATAGGGCAGTGGTCACCCTGGGAAACAACGCCGGCATCATAAAAGGAGATATCCTTAAGGTTGTCACCAATATGGATCAGGGCATCTCGAACCCTTTGGGTTCCTGTCCTGTCATTGAGGTGAGAGAGAATTCGAGTATTTGCGAAATAATGAACGCTCGAACAGAGATAGACAGGGGCTGCCGCGTGGTGGCTAAAGACCTGCAAGCGGGGGACCCCCGTCTTTTTCCGTACCTCTTCAGGATGATGGCCGATTCCGTTGAGCCCTACGCGCCCTATGCGCCCGTTCGCATGCATATACACACCATCTACGATTCCATGAATAACGTGACGGCACTGTCCCAACGGCTCACCGATGAGATATACAAGCTTTTCAGCCAAAAGCAGAGAATTACGATAAAGAGTGTTTATAGAGAGGGCGATCTCCGCCTCTATCCCAAAAGACTGAAGGACAACTATCAGACGGCAAAGTACTTCATGGAGAAGACCGACACAGACATCGTTCTTACCGGCCTCTACAGCATCCAGGGCGATACAGCGCTCGTAACCCTTTACGCCATTGACAGGACCTATGGAGAACGACAGAGTTCCTTCTCCGTAAAACTCGACGGCCTCTCTGAAATGGCGGAAGCAACAACGATAGTCACCCCCTATGATCCTGCGGAGGTAGATGAATACGTCCCATGCAGAATTGAGTTCGTCGAAAAACCTTACGTCCCCCACAAAGACGAGAAGAAACAGATAATCGCATATGAGGCGGGCGACAACGCATTTAAGGCCCACGAACTAAAGCGTACGGCTTTCACCACCATGAGTCCTGTAAATATTTCCGTTCACCTCGACAAGGAAAAGGTTGACTTCGGGTCCAGAAACGATACGGTGCTCCTCATTCAGAAGGGCCTCCACCGCCTGTCTGCATCCTTCAGGCGCGGATATTTTATGAACGCAAAGGAGAGCCTCCTCTTTACATCAGATAAGGAGGTGACCCGGGATGCGCTTTTGCATATATCCAAGGGGGGAGTTGTAGTTGTTCGCATCGCCCTCAGCCCCGCCATCCAACAGTCGGGCATCGAAATCAGCGTATTCAGAGAAGCGGATCACGAGAAAACGGTCCTTAAGCCTATTACTACCGTGGAAGCGGGCCGCGTAGTCGATTATTACAAGGATTGATGCGAGAATGGAGCGGCTTTCCAAGTTACTCGCCAGCGCCGGAATTGCCTCAAGGCGGAAGGCGGATGATCTTATTCGCAATGGTCGAGTTAAAGTAAATAATATTAAGATATTAGACCCGTGGTTTAAAGTAGATACTTGCAATGATCATGTAACATTTGATAATAGCGTTGTTTCTACGCATAACAAGCCCGTCTACGTAGCTCTCTACAAGCCCACGGGGTATCTGTCCGATCTGCAGCGCGACCCGGGCCGAAAGCTCGCCCGAGATCTGGTTCCGCTGCCGGGTCGTTTGTATCCCGTCGGCCGACTGGACCTGAACTCTGAGGGCCTCCTTCTTTTTACCAACGACGGCTCCTTTGCTTACCGCATGATGCACCCGCGTTTCGGTATGACCAGGGAATACGTCGTTAAGTTCCAGGGAAAAATGGGAAGCGACGTCCTCGAAAGGGTTAGGCGCGGTGTTCGGGATGCAGGGGACATCTTGACGGTTCTCGCTATCGATCCATTACAGGAGACACGCACAAACACCTGGTGCCGCATCCTTCTCGGCGAGGGCAAGTATCGCGAGATTCGAAGGATCGGTGAGGCTGTGGGCCATTCCATCCTGAAGCTTCGACGCGTGAGAATGGGTCATATCATATTAGGCAGTCTTCGGTCCGGACAGTTTCGACACCTCGAGCAATGGGAGGTTGAGGCCGCAACGGCGGATGAGTATGAAAAAAGAATGGAGGAACGTCATGAGATCGCGGGAAAAGTGGCCTCACATCCTTAAGACGCTTGGCCACCCCCTGAGGTTTGAGATTGTGAGGCACTTGCTGAGCGAAGAGAAGTGTGTTTACGAACTCTGGAACACGTTGAGACAGCAACAGTCGGTGGTATCGCAGCACCTGGCCATCCTGCGAAAAGGGGGGATAGTGGGATACCGCCGGAAAGGGACGCAGGTCAAGTACTTCATTGTCGCGAAGCGCATCCGTGAACTGATGAAGGTTATGGATGATGATTTAAGTTAACATAATATCTCTTATCGGAACTTATCGGTTTATCAACGCAACGTGTTGCCGACCACACAGGCCTTTCCACGCCCCCCACAATGCCCCCCCGTGCCATGCCTACTGCCTCATGAGCCTCTCCACATAGGCCATGCACTCGTCTATAGCTTCTGCAGTCTTGTCGAGGTCCTCATCGGTGTGGCGGTAGTTTATATATGCGTGGTGGTGCGGCGTAAAGAAGAAGCCTCTTCGGATCATCTGCGTGTAGAAGGTGTCCCGCCTGGTTCGCTGCGTGTCGGCCTCGTCTCTCTTAAAGGTAATGAAGAACATGGGGGCAACCCCCGTCAGTTCGGCGCCCACATCGTATTTGTCGATGATAGCCTGAACCTTCTTGAGGAAGCGTTCGCCCTTGGCCCAGATATTATCCAGGACCCGCTCGCGGTTCATTATCTCTACTGTCTTCAGGGCCGCAATATAGCCGTCGCTGTTGGGGAAAAATGTGGATGAGATGAAGAGCTTCTGTGCTGCCGCCATCATCACGTCCGCCTTGCCCGTTACAACGCTTATGGCGTAGCCGTTTGCCATCCCTTTTCCGAGGACGGTCAAGTCCGGAAACACCCCGTACAGTTCCTGCGCCCCACCCATGCGGAGCCGGAAACAGGTGCGCACCTCATCAAAAACAAGTACAGCCCCGTACCTGTCTGCCAGGGCCCGCACGCCTTCAAGAAACCCAGGCAGCGGTTCCTGCATTTTTTGGTGCAACGGGTGGCCGAATGGCGTCATAATTATAGCGGCCGTCTCGTCACCATGCTTCGACATGAGATCGGTGAGGCGGTCGAGGTCGTTGTAAGGGAACTCGTAAACATCCTCGTAGAACTTTTCAGGGATGCCGCCCTTCATTTCCACACACCAGTCGTGCCATCCGTGGTAGCCGCAGCGCATAACCTTTACCCTTTTCGTATAGGCTCTGGCTATGCGTATGCTCGCCGTCGTCGCGTCCGATCCTGTCTTTAGAAAAATGCTCAGCTCCGACGATGGCACCAGTCGCGTCAATTGCTTAGCCAGGTCGTTCTGATACCGCTGCGTGAGGGTAAAACAGAAGCCCTTCTCCTTGATTTGCCGTATTACGGCGTCGTCGACCTCGTCCTCCCTATACCCAAGGATAATGGGCCCGTAACCGCAGAGAAAATCGATGAACTCATTGCCGTCGACGTCGATCAACCGGCACCCCTTGCCGTATTCAAGAAAGATCGGGTACTCTCCCTCAATAAAATCCGCCGGCTTCCTTGCGCCCAAGACACCACCGGGCACCAACGTCTTGGCCTCCTCAAAAAGCTCACGACTTCTGGTTATATTCAGTTTCTCGACATTTTTCATTGGACATTCTCCTTGTCTGGGATTTACACCGCAAACATAGACGTTATCGTTTCCGTCTGATGTATCCGGGCACCCCTCTGGAGGAGCGCCTTGAGGAACTTCTCGGGATCTATGCAACCCTCGGGCGCCACGACGCCCTTTGCCGTCACATGGCCCTCATTCAACATAAGCGCAGCAATGGAAGCCGGAAGGCCCGTTCCCGGCGCCATCCTGCCAACAATGTCAGCCGTGTAGGTGATCCCTTTGCCGGCCCTTTCTCCCTTGACAATTACCTTTAGCCCCGATGCCGGCGGACCATTGTCTCTGCCCTTGGGAATCTGCTCCCACAACCTCAATGTCAAATCGTAGGGCGCTACCTTAGCGCCCTTCACCTCCACCGGCTCGGTGCTCAGGAACCCCGTCTCCTTCTGCTCCCTGATGAGCTCGTCCACCCAACCCGGTATAAGGGCCCCTTTAATGACCACCTTCTTAACGCCCTCGATGTAACGCGGTATCGTTATGGGCTGCGGATGGCCCACATAGCGAACCACGCAAGTACCGAGGGGCTCCAAAAACCGGGCCTCCTCCTCTCCGGTCCCACCATCCACGTAGACCAGTTGTCCATCCAGAAACTGAGGGATTTTGCCCGTGGTCATGTGCAGGCTGTGGTCCCAAGCCGCACCGGCGAGCTCCGCGATGCTCACAACCCAGAACAGATGAATCTCGTCGACGCGGTCCAGTCTGTCCGCGTACCATTTCACAAGCACGTTGTTCGTGCCGGGATCGGACCCCATGCCCGTCAGCACAGTTATGCCCGCGCCCTTTGCCGCCTCATCAATGTCAGTGGAAGAAAAGAGGATCGGTACCGCCTCGTAGTCATCGCAAATATCAATGTAGTTGACCCTCGCCTCGACGGCAGCCCTGGCTACGGCAACAGCCGTCTTATAGAACGGTCCGGCACAGTTGACGACCACATCAGCCTCTCCTATAGCCCGGACCATTCCCTCGTGGTCATTGACGTCGATGCGACTCAGCGACACCTTGTCGCTTGCCCGCAATTTTGCCTGCACCCGTTCCGGGTCCGTGTTGATGTCGCCCAATATAACTTTCTCAATCTGTTCCTGCTTGATGAGGTCCCGGGCCACACCCTGTCCCATCCCTCCGGTCCCGCCCAACACTATTGCCCGCATACCCCCTTCCTCCTTTACGCCCTTTTTTGTTTAGTCTCGTTGCGTTCTATTTGCTGATGTCAAAATCCCCATCGAGAAGCTCTGTCAGCACCCCATGCAGCTCGTGGGGGTGGTGGACGAAGGCGTATCGGGTACCAAAGAGCCGGCGAGGCTTCGCATCTATCAGCTTGACGTTTTTTGCCCTCAGCTCCTCCATCGCCTTGACGAGGTCGTCAACCTTGTACGATATGAGGAACACGCCCTCCCCCCGGTTGCTGATAAATTTTCCTACCTCTCCCTCAGGCGACGTCGACTCCATGAACTCCACGGCCACCTCGCCTATGTAGTAGCGTGCGACCCTGATCTTCTCCGATTCGGCGACGTATTCACAGGTTGGTGTTAGGCCGAAATGCTGCTCGTAGACCCTCTTCGTCTCTTCCAAATCCCTCACGGCGAAGCAAATGTGGTCGATTTTCTCTATCTTCATAATCTTATCCTTGGCCCTGAGTCACCTTCTTCGCCTCAATGGCCCTGATGATCTTGTCCGGGGTAATGGGATAGTCATGAAAATCGACGCCGACGGCGTTGCAGATCGCCCCGCAATAAGCCTGGGCCGCCGACATGGCTACGGACATCCCCGCCTCCTTTGCCCCGTATGGCCCGTTCGGATCAATGGTCTCAACGATAATGTTATTAATGACAGGCATATCGATTGCAAGTGGTACCTTGTACCCCAACTGTGTCGGGTTCACCACCCTTCCATCATACCACTGGAGCTCCTCCAGCAGCATCCCCCCTTGGCCTCCCATGGCCAACCCGCCTTCAAATTGCCCTTCAATTACCTTTGGGTTGAGGGCATAACCCACGTCCTGTGCGGCCGTCACTTCGAGAACATCCACTTTGCCGGTCTCTGGGTCCACCTTCACCTCGCACACAACGGCCCCAAAAGAAAACGTCTCACTGAGCTGCCCAAAGGGATTATCCACCCACTCCCTCCTGGGGTCAACCTTTGGCCAGTAGGATCCTTCCCCGCTGATCGCCTCGCCTCGCGACAGAGCAGTCCTGACGAGCTTCGAGATCGATATGGCCGTATCCGGCCGGCCCTGCACCATCACTTTTCTATCCCGAGCCACCAGCGTCGAGGCATCAGCGTGCAACGCCTCTGCTGCAAGCCTGAAGATCTTCTCCTTGGCGTCCTTTGCTGCCAATCTCACGGCATTACCCCCAACGAAGGTTTCACACATGGAGTACGATCCGGGGTCACTGGGCGTAACCTCTGTGTCGGCCGTAATGAGCTGAACGTCATCAACATTCAGCCCCAGCTCCTCAGCCGCAATTTGGACCAGCATGTTCTCGTTCCCCTGGCCGTTGTCAACGACCCCCGAGATGACCGTGATGCCACCCTCTTCGTTGAACTTGATAAATGCCTGAGAGCCGCCACGAATGCCCATGGGAAAGCCGGTCTGGACAGAATTCATGCCGATGCCGATGCCGTGGTAGGGAGGCAGCTTTCCCCACTTCTCTTTCCATCGGGCCTTTTCCGCGCTTCTTTCGATAGCCTCCGTAAGTCCACAGCTCGCAACGTACGATCTCGTCGGTGTGTATTCTCCCTGCCGCCTTGCATTCCTCAACCTCATTTCCACAGGATCGATGTCCAGCTCTCTGCCAAGCATATCGAGTTGCAGATCCACACCGCAGGCGAAGGCCCGCCCATGAACGCGAAACATACCCCGTATGGGCTTGTTGGTAAAAACCCTATACCCGTTGTAGCGCACATTGTCCATGCGGTAGGCCTGCTCCATACACAGAAAAGGAACGCTCACGGCGATGGGGCCCGTGCTACTGTAAGCGCCGCCATCCATGTGGCACGTGATGTCCCTGGCCAGCACCCGACCGTCCCCATCCACGCCCGTCTTTATCCGGGCCACCATGGAGTGTCCCTGTCTGACGCAAACCGTGTTTTCCTCCCGTGTGTAGACTATCTTGACGGGTCGCCGGGCCTTTCTCGCCAGAAGCGCACAGATGGTGTCGGCCGGAGATATCTCTGAGCGTCCGCCGAAGGCCCCTCCTATGGTGATCTTTCTAACCCGGATCTTGTTCAGGGGTATTTTCAACACGTTCGACAGCGGTTTGGCTTTAAGGTGGGGCCCCGCATTAGGCATCCATATCTCGAGGTTTCCCGAAGAATCGAAGTGGGCCACGACGGCATACGGCTCGCCCTGAAAGTAGGCGTCCTCCGGCGCCGTGAACACGTCATCACGGATCAAGTGGGATTCCCGGAAGCCCTTTTCAACGTCCCCAACGTCTATCTTGACGTGGATATTGATGTTACCAGGGTACTCGTCGTGGACGAGCGGTGCGTTCTCGCGAAGGGCTTCGTCAAGCGTGAAAACAGGCGCCAGCACTTCATACTCCACCTCGATTAGCCTCAACGCCTCGCTGGCCGTATCTTCGTCGATTGCGGCCACAGCCGCTACCTCCTCACCGACGTAACGCACCTTGGTAGTGGGAAGAAACTGCTGATCCTGCGTGTACCGGAAAACCCCCCACCGGTCACCGCAGGTGTCCTTGGCAGTTACAACGGCCTTCACTCCGGCGAGCTTTTCGGCCCGGGAAGTGTCGATGCTCACTATTCGTGCGTGAGGATGAGGCGACCGCAAAACCTTGCCGCAGAGCATGCGCGGAAGCCGCAGGTCGGCCGCGAACTGCGCCTCTCCCGTCGCCTTGGCCGTAGTATCGACCCTCTTTCCACCCTTGCCGATGTGAGAAAACTGAGCCATGATTCACCTCTTCTCTGTTGCGGCCGCCTGTATGGCCTCAACAATTTTCGCATATCCCGTGCACCGGCAAACGTTCCCCGAAACAGCCTCGCGAATCTCCCGCTCCAACGGCGCCGGATTCTGCTCCAGCAGCGATACGGCAGTCAGGATCATGCCCGGGCTACAGAAACCACACTGAATGGCGTGATGTTCCACAAAGGCCTGTTGGACCGGATGCAGTGCCGATCCGCTGGACAAACCCTCTATCGTCGTAATCTCCCGATGTTGGGCCGCCACGGCCAGCATAAGGCATGACCGGACGGGAGCCCCGTCGAGCAAGACGGTGCAGGCACCGCATGCCCCATCGCCGCAACTCTCTTTGGTGCCCGTAAGGGCCAGTTCTTCACGGATTACTTCGAGCAAGGTTGCGTTGGGAAAACACTCCATCTCGACCGTATCACCGTTTACCCTGAGCGTTATCGAAATCTTTTCCATCTCAGTGCCCCTCCCTGGTTGCCTCAAGGGCCCTTGCGAATGCCCGTCGTACCATAACAGGTACCATCCGCCTCCGGTAGTCGGCCGGAACACCGGTGTTGCCTGCCATCTCCAGATTGTTGCCTGCAGCCTCTGCGGCCCTCTCAATAGCCCTTGCCTCCCCCTTTGTGCCGGCAAGGATCTCCCCGGACTCGAAACTAAACCTCGGCCCCGAGCCACAGCCGCTGAGGACAACTCGCGCCCTCTCAATTGCCCCGTCCTCCTTTAGAGAGACAAAGACGGCCGATGATACAACGGGATAATCAATTGCCCCTCGAAAACGGAGCTTTTCGTAGGCGCACCCTGACCGCGTACCGACAAGAGGCACATGAATACGGGTCAGCACCTCTCCCGGCTTAAGGGTTAACGGTTTCTTGCCGTTGCCTGAAAAAAGGTCCTGCACGGCTACAATCCTGCTTGAACGCTTGCTCGCCAATTCCGCCCGGGAATCGAGGGCAATCAGGGCGGGTGCCACGTCCCCTTGGTAAACGCTGAAGCATTTCCTGCTCCCCCTCACCGCGTGGCACACCGAGCCCCCTCTTTTGTGGCAAGGCTCCAGCCCCGACCGAAACAGCTCGGATTGATTGTAAAATAGGCAGCGCGTACCCTGCAGAATATTGCCTCCCAGAGTGGCTATGTTCCGAATGGCCGGCGCCGCTACAGATCGGACCGCTTCGTGAAGACCGCTGAGGGCTGCTTTGATAAGCTTATCTGCAGCCAGTTCAGTTAGCGTCGTGCAGCTTCCAATCTCGACCACTCCACGCTTGGCACGAACCCCCGCGAAACCCTTCACCGCCCTGAGGCCGACGACCAATTGGGGCGCAACAAGCCTCTTTTTTAGCAGCGGAACAATATCCGTGCCTCCGGCCATCATCTTCGCTTTGCTTTTGTAAGTCGACAGAAGGCCCAGAAGACCCTCGAGGTTTGTCGGCTCCAAATAGCTGAAGGGTGGTAGTCTCATTTTGCCTCCCTCGTGCGCAAGAAGCGGTTATAGGCACAACGGTGTGCGCCAGCCTCCTCTGTAGCACCAAAATTGTATACTGTATACAATCCTATAGCGAACAACGACTCTTGTCAAATAGAAATTATGCGCTCATACCCCTCTGTCGTTATCCGCTATGACAAGATAGTGTAATGATTCTATTATTGTCGACTGATATTTTGATGTATCGCCTTATTGTCTCATTACACCTCATTGTTAATAATGGACAATAACCCTTACACCAAGAAAACCTCCCCAAAATATCGTCCCCGGAAGCTTTACGATTCTCGTACGTATTTTGCTATAAGATCACCCACATCCATCGTTCCCATTCCCATCTTCCCTGCATCCAGAGATTTGATCTCCGTCTTGAGGGCTTTCTGAACAGCCTTCTCGATCGCCAGGGCTGCTTCGACTTCCCCCAGATACTCAATCAGCATTCCACCGGCCAGAATGGCCGCCAATGGGTTGATGACGTTCTTGCCCGTATACTTGGGCGCCGAACCACCCATGGGCTCAAACATGGATACCCCCATCGGGTTGATGTTTCCCCCACAGGCAATGCCCAGGCCTCCCTGAATCATGGCGCCCAAGTCCGTAATGATATCGCCGAACATGTTATCCGTAACGATGACATCAAACCATTCCGGATTCTTTACCATCCACATGCACGTAGCATCGACGTGGGCATAGTCGGTGGTCACATCCTTGTACTCGGCGGCTACCTCATAGAATGCCCGCTCCCAGAGATTAAAGGCGTACGTTAGAACGTTCGTCTTGCCGCAGAGCGTCAGTTTCTTTCGCTTGTTTCTCTTCCGGGTGATTTCGAAAGCGTACCGAATACATCGCTCCACGCCCATTCGCGTGTTGATCGATTCCTGTATGGCAACCTCGTCCTTCGTACCCTTACGGAGCACGCCTCCGGAACCCGTGTAAAGCCCCTCGGTATTCTCTCGCACCACTACGAAATCGATGTCGGCCGCTGTCTTGCCCTTAAGGGGCGTTTCGACACCCTCGTAAAGCTTTACCGGCCTCAGGTTTATGTACTGGTCCAGCTCAAAGCGCGTCCGAAGGAGTATCTCCTTTTCCAGAATGCCCGGTTTGACGCCGGGATGCCCGATGGCGCCGAGGAAGATAGCCCTGAAGTCCTTCAACTCGCCAAGAACGCTGTCCGGGAGTGTCTCGCCGGTCCTTAAGTACCGTTCTCCGCCGAGATCGTAATAGGTGTACTGAAAGTGAAATCCGCCCTTATCCGCCGCTGCGTTCAACACCTTTATGCCCTCTGCTACCACCTCGGGCCCTGTGCCATCCCCTGGAATAACAGCTACGTCATATCTTTTCACGATTCTTCCTCCCTCGCTCTTCTGTCAAATCCCGCTTCCCGTGCATATACGGTTCTTGATTGCCTTTCTGCCAATATCCTTTCGGAACTGCATGCCATCGAACTGTATGCAGCCAACGGCATCGTATGCGGTACGGATAGCATCCTTGTAGGTCTCTCCGAAAGCCGTCACTCCCAACACTCGGCCTCCCGCACTAACCACCTTGTCCCCTTCTCTTCTCGTGCCGGCATGGAACACCATAACGTCTTTGCTATTCTTGAGATCCTCCAGGCCACTTATTACCCTACCCTTTTCAGGAGCTTCGGGGTAGCCTGCCGATGCTAGAACAACACAAACTGAAACCCCGGGCTTCCAGGAAAGCGGCTTCAGCTCCTTAAGGCCTCCATTGCACGACGCGAGCATGTACGGAAGCACATCACTCTCCATGTGGAACATGAGCGGCTGCGTCTCCGGATCGCCGAACCTGCAGTTAAACTCCACCACCACGGCGTTTTGCCCCTGGAGCATGAGGCCGCCGTATAAAGCGCCCTTGTACACGATGCCCTCTTCCCGCAAGGCGTCGATGGTAGCCTGCATAATGTCTCGGTCAATCACGCCCTCCATGCCCTCGTCAATGAAGGGTATCGGCGTGTAGGCACCCATACCCCCCGTATTGGGACCGCGGTCATCATCAAGCAGGGGCTTGTGATCCTGCGACGGAAGCAGGGGCAGCACCGAAACACCATCCGTGAATGCTATATAGGACGCCTCGATACCCTGAAGAAATCCTTCGATGATGACCCTCCTGCCCGCCTCACCGTAAATGCCGTCGACCAGGAGAGATTGCAGGACGCTCTCGGCCCTATCCCGATCCCGGAGCACATAGGCCCCCTTCCCTGCACATAATCCATCCGCTTTCACAACGAAGGGCGGAGCGATCTCGCCAAGGTGTTCCCTGGCCCTTTCGTAACTGTCAAAACTCTTAAAGGCCGCCGTTGGAATCCCATATTTCGACATCAGCTCTTTAGAGAAGATCTTGCTGGCCTCGATCCGGGCACCCTTCCCGGTAGGTCCGAAGACCGCAGTCCCGCTCCCTTCGAACCGGTCCACAATGCCATCTGCAAGGGGATTCTCGGGACCCACCACGACGAGATCGATCTTTTCCCTGGCACTGAAGCCGATGAGCCCATCGATGTCGCCCGCACCAATATCGACGCACGTCGCCCACTCGTCTATGCCGGCATTTCCCGGCGCGCAGAAAAGGGCTGACGTCATAGGGGATTGAGTCAATTTCCACACCAAGGCATGTTCTCTGCCGCCACTGCCGACAACAAGGATCCTCATAATCCTGTCCCCTTGCCGCCAGGTTCCGTGTTCGAGAGGTACTCCGAGATGGCGCGGTCGTATTCCGACGTGAGCTTAAAGACCTTCTTCGCAAGGTAAAACCTCAAGCTGTCCGAGGTGGCACCGCCGTGAACCTTCATATCTTCAATGACCGGCCCGTAGTCGGCAGGATCGACGACAACCGTAACGTATCTGAAGTTCTTGGCCGCCGCCCTGATCATCGACGGGCCTCCGATATCGATGTTTTCGATGGCCTCGTCAAAGGTGCAGCCCCGGCCTACAACTTCGACAAAGGGATAGAGATTCACCACGATCATGTCAATGTGCCTGATGCCCAGCGGACCCATGGCCTGCTGATGCGCCTCATTGTCTCGAATGTTCAGAATACCGCCGTGAACCTTCGGGTGGAGGGTCTTCACCCTTCCGTCCATGATTTCCGGGAATCCTGTGTATGCGCTGATTTCTGTCGGCGTTACCCCCGCTTTTTCGAGAAACTTCCATGTGCCCCCCGTGGAGATGATCTCAACACCAAAATCTTTTAGGCACCGTGCCAGCTCTTCCAGACCGGCCTTATTTGAAACGCTTACAACCGCCCTCTGAATCTTCATTCATCGCTCCTTTTAGAATCCAAGCTTTTCGTTTATAAGGTAGACCGATATGTCCGTCATCGCCGGCCTGCGTTGCAGTATCGATACGGCACGGCATATGCGAGCCTCCGAGGAGCAGTCGTGACATAAACCCGTCTCCGCGCAGGGCACCTTCAGATTAAGCCGCCTCGCATTCATGGGTGCCGCTATCCTCCTAATCCTCTCCAGGCCCGCCTGAACATCGGGAACAATTTTGTTGATACCGGCAACGATGATAACCTTTTTGGGCCCGAAGGTCATACTGTTTACGCGGTTTCCAATGCCGTCGATATTGACAATTTCCCCGTTTTCCGTGACTGCGTTGGCGCCGGATATAAAGAGATCGCAGGTGAGATGGCGTATTCGCAACTCCTGGATTTCAGCGGGCGAGATGCCTTCTCTCCAGTGGTCGAGAAGTTCGGCACCGCTCTCGTCAAGCCTTTCCGTGATGCCCAATTCCCTCACCGTCACCGACCCTCCGAAGCCAACTGCCATTGCGGGCCTCACGAGGGCCGAAATGGCCTCTGCCGCAGCACCCCTGTCGGCAAAGCAGGAAGCTGTAAAAAAGTTTTTCTCCAGAGCCCTTGCTGTGCGAGTCAAGAGTTTCTCTGCATACCATGCCAATACAATATCCACCGGTCTTTCCTCCAGACGAAGATTACAACACCGAAGATTCTTATACTAAATGGCGTCAAATTTATTTGTCAATCGATTTTTCTGCTTTCTTGAAGTATTAATGTCCTTTGACAAAATACTTGCTGTCCCCGAAATGAAAGCTTTTGATCAGACCCTCTTTTTCGAGGCGTTTCAACTGCCGTGCCGCCTCGCTGAAGGGCACCCCTGAAATGCGAATTACGTCTTCGAGGCTCAGCGATCGTCGTTCCAGGATGGCCACGACTTCCGCCTCCCATCCGGGCGCTGCGGGGTGCGTGACGAACTTCTGAAAGGTGCCGATGATCTCGGCGTTCGTGCCAAACACGTCGCAAACCCGTTCCAGCTCCTCCAGTTCGAACTCCTCGCCCACCTCCTCCGTCGGGGGCCGCACCACTGTGTTTAGCTGAACCTTGTCGGCTCCTATACTCTCCACAACCGTCCGCATCCGTTGCAGTTCGTCCTCTTCGTCGTTCACCCCCTTAATCAGCATTATCTCAAGCCATATCGGGCCCTCAAATTCTTTTCGAAAGCTCCGAAGACCGTCAATCAAGTCATCGATTTTAAGGCTGCTGTGGGGCCGGTTAATGTAACGGAAAATATCGTCACTCACCGCATCCAGGGAAGGCAACACCACGTCGGCCTCCGAAAGGTCCCTCCTCACATCTCCCCTGAAGAGGAGCGATGCATTGGTAATGACGGCTACGGGCAAAGGCAACCGCCTTTTCATCTCCTTGATCATGAGACCCAGGTTGGCGTTGAGGGTGGGTTCCCCGGACCCTGAAAATGTTATGTAGTCGACCCGTTCTGCCTTGGCGACGGCCAGAGATGCCTCTTCGGCAACTTCCGCCGGGTCGTAATATCTCTCCCGCTCTATGGTCAGTCTCGTTGTCTTCCCAATCTGGCAGTAAAGGCAGTCAAAGGTACATAATTTCGCAGGGATAATATCAACGCCCAGGGAAAAACCGAGGCGCCGCGAGGGGACAGGTCCAAAAATATGCCGGCTCATGGTCCTAATATTATCCGATTCCATCGAAGAAGGAAACAGAATTCATCTCGTACGTATTGACTTTTGCGTCCCATTATATTAATAATAACACGCAAATACGCGGGCGGTTAGCTCAGATGGTTAGAGCGCTGGTCTCACATACCAGAGGTCGTAGGTTCGATTCCTATACTGCCCACCATTTTTCTCTCAGGGGGTCGCATGTCGGGCCACAGCAAATGGAGCTCCATTAAGCACAAGAAGGGTGCCGCAGATGCGAAGCGCGGAAAGATATTTACTAAGCTGATTAAGGAAATCAGCACAGCGGCGCGCATCGGAGGCGGAGACACGGATTCCAACTCGAGGCTCCGTACGGCCGTGCTGGCTGCAAAAGCAGAAAATATGCCCAAAGACAATATCGAGCGCGCCATCAAGAAGGGCTTGGGCACGGCCGGTGATGGCGTAACCTACGAGGAATACACATACGAAGGATACGGGCCCGGCGGGACTGCGATTCTTATAGAAACCCTTACCGACAACAAGAAGAGGACGGCGGCCGATGTGCGACACATCCTCTCGAGAATGAACGGAAGCCTTGGTGAGGCCGGATGCGTGTCCTGGCTCTTTCAAAAGAAGGGCTACATCTCCTTCGACAAGAGCGTCGTCGACGAAAACAAGATCATGGAGCTTGCCCTCGACGTGGGTGCCGAGGATGTTGCTGACGATGGAAACGTCATCGAAGTCATAACGGAGACAGCAGAATTCGAGAGGGTGCGGAAGGCCTTTGAGGACCAGTCTATTCCCTATGCTGTGGCAGAGGTCAGCCTGATACCACAGACATCGGTAAAACTGGAAGGGAAGGCTGCCGAAACTATGCTCAAACTCATGGAAGCCCTTGAAGATTCTGATGATGTTCAGAGGGTTTACGCCAATTTCGACATAACAGTCGAGGAAATGGAGAGGCTCAGCCAATAAGGCGCGGTTTCGCCATTTGCACGTCTACACACCCGTTGTCGCTTTATCCTTATCATTTACAAGACAGCGCGCTTACTGGTATGATGAGACATGGTCGTCCTTGGGATCGATCCCGGTCTGGTCAGCACGGGTTTTGGGGCTATTTCCTGCAATAAGGCAATTTCTCTCGTTCGTTGCGGTGAAGTCAAGACTTCAGCCCAACGTCACTTGTCCGGGCGACTGATCCAGATACATGAAGACATGACAAGCCTCATTGACGGTTTAAAGCCCGATCTGGTTGCCATAGAGAATATTTTTTCACTCGTTAGGTACCCCAGGGCAGGCATTATTCTTGGAAGTGTTCTTGGAGTACTGTACCTCGCCATACTGCACCGCAACCTTCCCTTGGTGGAGATGACACCCCGGGAGGTCAAAATCTCCCTAACCGGCTATGGCGCGGCAGGCAAGAAGCAAGTAAGGGACATGGTTTGCAAGCTTCTTGCCCTGCCGGGACTCTCTTCGTTTCACTCGGCCGACGCCTTGGCCGTAGCCATCGCCGCCTTTTATCGGAGGCCGAAGGAGCACGAACGATGATAGCGTACCTGGAGGGGACTCTGAAAAGCATGTCGGATGAGAAGGTGACGCTGATGGTCCACGGCGTAGGCTACGAGATCCTTTTGCCAAGCTACGTCATGCAGGAGGCAAAAAGAAGCCTCACCCTGGAGGGGCAGGCGGGCTTCTTTATCTCCTTTCATCAGACCGAGCGCCAACCCAAGCCGATTCTCGTCGGATTTAACCAGGCGATGGACCGGGAGTTTTTCGAGCTTTTCATTTCTGTTGAGGACATCGGCCCCCTAGCGGCCGTTAAGGCGCTGACGAAGCCGGCCAGAGAAATAGCCCGCTCCATCGAGGAGAAAGACATCAAAGGCCTGCGCCAGCTTAAAGGGATAGGGGAACGAAAGGCCGAAAAGATAGTCGCCACACTGAAAGGGAAGGTCGCCAAGTATGCTCTCATACGAGACGCCCATCGCGAACCGGAAATTAAGGAGGACTTCCGCAAGGAGGTCGAGGGCGTTCTCGTGACACAGCTTGGTTACAGATCGGCGGAGGCCCGCAAAATGATAGACGAGGCCTTGAAGCGTAATCCGGCCATTGCTACGGCCGAAGAACTCTTCGACGAGGTCTACAGGGGCCAGAAGCAATGATACACGACCAGACTATCGATGCCCCAGACCTCCTGGGGCAAGAGGATAGAGCGGAGGGTACCGACGCAGCCATCAACCTCAGGCCCCGATCCCTCTCAGAGTACATAGGTCAGGACAAGGTCGTCGAGACCTTGAGAATTGCTATAGAGGCAGCGCTGAAAAGGGGGGAACCTCTCGAACACATCCTCTTTAACAGCCCTCCCGGCCTCGGCAAGACGACGCTGGCCCACATCATCGCCAACGAGATGCAATCACGCATTGTCACCACGTCCGGCCCTGCCTTGGAGAAGGGTGGGGATCTCATGGGCCTCCTCACGCATCTGGAAAAGGGTGACGTCTTTTTTATTGACGAAATTCATCGAATCCCCAAGACAGTCGAAGAATTTCTCTACCCGGCAATGGAGGATTACGCCGTCGACTTCATATTTGACAAGGGCGTCCACGCCAGGACCTATCGCTACCGCCTGGAACACTTCACCCTCATCGGGGCAACAACACGCTCGGGCCTCCTTTCCTCTCCCCTCCGCGAGCGCTTCGGCATGACGAGGGACCTCGATTTTTATCAAGAGAAGGATTTAATGAGAATCGTCTTCAGGTCCGCATCCTTGCTCGAGGTAGAGATTGATGAAGAAGGGGCAGGAGAGATAGCCCGGAGGTCGCGGGGAACACCACGGGTAGCAAACCGGCTTCTCAAGCGGGTGCGCGACTTTGCCCAAGTGAGAGCCCAAGGCTTTATTACCAGAGAAGTGGCCGCGCAGGCTTTGGAGTTGGAGGGCATCGACTTCCTCGGTCTCAGCGGCCTTGACCGAAAACTCCTGGCAACGATAATAGTCAACTACGGCGGAGGACCGGTGGGCATCGAGGCCCTCGCGGCCACATTACAATTCGAAAGCGATGTTCTCGTTGAAGTGGTGGAGCCGTACCTGCTCAAGACAGGCCTTGTGCTGAGGACCTCGCAGGGCAGAAAGGCCTCTGAAAAAGCTTACAACCACCTTGGAATCGCACTCCGCTCCAAAACGGTTGAATCCCTTTTTTAGAGCTATGGCAGGGTAATCCTTTTCACTTCCCTGTTTTCGCCCGAAAAACCCGTATCCTTTCCGTTGATAAAGATCTTGATCCCTCCGGCGTTCCCCACGAGCAGATCAAACCTGTCCTGTCCGTTCAGAAGAACGACCTCCTCAGGGTTAAGCATAAACTCCTTCTTTTCATTACCGTCTATTACAATACTCAGCCACGTGCGTTCGTGACAGGTAATCATGAGCTTCTTCTCTCCCGAAGCCTCGTGCGCCACCGGTTGGCGGACGCTCTCCGTCTCCGGTGCCGACTGAGTCACGGCGCTTCGCTCCGGCCCCGCGACCTGGGTCTTCTCTTGTTCCCTCACGAGATAAAAGGCAAAGACAAGGAGGACAACGGCCCCGTAAACTAAAGCACTCTTCGATATCCTTTTCGGCTTGAACAGTGACCCCAGGGGTAGCCGCCTCGCGGGCTTTTCAGCCCTAACCGGCTCTACGGGCACCAATTCGTCATCGGCTTCTTTCTGCGGAGCCAGGAGTTCATTAACGGTATCCTCAATTCCAAGGAGCTTTCCGTACTCCTTGACGTAACCCTTCACATAGAACTCGTGAGGAAGGGCTTTCCACTGCCCGTCTTCCACTGATTTAATCATTATGCTACGGAGGTTAAGGCGCTTTGCGATTTCGCTTTCCGTGAGACCCAGCTCTTCTCTTCTCGCCCGAAGAGTTTTGCCGATTATGGTCAAATCGAACGTCATCGCCTAAAATCCAACCAGATGGGCCGTTCCTCCCGGAAGGGTCCGTCTTCCATACTCCTACATCCTACTACATATCGCCTCTTTATTCAAACCCATTCTTGCTCACCGGCAGTCTTGGCAGATAAGGAGTTTGTCAAGAGGCGTACCCGATCTGCCCTCAATGTACCGGAGCTGTTCCAGCGGTGCGTGAAAACGACCACAATGGGGGCATTTAGCCAACTCGAAGCGCTTCTTCCAGATTGTGCGGTAGCCGTTTCTGTCCTCGAGAAAAATGTGGCCCGTCGGGCAAGCAACTGCGCAGGCCCCACATCCGATGCAAACATCTGATGCCCCGTCGAAGGGTGTCGTCACCTTCTTGCGGGGGCCCTTGCCGACCATAGAGAGCGCCGAAACGCCGACAATCACATCGCAGGTCTTGACGCAGGTATTGCAGAGTATGCACTTGCCTTTATCATTATCCCTGCCGTATCTTGTGTCCCTCACTCCGTACTTCGCAGCCAGGCCGCGCACCACCTCCGATGCCGGGTTACGCGCCAAGAGCAGCTCCAGGACGGATCTTCTCACAAGTTCCACGTTCTCCGATGCCGTCTCCACCTCAATGCCCGCTTCGACAGGATAGAGGCATGACGTTACGACGCGCCTTCTTGAACCCCGAATGACCTCGACGACGCACAGCCTGCACCGGCCGTCAGACCCCAGGGTGTCGTGCCAGCAAAGCGTGGGAATGACAAACCCCTCTCTGCGAGCCACATCGAGGATTGTCTGACCTTCCTCAGCCTTAACCAACCGACCGTCTATACGAAACTCTACCATAAATGCCCCCTACCCCACCCGAACCGCGTCAAAACGGCATGTGTCGTAACAGGTGCCGCACCTGATACACCGAGACTGCTCTATGCTGTGCGCCGACTTCCGCTCGCCTTCTATGCAGTGCACCGGGCATTCTTGCGCACATCGCATACAACCGGTGCAAGCTTGCGGATCTATCGAAAAGCTCACCAACGCCTTGCAAACCCCGGCAGGGCATTTCTTCTCTTCGATATGGGCCTTGTATTCATCGGAGAAATAGCGCAGGGTCGAAAGAACCGGGTTCGGCGCACTTTGGCCGAGCCCGCAAAGCGATCCAAGGCTCACTGCCTTGCCAAGCTCTTCAAGGTGCTCGATATCACCCTCCTTTCCTCTGCCCTGGCAAATCCCGTCGACGATTTCGAACATCCTGCGAACGCCCTCCCGGCAAGGGGTGCACTTGCCGCAGGATTCCTCAACAAGAAAGCTAAGGAAATACCGAGCCACGTCGACCATGCAGCTTCTCTCGTCCATGACGATCATACCGCCTGAGCCCATCATGGAGCCGAGTTTCGTCAGCGAATCGAAGTCCACTGGTGTGTCAAGAAATTGGGCCGGAATGCATCCCCCTGACGGCCCTCCCGTTTGAACGGCCTTAAAGGTCTTGTCCCCCTGAATGCCGCCCCCAAGGTGGAATATGATGTCGCGGAGGGTCATGCCCATAGGCACTTCGACAAGACCCGTATTCTTGACCTTACCAACAAGCGAAAAAACTTTCGTGCCCTTGCTGTGCTCCGTACCGACCGACGAGAACCACTCCCATCCGTTCGTCACAATCTGCGGAATACAGGCCCAGGTCTCCACATTGTTTAGGTTTGTCGGCCTGTCCCAGAGACCTTTTTCGGCCGTGTGAACGTACTTGGCCCTCGGCTCCCCAGCCTTCCCTTCCAGTGAAGACATAAGGGCCGTCGATTCTCCGCACACAAAGGCGCCGCCGCCCCTGAAGATTCTTATGTTGAAATCAAACCCCGTTCCCAGAATATCGTGACCAAGCAATCCGCTCGCTTCCGCCGCCCCTATCGCCTTAACAAGCCGTTCTACCGCCAAAGGATATTCGTCTCGCACATAGATGAAGCCTTGTTGGGCGCCGATGGCATAGGCTCCAATGGTCATTCCCTCCAATACCGAGAAAGGGTTTCCTTCCATGAGAGACCGGTCCATGAAGGCGCCGGGATCTCCCTCGTCCCCGTTGGCCAGCACGTATTTCACTCCCCCCTCTGCCGACCTGCACGACTCCCATTTGCGCCCCGTAGCGAAGCCGCCGCCTCCACGGCCGCGAAGGCCCGACCTGGCAACCCACTCGATGATCTCATCGGGCTCCATGGCAAGGGCTTTCTCCAGGCCCCTATAGCCACCCAAAAAGATGTATTCCTCAATGCTCTCCGGGTCTATGACGCCGTTCAATGCCAGCACGATGCGTTTCTGACCTGAGTAAAACGGAATATCGCCGGGCGCTCTGAAGCTTCTGTCCGATCCGGGAGCTTTGTACAAAAACTTCTCCGCAACCTTGTCTTCCTTGATAGTATCCATGAGCAACACAATGTCGTCATCAAGCTTGCGTTTGCCGACGGACTGATAAAGAATCTCGTCGTCGCCGAAAACCACGATGGGCCCTCTTTCACAAAGGCCATGGCAACCTGTCTTCTTCACCAATACTCTTCCGCTCAGCCCGCTACCATCGACGGCGGCACTCAGGGCTTGAAAAACATCGAGGGCACCGGACGAAACGCAGCCGGTGCCGCAACAAATTTTGACGATTTTGTCGAAAGCCTTTATGCGGCTCCTGTAAGACTCCCCTATGGCCTCGAGCCTGCCCGACGAGACAATCATCCTCTCTCCCCGTCCCCAAAGGTCTTGACAATCTCCCTTACCGTTCCCTGAGTCGCTTTGCCGAAGTCCTTCTCATCGACACGGACAAGCGGGGCTAAGGCGCAGGCGCCGAGACAGTTGACCGTTTCCAAAGTAAAGGTGCCGTCTTCCGTTGTGCTGCCTTTCGTGATGCTCAGCTCTCTTTCAAAGGCGTCAAGAATGTTCGGGCCGCCTCGGAGGTGGCAGGCGGTTCCGAGACAGACATGGACCGTGTGCCTGCCGCGGGGGGTCAAAGAGATGGCCTTGTAAAAGCTTGCCACCTCGTAACCCCTGCTAAGGGGCACACCGAGGCTGCGACAGACGTGCTCCACGGCCTCTTTCGGCAGGTACTTCAGCTCTTTCTGGATGTCCTGGAATATGGCCAGTATGTACGCCCGATCCCCACCATACCGGGCGACAATAGCATCAAACCTCTCTTCATTCCCCATAAGCTCCCCAAATAGTCTATTCTCTTCTCAATCCACAGAGATACTTTAGTCGCTCCCAATCCTTTGTTACGCGCTTCTGGATCGCCGTCATCGTTCTCACGGTAACATGTCTGTACCTTCCCTGACCATTCAAATAGTCCACCACATGTCGAAGCGGCTCCGGATTGAATGTCAAGCTGTATTTCCCTTTCTCTATCTCGTAGAGCGGGAACATGCCCGTCTGCACCGCCAATCTGCCGTAGCGTATGGCCA
>CAZYVU010000008.1:0-18161 GCA_964651435.1 uncultured Pseudomonadota bacterium
GCATGGGAATCGAACCCACCCACCAGCTTGTGGCCGGTGCACTGGTTTTGAAGACCAGGAGACCCACCAGGCGCCTTGGCACTTCCGTTTTCATAATGTATGAAATGTGAGGGCCGTTGTCAACGCCGGAGGGAAAAGGAACGCCCTTCGACGGGCTATCTATGGTAGAATTGGGAAATGTGGTATGGAACGGTTCGGGGGGCTATAGGTGCAGCAGCGTTTCTGTTGTTCTATCTGGCCGGGGCATGGGTGCTGGCGGCCGAAAGCCGCTGTTGTCCGGGTGACCATGCCGTTGCCACGGCAATAGAGGCCGCGCCGGCAGGATTCTGGACGGCGAGGGGGCGCCTGGGAGAGGCGATTGTTTTCGCGTCGGGCGAGCGGTTGGAGCTCTGGTGGACGGGCTTTTTTCCAAGGTATGAGCTAAAATACTTCAGAAGCCCCGCGGCCAGGGGCGAAACGATAGGAAGATGCCACTTCTCGCAGGGCTGTAACCGGGCCTTTTATCTGGCGCCGGCATCAGCTCAGGGGGCAGCGGCGGCCTGTCTGGCCGGCGTCACCTGGGAAAGCTACGATTACGGACACGATGGCGGAGAGCCGGGGTATCTGGACAGGTACATACATTCCTTCGACGGGTGCGCGAAGCGCTATGAGGTGCGCCACGAGCTGCTCTTTTACGCCTGCGCTCCCCCCATCAGCCACTACCCCGATGTGTGTGCAAGTGCCTGTGAACCACCCTTTTTGGAGGAGTTTGTCGATGGCAGGCCCCATCCCAGGATATTTAAGAGCAGCACTGTGGTTGAGAGGTCGATGGATGATGAAGCGGCACCTTTCATGCCCGTTCATGTTTCGCCGTCTTTGGGCGAGAATGGAGGATAAGGAGGATAGGTAAGGCTATGAACATGCTCTTTATTGTGCTCATCTTGCTGGCTGCAGTCGCCATATTTTCGATTCAAAATGCCCAAACGGTGTCAATAAAGTTTCTCGCCTGGGGAACGGAGGCGTCTCTCGCTATCGTTATTATCATTTCCGTGGCCTTGGGTGCACTTCTGGCCTCCGTTGTGGCCCTTTGGACGGGGGTGAAACGTTCTCGTGTAGCCAGAAAGAAGGCGGTGCCGGCGAACCAGGGGAATAGGGGTGCCGAAAGTGACGATCAGGTCAGTAAACCTTCAGGCTCCTCAACTTCAAAATGAGGAAGACCTCCTGCCCTACATCTATTTCCAGCTCCTCGAAGATGTCCCGCGGCAGCTCCGTGACCAGGCACTGAGTGCCCACGGCGATGGTCAACCGCACCACGGAGGGGTGGGGGAAAATCTTCCTCACCACCCCCTTAAACCTGTTGAGGTCGGGCCCTGGAGGCCTTGTTTTCGACACGTAAATGTCCTGCGGAAATAGTGCGATCTTTTGTATCTCCTTGCCCCCGTGCGGGAGGACCACGGAAAGATCGCCGCAAAGGGCCTCCACAAGCCCGTGGCCAAGCTGCTTCACGTCGTCGCAGACAAGTATGTTCGGTGTGCCGAGGAAGTCTGCAACCGCTTCGGTGCGTGGATGAAAGAGGATTTCCTTTGGGCTGTCAAGCTGTTCCAGCCCACCGCTGTCTATGAGGGCGATCCTGTCCGCCATCTCTTCAGCCTCAATAAGGTTATGCGTTACATGGATGGTGGTTATCCTGAGCTGGTCGTGCAGTCTCCTCAGTTCAAGGCGGAGGTACTTCGATGTTCGCACGTCAAGGCTTGCCATGGGCTCGTCGAGAAGAAGCAATCGCGGTGACGTTGCCAGGGCCCTGGCAATGGCAACGCGCTGCTTTTCCCCGCCACTCAACTTTTTTACCCCGCGCGTGAGCAGGTGGCCGAGCCCGAGGAGGCTGACCAGAAGGTCAACCTGCCCCCTGGCCCGGACATCGTTCCTGTTGATGCCAAAGGCGATGTTTCCCATCACGTCGAGAAACGGAAAGAGGGCATAATCCTGCGGCACATAGCCTATTCTTCGCTTTTCCGGTGGGAGCCGGGTGACGTTCTCGCCGTCGATCCATACCTCGCCTTGACGAATGCGGTGAAGGCCCGCAATGGCCTCCAGAAGCACCGTCTTCCCCGCTCCGGTGGGACCGAGAATGACGACGTACTCGCCCTCCGCCACCTCCAGACTCATGTCCTTCAGAAGAAACTGCCCCAGCTTCAGGGACACTCCGACAAGGCGGATCATAGGGGTCCCCTGGCCCTGGAGAAAACGCGGAGCGCCAGAAGGGCGGCGAAGGCCAGGACTATAAGGATGCAGACTATGGCTATCGCCTTCTCCACATCTCCCGTGGCAAGGCTCAGGAAGATGGCGACGGGAAGCGTTTCCGTTTTCATTTGCGTTGCTCCGGCAAGCGTCACCGTGGCGCCGAACTCTCCCAAGGCCCTCGCCCATGTCAGTATGGCTGCCGCTATGATTCCGTTGCGGGCGAGGGGCAGCGTGACCCGGAAAAAAGCCCGCACCCTGCTGTAGCCCAGGGTCCGCGCCACCTGCTCCAGGCGGGAGTCGATGCTGTCGAAGGCCGCCTTGAGCAGGCGAATGGCCAAGGCATGGACGACTACGAACTGGGCAAGTATGATCCCCGGCACCTCAAAAACGAAGCGCAACACCCTGTTCTCGATACCGGCCCCCAAAGGGGTGCTGAAGAAGAGCAGGAGTGCAGCACCGAGGGCTATGGGAGAGACGACGAGGGGGAGGTCGAGGACGGCATCGACAACGCTCTTTCCGGGAAAGCGTGACTGTGACATTGCGTATGCCACGGGCACGGCCACGACCATGGCCAGCGCCGTTGCCGTCGTTGCGGTGAGAAAAGATAGCCGGACGGCGAAAAGCACCTCGGGAGAGGAGAGCGTTGCGAGCAGTTTCTGCGGGGTGGTCTGCGAGATCATGGCGGCCATTAGGCCGACGAGAAAAATCAGTAGAAGGGAAACCATGCCGAGCAGGGCAAGCCTGAACGCCCTGTTTCCCCTATCGCCTCCGGCTTCTCCCCGGCGCGTTGGCATGCGCCCTTTCCTCCTTAGTCTGCTGTTCTTTTTGGCCCTGAGGGGCCGCCCTGAAGGGCGAAGGCCGCCGGCCCCATGACTCGGCCCTCGTGCAACGGTGTATATCATGGGAAATAACGACTGTCAAGTAAGCTGGCCGGTGTCCGTTGGGCTCTCCCTATCGGCCGCCGGACCCGGGACGTAAGTAAATTCTCGACTCTACGCCGCTTTGTCGTTATGATATATGAAACGGTGTTTCTGCGATGAAGGTTGCTTACAAGATCTGGCTCGAGAACGACGGCAAGGCTTTTGGCGAGGGGCCCTACCGCTTGTTAAAAGGCGTTGAGAGGACGGGGTCTCTTCACAAGGCCGCTCAGGAGATGCGGATGTCGTACCGCAAGGCCTGGCTTACCATTAACGGGTGCGAAAAGAGGCTTGGCTTTGCCCTCTTGGAGAGAAAGGTCGGCGGGTCTGCGGGCGGCGGCTCGGACGTTACCACGGCAGGCCGGGAATTCATGGTCCAATACGAGCTGTTTCGGAGTGAACTCTACCAAGCCATCGAATCCGCGTACAGCAAGTTTTTCGGCTGAAGGGACGGCGCCCTTCCGGTCTCGCCGTAAAGGCCGCGCTACGGATGCGTCGTTGCAATAATCTTAACCGCTATGATTAAATTAGGACAATGCTGAAACGGCCTTTGTCCTTCGATTCCGGTGGGCTCCTTGGCTCTATTTACAACGGTGTAGCTGCCATTGACAAGGAAGGCATCCTCGTCTACCTCAATGAGACGGCAGAAAGAATTTTCGAGGTGAGGGCGGACGAGGTCCTGGGCAAATATGTCCTTGAGGTGTTGCCGAGGACGGGAGGGAAGCTTCTTGAATGCGTTCGTACAAGGAAAACGCTGAAGGGCGAGAAGCTCACCTGGGACGACGTCACCCTTGTGGCCAACATCGGCCCTGTACTCCGGGACGGAGAGATCCTGGGGGCCGTCAGCGTCTTTCAGGACGTCTCGGACATCGAGGCCGTATCGAGGGAGTTGGATGTCTTCAAAGACATGAAGAACTGGCTCGATACCATCATCGATTCGTCCTATGACGGGCTGTGGATATGCGATAATACGGGCAGGGTAATACGGATCAACGAGGCGTCCGAGAGGATAAACGGTGTCAAGGCGTCGGAGGTGGTGGGCCGGCACATGGAAGAGCTTGTCAGGGAGGGATGGTTCGATAAATCGGTAACGCTGGAGGTGTTGCGGCACAAGAAGACGTTCACTATGATTCAAAATGTGCGCGGAGGAAGAAGAATTCTCGTCACAGGGAGTCCGATCTTCGACGAGCACGGAGGCGTTGCCTACGTGGTGACAAACGACCGCGACATCTCAGAGTTGGATCAGCTTCGGGAAGAGCTGCAGGAGATTCAGACCCTTGCCAAGGGGTACGTGTCGACCCTCTCAAGGCTTGAAATGAGGGAGATCGATACATCAAACCTAATCTTTCACAGCGAAATCATAAAGCGCGTTCTCGACATGGCCCGCCGCGTCGCCGGCGTCGATTCAGCCGTTCTTCTTCTCGGGGAGTCCGGTGTGGGTAAGGGGGCGATAGCCAAACTGGTTCATCGTCATTCAAACAGGAATGAGGGCCCATTTGTACGGGTGGATTGTTCCAGCATTCCCGGCGCCCTCTTCGAATCGGAACTCTTCGGCTACGAGAAGGGGGCCTTTACCGGGGCTCGCATGGATGGAAAGGCGGGTCAGTTTGAGCTGGCCGACAAAGGAACCCTCTTCCTCGATGAGATTGCCGAGATTCCGCTTGCCTCCCAGTCGAAGCTCTTGAGGTTCTTGGAGGATCACGAGTTCGTCCGCGTGGGTGGCGAAAAGGCCCGGTCCATCGACGTGCGAATTATTGCGGCCACGAATCGGGATCTCGAGAAGATGGTCTCGGCCGGGCGGTTCCGGAAAGACCTCTACTACCGGCTTAATGTAGTCCCCATGAGGATACCGCCGCTTCGGGAGAGAAGGGATGACATCGTCCCTCTCATTTACCATTTTCTCAACAAGTTCGACCGCCACCGGGGGAAGGCAAAAACGCTTTCCTCGCCGGCAATCGAAGCCCTCTGTCACTACGACTATCCGGGCAACATCCGGGAGCTGGCAAACATTATCGAGCGCACGGTAGTCGTAACGGAGGGGGATAGAATTGAGCTTACCGACCTGCCCGGTTCGGTGACGGGCGCCGATGGCCCGACGATCTATCAAAGCCTCATGAATGACGACATTCCGCTGAAAGAAGCGATGGAACGATTCCAGCGCCTTGTTATAGAGCAGGCAGTGAAGACACACGGCTCCCAGTGGGCCGCCGCCCGCGTCCTTGCCGTCAACCAGTCCACCATTTCCAGGAAGCTAAAAGGACGGTAAGACTATGCCACATGATGACCAACATATGCACAATGGCATAGTTTTATGTTCTTATGCATAGCGGACATTCTATTATAATTATATACACTATACCTTAGTTAAGCCAATGATTGCTATGCATAGATGCATACTTGGTTGAGCGGAGGCCGTTGCCGGGACAGGCAGGGTGGGACGGGGATTCCCTTCCAGAATCAAGGCGTTAAGCAGGCACGTGCGCCGGTCTTCCTCGGCCGGTCTTCCTCGGCACAAAAATTGTATACTAGGGCGGACAAAACAAGATGCAGGAGGGACAATGGGAAAGAACGCAGACTTGTTAGCGGAACGTGTGAAGCACGTGCCTCAGGGGCCCGCTACAGCCCACCCGGTTTTTGCTGCAAAGGCTGAAGGGGCGGTCATCACCGATGTGGAGGGTAAAGAGTACATCGATTTTTCCGGTGGGATAGGCGTTCTCAACGTTGGCCACTGCAATAAGGACGTCGTTGCCGCGGCCGAGGAGCAGATGCATAGGTTCATTCACACCTGTTTTCACGTGGCCATGTACGAACCCTACGTGAAATTGGCAAAAAAGATGAATGAACTGACGCCGGGCGACTTCCCCAAGAAGACGATGTTCGTCAACAGCGGTGCGGAGGCCGTAGAGAACGCCATAAAGATCGCCCGCCACGCTACGGGGAAATCGGCCATCATAGCCTTCCAGGACGCTTTCCACGGGAGGACCCTTCTGGCGCTGAGCCTTACGAGCAAGGCCAAGCCCTTTAAGGTCGGGTTTGGACCCTACGCCCCCGAGATCTACCGGATGCCCTACGCGTACTGTTACCGTTGCGCCTACGACCTTGAATACCCGTCCTGCGACCTCCATTGCGCCCGGTGCCTGAGAGAGTTTTTTTACACGCACGTGGCGGCCGAGCAGGTGTCGGCCCTTCTTGTGGAGCCGGTCCTTGGCGAGGGCGGTTTTGTACCGCCCCCAAAGGGTTTTCTCAATATCCTGCATGACATCTGTAAAGAAAGCGGCATTGTATTTATCGTCGATGAGATTCAGACGGGCTTTGGGCGCACGGGCAAGCTCTTTGCTTCCGAGCATTTTGAATTGGCGCCGGACATTATGGTCATGGCGAAATCAATTGCCGGGGGATTCCCCTTAAGCGCCGTAACGGGAAGGGCGGAACTTATGGACCACCCGCAGGTGGGCGGATTGGGCGGTACATACTCCGGCAACCCCGTCTCCTGCAGTGCCGGCCTTGCCGTGGTCGACTACATAGAGAAGCATAGCCTTCTTGCCCGCGCACAGGTCATTGGGGCAAAGGTAATGGAGCGGTTTCAATTGTTTAAGGAGCGTTATCCCGTTGTGGGCGACGTGCGGGGGCTGGGTGCAATGGTGGGCATGGAGCTTGTTGTGGACCGGAAGACGAAGGAGCATGCCACTGTTTACACAAAGGCCATTGTGGATTTTTGTAGAGAAAAGGGGTTGCTCATGATGTCGGCCGGCACGCACTCCAATATCATCCGGCCCCTTATGCCCCTTGTTATCTCCGACGACCTTTTGGAAAAGGGGCTCGCGATCATAGGGGATGCCCTTGAAGCGGTCAAGCCCTGATGAGCTGGATGCGTTTCTCGAAGGGCATCCTTTTGACGAGGATCATGCATACCTTTTTATCCGGTACGACCGGTCCGTTGTGTCTATGGACCGGATCCGGCGTACGGTGGGAGAGGCGGGCATAGCAATACTGGATGAGGCGGTGGTATCGGAGGGCCCGGACGAGGAGCAGTCGGTGCTTCTCAAGCTTGACTCGCAGGATGCCCGGGACATTGTGCTGCGCATAGCGAGACATGAGCTCATTGCGGTCGAGGGCTACAATGCCTACGCCGGAAAGAGGGTCCTTCAGACGTGACGAGCGTGGCCAATGCGGAGAGAGTTGAAACCGAGGTAGAATGATGACGAATGACAAGATGAATGAAGCGGTTATGCAAGAGGTTGATCAGTTTTTCGATGACCAGATCGCCTTTCTGTCGAAGCTGATTTCCTTTTCCACGATGGCGGGGCAGGAAGGGCCTTGCCAGACCTTTTTTGCCGATTCATGCCGCACCATGGGCCTTGACGTAGAGCTCTTCGAGGCCGACATGGAGACGGTGAAGAAACATCGGGCCTACACCGAGATCGGATTGCCCTACGCGGGGCGGCCCAATGTCATCGCAAGGCTTAAAGGCCAGGGCGGTGGACGGTCCCTTATATTGAACGGACATATCGACGAGGTTCCGCCCGAGCCTCTTTCCGAATGGACCAACAGCCCCTGGGCTGCCGTTGTCCGGGACAACCGCTTGTACGGCCGGGGAGCTCTGGACATGAAGGGAGGCGTTTCGGCCATGTTCTTTGCCCTTAAGGCCGTTCTCGCCGCCGGCATCAAACTGAAGGGTGAGGTGATCCTTGAAACGGTGGTAGAGGAGGAGTTAGGGGGGAGCGGCGGCACCTTGGCGTGCCTGATCCACGGGGTGACGGCCGACGCCATGGTTACCCCGGAGTGCTCCCAGCAGCGTATCTGGATATCCCATCCGGGGATCAAGTACTTCCGCGTGCGGGTCTTGGGGCGGCCGACCCATGCCGCCCTTTCGCATGAGGGGGTCAATGCAATCGTAAAGATGGTGCCCATTATCACGGCGCTGGACCGCCTTGACCGGGAACGGGCGGGCCGCCTGTCTTACCCCCTCCTGAGCCGGGATACGGGCAGGTCCTGTAACCTCTCCCTCGGAAAAATGCTCGCCGGAGAATGGGTGTCCACCGTTGCCGGCTGGGCCGTCCTCGACTGCCGGGTTGGGTTTGTGCCGGGAGAAAATGGAAGATCGGTGATGGAAGAAATCGAAAAGACAGTCACGGACGCGGTCAAGGATGACCCCTGGTTTGCGGAACACCCGCCGGAGATCGAGTGGTTCGGCTGGAATGCCGAGCCCTGGGTGGAGCCCGAAGATTCTCTCGTCATCAAAAAGATGGTGGAAGCGAGTGCAAAGGTGCCGGGCATGGAGGCGAAGGCCACGGCAGCGCCATGCGGCCTCGACTCGCGGTTTGGGCTCATGTTCGGAACCCCCTCCATCTCTTTCGGCCCAAAGGGGGGCAGCCTCCACGGTGTCGACGAATGGGTTGACCTTGAGTCCCTGCGGGGCCTTACGAAGGTTTACGCGCTCTTTATCTGCGACTGGTGTGGTGTGTCGGGTCAGGAGGAATAGTGTTCTTACAGCAGCTCATCAACGGACTGATTCTGGGCGGGGCTTATGCGCTCATCTCCGTGGGTCTGACCATGAGCTTCGGCATCATGAAGATCTCCAATTTTGCCCACGGGACGATCTACATGCTGGGTGGCTATGCCTGCTACTTCTTTGGGCAGCGCCTGGGCCTTCCGTTTTTTGTTTCCGTCGCCCTGGCCATGGTGGCCATAGGCCTTGTGGGCATTGTCTTTGAACGGCTTGTCTTCCGGCCCATCTACGAAGGCCCCCATCTCAACGACCTGCTCGTGTCGCTGGGCCTTCTCATCTTCCTGGAGAACGGAGCCCAACTGCTCTGGGGCTCAGAAACCCTCAAGGTTTCCGCCCCCTACACGGACACGATGGTTTCCATCTTCGGCGCCCTGTGCACCTTGCAGCGCCTCGTGGTCCTCATCGCGAGCATCGTTCTCATCGCTGCCCTTTACGCCTTCCTCGGTTACACAAAGACGGGCAGGGCCATCGTGGCGACCTCCCAGAACCCGAGGGGTGCCTCTCTTGTAGGTATCGACATCCCCAGAATATACATGCTCACCTTTGCCATCAGCTCGGCCTTCGCGGCGGCGGCGGGAGCTCTCCTTGCACCAATATTCTATGTCTACCCCACCATGGGCGGCATGCCCCTGCTCATCGCCTTCGTTGTCGTAGTCCTCGGCGGCATGGGCAATGTTCAGGGGGCGGTGGTGGGCGGATTCCTCATCGGCATAGCCGAGAGTCTGGGGGGCGCCTACATCTCATCGGATTACAAGAATGCCTTCGCATTCATCATTCTTATCGGTATGCTCCTGATCAGGCCTCAGGGGCTTTTCGGCAGGAAGGCATCATGAAAAACAGTGCAAAACACCTATTGCCCCTTCTGGTGCTGGCAGCGGCAATCCCCTTTCCCCTGATAATAGATGACCCCTATTTCAAACATACGGCGAACGTGGCCTTTATCTTTGCTACGGGCATTTACGGGTTCAATATCATAACGGGCATAACGGGCCAGCTCAATATCGCCCACGCCGGATTTCTGGGGATCGGCGCCTACGCCTCTGCGCTTGCGGCGACGAAGCTGGGGCTCGCTTTTTGGCTTGCCATGCCTTGTGCCGTAGTGGTGACGGGCCTTTTCGGACTCCTCATAGGCTATCCTTCGCTCCGGCTGACGGGTGTCTATTTCGCCCTGACGACCCTCGGATTCGGCGAGATCCTCCATCTCGTCTTTGATAACTGGATCCCGGTCACCGGCGGGCCAATGGGCATTACGGGAATTCCTGCCCCGTCACCCATCCCTCTGCCGGGCGGGGGAGAGATTTCTTTCGAGAGCAAGACGGCGTTCTACTACCTGAGCCTTGCCTTCCTCGTCGTTGCGTTTTACATCAACCGGCAGCTTTTACGCTCCCGGCTTGGCCGGGAAATGCTTGCAGTTAAAGAGAACGACACGCTGGCCCGGTCTGTCGGCATCGCTGTTTCGAGAACGAAGATCATCGCCTTTGTCCTTGCCACGATGCTTCTTGGCGCCTCGGGAAGCCTCTACGCCCATTATTTTCGTTTCATAAGCCCCGTCAGCTTCTCGGTGAGCGAGTCATTCCGCCACCTGACCATGCTCGTTGTGGGTGGAATGGGAACCCTCTCGGGGCCCCTTATCGGGGCGGTGCTCTTCACCCTGCTCCCTGAGCTTCTGAGAAGCGTTGAGGCCTATCAATGGGTTGCCTACGGCCTCATCCTCATGGTCTGCGTCATTTTTCTGCCCAAGGGCATTATGGGGTATGTGAAACAGATAGGCCTGAGAGACAAGGGAGATACTTAGGATTTGGATATGGAAGAACTGCTTGTGGTGCAGAATCTGGATAAGCACTTCGGTGGCCTGAAGGCCGTAAACCAGGTCAACTTTACGGTCAGAGAGGGCGATTTCTTCGGCCTTATCGGGCCCAACGGCGCCGGGAAAACCACTATCTTCAACCTCGTATCGGGTTTTCTTCGGCCCAGCGGCGGAACCATACGGTACGGGGGCGTCGATGTGACCCACCAGGCTGCCCATGTCATAGCATCTCACGGGATGGCAAGAACCTTCCAAAAGATCAACGTGTTTCCCGACCTTACGGTGCTGGAAAATGTGCTGACGGGGCGTCACCTCCAGACAAAGGCCGGCTTTGTGGGGTCGTTGTTTCAGACCGGTGCGTGGCGCAGAGAAGAGAAGCGAGCGAGGGATAGGGCCATGGAAATTCTGCAGTCTGTCGGCCTTTCCAGCTGGGAGCACAGGCTGGCAAAGCACCTGCCCTTCGGATCCCAGAGGGCCCTCGGTATCGCCGTGGCGCTGGCGACGGAGCCGAAGCTTCTCCTTCTTGACGAGCCGGCATCGGGCATGAACAGTGAGGACAAGAAATATATTGCCCAACTGATCCGCCGCATTCATGACTCGGGCATTACGATCCTTCTTGTGGAGCACGACATGAGTCTCGTGATGACCCTGTGCCGCCACATCCTTGTCGTTGATTTCGGCACAATGATTGCGGAAGGGACACCGGAAGAGGTTCGGCAAAACCAAAAGGTCATCGAAATTTATTTGGGAAAAGGGTACCAAAGTGTTGCTAAAGCTGACTGATATCGACACCTACTACGGGCGTGCCCAAACGCTGCATGGCCTCTCCCTGGAGGTGAACGAGGGCGAGATCGTGACGGTCCTCGGGGCAAACGGGGCCGGCAAGTCAACGACCCTTCTCACCATATCGGGCATTGTCCGGGCGAGACGGGGCTCCATCGTCTTCCATGGAAAGGCCATAGAGCGGGAGAAGGCAGGCCATATAGTGAAGCTGGGCATTTCGCACTGTCCTGAGGGCAGGGAGCTCTTTCCCGACATGAGCGTCCAGGACAACCTTAAACTGGGTGCCTTCGTCAGAAATGACGCAGGGGGCGTGGCAAAGGATCTTGACCACATGTACTCCTATTTTCCCAGGCTTTCGGAGCGGAAGAATCAGATGGCCGGTTCTCTCTCCGGGGGCGAGCAGCAGATGCTCGCCATAGCGCGGGCACTGATGAGCAGGCCGACGCTCCTCATGCTCGACGAGCCGTCGCTGGGGCTCTCACCTATCCTGGTGGAGGAGATGTACAGGATCATTGAGGAGATAAACAGAGATGGCACGGCCATCCTTCTGGTGGAGCAGAATGTGGGTTCCGCACTCGAGGTGGCCAACCGGGGATATGTACTTGAGACCGGAAAGGTGGTCTTTTCGGGCACGAGGCAGGAGCTGCAGGGCAACGAGGCGGTCAAGAGGGCCTACCTCGGGGGTTAGGGGCGACCCTGCAATGTCGAGGTCGTCCGGTGCCGGGACGGTAAAAGCGTGTAAATGGGTGCACATGGGGGTGCATCTGAAAGACTGGCAGAGAAGCCAACGAAGTTGTCTGCGAAACGGAAGGCTGCGCTAACCGGTCTTTCGTCCGCAAAACATCAAAAAGGCGGAGGTGTGTCAATGAAATGTGAAAAAAACGGAAGGAAAACCTGTAGAATGGGCTGGATACTCATCGGTGCGGCCCTCATCGTATCCCTCATTTTTATGCCCCTTGCCGCATCGGCACAGAATTTGAAGATCGGTGCCATCTACCCGTTGAGCGGCGGTGTTGCCGAGGCGTCAAGCTGGGTGGTCGAGGGCGTGAAGATGGCTGTCGATGAAATTAACGCCAAAGGTGGTGTTCCCGTTCAGGGCAAGAACGAAAAGATCGAGCTCGTGCTCTATGACAGCAAGTGTGATCCCACGACAGGTGTTGCCGCCGTGGAGAAGATGGTCAACCGGGACAAGGTTGTGGCGGTCACGGGGGACTACTGCAGCTCTGCCGTTCTCGCTGAGCGCGAGGTCACGGGTCGGGCAAAGATAGTTCAGGTGACGCCCATTGCCGTGCACCCCAAAATCACGGCGCCCGAGTATCCCTACATGTTCAGGATCGTCAATACGATCGATATGTATGCAAAGCCCTTCGTCGAGTTCGTTTCCACGAAGCTCAACATAAAGACGGTTGCCCTCATGGCCATCACGGACGATTACGGGCGCAGCGCCGTGACCATCTATAGCGACCTCTATCCGAAGAACAATATAAGAGTGACGGCAACAGAGTGGTTCAAGCATGGGGACAAAGACTTCTACACGCAGCTTACGAAACTGGTGGCCACGAAGCCAGAGGCCATCTACATCGTCACCGATGAAGATTCTCAGAACGTTGGAATACTCAAGCAGTTGAAGGAGTTGGGCTTCAAGGGAAAGATCTTCGGCTGCAGCACCTACGCGACGGACAACATGATCAAACTCGGAGGCAAAGAGCTGCTTGAGGGCATGTATATCGAAGGCGTGCCCTTTGAGCTGAACAAGGACAAACCTGAGGTTCAGGAGTGGCTCAAGCGGTATGCAAAGAAGTATAACCGGAACGGCAACGGCTTCTCGCTCTGGGGTTATCAGTCGATTCAGATCCTGGCCGATGCAATCCAGCGGGCCAACACGCTGACCGACAAGGACAAGATTCGGGATGCCATGAAAAAGACCCAGCTCACCAAGGTGCTCCTCGGCTATAACGGGGAACCGAATTTTGACGCCGTTGGCCAGATTCATCCCTATCTTGGCGCGCTTCAATACAAAGACGGAAAGCGTGTTGCCGTGTACGTCTCCACAAAGGCGAACTGACATAGCGCCTCGGATCTTAAGAGACCCGGGCGGCGATGAAGTGCCGTCCGGGTCGATTTGTCAGGGGGTGGCGGCACAATGGGGCCGTCAGCTCCCCAAGGATCCGCGGCTGGCGGAAAAAGGTTCTGTTGACCGATGAAGGCATCGATGAGGTCGGAGATTGTTGACCGTGTGGAACGGTCATTTGGAGAGCAGTGCGATTTCCTTCTTTCCCTTGTGTCCCACCGGAGCCTGCCGGGGCACGAGGGGTCGTGCCAGGCATTCTTTGCCGAGACCTGCAGCAACCTCGGCCTTGAGGTGGAACTCTGCGAGGCGTCACCGGAGACGGTCAGCCGTCATCCGGCATACATCGATACGGGCGTGCCCTACGGGGGCAGGCCGAATGTAATCGCCCGAAGAAAAGGAAAGGGGGCCGACAGAAGCCTCATTCTCAACGGGCACGCCGATGTCGTGTCTGTGGAGCCTGTCTCTGAGTGGACCGCTGACCCGTGGAAGGGCGCCATCCGTGGCGGCCTCCTTTACGGGCGGGGGGCATCGGACATGAAGGGCGGCCTATCGGCCAACCTATTTGCTGTGCGGGCCCTCATGGACTGCGGCCTCGAGGTGCGGGGCGACGTAATCCTGGAGAGCGTCATAGAGGAAGAATTGGGGGGAAGCGGTGGCACCCTTGCCTGTTTCCTGCGCGGCGTGACGGCCGATGCCATGATCATCAGCGAACCGTCGAGGGAAGGTCTGTGGATCAGCCACCCGGGCATCAAATACTTCAGGGTCAGGGTAAAGGGCCGCCCGGCCCACGCAGCGCGGTCCCATGAGGGCGTCAACGCCGCCGCCAAGATGGTGCCCATCATCAGGGCGCTTGGGGCGCTCGACGAGAGCCGTGCACATTCGCTGTCCTATCCATTGCTGCAGCAGGAAACGGGGCGGGCCTGCAACCTCTCTATCGGAATCGTCCGGGCCGGAGACTGGGTCTCAACAGTGGCTGGATGGGCGGTGATTGAAGGTAGAATAGGATTTCCACCGGGCGAACGCGGCGAGGACGTTCGGGAGGAGGTGGCGCGTACAATCAGGGAGGCAACAGCCGATGACCCTTGGTTTGACGAGCACCCCGCAATCGTCGAGTGGTTCGGCTGGGACGCAGAGCCATGGATGGAAGATGAGGCGTCACCGCTCGTGCAGGCCCTGGTGCCGATCGCAGAAGGCGTCTTTGGTGGAAGGCCCCGCATAACAGCCTCCTCAGGCGGTCTGGATACGCGATTCGGCACCATGTTCGGGGTGCCCTCCCTGGCATTTGGTCCGAAGGGTGGAAATTATCATGGCGTCGATGAGTTCGTGGACCTCGATTCTTTGAAAAAGGTGACGCAGACCCTCGCCCTCTTTGCAGCCGACTGGTGCGGCATCGGGTGAAGGGGGTGGGAAGCGTGGACAAAGCGTAATTGGGAGGTGGAAAATGAAAACCGGCAGTGCGCGTAAACGATGGAGCATGTTCCTGTCTCTTGTTTTGCTGTTGTTATTCCTTGTGGCACCCTTGTCGGCAGAGGCCCAGGCAGTCAAAATAGGGGCGGTCTATCCCCTGAGCGGGGGGGTTGCCGAGGCCGCCAGTTGGGCTGTTGATGGGATCAAGATGGCCGTGGACGAGATAAATACAAAGGGCGGAATATGGCTACAGGGCAAGCAACAGAAGATTGAGCTCGTGCTCTATGACAGCAAGTGTGATCCCACAACAGGGGTTGCCGCCGTCGAGAAGATGATAAACCGCGACCGGGTGGTGGCCATTACCGGGGATTATTGCAGTTCCTGTGTGCTCGCCCAGCGCGAGGTGTCGGGCCGCAACAAGGTTGTCCAGGTAACCCCGATAGCCGTCCATCCCAAGATCACGTCCCCGGACTACCCGTATATGTTCAGAATCGTGCAGACCATCGACATGTACGCCGAGCCCTTTGTCGAGTTTGTTTCCACGAAGCTGGATGTGAAAAGCGTTGCCTTCATGGCCATTACCGACGACTACGGGCGGAGTGCCGTCAGCATCTACAGCCAACTGTTCCCCAAGAAGGGCATAAAGGTTGTGACGACGGAGTATTTCAAACATGGAGACAAAGATTTCTACACACAGCTCACGAAGATTATCGCAGCAAAACCGGAGGCGGTATACATTGTGACCGATGAGGAGGCCCAGAACATAGGCATCCTGAAGCAGCTTAAGGAATTGGCTTATAGCGGCAAGGTCTTCGGCTGCAGCACCTACGCGACGGACAACATGGTGAAGCTGGGCGGCAAGGAGCTGCTCGAAGGCATGTACCTGGAGGGTGTTACCTTTGAGATCAATCGGGAAAAGCCCGAGGTCAAGGAGTGGCGAAAGCGATACTTCCAGAGGTACAACCGTGAGGCCACCGGTTTTTCCCTCGTTTCATATCAATCAATTCAGCTCCTTGCCGATGCCATAGCTCGGGCAAGCAGCACGACGGAGAAGGAAAAGATCCGCGAGGCAGTGGCTAAGACGGACCTGAGGAAGACCCTTTTGGGGTACTACGGAAAGCCGAACTTTGACGAGAAGGGGCAGGTTCACCCATATCTCGGGGCCCTTCAGTACAGGGATGGCAAGCGGGTCGTGGTGTACGTCTCCACAAAGGCCAACTGAGGACAAGGAAAAATGAAATGAAATGTGAGCCCGGTACGATCGGGTGCGGCGCTCCGAGGGCCTAACGATCCTTTAGGGGCGTTCTCGAAATCTCGAAGATGACGCGCGTGTCCGGGTCGGGACACTGGAGCGTGTAGACATCCTCGCGACCGAAGTCGCGCGGGTCATCAGCCTTGCCCATCATAAAGAGGGAGTACTGGATCGCCCCAAGGGCGACGGTGCAGAGGCTGTCCGTCTCTTCGAGGTTTACCATAGTTCCTTCGATTACCATCTTGTCCCCTTCTTTGACAAAATCGCACTTGCTGTCCTTTGCCGTTGCAACCACTTTGTATTTTGCCATAATCCCCTCCTCTAAATGCCAAAGTATAGGACGAAAAAGCTTAGAAACTCCAGGCATTTTTGTCCTTGCTTTGATGGTCTCTCCGTGCTAATGAATTATCATGCTGGGCTTCGACGACCTCTCCGTCTCGGGAGGATTTATTCTCACCATCCTGTCTTTCCTTTTCTGCCTCGGCTACGGCCTGGCCTGCTGGAACCGGGGCGTTATGGAAAAGGACGGCGACTATCGGGAAGAGATCCAATGGGAGCGGGAGGAGATCGAGCTTATCGAAAAGCTCCCCTAATCCCCATGGTCTATCTCGGCGTTTTCATAGTTGTCTACCTCGCAATCCTCGTGTACCTGAGCTACATCGGGTATCGCAAGACGACCACCGTCTCCGACTACCTGCTTGCGGGGCGCCAGGTCCATCCGTTCATCATGGCCTTGAGCTACGGCTCCACATTCATCAGCACGGCGGCCGTCATCGGGTTCGGCGGCATGAGCGCCCTCTTCGGTTTTTCCTTAAGCTGGCTGGCCTTCCTGAATATTCTCGTGGGGGTGTGGATATCCTTCGTTTTCTTCGGGAAGCGGACACGCAAGATGGGCAAGGCCCTTGACGCACATACCTTCCCTGAGCTCTTGGGCAGGCGCTATGAGTCCCGTTTCATACAGGGCTTCTCGGGCCTCGTTCTTTTCCTTTTCATGCCCATCTATGCGGCGGCCATACTCATAGCCATATCGCGGTTCATAGAGGTTTATACAGGCTTCCCCTTCTCTATGGCGCTGGTCATATTTCTCCTCATAACGGCCTGCTACGTTATCTGGGGAGGCCTGAAGGGGGTCATCTACACGTCTGTTTTTCAGGGGCTTCTGCTCGTCGTTGTGATGGTTGTCATCTGTGTTTCCACCTATATATCGCTCGGCGGGCTGGCAAAGGCCCATCGTTCCCTGTCGGAGGTGCTTCCGCTTATACCGATGGGCCTCAGGCAGGTCGGCCACGAGGGCTTTGCGGCCATGCCACGCTTCGGATCCGAAACATGGTGGTATGTGATTACCACGCTGATCATGGGTGTGGGTATCGGTGTCCTGGGACAGCCCCAGCTCAACGTGCGCTTTATGACGCTCAAGTCGGACAGAGAAGTCAACCGCTCCATTCCCTTTGCGGCTCTGTTTCTGCTCCTTACGTCGGGCATCGCCTACCTCGTGGGCCCTCTGACGAACACATTCTTCTTCCGGCGCTTTGGGGAATTGTCCATCACTGTGGCCGGAGGCAATATCGACAAGGTGATCCCCCAGTACATAGAGGCCTTCTACCCTCAATGGTTCGGAGCCGTCTTTCTCGTTGCCATGATGTCGACTGCCATGGGAACGGTGAGCGGGCAGTTTCACGCCCTCGGCACCTCTTTGAGCCGCGACTTCTTCGAACAGGCGCTGCTCCGGGGGCGGGCCGTTGCGGAAACGACGATTGTGACGAGGGTCGGCATCGTTTTTGGCATCCTGGTTACCCTTGTCCTGGGGCTGCTGCTACCCGAGAGCATAGTCGCAGTGGCAACAGCCTTTTTCTTTAGCCTTTGCGGGGCTACCTTTATCCCGGCCTACCTTTTCGCCCTCTATTGGAGAGGGGGCACCAAGGTTGCGGCCAAGGCGAGCATTCTTTCGGGGTTTGGCGTATCGCTTTTCTGGATTCTGCTGGTCCATGAAATGGAGGCCAAAGCGATTGGGTTTGCCCGGCTTCTATCGGGGCGAGACACCCTCTTCGGGTTTCCGTGGAATGTCATCGATCCCCAAATCATAGCGCTACCCATCTCATTTATTGTCTTCCTTGTCGTTGCGTTCTGCACGAAACCGGTGAGCAGCGACACCATCCGCAGGGCCTTTAGACATATCTGAAGACTTAGGGTGAATA
>CAZYVU010000008.1:18261-87397 GCA_964651435.1 uncultured Pseudomonadota bacterium
AGTGATTGAGTGAATAAGTGATTGAGTGAATAAGTGATTGAGTGAATAAGTGATTGAGTGAATAAGTGATTATGCTAACAAAATGCCCGCTCAAAAGAGCGGGCATTTTGTTGTGCCTTATGCTTTTACTGCGAAGCGCCTTTTCGGTTATCCCTGTTTCTTAAACTCCGCCTCCATGGCCTCCTTTGCCGGCTTCACGTAGATGTCTCTGAGCTTCGGCTTCTCGATCTTTCCGGAGGGGTTCCTGGGGACGGGGGCGAAGACGATCTTTTCGGGCCATTTGTACTTGGCAAGACCCTTGTCGCCGACAAACTTAATCACTTCCTGATCGGTCAGCGATTCGCCTTCCCGGAGCTGCACAACGGCCATAACGATTTCCACAAGCCTGGGGTGAGGATAGCCGAGAACGGCACAGTCTGCTATCTTGGGATGCTTCCGAAGGGCATCTTCAATCTCTGCAGGGAATATGTTCTCGCCGCCCCTGATGATGAGGTCCTTAGACCGGTCGGCGAAGAAGATGAAGCCTTCGTCATCCTTGTAGGCAAGGTCGCCGGTGTGGAGCCAGCCGTCGGGTGTGATGGTTTTGGCCGTCATCTCGGGGCTGTAGGCATACTCCTTCATGAGCCTCGGTCCTTTGACCATGAGCTCGCCGACGGTGCCGGCAGCCACTTCGTTGCCCTTGTCGTCCACAACCTTGGCTTCCATGAAAGCCGTTGCCTTGCCAATGGAGCCGGGCTTGCGCATGATGTCTTCGTCATAGCAGTTCGTGATGCCGCCGCCTCCTCCCTCGGTGATGCCGTAAATATTGGCGATAGGCAGACCGGGGAAGATCTTCTTCGAGTCTTCAAGTAAGGAGTACGGCACCGGCTGGGCGCCGATCTCGATGTGTTTCAACGCCGAAAGGTCGTAGGTAGCCAGATTTATGGTGCCGTTCTTGATAGAGGCAAGGAGGTCGGACCATGTGGGCACGGTATTCCAGCCGCCCGTGCACTTCTCTTCTGCGATGGACCTGAGGTAAAGGTCTGGCTGGAGCTCCATGGGCATGAGGATCTTGCCGGCGGCCACATAGCACGGGAAGGAAAGGAAAAGGGTGCCGCTGTGGTAGAAGGGATGGGGTGACAGATAGATGCTGCTGTAACCTTCATTGTAGGTCAAAGCATTTCCGATAGCGATGTAGAAAAGGGTGCCGTGGCTGTGGCAGACAGGCTTTGGTGCTCCGGTGGTGCCGGAGGTGAACATGAGCTCGGCCATGTCGTCATCACTCGCGTCGACGATAACGTCGGAGGGATCGCCCTTCTCGATGATCTCCTTGTAGCTCTGCATGCTTGCCGGCATTTTGTCGCCCACGCAGATGTACTTCTCGCAGTAGGGCATCTCCGCCATAATGGGCTCCACCCTGGAGACGAACTGCTCGCCGAGAATGAAGACCTTGCTCTTCGTTACGTCGCAGGCATACTTGATATCGCCGCTTGCAAACCTAAAGTTGAGCGGACTGATGACTGCACCCGTCTTGAGCACTGCCATGTAGGTCACGTACCATTCCAGGTTGTTCATCATCAGGTGCTGAACGATGTCGCCCTTCTTAATGCCGCAATCCTTGACAAGGTAATTGGCCACCTTGTTGGTCTGCTCGTTGAGATCTTTCCACGTGAGCACCCTTCTTGTCTTCTTCGAAGGATAGCTCTCGATGAGGAACTCTCTGTCTGGGAACTTCGTTGCGTTTAACCAACAGAACCGTGCAAAATTCATAACCCCCTCCTCCTTATTTGTGTGGTAGCTTTTTGTGTTGCTTTAAGAATTTCAGCATGATAAATTGATTAGTGTTGTTTGTCAATAATAAAATTCACTAACAATTCGAGGAGGTTAGCCATGGGTGACATATATGTCCATATCGGGGAAATGCTCGCCAGAAACGCACGCCTGTACCCGAACGATGTAGCATTGGTCGAACGGGTCCCTGCGGAGAAAAAGAGAACGGAAATAACCTGGAAGCAGTTTGACGAAATGGCCAATCAGTTCGCTAACGTACTGATCGCCAGAGGCGTGAAGAAGGGCGACAAAGTCCTTCATTTCATGATGAACTCTCTTGACTGGCTCGTTGCATACTTTGGCGTAGTGCGAACCGGTGCCTGGGTCGTTCCCCTCAACTTCCGGTTTACCGCCGAGGACGTCAAGTACTGTTCCGACGTCGCGCAGCCGAAGTTGGTCGTTTTTGACGAGGAGTTCACGCCCAGAATCGACGCCATCAAGGACAATCTGCCCACAGTGACGGACTTCATCTGCGTGGGCAAAAAGGCTCCGGCTTACGCCGGCCTCTACTCCGAGGTAATAGCGGCGGCGCCGGCAACGGCACCGGACGTCCAGTTGAGCTTTGACGACCCCTGCGGACTCTACTTCACATCGGGCACCACGGGACAGCCGAAGCCTATCCTGCTGACCCACAAGAATATGGTTTGTTCGTGTATTACGGAAAACGTGAACCACCAGACGACAAAAGACGACGTTTTTATCCTTATGCCCCCCCTGTACCACACGGGCGCAAAGATGCACTGGTTCGGCAGCTTCATCGTCGGTGGGAAGGGCGTACTGCTCAAAGGTGTTGCGCCGGAATGGACCCTCGAGGCCATCAGCGAAGAGGGTGGAACGGTCATCTTCCTCCTCGTCCCCTGGGCGCAGGACATTCTCCTCAAGCTGGACAGCGGGGAGCTGAAGCTGGAAAACTACAAGCTGAGCCAGTGGCGGCTTATGCACATCGGTGCGCAGCCTGTACCGCCTGCCCTGATTCAGCACTGGAGAAAATATTTCCCTTCGATGCAGTACGACACGAATTTCGGCCTCAGTGAGTCGACGGGGCCCGGCTGTGTGCACCTCGGTATCGGCAACGACCACAAGATCGGCGCTATCGGAAAGCCTGGCTTTAATTGGGAGGCACGGATCGTGGACGAGAACGGCGTTGAGGTTCCCAAGGGAGAGGCGGGCGAGCTCATCGTCCGCGGCGATGGCGTCATGCGCGAGTATTACAACAACCCTGAGGCAACGGCCAAAACGCTTATCAACGGCTGGCTGTTTACGGGCGACATGGCCCGCGAGGATGAGGACGGCTTCATCTGGCTCGTAGACCGGAAAAAGGATGTTATCATCTCCGGTGGTGAAAACGTATTTCCCGTAGAGGTCGAGGATTTTCTGCACGGCAACCCGGCGGTAAAGGACATTGCGGCCATAGGCCTGCCTGATCCCCGTCTGGGTGAAATCGTGGCCGTCATAGTCGAGGTCGTGCCCGGCAAGACGCTGACGGAAGAGGAAGTGCTCAAGTTCTGCGAGGGTCTGCCCAAGTACAAACGTCCGAGAAAGATCTTTTTCGGTGCGGTGCCGCGGAACCCGACGGGAAAGATTGAGAAACCGAAGCTGAGAAAGCAGTACTCCGGCATGGAGGAAGCTTTTAAGATTTAAATATTAGGACATGAGGGCGGAGGACAAGGGCCCTGGGTTTCCTGAAACCTGAGGCTTTGCCCTCCGCCGTTTGGCAGCCCTGAATGTATCCCACGGTTCTCGAAGAAACCATCCAGTACATCTTCAAAGACAGGGAGCTCTTTTACGAAGCCATAACCCACAGCTCCTGTTTTAACGGCAAAAAAGACACAAAAAAATCGCAGAACGAGAAGCTCGAATATCTTGGCGACGCCATCCTAAGCAGCATCATCACCGTCCTCCTGTACAAAAAATATAAGGATCGCAGCGAAGGGTTTCTGAGCAATGCCAGGTCCTATCTGGTAAAGCGGGAGACACTTACGGCAGTGGCGCGGGAGATTCACCTGGATATACATATGGCCTACGGAGGCAGAAACGAATCGGTGCCCGAAGAGTCGAAGGTTCTGTCGAACATGCTCGAATCGCTTATCGGAGCCATTTATCTGGACGGAGGCATCCGCAAAACGACGAAGGTGGTCAAGGGTCTCTTTCAGCGCCATTTCGATGAGGCGAAGCTGGAGGAGAAGAGCCCGAAGAATCTCCTGCAGGAGTACTCGCAGAAGCGCTTCGCCGTCCTTCCACGATACCGCGTAACAAGGAAGAGCAAGACCGGTTTTTCCATTATGGTAGCCGTCGGAAAGGATTATAAGGCAAGGGGTACGGGGAAGAACAAAAAGGAGGCGGAGCAACAGGCGGCGCGGGAGCTGCTGGTTCTCCTTTCGCAGGGAGAGCCGAAGGGGAGACAGGAAGTGCCCACATTGGCAGGGAGTGCGTCCCTTTCGGCAGGGGGTCCGTTCGCGCCCGTCTCGGAGTTGCCCGGTGGTGACCCGGCGGGAGAGTCGGCCGAGCACCCCGAAGCGCCCGTAGCGGCGAAGAAGGCTCGGCGCAAGAAGGCGGCCGCAGCCGATGAGTCTGAATCCTGATCCTGTCGTCCGGCCGAGGCTCTCCATGATCGTCCCTGTCTTTCTCCCCCACCTGGGTTGCCAAAGCCGCTGCATCTACTGCAATCAAAACGATATTACGGGCGAACGGGAAGGAGACGTGCGCTTGCGCGTGGAAAAGGCGCTGCGGGGAAAACAAGGTACGTACGAGGTGGGTCTTTTCGGAGGGAACATTTTCGGTGTCGGCCACGGGGTAATGCGTTCGCTTCTTGGGGCCTTCGACCAGTACAGGGGGAGCATAGAGGGATTTCGAATCTCCACAAAACCCGTGCCCCCGAGCGAAGAGACCCTGGGGCTGCTGAAGGAGGCGGGAACAACCATCATCGAGCTTGGTGCACCCTCCTTCAATGACCGGCAGCTCCTACGGCTCAACCGGGGCCATTCGGTGCAGGATGTGCTGGAGACCTATTCTCTCCTCAGGGAGGCAGGTTTTGGGGTAGCCCTTCAGGTCATGGTCGGGTTGCCGGGAGAGACGGCGGACGATATCGTCCGGACGGCCGACAACCTTCTCAGGCTCAGGCCGGACTACGTAAGGATCTATCCCCTCGCCCTCCTCGGAGGCACCCCTCTCGCCCGTCTCGTCGGCTCGGGTTGCCTTTCCCTTCCGCCCTTTAACGCCGTTCTGGCCGCAGCCGTCAGCCTCTACCGCAGGCTCGGCAAAGAGGGCATTCGCATCGCATCCATGGGTCTTACCGATGGCGAGGTGCTCAGGGAGAACGTCATTGGGGGCGCCTACCACCCTGCCTTCGGGTTTCTCGTGAAGGCCGAGGCGTTCTTCGATGCAGTGGCGGCGGTGGCGGAAAGGAATGGGATGGAAGGCCCGGTGCTGGTGCGCCTCAATGCCCGCGACGTTCCCCACCTTGTGGGCCACCGGAGGCAGAACATAGAGCGCTTTGTCGACCGCGGCCTTGCCGTTTCCTGGGAGCATTCCGATGAGGCCCCTTCGCATTTTCGTCTTGTCCGGGGTTCATGCGCCTGTGCCGGGACGGTCTTTGATGCCCATGCAACAGGGTAGCAGGCCTACCAGTCTTCCACCCTAAGGCCGGAAAGGCCCTCATAAACGATGTCGCTTGCCAAAGACCGGCGGCGCACCTCATCCAGTACACGCCTTTTATATTGTCTGTCGCCGTTGAGCAGCAGGGCGAGGAATCTGATCCTGTCTCGATCGGCCACGGCACGGGGGATGGTTGTGTTGAGCTGCACCATGAGGCGCACATAGTAGGCCTCGTCGGCTTCGGCAAAAAGGATGTCCTCCACGTCAAGGAGCCGGTAGCCGCCGGCTGCAACGACGAAGATGTTGCAGGCCTTCATATCGCGATGTATGACGCGCCTGGCAAGAAGCGTCCGGAGGAACAGGGCCAGGCTCTGCAGAAAGAGACGCCGCTCGCGGCCCCCCATTTCCTTGTACCGGCCGTCCAAAAACCGGTCGAGCTCTTCTCCGGCGCCCCCTAAGTCCTCCATGGCGATGAACCCCCGCGAACCCATGGCCGCCTTCTTCATCCAGTATGCCCGAGGGGTCACCGAAAGCCCCATGTAGTGCAGGATCACGTGGGCTCTCCAGGCCCGCAGAAGGCGTCTTCTGGAGCTGTATGTCTTGGCCACATAGGTTCCGAACCGCTCCACAACGACCTTTCGGTCCTTCTTGAGGATCGTGCCCGGGGTGGGGGTCTCGGCGGGGCTCTCGTCGCCCAGGCAGACGTAGGCGCCCCGGACCGAGATTTCAGACGTTGCCGCAAGGGCCCTTTTCGCCTTGCTTGCGACCCACCGCTCCTCCATTTCTGTAATCCGGTTCTCTAAATCCCTGCGCAACCTCTGGGAGCCGTATGCCTCAAAGAACCCCTCCTTTTCGGCATCGGTCATCGTCCGGTAGTGCATGGCAAGGGCGTGTGAGAGATTGGATAACTCGTCGCCCTCGTTAAACTTCCTTTCTATCCGCGCTGAATGAAGGTCTATAAGATACAACCCGTCATGGGCCAAAAGGATGTTGTCCAGATGCAGGTCGTTGTGCCGCACCCCGGCTTCCTTCAGGAGATTGAGAAAACGGGCCAGCGCTTGAAAGAGCGCAGGCCGCCGCTCTTCGTCGTTCAGGGCTTCAAGGAGCGACTGGCCGTCGAGGTGTCTCTGCACCACGAAGGAGTGCCTTTTCGCGATACCGTAACCGAGCGGCTCCGGCGTTGGTACTCCGCGTTGAATGAGGCGCCGGCCCAGGTCGAATTCCGCCTTGCCCCGCGGTGCCAGGCGCTGCCGGATCATGCCCTCCAGGCCCCGTTCCCGAAAGGCCTTGACAAACAGCTTCTCACCGTCGGCGCAGACCGTCGCGTAGCCCCGCCTGCCGCTTTCGCCCGGACGAAGGGGCGCCAGGGCCTGACCGACGGCCCCGTCAGCGAGGACCCATCGTATGCGGTCGTCTCCACTCATGACAGGCCATCAATAATTGCGGCCACGCGGGGGCCCCAGTGGTGCAGGGAGTACCGTTCCTCAACGGTCCGCCGCGCTGCCTGGCCCATGGATCTTCTCAAAACCGGGTCGGCGGCAAGCCTCGCGATCTTATCTGACCAATCGCCGATGTCTCCGCAGAAAAAACCGTTCTCTCCCTCCTCGATGATCTCGTGCGCCACCCCCACGGGGCTTGCGAGGGGAGGGACGGCCGATGCCATATACTGGATAAGCTTGAGGCCGCATTTTCCCTGGGACCAGAGGTCGTTGTCAAGCGGCATGATCCCGACGTCGAAGCCGGCGAGCAATATTTTCTCCCCGTCGCTTGTCCAAGGCGCGAAGAGGACCTGCGGCGCGGTGATGGCGGGGGGCCTGTCGGCCACCACCTTGAAGAGGACGTCCCCCACGGGCCCCGACTCGAGCAGTGATTCCAGGAGGGGCTCTACATATTTCAGCGTTGAGGAGCTCCCGATCCACCCAACCACCGGTCCCTGCTCGCTTCCCCCCGGGGTCTTGACAAGGTACTCATGAGGATCGACGACGGTTGGCACGTAGAAGACACCGTCCTTCCTGTACCGCTCAGCCTCTGTACAGAGGAACTTGTTGCCGCCGAAGACGGCGTTGGCCCTGGAAACCATGGCCGCAAATTTATTCCGTCTCGTTGGGCTCTCTCCCTTTGTGCCGAACATGACGGCATCGTCGAAATCGTAGACGATCCTTCGTGCCGCCGCCCGAACCAGCTTGAGCTTCAGCGGATCGAAGAGCAGCCGCTGGATGTAGACGACGTCGGCCCTGCGCATGGCGGTCAGGATGGCCACAAAGCTCACGTCAGTAGTAAGGAGCGTTACGTCAAAACCGAGTTTCTCGATATAGGGGAAGTACTGCTGGATCCGATAGCCCTGGGGATTCTTGTGGGTCAGGAAGAGGACGCTCTTCAATCAAAGCTCCTTCATCCATTGGGCGAGGGAGGGGGCGCAGGCTTGAGCGGTGTAGCGGTCCAGGATCTTTTGCCGGCCTTTACGGCCCATGCGGGCCCGCATGTCGCCGTCTTCTATGAGCCTTGCGAGCCTGTCAATCCATTCTGCCTCCGTCCGGGCCCAGAAGCCGTTCACGCCGTCTTCGATGACGTCCCTGTTGATGCCTACAGGCGTGCAGACCACGGGGATCCCCACGCCGCCGTACTGGATGATCTTAAACCCGCACTTGCCCCGAGACCAGAGGTCGTCAAAAAGGGGCATCACCCCTATGTCCAGCGATTTCAAGTCTTCCACCTCCCGGTCATACCTCCACTGAACCGGGTTGAGACGAATCTTCACCGTCTCAATAAAGGTGTCGCAGATGATGGTCAGCTCTACGTTGGCATAGCGCGCGCCCAGTGCCTCCCAGACGGGTCGGTAGCTCTCCATATAGTGAATGCTGCCGTGGTCCCCTATCCAGCCGACGGTGACGGACTGTTTCTTGACACTGTAGTCCTTCTGCGAATAGCGGCTTCCATCGATGGGCGTAGGGAGCACCCTGACGTTGCCATGGTACTTCCGCGCCTCCTCTTCCAGGAAGGCGTTGCCGGCTATAACGAGATCGGTGAATCGGAGCATTCTCTTAAAACTCATGACGCGCCGGCGCGAATAGGGATTGGCGGAGAGGGAGTTTTTAAACATGATGGCGTCGTCAAAATCATAGATGATCCTCTTCCTCGTGGCCCTGAGTGCCATGAGGGCGTAGAGGGGCAGCCTCGTCCGCTGCACGAAAATTGCATCGGCTCCCTGCAGAGAGCCGCACAGACTCACCCACCGGGCCGGTGAGCGCGGTACGCTCTGCACGTCCGTTGTTATTCCTGCCCCTTCAAGAAAAGGGAGGTATTGCAGCACGCGGTACCTGCTTGCGGCCACGTGGGGCCCCTGAATGAGGAAGAGGGCCTTCACCTTTTCTCGGCCACGACGAATATGGAATTGGCGTAATCTATGGAGAGGAGGCGGAAGAGCCAGCCGAGCATGTAGACCTTGAGGATGTAGCGATGGAAGGCATCGTTAAAGGAGCGGTAGACCTTTGTAACCTCAAAGCCCGCCATCCCCGTAATGCCGCAGAGTTCGTCGTAGGAGTAAAAGGTTCTGTGCGTTGCATCGCGGAAGTATCGCGAAGGGTTGAAGATATTGGGCGTCGAGAGGATGATGAGGCCCCCTTTTGCCGTCAGCTCGAAGAGTCTCTTCAGGAGACCGAAGCCGTCGTCAAGGCTGAGGTGCTCAATAACCTCAAAGCAGATTATGGCATCGAAATCCTCCGCAATGTCCTGGAGGTCGTAGAAGTCGTGCTTCATGCTTCTGTCGATATCCATGCTCTTGTAGCTGACCGTGAGGCCGAGTGAAGCGATCTCGTCCTTCATGCCCCGTGCCCCCGCACCCACGTCGAGTATCCGGATGCCGTCTCTTAGGGTGTCCCGAAGGAGGGGTGCCCTTTTTTTGATACGGGGAACATCCCAGATCTCTCTATAGCGTTTGTGGATCCTGTCCCTAAAGGTAAAAACCCGGGACCAGTCAAGGGGAGCCCTATCTGCCACCGTGTACCTCGAAAAGAATTTCCTCTATTCTATCAGCATTTTCCTTCATAGTGTATCCCTCGATGATGCGGCGCCCCTCTAAGCCCATGGACGTCTTAATACCTGTCTCAAAAAGGCTGACTATGGCCGATTCCAGCGCCGGGGTATAGTCGGGATCGTCGAGAACGAAGCCCGCGGCCGGAGAGATGAGGGCCGACGAGCCGTTCCACCTCGTTGAGATGACCGGCAGGCCGGAGGCCATCCCCTCCATGGTGGTCAGCGAGCAGGCATCGTAATAGGTCGGGTGGGCCAGGACGTCTGCCTCCCGGTAGATGACCTCGGGGGTCCGCGTCTCGCCGAGGAAAACCACCTTATCCGCGAGTCCCGACCTATCGATGAGCGCTCGGTATGAGTCCTGTTTGCCCCGTCCCATGACGGTGAGGCGGAAATCGCCGCCGGTGCGGACGATCGAAGCAAGGGCCTTCAGAAGGGGGAGAAGGCCCTTCAAGCGAAAATTGGCCGCCGAGAAAAGGATCTGCAGCGGGCCTTCGCGGTGCCTCTCGGCGCTCGGCCTGAACCGCACTGTGTCAACGCCGTTGTAGACAACATCGACCTTCTGGCCCGTAAGCCCGAAGTATTCTATTAGCTGCGCCTTGATCATGTCCGAAATGGCCACGATGCGGGGCTGCGCAGCAGACCTCAGGGGGTATTCGGCGATGGCCTGCTGCAGCCTTTGGTGGAGGCTTGCCTTGAGCAGAAGGGCCTTGTAGGTGCGCTGCCGTCGGTCAGGATAGCTCGCCAGCTCCCGTCCCATCCAAACGTTTTGGACGCCGCCGTGGCTTTGATAGACGTGCGCCTCCAGGGTGTTGCCGAACCCGAGCATGCTGTCGATTCTGAGGGAGCGCCACCGGGCCCGGTGGGCGAGGGCAAAGGAGAGCGTACGAAGCCATTTCGGGTAGGCCGCCGTTTTCAGGCGGATGAGCTCTATACCCGGAACGTCGACACCCTCGCTGCAAAAAACGCAGACCTGGTGACGCTTGGCGAGAAGGCGGCAGGCGAGGTCAAAGGCATAGCGCTCGGCGCCGCCTTTGGACGGGTCAAACTTGTATATGGCAAGGCCGATACGCATCACGTCTCCGGTGGCGAAGGGGCTCTTTGGCTGCCCCTCAACGCCTCCGTTTTCCCAGCCGAAGGAGCTCTTCGTAAAACTGAACGAGTTTCTCCGCCTGGGCGGCGTAGCTCCATTCGGCCCGGGCCCTGTGTCTGGCCGATTCGCCCAGGTTTTTGCGTCTCTCCACGCTGCGGACGAGCTCCTCCATCCGTGCCGCGAGCTCCCCGGGGTCCGGTTTGACGACGAAGCCGGAGCTGCCGTTTTCGACCAGTTCGGGCAGCATGCCCAAATCGGAAACGACGGCCGGTATACCCATGGCCATAACCTCCCGGAGTGCCCTTGCCGTCCCGTCGCTCCCTGCCCTCATCATGACGAAGATATCAAATGAGGCGATGACGGAGAAATAGTCAGCAGTTCGATAACCTGCGAGGATCACATCGTCCTTGAGCCCCATCTCCTCCAGTGGCTTGACAATGGTATCCTCGATCTGAGAGGACCGTCCGACGATGATGAGCTTTACGCCCTGACACCGCTGCCGCAGGAGGCCGAAGGCCTTCAGGATTACGTCGTAGCCCCTGTCTTTTTTCAGCCTTCCGATGACGCCTATGGCCACCTCTTTGCCCTTGAGGCCAAGGGATGGCCGCATATCTTCCACGGTGCCCGTAAACGGCTTGACGCCCGGAGGAAGGATGCACGTCCTCTCGCCGGGAAAGGAGAACCTGCGGCCGTCACCCTGAGCAATACGCCTGCTGTAGGTCACGAGACCGTCGGTGCCGTTGAAGGCCCACTGCATGAAAGCGTCTTTATCCAGGCCGTCGCGCTTGTGATCGGTCCTCACGATGAGGGGCCTGCCTTGCATGCCTGCCAGGGAGAGGAGTGTGGTGAAGTGATCGTGGGACAGGTTGGCGTGGACGATGTCCACCTTTTCGGCCCGGACGTACCGCCTCAGCTCTTTGAGGTCCCACCACCAGTCCTTGACGGAAAAGTAGCGGCTCAGCCTGAGCCCCTGAAATGAGGGAATTGCGCGCTCCGTCACCTGCTTTGCCACCGTCCTGTCCGGATAGTCCATGGGGGTCCGGCGGAAGGCGATGGTCACGTCGGCGCCCAAGCGGGCAAGGGATTCGCACAGGGAAACAACGGGCTCGGCGGGGCCCGTCCACTTCCAGTCGCTCAGGAGTTGAAGTATCCTCATAGACCGAAGAATTCCTTTGCTGCCTCGCCGATAAAGGCCACCTCATCGCCGTTCAGGGAGGGGTAGCAGGGAAGCGAAATGACCTCCCGTGCGGCCTTCTCTGCCACAGGAAAGGAGCCCTCCTGCAGACCGAGGTGCCGGTAAGCCCCCTGGAGGTGGATCGGCGTCGGATAGTTGACGACTGTGCCTATGCCCCTTTGGGCGAGGTGGGCCTGGAAAGGGTTGCGCTCAGGGGCCCTGACCACGTAAAGGTGATAGACGTGGCGTGCCCACGGCTGCTCTGTCGGCAGGACGAGCGGCGTGCCGGCAAGGTGTTCCCCGTACCACCGGGCTATCGTCCGCCTCCTTTCGTTCCATGCGTCGAGGTAGGCCAGCTTGTGGTGGATCAGGGCCGCCTGCAGCTCGTCAAGGCGCGAGTTGAAGCCCTCCATTTCATGGCTGTGTTTTGCCTCCTGGCCGAAGATTCTCAGGCGGGAGGCCATGGCAAAGGTGTCGGAACGGGCGGTGACGATAATGCCGCCGTCGCCGTAGCCGCCCAGGTTCTTGGTGGGATAGAAGCTGAAGGCCGCTGCGTCGCCGAGGCCCCCGACCTTCCTCCCCTGGTACAGGGCACCATGGGCCTGGCAGGCGTCCTCCAGGACCTTAACGCCGTGGTCCCGGCAGATCCCCAGGATCTCGTCCATGGGGCAGGCGTGGCCGTAAAGGTGGACAGGTATGCAGAGCCTGATATCGGGCTCCCTCCTCAGCGCTTCGGCCAGGGAGCCGGGGTCCATGCCGTATGTCGCCGGCTCTATGTCGCAGAACCGGGGAACGAGCCCCTGTGTGGTGAGGGCCATGACGGTGGCTATGTAGGTGTTGGGCGTGGTGATAAATTTGTCGCCCTGTTTAAGCCCCAGAGCGAGGCCCGCTATGCGAATGGCGTCCGTACCGTTGGCCACGCCGACGGCGTGGGGCACGCCGACGTAGGCCGCGAAGGCCGCCTCCAACTGTCTCACCCGTGGGCCGAGGATGTACTCACCTGCAGAGAGCACGTCCCTGACGATGGCCATTAGGTCTTCCTTCATGGCCAGGTGGTCCCGGTCGATGTCAAATGCCTTTATGTTCACATCCCTCTCCCGTAGGCGGATTTGCTGCTGAAAGCGCCCACATTCTACTATATCGGCCCGCTATCTTTCCAGGCTTACCGGCGCGGGGCGTCGGGTTTAACCATTCGGTTTCCTCGCAACGATGATGAGCGTGTTGCCGCCTTCGAGAACGACGGGACCGTTCGTCTCGTCAAGCCAGTAGCGCCTGCGGTCCTTCGAGGAGCGCAAGCAGTTTGCCAGGCGGATGAGGCCGGTGAGGGGCTTGAGCCATCGTTGCCTGGGCTTCGGCCGGTCCATGGCCACGGACTCGATAACCATACCGGCCTGCTCGATGGCGAATCTCACGAGGGTATAACCGATGGGGCTCAGGTGGAGCCCGTATTTCCGCCTGGCTGCGTCTGGGCCCAGGTCCCGGTACGAAACGGGCTTCGTAAAGAAACCCGTGACGAGGAACTTAAGCCGCCGCTCGATGTTGAGGTAGTTGGGGGTGCTGAGAACGAGGGCGCCGCCGGGCTTTAACACCCGGCCCACCTCCCTCAGGGCATTGTAGGGGTTTTCCGTGTGCTCGAGCCCTTCCAGGAAGGAGACATAGTCAAACCGGTTGTCGGCGAAGGGAAGCCGGCCGTTAAGGTCCCCCTTTTCTGCTGTCAGTCCCTCAACGCGGAACTGGGAGGGGTCGATGTCGCAGCAGGTGACGGCAAAGCCCATCCGTTGGAGCTCTCGGGCAAGGGCACCCATGCCCGTCGGTACGTCAAGAATCGTTCCCCGCGGCTGGGCGGCCAGGTAGGCAAGTGCCTTCTCGTGGACGCCCTCCCGGGCTAACGGTGCAACATCCGTTGATGTGCGCGTGCGGTCAACCTTCGTCATCGCTCAGCCTTCGAAGGCGTTCATGATGCCGATTGCTTCCCTTATATCAGCCTCGGTGTGACAGAAGGAGATGGGAAGGCTGAGCGTCGTCGCATGAATCTCTTCAGAGATGGGGTATCCGTCGTTCCCCAGGATGCTCGCCATGGCCCGCTGGCGATGGGGCGGTATGGGATAGTGGATGTCCGTCATAACCCCTTCCCGCGAAAGAAATGCCCGCAGTTCATCCCGCCGCGGATGCCTGACATTGAAGATGTGAAAGACGTGGTTGGCATCGCCGGGAAGCGGCTTTATAAACGCATCCTTAAGGCCTTCCAGATAAAGCCCGGCAAGGGAGCGCTTGTGGCTGTTAATCTCCCCAAGGCGCTTGAGCTTGATGGAGAGGAAACCGGCCTGGACCTCGTCGAGACGGGAGTTGTACCCAAGAAGCTCGTTCCGGTACCGGATGGCGGAGCCGTAGTTTCTTAATCGTTCTATCCTCGCGGCCAGGACGTCGTCGCTCGTCGTGATGGCCCCACCGTCGCCTAATGCGCCCAAATTTTTGGTCGGATAGAAGCTGAATGCGCCGAGGTCGCCAAAGGAACCGGCCACTCGGCCATGGAGGGAGGCGCCGTGGGCCTGGGCGCAATCCTCGATAAGCTTGAGGCCCCGGGACTTCGTAATGGCCGTAATGGCGCCCATATCGCAGCACCTCCCGTAGAGGTGAACGACAAGGACGGCCTTCGTATGCCTGCCTATCCGGTGCTCCAGCCTATCCGGGTCCATGTTGTATGTTTTCAGATCAGGTTCGACCAGCACGGGCCGAAGCCCTGCCTGCACCACTGCAAGGATGGTGGCAATGTAGGTGTTGGAGGGTACGAGGACCTCACTGCCCTGGGGTAGATCAAGGGCCTTAAGGGACAGCAAGAGGGCATCAAAACCGGACGCAACGCCCATGCAGTGTCTTGTGCCGATATAGTCTGCCAGTTCATGCTCGAAGTGCCGTACCTTCTCGCCGAGAATGAAGTGGCCGCGCTCGAGCGTGTCGGCGAAGGAGTCCTTGAATTCCTCAAAGAAAGGCCTGTTGGCCAGGGCAAGGTTCTCATAGGCGATCACCGGTAACCCTCCATGATGTACTCGTGCGTATCATAAAAGTCCGAGGCCAGGACGAGCAGCACGGCGTTTTCGCTAAAGTTGAACATCTCATGCCAGTCCTCGGGGGCAAGGACGAGGCACCTGTCGGCGCTGTCAAGGCGCACGGTCTCGCATTTCTTGCCGTCGTCGATCAGGATATCGCAGCTCCCGTTGATGCACACGAGGGCGTGTATGGTCGAGATATGCCGGTGGCCGCCGCGGCGGCTTTCATTCGTTGCGCCGTAGATATAAAAGACCCGCTTGATTTCGAAGGGGATCTCCTTCTCTATGACGGTGAGGCTGCCCCTCTCGTCGGAAAATGTTTTTAGATCAACAAAATATGCCATATAGTGCCACTCCCGTCCCCTCTATTGCCCGACTCGGCCCGATGCGTCCTTGCTGTCCTGCGCCTCAGGCGGCGGCGCTTCACGGCGTTGCAATTCCCAGAGCTTAGCATACTTCATGAAGACATAGTACATCGTTGATGCGACGATGATGAGGCCGGGAATGCCGTCGAGAAAACCGAGCTTAACGATATAGTCCCGAAGGAAGCGAAAGAGGGGCCTCGTGACCATGTTGAAGAGGCAGCTTCTTTTCCTTCCGCCCAAGAGGTCCTTTGCGAAAGCGGAGGCGTAGCGGTCTACCGTGGCTATCTGATGGGCTATGTCAGCGTAAGGCCTGTGCATGTAAGGGTGTTTCAGCCTCCCGACCTTCCCCTCCACATAAATCTTGGCGTGGAGGCCTCCCTGCCAGCTCCCTTTCTCTTTGCGGTAGAGACGGATCTCTTCGTCGGGATACCAGCCCCCGTGCCTGATCTCGCGGCCCAGGTAGATGTTGCGGCGTGCCGCAACGAAGCCGGAGCAGTCCGTGCCTTTCATCACCGTGCGTTCTATCTCGTCCTTGATATCGGCGGTCAGCCACTCGTCGGCGTCGATAAAGAGGACCCAGGGCCGGCTGCACTGGTCCTGGGCGTACTGGTACTTTTCCCGGAAGTCCGTCGTGTCGAACTGAACGAGCCGGTCGGCGTACCGTGCCATCACCTCCGGGGAGCCGTCCGAGCTGTGGGAGTCGACGACGACGATCTCCCCTGCCCAACCCCGGACGCTTTCCAGTGCCTTTGCCACCGTTGCGCCGTTGTTGTAGGTGATCATGTAAACCGATAAGGGCAGTTTTGAGTTTTGAGTTTTGAGTTTTGAGTTTTGAGTTGGAGATGCCGGATGCCCTGAGGCCGATGGTACCGCGTTAGCCTTTGAACTCAAATCCTCTTCTCCTTATTCACGACTTCCCCACTTTTCTCTTTCTCTCCGAACTCCTTACTCCGAACTCGCGCAGCGTCCCCGAACTCCGAACTCCTTACTCCGGACTCGCGCAGCGTCCCCGAACTCCGAACTCCCCTCTCCGAACTCACTCCCGCGCCCCTTCCATCTCCTTGATGGCCTTAATCAGGTCGGTCGTCGAATGGTCTTTGGGGTCGCCGACGATGGCGACCCGTCCGCCGTATGCGAGAACGGTGGCCCGCTCCGGTACGTTCTCCTCCGAATAGTCCGTCCCCTTGGCGTGGATGTGGGGCTTCAGCAGTGTCAGCAGGCTTTCCACCGTCGGGTCCGTGAAGACCGTCACATAGTCGACGCACTCCAGGGCGGCAATGATCTCGACGCGTTCGGCCGCCGGCGTCAGGACCTTCTTTCGCTTGCCCTGCTTCGCCACCGACAGGTCATCGTTGACGGCGACGACAAGGAGGTCGCCGAGCTGCCTGGCGCCCTGAAGGTACCGGATATGACCCACGTGGAGGAGATCAAAGCAGCCGTTCCCAAACACAACCGTCTTGCCCGCCCGCCGCGCCTCGTCGATGCGCTTCTGCAATTCCTTGTGGTTGATAACAATCTTATTACTTTTGTTGGATAGCATGTTTCAACTCGCTTACCGTTGCCGTTGCCGTTCCGCGTTTCATCACCACCACCCCGGCGGCGTGGTTCGCCAGAACGGAGGCCGTAGGGAAATCGGCCCCCGCTGCCAGGGCCAGGGTAACGGTGGCGCAGACGGTGTCGCCGGCACCGGTTACGTCCGTCACCTCATCGCTCCCCGACACGGGGATGTGCAAAATGCACTTCGCTTCGTCAAAGAGGCTCATCCCTTTGTTGCCCCGTGTGATAAGGAGGGCTCTAAGGCCCATTGTCTTCATGATCTTTGCGCCCACATCCTCAATGGGGGCCTTCGGCGGCAGCGCCGCAAGCTGGTAGGCTTCCGATTCGTTCGGGGTGATAAGGGTGAGGCCCTTGAAAGAGCGCAAGGCGTACCGGCTGTCGCCGACGACGATCTTTTCCTTGGCCAGGCGCCGCATGGCCGACAGAACGTCGCCGTTGACGGTGCCGTGGCCGTAGTCGGAAAGAATGAAGGCATCCATGGAGGGGCTCAGCCCGCGGAGGCGCTCCATCATCCGGGAGCGCTCCGGCCGGGAGATCGGCCGCCGGCTGTCCCGGTCTATGCGGATGACCTGCTGCTTCGATGTGTGGGTGTCTCCGGCCATGATCCTCGTCTTGCTTATTGTCGGGCCGTGGTAGCGCATGAGGCCGCCCATATCGAGCGAGGGAAACTGGGAGAAGTAGTCCACGAGCCTGTTGCCCGCGTCGTCGTCGCCGAGAAAGGTTATGGGAAATACCCGTGCGCCCAGGGCCAGCAGGTTATTCATCGTGTTTCCCGCGCTTCCGGGGAAAAGCCTTTCGCTCTCATAATCTATGACGACCACCGGCGCCTCCCTGGACAGCCTGTAAGGCCTCCCGAAGATGAAAATATCGGCGATGACGTCTCCGATTATGCAGATATTCTTGCCCTGAAATGCATCAATGAGGTTTATGAGCTCACGCTCTTTTTCCGCCGCCAACACTCGCTCCTTTGTGGCCCCCATCAGGGCCTTGAATGGCTGTTGCCGCCGTTACTGCCCTGTCTTCGGTCAGGATCGTGGTTACCACTTCGGCAACCTCCTCGGGCGTAATGGCTGCAAGGCACTCGTGGTTGCCGCTACAGACCTTCCTGTTGCAGGGCCTGCACGGCACGTCCTTTGAAAGGATGTGGACAAAAGGGCTGGGATAACCCGTGTAGCGATCATCCATGGGCCCCATAAGAACCACCGTCGGCACCCTCAAAGCTGCCGAAATATGGCGCGGCCCCGTATCGTTCGTCACTACCACCGACGCCCTGGAGAGACATACTTTCAGGTCCTGTACACCCATGGAAAGAACCTCCACCGGGTACCCTTCTTTTGTTTGGGCGCCTATAGTCTTCGCAAGGGCCTCCTCGCCCTTTCCCGGAAGAATAAGAACGGGAATCCCGTGCCGCTCCGCCAGGAGGTCTGCCAGGCGGGCAAAATGACTTTCCGGCCACCGCTTTGATGGGCCGTACTGGGCCCCCGGTATGAGTGCAGCGAAGGGTTGGGAGAGGTGGGGAAAATCCTGAAAAAAGCGCCCTTCTTCCTCTACCGTTACGGTAAGGGCCGGTGACTCAGAGAGGCGTCTGCCCCCGAGTGTGTCGATGATCCGCAGGTAGTGTTCGACGGTCGGCTCAATGCCGGATACCTCCGATACGGCACGCGTAAGCATGAAGCCCCGATGGTTTCGGGCATAGCCGATACGCTCCTCCACCCCCGCGAGAAAGAAAAGGAGGGCTGAACGGAACGAATGGGGCAAGAGGAAGCCCCTGTGAAACCGTACGCCCTTGAGGTCCCTCGCCAGATCGAGAAAAGGGATTGGATCTTTGCTCTCCATGGGGACATAGCGGTCAAAGATGTGGAGGCCGTTCAAGAGCTGCATGGCGCTGCTTTTTCCCAAACCCCAGAGTTCGCCGTCGGTCATACCCTTCAGCGATTGGAGGAAGGGTGCGGCCATGACCATATCGCCAAGCCAGTTAGGCAGATGGACTATCGTCTTTCCAGTCACTGCGGACACCCATGAAGGGATTATATTTTACTTCATAATAGGGTTTGCCCTGCCTGTCCATGGTCGCGTCCATCGCCCGCACCTGCTCCACAAGGAGATCCCGCCCTTCCTCGAGGGTAACGGGGTCGGCCGTCTCCACCTGATCGAGAAGGCTCCTGTAGCCCCCGCCGCCGTCCATATCGGCGAGACCGTTCAGGTAAAGGCAGAAAAAGTTCTTCAACTTTCGGACCAGAAGGTCTTCCTGTGCCCCCAACTTCATGCATGTTTCATCGGTGAAATTGTCGAGGAGGCGCATCTTCTCACCATCAATGAGGTCTGCATCCCGGGCTATGTCGTAGGCCTTGGTGCCCACAAAGGGGAAGAAAAGGGTCCATCGCACGCGCCCGGGACGCACGCGGGCAAGGAGCCTCATCGTCTCCATCAGATCCTCGGGTGTCTCGTGGGGAAGTCCCATCATCACAAAGGCGGAGGTGTGAAGCCCATGGCGGTGGGCCGCCTCAAAGGACCGAACGATGTCATCGTTGGTCATGAATCGATGCAGGACGCCCCTTCTCACCCTGTCGCTGCCGCTTTCGATGCCGAACTTTACAATGCGGCAACCGGCCTCCTTAAGATCGCGTGCCATCTCGTCGTCGAAGACCCTGGCGTGGGCGTTGCAGACAAAGCCGATATTGGTCATCTTTCTGTAACGGAGGGAAAACTCGTGGAGCCACTCTTTGTCGAAGGTAAAGATGTCATCGTCAAAGATGAACATCTTGATGTTGCGGTACCGTGTAAGCAGGTAATCGATTTCCGAGACCATCTGATCGACGGTGTGCCTCCTCAGGTATGTCCTGGGTAGATGGCCATGCGCCTTATAGAGTGACATAATCTTGTGGTTGAGGCAGTATGTGCATCTGAACGGGCAGCCGCGCGAGGCCGTAAGGCCGACCCAGCCGTCTTTGGCATCGATCATCTGCTGAAAATCAAAGATGTCGTAGTCTTTGAAAGGAAGCTTCGTAATGTCCACGAAGGGCCGCAAGGGTTCAAAAAAGGTCCTGCCGTCCGCCCTTTTGTAGGCAAGGTTTCGAATGCCCTGTGGGGCGCCGCTCTGCACCAGCTCCAGAAAGGCCTCCTCCCCTTCGCCCACGCAGATCGTGTCCACCGCGCTGTCTTTAAGCGTCTCGTGGGGGTCCATGGTGGGATGTATGCCGCCGAAGACGATGGGGACATGGAGATACGACCGCATGTGGCCGGCGATGGTAGAGGCATACTTGGCCTGGTTGGTGAGGACGGAGAAGCCGACCACATCGGGTCTGTAGCTCAGAACGTCACGCCGTATTCTCTCCAGGTCCAGGGGGTATCCGAGCTTCTCATTGACGTTGATGAGGCGGGTTTCTATGCCGCGAGCTTTAAGCAGGCCGGAAATGTACGAAATACCGTAGTTAAAGCCGATCTGCGTGTTGATGTTGGGGTAGACGAAAAGGACGCGCATTAGTTCCTTCCGGTTGGGGCGAGAAGGGTGGCAAGCTCCCGGAAAACGCGGTCAACGGTGATGTCGTTGACGCATCGCCGATCGAGGCAGTCTTTGTTTTTGCAGGGGCTGCAGGGGATGTCGGCCCGCACGACAGCACAATCGCTGCCGTAGGGCCCGTTGATCAGGTGGTCCGTAGGGCCGAAGATGGCGAGAACGGGCGTGCGGGCGAAAGCGGCAAGGTGCATTACCCCCGTATCACCTCCTACGTAGGCCGACACCTTCTGCAACAGGGCAAGAAGCTGGGGCACCGTCGTAGGGCAGGCGGGCTTTACCCCTGGCCCGCCTTGGGCGGCAAGCCCTTTGGCCTCTGCCTCTTCCCCCGGCCCCCAGAGAACGAGGACCGTTGCGCCCATCTCCCGCACAATGCGGGCTGCGAGCTCTCCGTACCGTTCCATGGGCCACCGCTTATAAGCGCTTCCGGAGCTCGAAAAGGGGTTGAGGGCGACAACCGGCGCGGTGCCGCAATGCTCCCCCAGGAACTTTGCGACATAGCGCTCTTCCTCCGGAGGCACCCTGAGTGTCACCCCCGGTACCCCTCCGTTGGCCCCTATATGACGGGCGATGAGCATGTTCCGGTCCACCTTGTGAATTCTTTTGTCGTCATGGTCCAGTCTTTCGTGGTAGGCCAGGTGGCTCTGCTCCTTGGCGAACATAGGACCGAAGCCGACGCGTCGGCTGTTGCGGGCGCAGAGCGAAAGAACAGAACTTTTCAAAATGCCGTGGAAATCGAGGACCAGATCGTACTCCTTCTTTCTCAGCCGCCGCAAAAAACGGATGCCTTCCCCGGCCGCCCCGCCCAGGCGCCCGCTGCGGAGCATTCGCTGAAGGGCCGACCGCGGAAAAGGAATCACATCGTCAACAAATTCCTGGTCCTGCAGAAGCCGGCCCACCGATCCCTCGACGAGCCACGCAATGTGTGCCTTCGGGAACTTGCGGCGCAGCGATGCAACGGCGGGAATGGTCATGAGCACGTCGCCCAGAGAGCTCAACCGGATAACCAGTATGCTATGCGGTTGAGCCATTGGTCAGAACGTCAAGGAGCACCTGCGGCATGACCACGGGTTTCTTGTCGCTGTTCAGGCAGACATGCCGTGTTCGTCCTTCCACGAGGAGGGTCGTGTCCTTGAAGATCCTGTAATGGAAGGTGATGCCCCGTGACTTGAGCTCCCACACCCCTGTCTTGACGGTGATGAGGTCGTCGTAGGTCGCCGAGTTATAGTACTTCGCCTCCATTTCTACGACGACGAGGAAGTAGCCCATTTCCTCCAGGTCGCGGTAGACGAACCCCAGACTCCGCATGTACTCGCTTCTGCCTATCTCGAAGTAGGCGGGATAGTTGCCGTAATAAACGATGCCCATCCTGTCCGTGTCGGCATAGCGGACCCGGACGGGCACGTCGAGGTACCTGACGTCATCCTTTCCGTGCTTTCTTGTCCGCTTGTCCATGGTCAGAGCGCCCTCAAAAACTCAGGCCTCAGCAGAGACGGGTCTTTTTGCTTAAGGACGTGCTCGATGGCACGGAGCGTCTTCTCCTTTTCCTCCGGCAGCCAGGCCTTGACGGGGAGGTAGTTGGACGCATGATTGGACGCAAAGAACGTATGCTTTACGTTCGTATTCCGGATCATGATGGCAAGCTCTTCGAGGAGCATGTAAGGATCGGGCACGACAAAGGTTCCCTGCTCCACTGCCTCGGCGAGGGGCGTGCCCGGCACGATAATAACGCTGAGCGCGCCGGCATAGTCGGGGTTGATCCGGCTCAGGAACTTTCCCGTCTCTTCGGCGTGAACACGGCTTCGCTCCACCCCACCCAGGCCGAGAAGAACCGTGACGGAGAGGATGATGCCCCCATCCTTCACCCTTTGGGCTGCCTCCGCCATTTCGTCCAGCGTCGTGCCCTTATTGACCTGATCGAGGACAACCTGGTCGCCCGATTCCACGCCAAGATAAACGATACCGACCCCCAACTCCTTAAGGCGCGTGAGCTCCTCCACCGATTTGTTGAGGATGGACCTGACGTTTCCATAGATGCCGATCCGCTCAAGCTTGGGAAATGCTTCTTTCACGGCCTGGAGAATGGGAACGAGCCTTCTCATGGAGAGGATGAGGGCATCACCGTCGGCGAGGAACACCTTCCTGATGTACCGTCCGTATGGTTTGGCCTCCTCGATGTCCTCTTTAATCTCCTCCAGGGACCGAACCCTGAACTTCTTCTCCTTGAAAGAGCCGCAGAAAGCGCACTTGTTGTGCGAACAGCCTATGGTTACCTGCAATATCAAACTATCCGCCTCGCTGGGAGGCCTGTAAATCGCTCCTTCGTATCTCATCACTCCGACCTGTATAGTTTTTCTCCGTCTCTCACGAAGCCTCGCTTTCTTGCCAGCTCTTCCACAAGGGTATCGTCGCGCTTCAAGCGCTCTATCTGTTCTGCAATGGTGCGGTTATCCTGCTCCAGTTTTTTCACCGAGGTCTCGAGTGTGCTTACCTCTCTCCTAAGCTTCAAGTAGCCGACGAGGCCTCCCTCCGCGAAAAGCAACTGAAAAAGCAGCGCTCCCAAGAGAAAAACAAAGGCCAGCTTGCGGACCCTTTCATCGAACATTCAGATACTATTCTAACGGTTGGGCCCGCAAAAGTCAACCTCCAAGGAAACAATCCGCCTTTAATATTCTATGGTTGGAATGCAACTCCAGAAGGCACCACCGAGGCCGTCACATCTTCTGTCTTTTCTGGACGTGCTCTATGTCTACTTCACCGCCGAAGGAGGCCGCCAGCTCGTCCTGGAGCTCCTGAAAGTCCTCCTCCCTCTCGAGCTCGATGACAAGCTCACGGTCGTCGAGCACCTTGAGCCTGCCGTAACGCTTCACCACCTCTATCACCTGCTTGGGGTCTGTCGTTACCCACCCCTTCATGCGCAGCGCCAGCTCCTCGCCTGAGAATGCGCGTTCAATGGTCAGGTCGACCCTTCTCTTCTTCGCCTCCCATCCGACGACGGCCGGCTGCACCACCATGGGCGTGACGGGGTCATGCATAGCCGCACAACGAAACCAGAGTTTTGCCCTGATCATCGCTCTTGCTCCTTCGGGCTTCTTGCCCATTGGGATTTTTCCCGCTATTATATCAGATCGGACGCCGATTTTCAGCCTCGCTCCGGGGAGCGCCGTCAGAAAGGAAAATGGACGGTCCCGGCGGAAACCCTCATACCCCTGTGGGTGTCGGGTTCGTGGCCTGAACGGGCGCTACCGGAGATGGCGCCGGCAAGGCGTTGAAGGGGAGGGGCCTTACGAAGAAGGCTCCCGGAGGAGTGGATTGGGCGAGCGCGATTATTCAATAGGCATGTTCACACCCGGCGATGCCCGTGGTGTTACGAGGCTCTTTCGGGAGGTGTACGGAGACGACTACCCCCTGTCGATCGTCTACGACCCCGAAGGGCTTGTGGCCGGCTTTCAGGCCCGGGAATATATCCCCATCATTGCCGCCACGCCGGACGGCAGAATCGTCGGTTTCACAGCCCTTTACCACCCTGCGCCTCATAAAGGGCTCTTCGAGGCGGGCATGTCGCTCGTTGCGCCTGATTATCGCAACACCCCCATTTTCGGCCTCATGGCACGCCACGCCGTGAGGGTGGCTCCGGCGATCCACGGCATTGAGACGCTCATGGTTCAGGGTGTCTGCAACCACACCTATACACAAAGGGCCGGGGCCATGCTGAAGCACATTGAAACGGCACTTGAGGTGGACCTCATGCCTGCTCGCGCTTATGAGAAGGAGCAGGCCGTTCCGGGACGGATCGCGGCACTGGACATGTGCCGGACCTTTGTTTCTAAGCCCCATGCCGTCCATGTTCCTGCGGTCTACGAAGAGTTCTTCCGTTTCGTCTACGGGGGCTTTGACGACCGACGCGTGGTCAAGCTGTCCGAGGGGGGTGTCCTTCCCGGCCGGCCGACGGAGGCCCTCACCCAAATTTTTGACCGTGCCGGGGTGGCCCGCGTTACCGTCTGCGAGGCGGGGGAAGGATTTGAGGCGGCCTTCGATGCCGAGGAGGAAAGGGCAAAGGATGGCGGTTGCGTAATCATCCAGGTTTTGCTCAAAGCGGCATGGCCGTGGATCGGCGCTGTTGTGGATGTGCTAAGAAGGAAGGGTTTTTTTCTCGGCGGCATCCTTCCCCGCTGGTTCGACGAAGACGGCTTTTTGATGCAAAAGGTCCTCGGGCCGCCGTACTGGGAGGGGATCAGCCTCTACAGTGACCGTGCCAAGGAACTCCTTCGCCTTGTGCGAAACGACTGCGGCGATACTTCGTCGGGAGGGCGCCGTTGGCCGTGAGACAGGCGCCGGCGGCCGGTGGGTCATGAAAAGGGTCTTTAAGGCTGTGGGCCTTCTTGTCCTCCTGTCGGCAACGGCCTTTTGCGTCTACTTCACCGTCTATCCCGATGTCTCGATGTTGAAGAGGAAAAACCCTTCGAAGACGGCCCTCATGGAATACCGGGAGAGACAATGGGCCGACGAGGGTCGGCGCATGCGCATCGAGAGGAGGTGGGTCCCCTTGGGGGCCGTCTCGCCCTACCTGGTGAAGGCCGTGCTCATTGCAGAGGACGACAAGTTTTGGGCCCACAAGGGTTTCGACTATGACGCCATGCAGAAGGCCCTGGAAAAGGACCTTAAGGAACGGAAATTCAAGTTCGGCGGCTCGACGATCAGCCAGCAACTGGTAAAGAACCTCTACCTCTCGCCGTCAAAGAACCCGATCCGGAAGGCCCAGGAGGCCCTCATCACGTGGCGGCTGGAGCGCAACCTTTCGAAACGGAGAATCCTGGAGATCTACCTCAACGTTATCGAATGGGGTCCCGGGGTCTTCGGGGCCGAGGCGGCGGCAAACCGTCACTTTGGAAAGGCCGCCCGCACCCTCTCTGCCCATGAGGCGGCCCTCCTTGCCGCGGTGCTTCCCAATCCAATCAGGTACCGGGCCAAAGACCCCTCACCGTACGTGCAGCGGAGGGCGAATCTGATCTACTCTATCATGGTGCGGCGCGGCATAGTGGCCCCTGATTACGAGGAGCTGGTCGGGGAAAGGCAGGGATAGGCAGACGACCCTGCGCCGGCTGTATGCACCTATCTGCCCTTGCGGCTCCGAAGGGAACCCTGTTGTCTTCCCTCACTCCGTCGGCCAGGCTGCCGGGACGCTGCCGTCGTGGGCCTTTGTCCCCCGTGGCTCGTGCGGGCCTCGGCCTGTTTCGGCCACGCCGCCGAACGTTGCTGCGGCCGTGAGGGCCCTGCAAGATCGGTATGCCCGGCGGGCGCCGATTGCTTGTAATCGAACCCCTTCAGTACGCACCGCTCGATCTTCTTGCCGCCCAGCAGGCGTTCGATGTGTTTGACCTGAGCCTCGTCCTCAGGACTGACGAAAGTGAACGCGTCGCCGGCCTTCTCGGCGCGGCCGGTACGGCCGATGCGGTGGGTGTACGCGTCGGTAGTGTCGGGCATGTCGTAGTTGATGACGTGAGAAATGCTCAGCACATCGATGCCCCGGGCCGCAATATCTGTGGCCGCCAGGATTTGGTATGAGCCGTTTCGGAACCCGGCAAGGGCCTCCTGGCGCTTGTTCTGGGACAGATTCCCTTGAAGTGAGGCGGCCTTATAGCCCGCCTTCCGCAACGCTTGGCCCAAACGGTCAGCGCGATGCTTCGTGCGCGTGAAGATGAGGACAGATTCCGAATCGATCTGCTTCAGCAGCTCTATGAGGAGCGGCGTCTTCAAATGGTGCGCCACGGGGTACAGGACATGGGAGACCGTGCCGGCCGGCGCTGTGTGGCCGACCTTCACCGTGACGGGATCCTGAAGCACCTCATCGGTAAGTTTCCGCACGCTGTCGGGCATGGTGGCGGAAAACATCAGCGTCTGCCGCCTTCTCGGCAGTTGCCCGATGATCCGTTTCACATCGGGCAGAAATCCCATATCAAACATCCGGTCTGCCTCGTCGAGGACCAGAATTTCCAGGTTTGCAAGATTGATCGTTCCCTGACCGAGGTGATCAAGCAGACGGCCGGGGCAGGCAACGACGATATCAACCCCTGCGCGGAGTTTTTGGACCTGGGGGCTCACCCCTACGCCGCCGTAAATTGTGCAGCTTTTCAGCCGCGTGTTTCGCGCCAGTTCTCCTATGGATACGTGGATCTGCTCGGCCAGCTCGCGAGTGGGAGCGATAATGAGGGAACGCACCTTGCCTCGTGGGCCGGGAAGCAGGCGATGGAGGATGGGTAGCACAAATGCCGCTGTCTTGCCTGTTCCTGTCTGGGCGAGACCCATAACGTCTTTGCCTGAAAGGACCGTCGGGATCGCCTGTGCCTGAATCGGCGTGGGGATTTGGTAGCCGAGCGCCTTGACGCCTGCTGCTATGTGAGGATGTAGATTGAATGAAGTAAAACCCATGACACCTTCTTTTTTCAGATAGATTAGTAGCTAAAGCAAGATGTGACCGAATTATGATGTCGTCAGGGAAAAGCCTTTGGGCTAACTACGAATTGCAGTCTCTCACGCGGCCTCTGATCATTACTTTTGTTACTTGGACAACACTATAAGCGTAATTCCATTGCCCTGTCAATCTGAATGATTCCCGGATGCCTGCTGCGGGGTAGCCATTGGGCCCGATTCTGAAGCTGCGCCGGACATGCCAAATCGGCCGGGGCAGCTTCAATTGCCTATGTAGATTCCATTTGACAAAGGAGGCTAAAGCATATTTGCTTGTACAGGGTGCATGGTTCTGAGGTAGGGGACAATCACCTTAAGATCGCTGTTCAGGGGAGGGTGCTATGGTGGCCATGCGGATCGTTTTGGCCGTGGTGTTCATAGGAGGGTTATTTTTTTCCCCGGTCCTGGCCGTCGGGATTCTCGATCTGCCGCAGACCGGTCAGGTGAAGTGCTACAATACCGTTGATCCCTTCGGGGAGGTCCCTTGTGCCGGAACGGGGCAGGATGGGGAATACCTCGCCGGGGTTTCATGGCCGAGCCGGCGGTTTGCCGTCGGTGGCGACTGCGTCACCGACAACCTGACGGGGCTCATGTGGCCCGTGAACGCGAACCTTCCGGGCGGTCCGCTGACATGGAACGACGCCATCGACTTCTCCATGAACCTTACCTTGTGCGGCTACTCCGACTGGAGGCTTGCCAACGTCATAGAGTTGGAGAGCCTGGTCGATCTCTCCCGGGTCAGCCCGTCGCTGCCTACGGATCATCCCTTTGTGGGGGTGCGGGCGGCGCCCTATTGGTCATCGACGGCCTTTCCCATAGGTTCCGATGTTCGGTTCGTAAGCTTCAACGATGGCGGCATAGGGCAGGAGGATGGCAGCCCCTACTTCGCAAAGCAAAACTATGTCTGGCCCGTCCGTACGGCCATGTCCGGCCCTGAGGTCCCGGCCCGCCCGTGGCGCACGGGCCAGACGGTGAGCCGCCGTCCCGGCGATGACGGAGACCTGCAGGCGGGGGTGCCATGGCCCGAACCGAGGTTCTCGGAGACTGCAGAGGGACTGATCACGGACAACCTCACGGGACTCATGTGGACCATGGACGCGGGCCTGCCCGGACCGGTGGAGTGCAGCCCGGGTATTACCAAGGACTGGCAGGGTGTCCTGGATCACATCCGTTGCCTCAACAACCATCAATATCTTGGTTACTCCGACTGGCGTGTGCCCAACAGAAAAGAGCTGATGAGCCTGAAGGATTGGGCCCGGTTCGAGCCCGGCCTCCCGGTGGGACACCCCTTTGTTAACGTATGGTGGAAAAACTACTGGTCATCCTCACCCGCCGAGCCCATATGGGTCATGTCGGGCCAGGTATGGCTGACGGGTATATGGTACAGTGTAGGTTGCGGTTTTTGGGGCATGACTGAAGCCGGGTCGTTTAAGGCGTGGCCCGTCCGCGGGGGCGTCGTACACGCAACCCTCGGGCTGACCCTATCGGGCACCGGGGCGGGCACGGTGACGAGCTCCCCCGCCGGCATCGACTGCGGCAGCGGCCATATAGCCTGCACCCATGCCTATCCGTTAGACACCGTTGTGACGCTTACGGCGATGGCCGAGAAGGGGTCGTCTTTCGTCTATTGGTCCGGGGCATGCAGCGGCACGGAGCCCGTCTGTACGATCGCCATGACGGCGACGGCGGAAGTGGCGGCCCTTTTCACCAAAGGCAACCCAAAGGATTACACTCTGACCATCGCGAAGACCAGGCCCGCAGGCGGCGACGGCACGGTGACGAGTGCCGACGGGGGTATCGATTGCGGAAAGACGTGTAGCCGGAAATACAGGGAAGGAACGGTGATAACGCTCACCGCCGGCGCCGCGAAAGACTCTACATTTACGGGCTGGTCAGGAGGGGGTTGCTACGGCACCGGCTCATGCACCGTCCGGATCACGGAGGCAACGCGAATCGCGGCAGCCTTCGAGGGCGCCCGCACCCTGAAGGCGACGAAGACATCGAGGAACAAGGGGTCCGGAACCGTTACCAGCTCCCCCGCCGGCATTGACTGCGGGAGCGCATGCTCGGCCAGGTATCCGGCCGGGACCCTTGTAACGCTCACGGCAGCGGCAGATGCGGAAAGTGCCTTTATCGGCTGGTCAGGAGGAGGGTGCTACGGGCTGCTGCCCTGCACTGTCAGAATGGACGGCGCAAAAAACGTGAAGGCGACCTTCGAGGGGCCTTACCGGTTAAAGGTTGTGAAGGCGTCCAGGAGCAAGGGTGACGGCACGGTGACGAGTGCCCCAGCGGGCATCGACTGCGGCAACGCGTGCCAGGCAACCTATCCCGTAGGCACCAAGGTGACGCTAACGGCAAAGGCCGGCGCGGGCTCGCTGTTCCTCGGATGGTCTTCGCCCGCCCTCTGTTCGGGTACCGCTACCTGCAACGTGACGATGGATAAAGCGCACGCAGTCCAGGCCCTCTTTTCCCGATAGGCCTGTCAGGCGCATTCGCTAAAGCCGCAGGAATGGCAAACGGCGCAACCCCCTTCGTGTTCGATCCTTCCTCCACAGTCCGGGCACGCGCCCTTAAAAAGGGCCCTCTTTTCCATTTTCTCTGCCCGGCCTGCCGAGGCAAGGTGGCCACGGATTGCCTTTGCCACCGCATCGGCACAGGACAGGATCTTCCCTTCACCGAAACCGGCGTGGGAGTGGCACGAAATGTCCATGAGCTGCTTGACGACCTGTTCGGGCTGCACCCTGCTCCGCCAGGCAAGGGAGACCATCCTGCCGATCGCCTCGCTTTGAGACGCTGCGCAGCCACCCGCCTTACCCATGGTGGTGAAGAGCTCGAATAGCCCGTCGTCGTCCTCGTTGACGGTGACGTAGAGGGGTCCGCAGCCCGTCTGCATCCGGTATGTCCATCCTTGAAGGGACAGGGGCCGCCGGCGGACGGGCCTTTCCTCTCCCTCATCCGGTTCACGGTAGGTCTGAGCAGTGGACAGGACCTGATTTTCCCGTGAGCCGTCCCGATAGATGGTGACACCCTTACAGTCGAGTTTGTAGGCGAGCTCGAATACCTTCCTGACATCGGCTTCGGTGGCCGTTCCGGGGAAATTGACGGTCTTGCTCACGGCGTTGTCGGTATGCTTCTGGAAGGCCGCCTGCATCCGGATGTGGTCCTCGGGCGTTATGTCGTGGGCCGTCACAAATATCCTTCGCATGTCATCGGGGACCTCGTCTATATCCTGAACGGTGCCGTGCCTGGCAATTTTCTCCATAAGGGCCTCGGAGTAGATCCCCCGTGCCCGCGCCGCCTGTTCAAAGATGGGGTGAACCTCGACGAGTATGTTGTCGTCCAGGACCTGCCGCACAAACGTAACGGCAAAAATGGGCTCAATGCCCGATGACGCATTGGCGATGATGGAGATCGTTCCCGTCGGGGCGATGGTGGTGACCGTGGCGTTCCTGATTGACGGCTCGTTGCGCATGGAGAAAACCGATCCCTCGAAATTCGGAAAAGCACCCCTTTTCTCGGCCAATAACTGTGACGCCCGGTGGCCCTCATCGTTCACAAAGGCCATGACCTCCTCGCCCAACTGGACGGCCTGCTGCGAGTTATAGGGGATGCCCAGGGCAATGAGCATGTCTGCCCACCCCATGACGCCAAGGCCTATCTTTCTATTCGCACGGGTCATCCGCGAAATCTCGGGCAAGGGATACCGGTTCAGCTCGATTACATTGTCAAGAAAATGCACGGACAGGTGGACCGTTTCCTTCAGCCTGTCCCAGTCCACGCTCTGGCCTTTTACCATCAACGCAAGGTTGATTGACCCCAGGTTGCACGATTCATAGGGCAGCAACGGCTGCTCGCCGCAGGGGTTTGTCGATTCTATGGTGCCCACGTGGGGGGTCGGGTTATCCCTGTTCAGCCTGTCGAGAAAGATGATGCCCGGCTCCCCGTTCTCCCAGGCCTGGCGTACGATGAGATCGAAGACATCGCCGGCCTGCAGCGTTCCTGCAACCTCTTTGCTTCGGGGGTTGATGAGAGGATAGGGCCGGCCGTGCTCAAGGGCGTCCATGAACGCATCGGTCAGCCCCACGGAAATATTGAAGTTGTTTAAATGCCGCTGATCCGATTTGCAGCGGATAAATTCCAGGATGTCGGGATGGTCGACGCGCATGAGGCCCATGTTTGCCCCCCTGCGCGTACCACCCTGCTTGACCGTTTCCGTTGCCATGTCGAAGACCCGCATAAACGAAATCGGTCCGCTGGAAATGCCGGCCGTTGACTGGACCACATCGTTCTTTGGGCGAAGGTTCGAAAAGGCAAAGCCGGTTCCTCCTCCGGACTTGTGAATGAGGGCGGTGTGCTTAACAGCATCAAAGATCTCCTCCATAGAGTCGCCCACGGGCAGCACGAAACATGCTGAAAGTTGCCCCAGCTCGCGTCCCGCGTTCATGAGTGTCGGCGAGTTGGGCAGGAACTCGAGGCGGGCCATCATGGAATAGAAACGGCGGGTCAGAGCCTCCGTGTCAGCCCCACCGTCGAACTTGTTATCGGCCGCCGAGATCGCTTTAGCGACACGCCGAAACATGTCTGCGGCAGTCTCCACAACACGGCCGTCCCGGTCTTTTCGCAGGTAACGCCTTTCCAGGACCGTTGTGGCATTGCTCGACAACGGGGGTGCAATATTGACTTGATCGTCCACGGTACCCTCTCCTTAATTCGTGGTCTCGCAGGCCCACCGGCCCCGTTGTGCATGCAAAACCACTATATATAGTATATAGAAACACTATACCCACTATATATAGTATTCGTCAAGCAGATTATGTGGCCAGCACGCGGAGGCGCAGATGCCGGCAGTCCGAGGGCGCCTTCCGCACAAGGAGATGGCGGATCGCCGGGGCCACCGGGCTTAGGGTCGAAAAATGGTTGACAGCCGCCGGACGTTGCAGGAAAATTGATGCGGTCATCAAATACACGGTTGAGGAGGCAGTGTCATGGATCTTGCGCAGGCGATTACCGAACGGAAAAGCGTCAGGGCGTTCAGGCCCGACCCCGTATCGAAGGAAACGGTGGAAAAGCTGCTTGCCCTTGTCGTTCAGGCACCTTCGGCTATCAATCTTCAACCGTGGGAGTTTACGGTCGTCATGGGAGAGGAAAAGGAGAGGTTGAGCAGGCGCCTTATCAAGTCGTACAGGGAGAAGCAGATCTCCTGCAGCCCAGGGAACGTCAAGCCCCTGTCGAAGACATTCAGCAGGCGGGGGGTGGCCTCGTTTGAGCTCATGGATCCCTATCTTCGGGAGATGGGTACGGACTTTAACCAGTTCATCAACGAGGGGAGCTGCAACTTCTACGGGGCACCCGTAGCAATCATCATGTGCCTCGACAACGCCTTCTCCAAGGCAAGACTGGTAGACATCGGCATCGGCCTCGGCTACCTTGTGCTCGTTGCCTACAGCTTCGGGCTGGCGACATGCCCCATCGGTCTCATCAATGCTTACGAGGACGACATGAGGGACGCGCTCAATATTGACGAGAACAAGGAGATCGTCATAGGGGTAGCGCTGGGGTACGCAGACTGGGAAAGCCCCGTCAACAAGTTCAAGACACCGCGCGAGGAAAGCCTCGACAGCTTCGTCCGGTGGATCGACTGATTACACCTCCGCACAAATGAGGGGGGGTGAACCTCCCCGCAGCAATATACGGGGTATCATTCCGATGGAGGGCCGTCGTTGCTGCCCGTTTCGTGGATCCTCAGCGAAAGACCGCCTCTAAAGAGTTGTAGATCAAGGCAAGGTTGAGTGCCGTTAGAAGGGCGGCACCCAGGTACCCTGTAATATTCATCCAACGCGAATTCCTGAACTCCCCCATGAGCTCCCCGTCGTTGATCAGCCTCAGCATGATAAGAAGCACGACGGGCAGGAGGAAAGAGTTGATGATCTGGGAAAACCACATGACCTTGATGAGCGGCAGGTTGGGGATGAGCACGAATGCGGCGCCGATGACGAGAACGATGGCAAAGAGCGAACGAAACTGTGGCGCCTCGCGAAAGGTTTTGCCCACGCCGGACTCCCATCCCATGGCCTCGCAGATGTAATATGTCGTGGCCAGCGGCAGGATGCAGGCAGAAAAGAGCGAGGCGTTGGCCAGGCCTACGGCGAAAAGTATGTAGGCGTGCTTGCCCGCCAAGGGCTTGAGCGACAGGGCGGCCTGCTCGGCAGAGTCGACCTGTGTGCCCGCCGGGTAGAGCGTGGCGCCGCAGGCCACAATAATAAAAAAGGCGACCACCCCCATCATGACGGAGCCAAAAATCACATCGACCTTGAGCCCCCAGTAGTCTTCCTCGCGTAAGCCTTTTTCCACCACCCCCGACTGGAGATAAAACTGTTGCCAAGGGGTAATGGAGGTCCCCACTATGCTCACGACCATGATCAGATAGGCCTGGGTCCATTCAATGTTTGGCGTCACCGTTTTCTGCGCTACCTCGCTCCAATCGGGCTTGGCCAGGAAGGCTGAGATGATGTAGGTAAAGTATATGAAACATATGGCAAGAAAGATCTTTTCAAAAACTGTATAGTTCCAACGTGTTACGAGAAACCACACAAATATCACGCCGATAGGTACGGAGATATACTTGCTGATGCTGAAAAGCTCAAGGCTTGCGGCCCAGCCCGAGAACTCGGCCATGACGTTGCCGAGATTGGTAATGAGCAGACTGACCATTACCCAGAAGGCAACCCTCACGCCAAAGTTTTCCCGTATGAGGTCTGCGAGGCCCTTTCCCGTCACCATCCCCATGCGGGCCGACATCTCGTGAAAAATGGCGAGGAGGAAGACGGTGGGGACGAGGGTCCATAGAAGATTGTAGCCATAACTGGCACCCGCTATAGAGTAGATCGCGATGCCTCCGGCATCGTTATCGATGTTGGAAGTGATAATGGCGGGCCCCACGAGGGAGAGCAGTATAACCAGTTTTTTCCAAAGAAACATGCCTTGTTATAGCACAGACGCCAGACCCTCACAATTCAAAAAAAGCCCTTGACAAAGTGCGGAGGTGCCGGTATATTGGGTTCTAAGTGGGAAAGTGTGTTATATGGTGGGATAAATGTTTGCCGGCCGCTTCGAATATACGTTAGATGACAAGAACAGGGTAAGCATCCCGTCGAAATTCCGGGAGATACTTGCTGCGAATTTCGATCTTAGGCTGTTTATCACCAATCTGGACGGCTGCATTGTGGCCTATCCCTACCAGGAGTGGCAGTTGATTCAGGAACGGCTGTCAGACAAAGCCTCCGTCAGGAAAGAGGCCAGAAACTTCTTACGACTCTACTATTCCGGGGTAACGGAATGTCCCATCGACAGATTGGGTCGCATTCTCATCCCACAGACCTTGAGGAGCTATGCCAATATCGAGAAGAACGTCACGATTATCGGCATGCACCGCAAGATTGAGATTTGGGCTCAGGAAGTCTGGGAGGAACTGGTGAAAAAAGCTACGTCGGACAAAGGTCTCATGGAAGACATCCTGTCCGAGCTCGGCCTTTGATGAATGTTGTTCACCAGCCCGTCCTCCTTGAAGAAGTTGCAGCAAACGTTATCACCGCTGGGACCTCTCTCTATGTAGATGCCACGTTAGGCGGGGGGGGACATGCATACGAGATACTTAGACGTAATCCGGAAGTTCACCTCATCGGTATGGATATGGATGATGAGGCCTTGGAGATGTGCCGTCACCGCCTTGAGCCGTTCAAGGAGCGGGTGGTCCTGGTCAAAGGGAACTTTGCCGACTTGGAGGCCCTTCTCGGAGGGCTCTCCGTCTCTTCCGTCGACGCGGTCCTTTTTGACTTGGGGCTCTCATCGATGCAGCTTGCGGGGCGACGAGGCTTCAGTTTCTATGACGAAGAGCCGCTGGATATGAGGATGGACAGAAATAATCCGCTGACGGCCCGTGACATCGTGAACGACTCCCGCGAGGAGGAGCTCCGGCGCATATTTAGGGATTATGGTGAGGAATACAGGGCGCCGAGCATAGTTCGAGCCATCCTGCGGGCCAGGAAGAAGGCTCCCATCGACACGGCCAAGGAGTTGGCTGCAATCGTAACGCGGGTCAAGGGCCCGAAAGGGCGCATCCATGCAGCGACGAAGGTCTTTCAGGCCCTCCGAATAGCTGTGAACGACGAGCTATCGAACCTGCGACAAGGTCTTGAAGGTGCATCGACGATGGTGGCCCGGGGGGGCAGGATAGGGGTCATATCCTTTCACTCCCTCGAGGACAGGATCGTGAAGCTGACCTTCCGGGACGATCCCGGCCTTCAACAGGTGACGAAGAAGCCCATAGTGCCGGGGAGAGATGAAGCAAGGGCTAATCCGAGAGCCAGGAGCGCCAAATTGCGCGTGGCCGAGAAACTTTCATAGGGGGAAAGGTTGATATGGAGCGGGTCTATTACACAGCGCGGCGGCTTGAAAAAAGGCATTCAGCGTCGGCGCTCTTCGTTGGAATCCTATGCCTTGCGGCGTTTGTCGGCCTCTCTTCTGTAACCAAGGTGGCCTTCGATGGATTGCGCACGGAGTACCTTGTCAGGTTGCAGAAGGAACGGGAGGTAAAAGAACTGAGCATCAGGCTTAAGGCCGAACACTCGGCGCTGATGCAATCGAGACTCCTTGCTATGCGGGCCGAGAGGCTGGGCCTCAAGAAACCGAAGGAGGAAGAGATACTTTCGGTGAGATGAACAAAAAGATAAAAAAACGTGCCCTTACCGTCTTTGCAGCCATGTGCGCCATGTATCTCGTGACGACATTTAATGTGCAGGACAGGATCGGCATGAAGAGGGTCATTGCAGAACAGGGAAATCAGCCTAACTCCATGCATCTTCTTGCACCGGGAGAGCGCTCCGCTCCAAGTTCAGGCGCCCCCCCCAAGCCCCTCCAAGAGCCGGCCGCTAACCGGCAACGTGGAGAAAAGACCGATGCCGTCACGAGGAATGTGAGTGCATCTTCCGGTGCCTGTCAATCTTCTCTGTCCTACCCGCTCTTTTGTGCGGCAGTTCAGACCGGGCAGATCGATGCCGAGAGCCTCGTGGAATCTGCGCGGGAAGACGGAACTACTGCGTGGCGCAAGCCCGTCGAAATCCTCCGCCAGGGAGACGAAGAAGGCCTCGGAGCTCTGGCCCGGCTTATCGGGAAAAGAACCCTCCTTGACCTCCTGCAGAATGAGGGCATTGCGGTGGATGAGGGATCAACGGCAGAAGAGCTCTTCACGGGCCGAACGTGGCGCATTGATAAAGACAAGCTGCTTGCTCTGTATAAATACTGCCTGCCGGCCCGTTTCGACGGCTTTTTCCCCGTTGTGGACAGACGGATCAGGATTGTGAAGGCGGGGGAAACGTTTCACGTGCTCGAAACACAAGGTGATATACCGGTTCAGGGTCCATCGCGGGATGCCTGGACAATGCCGGACCTTCTTTATCTCCCCATGAGGGCCGCCGTGGAGAAGCTGACAGCCCATACGGGGCGCATACGTGTTCTCGGCAGCGGCCACGTGGTGGAGCAGTATCCGAAGCCGTCGGAACGGCTTAGCGGAGAAACGGAGTGCATACTCTATGGAAGGAGTTACGTACAGTGAAGCTTTCTAACCTGCTCGATGGTGTGCCCCTGAAGGCATTCCAGGGGCACATGGACGTTGAGATAACAGGGCTAACGAAGGATTCCCGGGAGGTAGAACCGGGATCCCTCTTTTTTGCCACCAAGGCAAGTACTCCGTTCATCGATGAGGCGCTGAGAAGGGGTGCTGTGGCGGCAGTCTCCGAAGGAGCTTGCCTTGAAGGGTTTCATGCGGCTGTTTCCGTTGAGGATCTTCGGGGGCTTATGGGCCCCGTAAGCGCCCGCTTCTACAACTATCCGTCCCGCAACATGAGTATGATAGCCATCACGGGCACAAACGGAAAGACGACGACGAGCTACATCATCGAGTCGATTCTCAGGGCCGCGGAACGAAAAGTAGGTGTCATCGGAACCATCTCCTACCGGTTCAACGGCCACGAGATGGCGGCGCAGAATACCACTCCGGGGGCGACAGAGATACAACGTTTGCTCAGCGCCATGTCCCGCAACGGAACGGATAGTGTTGTCATGGAGGTCTCGTCTCACGCCTTGGATCAGGGGCGGGTCGATGGCGTCGAATTTGACACTGCCATACTCACCAACGTGACGCACGATCACCTTGATTATCATCGGACCTTCGATAACTATAAGGCTGCCAAGGTTTCCCTTTTTACGCGTTACCTGATGGAGAGCAGGAAGGGGACGAAATATGCTATTCTAAATATGGATGACCCCAACGTCTCCGATTTCGTCCCGGGAGAACCGGTGCAAGCGGTTTACTACAGCCTGTTTGCCCGCGGCGACGCCTATGTGATGCATAGTCAGGAAGATTTGTCCGGATTGCAGCTTGAAATCTCTGTTATGGAAAGGCGTTTTGAGATCTCGTCGCCCCTTGTCGGTGCGATCAATGCCCACAATCTGCTTGCGGGGGCGCTCTTCGCCGTTGTGAAGGGGTTGCCGCTGGAGGCCATACAGAGGGGTTGTGCAGCCATGAAGGGCGTCCCAGGAAGGCTGCAACGCGTTGGGGGCGCCTCCGACCCCGCCGTTTTTGTGGACTATGCCCATACGCCCGATGCGCTGAAGAAGGTCTTGGAGATTCTAAGGCGCCTGAAAAGGAAGGGAAGATTGATCGTCGTCTTTGGTTGTGGAGGGGATAGGGATAGGGCAAAACGGCCACTCATGGGCAGAATCGCCTCTGATCTGGCCGATTTTGCCGTTGTTACCTCCGATAACCCCAGGACCGAACGTGCCGGGGCTATTATCGATGAAATAAAGAGTGGACTCAAGGGCTCCGCACACAGCATTGAAGAAGACCGAAGGGAGGCCATTTTCAAGGCCATAGCCATGGCAGAGGCCGGCGATATCGTGCTGGTCGCAGGCAAGGGCCACGAAAACTACCAGATTATCGGCTCGACATCCATTCATTTCAGCGACAGGGAAGTGGCTGAGGAGGCGCTCGGTGTGGTACGTCGATGACGTCGTCAGGGCCACGGGAGGCATTCTTTACGAGGTGAAGCGAGCAGTCTTCAGCGGTGTATCGACCGATTCCCGCACCATCAGGGAGGGGGAGCTTTTTGTGCCGCTCAAAGGGCCGAACTTTGACGGCCACCTTTTTGTTGAGGAGGCGTTACGGAGGTCCCATGGAGGGTACCTCTGCGACAAAGGCCGGGATGACATATGGCGTCGGCTGGGTGGGACGACCGTACTGGTTGGTGATACCCCGAGGGCGCTTCTCGATCTGGCCCGCTACAAGCGGCGAGGGTCGGGCGGGACGTTCATCGCCGTTACGGGCAGCAACGGAAAAACGACAACAAAGGAGATCCTCGTTCACATGTTGAGGGGTACCTTTTCCGTAGCCTGCAATGAGAGGAACCTCAATAACCTCGTCGGGGTTCCGACCAGCATCCTTGCCTTCGGCCCCGAGGCGGAACTCTGCGTGCTCGAGCTCGGGACCAATGCGAAGGGAGAGATTGGTCTGCTGACGCAAACGGTTGAGCCGGACATTGCGCTCATCACCAACATAAAACCTTCCCATCTTGAGGGGTTGGGAGATCTTGAAGGTGTGCTCGAGGAGAAACTGGACCTTTATCGCTATACGCGGGACGGTGGAAAGATTCTCGTCAATGCCGACGACCCCCTGATGACGTCGGGGGCGAAAGGGATTGAGCGGGAGACGTACACATACAGTTTGAAGGGGCCTGCCGATTTTTGCCTCTCCGTCATCGAAGACAGGGGTTGGAAAGGATACGTCTTTGACATGCAGTTGAAGGGCGACAGGGTGCGGGCGTCGACGGCTCTCCTGGGAGAGCACAATCTCTACAACATCTTGGCCGCCGCCGCCGCCGCCTCGACGGTCGGCCTCGACGGAATACATATAGCCGGGGCAATCGAAACCTTTGCGGCGTACACCATGCGGTTTAACCCGGTTCCGTCGAAAGGTGGTTATCGCATCGTCGATGACTCCTACAACGCCAATCCCGCATCTATGGCTGCTGCCGTCGAGGCCCTCGAAGGTCTTCCCTGCGAGGGCAGGCGGATTGCCGTCATCGGCGACATGCGGGAGCTTGGCGAAAGGTCCCGCCAGTACCACCGGGACCTCGGAAGGCTCCTCAAGAGGAGTTCCTTATGGAAGGTGTTTCTGCTTGGTGACCTGGTGGAGGAAACATTCCGGGAGCTTGGTTCCGAAAAAGGTGCACTGCTTCATGACAAGGCCGAGGTGGTCGGGGCGGTCCGGGCGGCAGTTCGGGAGGGGGATGTAATCCTCGTTAAGGGATCGCGGCTTTCCAGGCTCGAAGAGGTTGCGGAGGCCCTCCGATAATGCTCTACCACCTGCTCTATCCACTATATTCGACCTTTTCCGTTTTCAACGTATTTCGGTACATTACCTTTCGCACCGTACTGGCCATTCTTTCCGCACTCATCATCAGTTTTGTCCTGACGCCGTACGTGATCAGGAAGTTTCACGAATGGAAGATACGGAGCGAGAAGCGGGAGGATGTGCCGGACCGGCACGAGGAGAAGCGGGGAACGCCGACCATGGGCGGGTTTGTCATCCTCGTTTCAACGATTGTGCCGACGCTCCTGTGGTCTGACCTGCGGAACAGTTACATCTGGATTGTCACCTTTGCCCTCGTGGCCTTCGGGGTCATAGGGTTCATGGACGATTTCAAGAAGTTGAGGCATGCGCACGGAAAGGGTATCTCCGGTAATATGAAGCTTGTCTGCCAGATAACCTTCGCCATCGTCATTGGCCTTCTTATCTGCCTGAAGAGCGATTTCCGGGCGGAGCTGACGGTCCCCTTCTTCAAGAATATCAGCCCTAACCTGGGTGTGTTTTACATTCTGCTCGTCATCTTCATTATCGTCGGTACCTCCAATGCGGTGAACCTGACCGACGGCCTTGACGGTCTCGCCATAGGACCTGTCGTCACCGTATGTTCCACATTCCTCCTCTTCGCCTATCTGGCCGGGAACGTGAAATTCGCCCAGTACCTGCAGATCCCTTACGTGAAAGGGGCCGGAGAGTTGACGATATTGTGCGGGGCCATGCTCGGCGCCGGTATCGGGTTCCTGTGGTACAACGCCTATCCCGCAGAGCTTTTCATGGGAGATACGGGCTCTATTTCCCTCGGTGCCTCCCTCGCAACGATAGCCGTGATCATCAAGCAGGAGTTTCTCCTGGTCATCGTCGGGGGTATTTTTGTCATGGAAACGCTATCGGTGATCATACAGGTGGCATCGTACAAGCTGAGGGGCAAAAGGGTTTTTCGAATGGCACCTATTCATCATCATTTTGAGCTGAAGGGATGGAACGAGGAGAAGATTGTCGTCCGGTTCTGGATCATCTCTATCATATTAGGTCTCGTTGCCATGAGCACGCTGAAATTGAGGTAGTATGGATATACCGCAGAGCATTCTCATCGTAGGGCTGGGAGCCACCGGGCTGTCGGTTGCCAGGTACCTGGGAGGCCTGGGCAAGCAGATAACCATAACCGACCGAAAGCGGGAGGAGGAGCTTGCGGCCCAACTCCCGGCCCTCAACGGAATCACCTTTACGGCCCGTTTCGGCGAACACTGCAGAGAAGATTTTCTCCGCCACGACCTCATCGTGGTGAGCCCCGGCGTCGACACCGAGGCACCTCTCTTTAAGGAGGCGATGGCGCACGGGGTGCCCGTGGTGGGGGAGATTGAGTTTGCATCGGCCTTCGTCGACGAACCGATCATTGCCGTCACGGGAACCAACGGCAAGACGACCTGCACCAGCCTGCTCGGCGAGGTCTTTCGGGCCGCCTTCGGGGAGGTTTTTGTGGGCGGCAACATCGGCAGGCCGCTGATGGAATACGTGCGGGCCGGAAAGAGGCTACCCTATGTCATACTCGAAATAAGCAGCTTCCAGCTCGAAACGGCGGAAACCTTCCATCCCCGGACAGCACTCCTCCTAAACATAACGGAAGACCACCTCGACAGGTACCGGTCCTTCGACGACTACGTCAGGGCCAAGCTGAGAATATTCGAGAACCAAAGCGAGGGCGATCATGCCATACTAAACCGAAATATGGCCGTGCCCGTTACGGGCAGGGGGAGAAGGATTTTCTTCTCGTCCGGCGGCGAGTTGGAGGAGGGCGCCTTTGTCCGGTCCGGCTCTCTCGTCGTACGGCTGGATGGGCAGGAGTATGTGTACAAGAGAAGCCTGTCGCCCCTCGTGGGCGTCCATAATACGGAGAATATTCTCTCCGTTCTCCTGGTGGCCCACCTTTACGGCATCGCACAGCAGGTTATCGAAGAGGCCCTTGCCGCGTTCAGGGGTCTGCCGCATCGCATCGAATTTGTCAGGGAGCTGAAGGGCGTCACGTTTTACAATGACTCGAAAGCGACGAACGTCGACGCTACCAGAAGGGCGCTCGAAGGCTTCGATAAACCCCTCGTCCTTATAGCCGGGGGCAAAGACAAGGGCGGGAGCTATCGGTCCATCGCCGCCTTCAGGGGGAAGGTGAAGGCTATTGTTGTTTTGGGTGCGGCAGGCGCACGGATAGCCGAGGAGCTCGGGGGCGATTTTGCCATATTCAACGAGGAGACCCTTGGAGGAGCCGTTGAGCGTGCCTTTGGCCTTGCCGGACCGGGGGAAACGGTTCTTTTTTCTCCCATGTGCAGCAGTTTCGATATGTTCCTCGACTACAAGGATCGGGGGAACAAGTTTAGAGAGGCGGTGGAGGCCCTATGAAGAAAGTGGCCGTTCTTCTCCTCGGCGCCATTCTGCTACACGCCCTTTTCAGGGATTTCACGGCCCTCAAGATCGTGCTGCTGCTGGGCGGTCTCATTCTTGCCTATGTCCTCTACGAGGTGCCGGACCGGTTCATGATAGGGTGCAAATACCCCCTTGTAGTTCTTTCTCTTCTGGCGGGGATTACCTCGTCCCTCTATCCGGCTCTTGTCAGGACCTACCACCTGCAGCAGGTGCTGCTGATGCTCTCATTTTACAGCCTGGGGCTTTATCTGGTGACGATGGAATCAAAGGGCTCGAACCTGGTAAAGGAGGTTGTAGCCCTTTCCCTTCTCATGGCCTCAGCATCGGTAAACTGCTATGCGGCAGGCCAACCCTTGACCGTCCTTCCGTTAACCATGGCGGCTACAGGGCTTCTCTTTATCGCCGGCAGGGGCCGGCTGGCGCCGGTTACGTGGCTCTTTTGCGGTGCCGTCCTTGGTGTCGTCTATTTCAACGGAGTGCCGTCGCGCACGCCAAGCCCGCCTCTGTCGGACCTTGAAAGGTACGTCCTTTTGGGGGCGGCCTTCACAACCTTCCTCTTGAGCTTCGTCTCTTTCCTCAGGGCAGGGAATATGCTTAAGCTGCTCGGGTTCTACGCCTTTCTCTTTCTGTCCCTCGACGTTCTCCTTGCCCTTTCGGCCCGGGTCCCGTCGGCCCTCCTGTATCACCCTCTCCTGGCGGTACTCTTGATTGCACCCCCCATGGCGACGCTCATGAAGGGTAGCGGGGGCAAGGCATGAAGCTGCTAATCGCCGCAGGTGGAACGGGGGGGCACGTGTTTCCCGGCCTTGCCGTTGCGGAGGCCCTTTCGGAAAAGAAAGCCGGCAACGAACCGGTGTTCATCGGTACGCCGGCGGGCCTCGAGAGCAAGGTCATACCGCAGGCGGGGTTTCGGATTCACCTCATCAAAGCCTATCAGTTTACAGGCAGGAGCCTTGCCTACAAGGTAAAGACGGTGGCGGGCCTACTGTCCGGCATAGGGAGTGCCATGGGCATCATGGGCCGGGAAAAACCCGATGCCGTCCTCGGCATGGGTGGCTTCACGTCCGTGCCGGCCGTCCTGGCCGCTGTGCTGAAGGGCATCCCTGCTTTTATACACGAGCAGAATGTCGAACCGGGCCTTGCGAACAAACTCCTTTCAAGGATGGCAAAGGGGGTTTTTGTAAGCTTTGAGGGGAGCGCATCCATGCTGCCCTGTCGCGTCCGGCTTCACACGGGAAACCCGTTGCGAAAGGTGTTGCGGGAGGGATCGAGAGACAAGGCAAGGGAGGGGTTCGGTGTTTTTGTGTTCGGAGGAAGCCGTGGGGCCCGCAGCATAAACGAGGCTGTTCTGTCGCTTCTCCCTTTTACAGCCGGCTACCGGAATCTGGCCATATACCACCAGACGGGCGTAGAGGACTACGATCGTATCGCAAAGGCCTACGCCTCCGCTTCCGTGGACCATGAAGTCTTCCCTTTTACCGATGAGATGGCGCGTTACTACAGGCTTGCCGACGTGGTCATATCGAGGGCCGGGGCAACGACCATATTCGAACTGGCCTGCTTCAGAAAACCGGCGATCCTTATTCCCTATCCCTACTCGGCAGGCCAGCACCAATGGAAGAACGCATCGTATGTGGAGAGGATAGGGGGAGCCCACGTGATCCCCAACCATGAGGCGAGCGGCGAGCGGCTCCATGGCATACTGAAGCGTCTCATGGAGCACCCCGAACTTATCCGGGAAATGGGAGAGCGCATAGCGGCCGTCTACGTACCCGATGCCGCTGAAAGAATCATAGAGGGTATAAGAAATGGTATTTCATAAGATAGAGCGTATACATTTCGTCGGTATTGGCGGCATTGGAATGAGCGGCATCGCGGAGGTGCTTCTCAACCTGGGCTTCACGGTCACGGGGAGCGACCTCAGGGCCGGCGAGACCACCGAAAGGCTGGAAAAACTGGGCGCATCGGTCGCCTACGGGCACAGGCCGGACAATGTAAAGGATGCCGATGTGGTGGTCGTATCTTCGGCCGTACGACAGGATAATCCGGAGGTGGCCGCAGCCAGGGAGCGCTTCATTCCCGTCATCCAGCGCGCTGAAATGCTGGCCGAGCTCATGCGCATGAAATACAGTGTGGCGGTGGCCGGGGCCCACGGAAAGACGACGACGACATCTCTCGTTTCTTCCATCCTGGGCCACGCCGGGATGGACCCTACATGCGTCATCGGCGGAAAGCTGAAGAGTCTGGGCAGCAACGCCAAGCTTGGCGGGAGCAAGTTCCTCGTCGCCGAGGCCGATGAAAGCGACGGCACCTTTCTGCTTCTTTATCCGACTATAGCTGTGGTGACGAACATCGATCTCGAGCACCTTGATCATTATAGGGATCTGGACGAGATTAAGTCGGCCTTTCTGGCCTTCCTGAACAAGGTGCCCTTTTACGGAATGGTCATTCTGTGCATGGATAGCGCCAACCTCCAGAGCCTCATTCCCCAGCTAAAAAGGCGCTACGTGACCTATGGCCTCTCCAAGCAGGCCGATCTGCGTGCCGAAAACATCAGCTTCAAGGGCTTCAGATCCACCTTCACGGTCTTCTGGAAAGACCGGAATCTGGGTTCCGTCAACCTCAGCCTTCCCGGCTCTCACAACGTGCTCAATGCCCTGGCTGCCTGTGCCGTGGGGTTGGAGCTGGACATTCCCTTTCAGACCATCAGGGAGGCCCTGGCAGATTTTGAGGGCATCCAGCGCAGGCTTGAGGTGAAATGGGACGGGGAGATAAAACTGGTCGATGACTACGGGCATCATCCAACGGAGATAAAGGCCACGCTGAGCGCGCTGAGGAGGATGTGGGAGGGCCGCCTCATCGTGGCCTTTCAGCCTCACCGCTACACCCGAACGGAGGCCCTCATGCCCGAGTTCATTACCTCCTTTAATGAGGCCGACCTGTTGATCGTGACGGAAATCTATGCTGCATCGGAGGAGCCCATCGAAGGGGTGAGCGGTCTTGCCCTTGCAGAGAGCATACGGGCGAGCGGCCACAAAAACGTACTCTATGCGCCGACGAAGGAAGAAGCGGCCGAAAAGGTACTTGCCTTGTCCCAAGGGGGTGACCTGGTGGTAACCCTGGGGGCCGGCGACATTCACAGGATCTCGGAGCGGTTGATAGCAGGATGGACTGGAAAGTAGTAAGAGGCAAGGTTCTTGAAAAGATGCCCATGAGGCGCTACACCTCCATGAGGGTGGGCGGACCGGTGAGCTACATCGTCTACCCTGTCGACGAGGAAGACCTCATGGCGGCGGTGAAAGGGCTGAAGGGGGCGGGCATCGCCTACCGCTTTCTCGGCAACGGCACCAACATAGTCGTTGCCGACGAGGGCCTCGATGAGGCGCTCATCCGCTTGACAAAGGTCTCATTGCTCCGATACACCTCAACGGACGGTGGGGCCACGGCATACGTGTCCGGCGGCTTTTCTCTCAAGAGGTTCATAGAGGAGAATAGCCGCAGGGGGCTCTCGGGCCTCGAAAAGCTTTTCTGGATTCCGGGAACAATAGGCGGCGCCGTCAAAATGAACGCCGGTAGCTTCGGGTCCTCCATAGCCGAGACGTTGCAGGGTGTCGCGGTGATCAACGACAATGGCGAGCTGGACCATGTCGAGGCCCCGCAACTGTCCTTCGGCTATCGAAGTTCTTCCGTCACGCGGAGGCAATGCGTTCTCTATGCCCGGTTCGGGCTTACGAACAGGGACGGCAAAGACATACGGGCCGACATGGAGCGCTGTTACAAGGAGAGGACTATGCGTCACCCCATGGAGCACCCGTCGGCAGGTTCGGTGTTCAAAGGGGTGAGCGGCGAGCCGGCGTGGAAATATATAGAAAGGGCGGGCCTAAAGGGTTTCCGTATTGGCGATGCCTGCGTTTCCGACAAACATGCCAATTTCATCGTCAACGCCGGACGGGCGAAGGCGAGCGACATAAAGGCGCTGGTGGATTACATCAAGACAACCGTTCTTGAACGGACCGGAGCTGTCTTGGAAGAGGAGATCGAATTCTGGGGGGTTTCGTGAATAGAACAGTTGTGAAGAAAAAGAACAGAGTGGCCGTTCTCATGGGCGGAAGATCTTCCGAAAGGGAGGTTTCGCTGAGAAGCGGTGCGGCAGTGTTAAAGGCCCTTGAGCGGCAGGGCTACAACGTCATCGGTGTCGATGTCGGTGCCGATGTCATCCAGCGGCTCCAGTGGGAAGGTGTCGAGGCGGCCTTTGTGGCCCTCCACGGCCGCTGGGGCGAAGATGGCGTCATCCAGGGTCTCCTGGAAACCATGACGATCCCTTACACGGGTTCGGGGGTTATGGCATCGGCTGCTGCCATGGACAAGGCGGTCATGAAGCTGATCCTTGAAGGCCGTAAAATCCCCACGCCTGCCTATGATACCTTAAGGGAGCCGGGGGAGATAAGCCTGCCCCTGCCCTTTGTCGTCAAGCCGGCCCGCGAAGGCTCTACCATAGGCATATCCATCGTCCGACGGGAGACAGAGATAAAAAAGGCGCTGAAGAACGCCTTCCGGTATGACAGGAAGGTGGTCGTAGAGGAGTTTGTGGAGGGTAAAGAGATTACCGTTGCTGTAATAAACGGCAGAACCCTGCCCGTCATCGAGGTAAAGCCGGTGTCGGGATTCTACGACTACGAGGCGAAATACACGAAGGGCATGACCAAGTACATTCTTCCGGCCAAGATCACGAAAAGCGTTGAGGAGAAGGCGTGCAGAACGGCCCTGTCGGTCTGGGACGCCTTTGATCTTGCAGGATGCGTGAGGGTCGACATGCTGGTGAGGCGCGGCGTGCCCATGGTCATCGATATCAATACGTCCCCGGGCATGACGGAGACTTCCCTTGTCCCGAAGGCCTGGGCCTATCAAGGCGGCACCTTTGATGAACTTATTGAAGAGATATTGGCGGGGGCGTCATTGAAGGCATGAAAAAGGTACTCCTCGGTCTGTTCCTCCTTCCTCTGTCGGCGCTTTCCATGTTTACGCTGGCCTATCTTTTTACGAAGGGAGATCCGCTCTTTTCCATACGGGCGATCAGCGTCAAAGGCGTGTCGCAGTTGAAGGAGCGGGATGTAGTGACATCCATTGCCCACCTCGCCAAGGGGACGCTTTTCGGTGCCGATGTCGAGAGGATGAGCGACCTCATCCGTTCGCATCCCTTGGTTCGCGATGTGAGGATATCGCGGGTTTACCCCTTTTCCCTCGTCATCGATGTGGTGGAAAAGAGGCCGTCGGCCCTGTGGGTATCAGGCAACGGAGACATTCGCGTTCTCGACGAGAACGGCGAGCCCTTCCGAGGTATTCACAAGGGAGAAACAAAACTCTTCCTCGTGCGGGCACCGGACAAAGACGCGGCACAGAAGGTCTTCCGCACGGTCACCGATTGGACCGGGGATCGTCTCATCAAAGAGGACGCCATATCGGAGGTGGCGCTGGAACAGCGCGGACTGGTGCTCTATGGTCAGAAAGACGGCCTCGAAATCATCCTCGGGACGGAGGGCGAGAAGGGCCGGCTGAAGCGGGCCCTCGCCGTCAGGGATGATGCACAGAAAAGAGGACTGATGATAAAATGTATAGACGCACGATTCGAAAAGGGTGCCATTATCCAGGAAAGAAGGGATCGAAATGAAAAGCGATGAAGAGATCATAGTCGGACTCGACATTGGCACCACGAAGATTTGCGTTGTCGTAGCGAAGGTTGCCGAAGGCAAGGTCAACGTCATAGGGATCGGTGCCCACCCATCGACGGGTCTCCGAAAAGGCGTTGTCGTCAACATGGACAGCACCGTCAATTCTATACGGAAGGCCGTGGAAGAGGCGGAGCTTATGGCGGGCATAAAGATCGAAGGCTGCCTCACCGGTATCGCCGGGTCACACGTAAAGAGCTTCAGCAGCCAGGGTGTCGTGGCCATCAAGGATAGAGAGGTGAAGGCCGATGATATCTCCCGGGCCATCGACGCAGCGAAGGCCGTTCGCATCTCCGCCGACAGGGAGATCATACACGTCATCCCTCAGGAATTTATCGTCGATGACCAGGATGGCATACGGGACCCCATCGGTATCAGCGGCGTTCGTCTCGAAGTGAAAGTGCACATTGTAACGGGCAGTATTTCGTCGGAGCAGAACATCATCAAGTGCTGCAAATCGGCGGGCCTCACCGTCGACGATATTATCCTCAACCAGCTTGCATCTGCAGAGGCGACGCTGACCCAGGAGGAGAAAGAAATCGGGGTAGCCCTCGTGGACATGGGCGGAGGCACAAGCGACATAGCGGTCTTCGCCAACGGCAGCATCAAGTTTACGTCCATTCTGTCGTTGGGCGGAAACAACATCACCAATGATATCGCCATAGGTCTTCGGACGCCCCTTGAGGAGGCGGAGAAGATCAAGAAGAAATATGGATCGGCCTTCTCCAGCATTGTAGGGGCCAACGAGACGATCGAGGTGCCGAGCGTTGGAGGAAGAAAGCCCAGAACCTTAATGCGGAAGGTTCTTGCAGATATTATCGAACCGCGGGCAGAAGAGGTGTGCGGCCTGGTCTTCGAGGAGATCAAAAAGTCGGGATACGAGAAACTTCTCGCCTCCGGCGTCGTCATCACGGGGGGTTGTGCAAACCTCGAGGGTCTCCCCGAACTGGCCGAAGGCGTTTTTAACCTCCCGACCCGGCGCGGAGACCCCATCGGTATCGGCGGACTCACCGACGTGGTAAATAATCCCATCTATTCTACAGGGGTGGGGCTTGCGCTTTACGGGTTCAAACATTCGAAGGGGCGCAGGCGCCGCTTCGAAAAGGGCGATTCATTAATGAAAATGCTGAATAAGAATGCTCTGGTCGGCAAGGCGACCAAATGGTTTAAAGACATCTTTTGAGGAGGTGCGGGGTGACCAACGCGTTTTACATCGATGAGAATAACGATTTCCTGGCTAAGCTGAAGGTTGTGGGCGTGGGCGGCGGCGGGTGCAACGCCCTGAACAACATGGTAACGAGCAATCTTCAGGGTGTGGAGTTTATGGCCGTCAATACGGATATGAAGTCATTGGCCATGTGCAAGGCGCCCGTCAAGATTCAGATAGGCTCCAAGCTTACGAGGGGCCTCGGGGCCGGTGCCGACCCGGAAGTCGGCAAGAAGGCGGCCTTAGAGGACGTGGAGAGGATCAGCGAACACTTGAGGGGCACCGATATGGTCTTTATCACCTGCGGGCTGGGCGGCGGTACGGGTACGGGCGCTTCGCCGGTCATCGCGGCCATCGCCAAGGAGTTAGGGGCGTTAACGGTTGCCATCGTGACAAAGCCTTTTGCGTTTGAGGCCAAGGACAGGATGGTTCAGGCCGAGAACGGCGTTAACCAGTTGCGGTCGCAGGTCGACTCCCTCATCACCATCCCCAACCAGCGCCTTCTGTCCATTGGCGGCCGGCACATGACGGTCATGGAGGCCTTTCTGAAGGCCGACGAGGTCCTCCTGAACGCGGTCCGCAGCATCTCCGACCTCATTGTCGGGTCGGGCCACGTCGTCGTCGACTTCGCCGATGTCAAGACGATTATGGCGGCGCGGGGTATGGCCATCATGGGTATCGGTGAGGCGACAGGGGAAAGCAGGGCGCGGGATGCAGCGCAGAAGGCCATTTCGAGCCCGCTCCTGGAGGACATCTCGATACAGGGTGCCCGGGGCGTACTCATTAACGTGACGGGCAACTCCCAGATGACGCTTCACGAGGTCAACGAGGCCTCTCAGCTCATACAGGAGCAGGCCCATATGGATGCAAAGGTGATCTGGGGCCTTGTGTTCAACAACGAGATCGGTGATGCCATGCGCATCACGGTCATTGCCACCGGCTTTGAGGAGCCGGTGAAGAAACAGCTCGACACTATTGAGACGATCGATAAGGACATGCTTTTTGACAACAGCGACATCCCTCCCTTCATGAAGAAGAAGGTGACCATTGATTATAGGGAGACGAGGACCAAGTCGGAGATCATCGACATCGATGATGAGCGGTACGATGTCCCCACCTTCCTGAGAAAGCAGGCAGATTAGGGCAAAAGAGAAGCGTGACCGATGGTGGGGCGAGAGGGCACCGGGGATAAGGCAGGCGCAGGTGGTGACGAGCCGGGTGCTCTCTTTGCATGACTGCCGCTCACGCAAAAACCCCTGTTGACAGACGGGCGGGAAGGCGGGTTGTTTCCCGCCCGGAAAAGGGCGCCCAAAAGAAGTCCTGGCGTAAGAGCATCCCTGTCTGTGTCGTCTATCCCAACAGCTATTACGTGGGGATGTCCAACCTGGCCATCCACCTCCTCTATGGAACGCTGAACGGCATGACCGGCGTGGTCTGCGAGAGGGCATTCTGGGAGCCCCCGGGCGAAACCCGTTCCGTGGAGAGCGGCTACGGCCTCGCCTCTTTCCGGATTCTGTTCTTCAGCCTTTCCTACGAGCTTGATTATGTGAATATACCGGCCCTCTTGATGAAGGCCGGCATCGCCCCCTTTGCCCGGGACCGGCGGGAGGGAAGCCCCCTCGTCGTCGCAGGGGGCATTTGTGTCATGGCGAACCCCGAACCTCTCCACGCGTTCTTTGACCTTTTTATTCTCGGGGATGTGGAATCAACGGTCGCTCCCTTTGTGGAAGCCTACCGGTTGATGCAAGGAGCGGGGAGAGCAGCTGCCCTCGGTGCGTTGGAAGATCTTCCTTGGGTATACAGGCCCGAAAGCCTCCAGGTTTATTACAACGACCGGGGAACCATCGGGGCATTCGAGCCGGCGGGCTTTGCCGTCGCCGTTGCGCCCCATTGTGGCGAGGGGTTGGGCCGGTCCGCAATCAGTGCGGAAGATACGGAGTTTTCGGGAATGTATCTGTTCGAGGGAACGAGGGGGTGTCCGTCAAGGTGCCCTTTCTGTCTCCTGGGGAACTCGTACCGCTTCAGGCACGAAGAGGTAGCACCGCCCGACGAGGCTACGGGCGCCATCGGAATCGTAGGGGGGGGCGTCTCCTTCCATCCGCACCTCGAGGAAAACATCAGGGGCCTCCAAGCGAGAGGCCTAAGCGTTCACCTCCCGTCGCTGCGCATAGATGCTGTTCCCATGCGTGTCATCGAGCTTCTGAAGGATGATATTAAGACCCTGACCTTCGGCATCGAGGCCGGCACGGAAAGGCTCCGCCGTTTCGTGGGCAAGCCCATGAGGGACGAGGATATCCTGTCGAAGATCGCCCAGATCCTCTCCGTCAAGCCCTTCAATCTGAAGCTCTATTTTATGATCGGGCTTTACGGTGAGAGGATGGAGGATATCGATGCCATCGCGGTCCTCGTCAAACAGATCCATCACTTGACGATCCGGATGGGGGCGCCGAAGGGGGCCGTGGGAAGCATTACAACCCATGTGAGCCCCTTTGTCCCCAAGCCATGGACGCCCTTCCAGTGGCTGCCCATGGAGGAGCCGGCGGCCCTGAAAGAGAAGATCAACAGGCTTCGCCGGAACCTGAAAAAGATAGAGAATAGCTACTTTACCCATGAGTCGGTAAAATTCAGCTTCCTGCAGGCTGTCCTTGCCCGGGGGGACAGAAGGACGAACGATCTCATCGTAGACCTTGCATCTGGGGCCGACCTTCAGAGGCTGGCGAGCCGGATTCCTGTTAACCCCAACTTCTACGCATTGAGGGAGCGGGAGGAGCACGAGCTCTTTCCCTGGGACTTTATTGAACGGGAAGCGGGGAAGGAGCAGCTTTACCGAAGACTTGCCGCTCTACTGCTTCCGGCATCAGACACCGGCCACGGCGGGCCGCCGGACAGAGGCGAATATCGCCCCGGCAGGAGGAAATAATGACAAAAGCCGCACTGGCTGTCTTTGTTTGCATCCTTGTGCTTTTGGCCGGAACGGCAACCGGTCGTGGTGCCGCTGTTGAGGCTGCGTCGGTGCCCTATGTGAGCACAACCTTCCCGCCCTCGGGCCTTCTGCTCAGTGCAGCCAAAATCCTGTCCCCCGTTGCCGTCGACCGGTTTGGGGGTAAGTTTCAGGATCCGGCGAAAAAGGGCCTCTACCACGTCTACTTCTATCTGGCGTCGACGGACTACGGTGCATCCGTTTTTGAGATGCTCGTCCTCAAGACCGACGCCAACCTTTGGTTTTATGGAATCCCATGCTGTGATGAAGGTTTTTGCCTGAAGGGCGTCCTGCTTTTGTCGTACCCCGCCGCCCCTGCGGGAACGGAAGGGATCTCCGGCAGCGGCCGGGCAGACATGGTTCCGGACCGGTAGGGCCCCGGCGCCGATCTTGTTAGGCGGGCGGCCGAAGGTCGTCCAAGGGGCGCTCCTCCTCAAACTCAAAGAGCTCAAATCCCAAACCCTCGGGGCCCACGAAGAAGAGGAGGCGCAGCATGCCCAGTTCGCTTTGCGCAAAGCCCGATTCTGGCATTTGGCCCGTGATCTGATAGTGGTGTTCCTCCAGCCTTCGTTTCCATGCAGGCAGATCCGTCACTCTGAGGCATAGGTGAGGGACCCCGGCAACGTGGCCCATGGGATGGATGGGGAAATCGGGCCTTGGCTGCACGTTGGGCTCCGCAAGAAGCTCGAAGACCTGGCGATGACCGGCACGGATGAGCGCCCGCTCACCGGGACCGATGCTGCCACGGGGGCCCCTGGCAAGCAAAGGAAATCCCATTACAACAGTGAAAAACGAGATCGCCCCATCCATATCCCTGACCCAAATGCCGACATGATGGAGATCAATGCATTTCATGGGCTATGCCTCCTTCTAAGCGAATGACTTCCTGCAGCCTCCTGCCCGGCAGGCGCCGTGGCCTATCCCCTGCGCAGCGCATCCCGGCCAGGGGACCAAGGCCTGCGAACGGGGACTGCATAAGGGCCGTCGGCTATGTAGGCAACGGAGGGAGACCGGCCCTTGCCGGTCAAGAACCGGTTGGCAACGCCGTAGAGGGCCTTCTCTACCATGGTCCGGGCCGTCTCCAAGGGAAGGCGTTCCGGATCATGGTCAATGAACGTGTGGCCGCTCAGGCCGGGTATGGTCTGCGACGCCCCTAAGGGGATCTGGGGTGCACAGTAGATAAGGTTGTCCTCGCCCACCCTGCGTATCACCTTGCCCCACATCTGGGGCTCCCACTGGTCCTTCGTAAATCGCCATGACGGTGATCGCAGCAGGGCCGCGTATCCGTCGGGCCCCTGAATTTTCAGGAGGTGAAGAAGTGTTCTGTATTCGGGCGTTCCCACCGGATCAGGGTCATCATTATTGGCGACGATGATGAGCGTGCCGCCTTTTCCTACGGCGGGCAGGGCGCCTACGGCAGCCTTTGCTGCCTGGTAATGGGTGCGCCCAACGTAGCCCCCGTGAGTGAGAACAATGTCGTATGCTCTGTCGATGGGGAGCGCTGCCTCTTGCCCGGCATCGATGGAAGCCCGAAGGTGGGCCTTCTCGAGGTCTCCCGCATATATGCCCGTAATCCGGAAGTGGGCGTCGACCGTCACATTCACAATAAAGTCGACACCTACACTGCGGGCTACTCGAAGGGCCTCGTCGTGACATGGATTTCCGTCCAATATGAGGTTGTCCGCGGCAGGATTTTCCAGAAAGGCGGGGCCATGGAACTGCTCTATGGTAGTCCTGTCGACGAGACCCGGACAGATTGATTTGCGACCGCCCGAGAAGCCGGCCATGAAATGGCTTTCCACGAGACCCGTACAAATCTTGAGCTGAGCGGCGGCAAAATGACGGTTTACGGCAATGTTGGCGGCTGAGGGTGTCTGACCCAGAGCCACAAGCCCCCGTCTGTCCTCGCAGTCGTGGTCCACTATGGCGTACCGATCGACCACCTCCGGGCCCAGCATGAAGCGCTTTTCGGCCGCCGTGCTTCGCCTGTGCATACCCGTTGCCACGATAAGCAGGATGTTCTCCTGAGTGACTCCGGCGTCGTGCAGATGGCCGAGAAGCGGAAGCAACACCCCATCAGGTCCTTTGTAGGGCACGGGCCGGGTGATATCCGATACGGCTATAGCTACGGATATCCTGTCGGCCACCCCTTTTTCCGCAATGATTTCTCTGAGAGGCCTTGTCCCTAAGGGCCGGTCCAGGGCCCTGCGGAGCTCTTCGGCGGGAGAGTCAAGGGGCGGGCGATGCCGGATCCTCAGCGTCTCAATGGGCAGGGGGCCCGATACCTCCAGAAAGTGGGGCCCGAAAGGAACGACAATGGTAGAGGCAGACTTCATAACCTGATAACCTATACCCTAATGGAATGGCCCGGCGGTGTCAACTGCCCCGACCGACATTAGTGTTTGCAAGTGGCCGTGTGATGGTGTAATAAAGTGATAGGCATGGCGGCAACGAAGCTGGTTCTGACCATCATACTGCTGTTTCTCGTCACGGTACCTGTCGCTGAGACGAGCCGGGCCGAGGAAGGCCCTTTTTCAGACCCCTTTGCGTACTGTGCCGCTGTTGACGACGTTGATGCGCCGGACGGGCGATACGTCGGGCCGGGCGTGCCAGGTCCCATCGTCGATGGCCTGAGAAAGGCATTGGGCTTTCCCGGCAATCTCCCTCAGGATCTTGTGGAACGGGCGGTTTTTTGGCGGTGCATGGGGGGGAGCGTTTGGGCGTGCTTTGTCGGGGCCAACCTGCCCTGTACCGTCAAGGCCGATCCCAGTCCGGTGCCTTCCCAGGCCATGAAGGACTTCTGCCGGGCCGAGTCCGTCGGCGAAGGTATACCGGCATACATTACGGGCCGGGCCACGATATACGAGTGGCGATGCGACGATGGTGAGCCCAAGATCGTCCGCAGGCTCGATGAGGCTGATGGGCGGGGGTTTCTGTCGGCCATCTGGTATAAGATCGACGCCCCTTAAGATGGATCACAATCTGTAATTGAATATTCCATGTCCCCAGCCGTCATGGGTCTTCTTTGATCATCCGTTGGGCCCGTGCCTTCAAGGTGCCCTTTGGGCGGAAGGCTGGGCCTTGGCCAACGGCATCATTCTTGCTAAGAGTTATGATATGTTGAATGTAGGAATAGAACATTGAAAGACAAAGAAAACCCCGTTTCGTACTCAAAAAGGCAGCAGATGCTTATATGGGCTCTCGAATCGCTGCCCGCAGCCATCCGCATTCTTGACCGCAGCCTGGCGATGGTGTGGGAAAACCGCCGGCCGCCGGAGCAGGCAGCCCTATATGATTGCAAAAACCGTCACGCTGTTCATTGCTATGACTATTTTCCGGATAAAGAGGGACCTTGCGAAAACTGCCCGGCCCATAGGGCCTTCCATAGCGGCAGGACCGAATCTATGGATATGGTATTGTGCCATGGAGACAAGCCGGCATTCTATCTTGTCACGACAACGCCCGTCGCCGGGCCGCTCAAAGGGGAGGCGGCCCTGATCGTTGAGGTGATTCAAGAGTTCACGAGCCACATGAAGGCCGACGAGGAACTACGGCGCCTTCATGAATTCAACAAGGAGATTATCGACAACGCTCCCGTTGCCATTTTTACGGTCAGCAGGGAGGGGGAATTCTCCAGTGTCAACCCGGCCCTTGCTGTCCTGTCGGGTCTTGGGGAAAAGGCCAAAGAAAAACTCCTCGGATTTAACTGGCTCAAAAATCCATATACGATCAAGTGTGGTCTTGCGCAGCACATCAAGGAGGGTTTGGATGGAAAGCCTTTTCAGCTATGGGATTTTCCCTTCATAAACTACTGGGGAGAACCGCAATACATATATTTTAAGGGGGTGCCGGTCCGCGGGAAGGATGGTTCCGTAGAGGGGCTCCTCTGTATTATTGAGGAAACGACGGAAATCGTGAGGACAAGGGCGCAACTGGCTCAAGAAGCCAAAATGTCTTTTGTGGGTCGGCTGACAGCGGGCATCGCTCACGAACTGAATAATCCCCTGGCCACCATAACGGCCAACGCGGAGCTGGCCAAGGAACTCCTTGAAAACGCTGACGCAGGCCACCTGGGTGCCCCCGATGTAAACGAACTGAGAGAATATGTTGAGACGATCGAGGAGCAGGCCTACCGCTGCACCAGGACAATCAAAAAACTTCTTGAAGTAACGAGAAGAAAGGATTTCGGAACGACCAAGATAGATATGACGAGGTTTATGGAAGAATTGCTGAAGACCATCGACACCGGAAGGATGAAAGCGCAACTGGTTGCAGACATCACCCCCGACCTCCCGGAGGTCAGGGGTGATGTCGAGGCTTTGCGACAGGTATTCCTCAATGTTGTGGGCAATGCAATGGATGCCGTGGATGGCATGCGTCATGGGACGGTATGGATCAAGACGGCAGTGAAGGGAGACGGAACGCTGGAAGTGGCGGTAGAAGATAATGGTATCGGTATTCCTGAGGATATGGTTGATTTGATTTTTGAACCCTTTTTCACGACGAAGGAACCGAAAAAGGGCACGGGATTAGGGCTTACGCTCTGCTATGATTTTTTGCAGCGGATGGGGGGCAGCATAGAGGTGCAACAAAGGACGGGAGGAGGGAGCATCTTTAAGATTGTTCTTCCTCTCCACGATCAGAAAAGATAGAGCGTGGGCATGCCTGAGATTCGGGTTCTCATCGTAGACGACGAAGAAGAGCTTGCAAAGGCCTTCAGAAAGAAGCTCTCCAAAGAAGGTTACTCGGTCTTTACCGCTGCAACGGGCGGCGACGCTATGGCATTGGTGAAGCAACACCCCTTCGATGTCTGTGTTCTTGATATCAGGCTTCCCGACATTGACGGCGTGAGATTGTTGGAAATGTTAAAGGAGACGGAGCCGACGCTGGAGATTATCATGCTCACGGGCCACGCCTCGATAGACTCTGCCATTCAGTCTATGAAACAGGGCGCCTACGACTATCTGAGTAAGCCCTGTAAGCTCTCGGAGTTAAGCAGTGTAATCCTGAAGGCATATGAAAAGAAGGCCTTGCGGGAAAGAAACATTGTTCTTCAGGAGCAGCTTCAGAGGGTCGAGGCCCATGATGCCTTTGTGGGCGAGAGCAAGCAGATGAAGGAGGTCGAACGCCTTATCGCGCTCGTTGCTCCCTCTGAGGTCCCGGTCCTCATTCTGGGCGAGACGGGCACGGGGAAAGAACTGGCGGCGCGGGCTATCCATGCGTTGAGTTCCCGGTCTGCGAACCAGTTTGTGGCAGTAAACTCCAGCACCTTTCAAGAGAGCATCCTGGAGAGTGAGCTTTTCGGTTACAAAAGAGGTGCCTTCACCGGTGCGCAAAACGACAAGATAGGCCTTCTTGAGCTGGCGAACAGAGGCACATTCTTCGTCGACGAAGTGGGCGACATGGGCACGGGCATCCAGGCCAAGTTCTTAAGAACACTGGAGACCGGTATCTTCAGGAGGCTTGGTGATGTGCGCGAATCGAAGGTCGATGTCCGGTTTATCTTTGCCACGAACAAGTCTCTTGAAGACGAGGTGAAGGAAAAGAAATTCCGCAACGATCTCTTTTACAGGATCAATGCCTTTACGATCGTTTTGCCCCCCCTTAGGGAGCGAAAGGGTGACATTCCGCTCCTTGCTGACTACTTCGTGAGAAAATTCGCGCGAGGAGTTGAGAGAAAAAGAATCTCGTCTGAGGCCATGAGTCTCCTCTCCGATTATTGGTGGCCGGGTAATGTTCGTGAGCTGGCCAATGTCATTGAACGAGCGACCCTTCTCTCGGCAACGCGTTCCACTATTATGCGCGAAGATCTGCCGCAAAACATGGCCGACAAGGGTCCTTTCCGTGATCCCGCCACAGAGCCTGTGCCTTCGGACCGGGAGCAGCTCGACCTGGAACATGCGGAGAGGGCCCATATCATGCGGGTTCTGGACCTTGCAGGCGGCAACAAGAGCAAAGCGGCCCGCCTTCTCGGCATAAGCCGGAGAAAACTCTACTTCAAAATTCAAGGACAGTAAGCAACCTCCGGCGTTTCCCGATGACAACAGGTTTCTGCCGGTTGTATCGATTCAACACAGGCATGTGCAAATGTGCACACCGCTCATGCGGTTTCAGACGGTAAGCCGGCGAATTGTGGCCCACAAAGACTGCAATCAAAATGGCATTAAATTTGCTAACTCTTCTAACAGCAAATCTATTCAAGGGGGACTTATGAAACGCTTAAGCTGTATTGTGGTTGTGGCCTTGTTGTTTGTTGTCAGTCTCTGTTTCGTTTCCATACCGGCTTCAGCGCAGGACAAAACTGTTACGCTGCGCTACTCGACATTTTTCCCCGTGAGCCATCCGAATGCGGCTATCTCGGCTGACTGGTGCAAAGAGGTTGAAAAGAGGACCCATGGCAAGGTAAAGGTCCGCCACTACGCGGGGGCAACGCTCACAACGCCCCAGCAGACCTTTGACAGTATTCTCTCGGGCGTCGTGGACATCGGTAACTGCGTCCTCGGCTATACGATGGGGAAATTCCCCCTGTCGGAGATACTCGATTACCCCCTGGGATACCCCAGTGGTCTCGTGGCAACACGACTTGCCAACGAATTTTTCAACAAGTTCAAGCCAAAAGAATTTGCCGACGTCAAGGTGCTCTATTTTCACGCACAGGGACCGGGCATTATTCATACGACCAAAAAGCCAATCACCAAGCTGGAAGATCTTAAAGGTATGAAGATGCGCACCTACGGTTCCAATGCCAGCTTTATGTCCCTCCTGGGCGGCGCGCCCGTTGCCATGCCCATGGGAGACGCCTACGATGCCCTGTCCAAGGGCGTTGCCGACGGCCTCATGTGCGGTTACGAAGCGCTGAAAGGATGGAAGCTCGGTGAGGTCGTGAAGTACAGCACGGAGAATTACGGTACGGCCTACACGGCAACCTTTGTGGTCGCCATGAACAAGGGCAAATGGGATGCCCTTCCCCCCGATGCCCAGAAGGCTATTGAAGCCATTAACAAGGAATGGATCGAGAAGCAGGGAAAACTCTGGGACACTATGGACCAGGAAGGGAAGGACTTCATCCTCAAGAGGGGTAACAAGATTACGACGCTTTCGGCCGAGGAAAACCAGCGGTGGGCGACTCAGGCTCAGCCTCTCTTTGAGGAATATGTGAAGAAAATGAAAGACAAGGGTCTGCCGGGCGCTGATGCGCTCAAATTTGTCAGGGATTATCTGAAGGCACAGAAGAAGTAGCTGTCTCGCCGGATTAGGGGCAAGGGAGGAAAAATGAGCGGATTAGTCCAAGTCTGCAAGCGGCTCAGCGCCTGGATGAACACCCTCGCAGGGGTCGTTCTTTTCCTGATGATGATGCTCACGGTGGTGGACGTGATAATGCGAATCTTCGGAAAGCCCATCACGGGGACATACGAACTGGTTGCAATGGCCGGCGCTGTGGTGGTGGCCTTTGCGATACCCCAAGCGTCCTGGGACAATGCGCACATCTATGTAGATTTTCTTCTGGAGAATCGCAGCGCAACAACGAAGAAGATATTTCTCTTCTTCGCCAAGCTCGTTGGAGTGATCCTCTTTTCCCTCCTTGCCTGGTACCTTCTTCTCAAGGCACACCACCTGCACGGCAGCGGGGACGTTTCCCTGACGCTCCACATGCCCTACTATCCCGTTGCGTACGGCTTGGCGTTCTGCGGCTTTGTGGAGGCCGCGGTGCTTCTCCTGCAGTTGCTCACTGTATTCCAGCATGGTGAAAAACAATGAATGAAATTACCTTTGGTGTTCTTTCCGTCTTCGTTCTCCTGGGCCTGTTCCTGACGGGCATTGAACTTGCCTTCGCCATGGCCATCATAGGGGTGGTTGGGTATGCATATATTATCGGGCCCACACAGGCGGTAAGCCTTCTCGCCAACGACTTTTACGACTCCTTGGAGTCCTATTCGCTGACCGTAGTGCCTCTATTCGTTCTTATGGGACAGATAGCCTTCAACGCGGGCATTGCGAAGCGCCTCTACGACGGCGCCCACAAGTTCCTGGGCCATATCCCCGGAGGGCTTGCAATGGCTACTGTCGCAGGCGCAACGATCTTCAAGGCCATATGTGGTTCCATCGTAGCCACGTCTGCAACCTTCGCGAGCGTGGCGGTGCCGGAAATGGACCGGTACAACTACAGCAAAAAGCTCTCCACGGGGGTTGTGGCAACGGTCGGAACCCTGGGAGTGCTCATTCCGCCGAGCGTGACCCTTATTCTCCTTGGGCTCATCACGCAACAGTCGATCGGCAAGCTCTTTATGGCAGGGCTTTTCCCCGGCCTGCTAATCTCATTCTTTTTTGCCATCATCATCTTCGGTTGGGCAAAAATTAACCCGCAGATCGGTCCGGCAAGCGAAAAGTTCACATGGAAGGCCAGGGTTGCCACGCTGCCCAGCGTTATGTGGCCCATGATCATCTTCCTCATTATGATTGGCGGGTTGATGAAGGGCTTCTTTACGCCTACGGAGGCCGGCAGCATCGGCACCTTTGCTGTTCTTGTGCTCTGTGTTATTAAACGAGACATCAACTTTGCCGGCATCAAACAGTCGATTCGCGAGGCCTTGAGGACTTCCTGCATGGTGCTCCTGCTTGTGGCCTCATCGACAGTGCTTGGGCACTTCATCGCTATAACGGACATCCCCATGGCTGTGGCCGACTGGGTCGTTACGCTGCCCTTGAATCGTCATGTCGTCATGAGCATCATCTTCCTCATCTATCTCGTTGGGGGATCCTTCATCGACGACCTTGCCTTCATGATACTGGCAACGCCTATCTTCTTCCCGGCCATACTTCAGATGGGCTATGATCCCATATGGGCTTGCATCATGATTTCACTTACGGTTTGCGTGGGATCCGTGATCCCGCCGGTAGCCATGTGCGTTTTCGTGGTAAAGAACATCACGAAGGTGCCTATGAGCGTTATTTACAGCGGTGTTTACCCCTTTCTCATATCACTTATCGTTTGTGTGGCGCTGCTCTTCATTTTTCCCCAACTAACGCTCTACCTTCCATCTGTGCTGATGAAGTAGGTCGAAAATGCACCCCCCCTTAGCGGGGCTGATTCTGCAAGCCCCGCTTCCACTTTCCCCGGGGAAGCAGCGTATTCCGGCACATAAATTGCTGTGAGGAATGTCGGCCCAAGATATGGAGAGGCCGAAACAAAGGTTCCAGGATAGAGAATACTTTAGGAGGAAGAAGGAATGCTTGGAGAGAGGAGCTTTCAGACAATACTAAGCATGATCAACAGAAATGCCGTACTCTACCCCGACAAGATTGCAATGAAGGAGTTTGAAACAGGAAAGTCGTGCACCTTCAAAGTGTTAAAAGACAGGACAACGCGAATCGGCAATGCCATGCACGACATGGGGCTGAAGAAGGGAGACCGGATTGGTATCTTAAGTCAGAACAGCTTTGAATACATGGAGTCTATCCTTAGCATGCCAAGCGCAGGGTTTATTTTTGTTCCGGTCAACTTCAGGCTTGCAGCGAGGGAGGTGGCGGGCGTCCTTGCCGACGCTGAGCCGACAGTGCTTCTTGTGGACCGGCAGTACGTGAAAACGGCGGAAGAGATTAGAGAAGCGGTGCCTTCGGTGAGGGAGTTCGTCTATATAGGGCCGAAGGAGGAAAGGCCGGCCGGATGGCACGACTACAATGATCTGGCCCTCGGCGGCTCGCCGAAAGATAGGGATGCGCACCTGCTTGAGGACGACGTAGCTCTACTCATGTACACGAGTGGGACCACCGGGGTGCCCAAAGGGGTGATGCAAACCCATTTGAACTGCTATCATCAGGGGCGCACCTGCGCCTTCAATAACCATATCGAAACCGAAGACGTGGGCTTCACCGTATGTCCCATGTATCATGTGACGGCAACAAGTTCCTTCTTTGGCCCTTTTTACAAGGGCGCCACAAGCATCCTTTTTCAAAAGTGGGATGCCGAGACCCTGTTCAGGGCTGCCCAGGAAGAAAAGCTGGTGGCAGGAATGCTCGCCACGCCTATGGTAAGGATGCTTCTCGAAACGTGGCCGACGGTACAAGGAAAATATGACGTATCAACGATGAGAAAGCTCTGGTTTGCCGGGGCGGGTATCATCCCTTCCGTCTACAAACAGTTTGTTGACAGCTTTGGGTGCATTCTGGGCGAACACCATGGGACGACGGAGACCACAGGGGTTACTACCAACCTGTCGGCCAAGGACATCGAAAAGGAATTGGCCGAGGGCAATGAAAAGATCCTCGAGTCATGCGGCAAAGATGCCTACGACTGCGAGACAATGATTGTTGACGAAAATGACCAGCCCGTTCAGCCCCCCGGCACCGGAGAGTTAAAAGCGAGGGGGCTGGGAACGTCTCTGGGCTATTGGCGGAAAGAAGAGCAGACCCGGAAGGCCTTTAGGAATGGTTGGTTTTACACCGAGGATATCTGCATGGTGGACGAAAAGGGCTACCTTTTTGTCATCGACCGCAAGAAAGACATGATCATCACGGGCGGTGAAAACGTGTATCCGGCTGAGATCGAGAAGGTCCTGAACGGGCATCCGTCGATCAAGGAGTCGTCGGCAATAGGAGTTCCTCACCCGCTGTGGGGGGAGGCCGTGGCGGTTGTCGTAGTGCTCGCTAATGGGCACCAGATGACGGAGGACGATGTGGTCCGGTACTGCAGGGGCAAAATTGCGGGCTACAAGGTACCGAAGTCCGTTTATTTCATCGGTGAAATGCCTCGCAATGCTGCAGGCAAGATTTCAAAACCGGAATTACGAAGACAGTTCGGCGCGGCATAAGAAGGGAAAGCCGGAGTGCTTGATAGACTATCCCATTTGGAGGTCATAGATGGAACTGACAACAGAGCAGAAAGACATAGTCAAGGCAGCGCGGGAATTTGCCGAGAAGGAGTTGAGGGACAGGGCCAAGGAGTTCGACGAAAAGGAAGAGTTTGATCTGTCCATCTGCAAGCGTGCTGCAGAAAACGGTTTTATCGGGGCTTTTATTAAGGAAGAGTACGGAGGGGCTGGGCTTGGTTATCTGGAACACTCGCTGATTACCGAGGAGTTCTGGCGCGTTGACCCCGGTTCGGCACAAAACTTTTGCTCCTTCAGCTTCGGTGCGGAAATGCTGCAGACCTTCGGAACGGAGCAACAGAAGAGAAAATACCTACCCACAATCGCCGGTGGGGACGCCATAATCGGTACGGCAGTAACGGAGCCTGACGCGGGCAGTGACGTGACGATGGTCAAGACGCGGGCGGAAAGGCATGGAGACCGGTACATCCTGAACGGATCAAAGATGTTTATCACGAACGGCTGCTTTGCCAAGTATCTGCTCGTCTACGCAATTACGAACCCTAATGAAAGAGACGTCCACAAGAGGGCCAGCGTTATCCTTCTGGACACGGGCACCCCCGGTTTTGAAGCTGTCAAGATACGGGGAAAGATGGGCATTCGGGCTTCCAATACGGCAGAGGTGAACTTCAGCAACGTTGAGGTTCCGGCGGACAATCTGATCGGCCGCGAGGGGAAAGGGTTCTACCAGCTCATGGATTTCTTTAACAAGACGCGGAATCATGTGGCGGCTCAGGGCGTCGGCCTCGCCCAGGGGGCCCTGGAGATGGCCATTTCCCATGTGAAGAAGAGAAAGGCCTTCGGAGGAACACTCTCGAAGCTGCAAGGCGTACAGTTCAAGATAGCCGAGATGGCAACGCGGATCGAGGCGGCGCGTACCCTTTACTGGAGAGCGGCCTATCTCCTCGATAACGGCAAGCTTGATGCGGCCCTTGTTTCCATGGCCAAATGGTATGCCGGAGAGACGGCCGTGTACGTGGCCAACGAGGCCCTTCAACTCCATGGGGGGTATGGTTACATAGCAGAATATGACATACAGCGGTTTTACCGTGACGCCAAGATTGTGGAAATCTATGAGGGGTCCAAGGAGGTGGAAAAGGTCATCATAGCGAACGAGCTCCTGAAGAGGGTCTTTTAGGTGCGGCGAAAAAGGGGCGTCACAGTGTATCAAATTGGTACACATGTATCAAAAAGAATCTGGTTGCCGGGCGAACCGGTTAATTCGGATCATGAAAATAAACGATCTTTCAGATGATAGTATGCGTGGCACACCTGTTGCAATAAGTGAGGCCATCAAGCCATGCACAGATATGCCGATATGAAAGTGAAAATTGCGGTGCAACCGGGGGTCGTTTACAATGCTTGAACAAACGGTAACAAGGGTGCTGACATGTATTCAGTGCGGTAAATGCACAGGAGGATGCCCGGAGGCAGGCAGGACACCCTTTAATATACGCATGGTCGTCCGAAAGAAGCAGTTTGACTCTGCCATAGGCGAGGGCATACCCTGGTATTGCACTTCGTGCGGTGCCTGCACCATCCGTTGTCCCCGGGACGTGAAGCCGTCTGAGGTGATCATAGAGGTACGGTCTGCCCTGATCGAAAATGGAGACGTTCCGTTGGCGCTCCAGAAGGCCCTCGAGAATACCTTTGTGCAGAAGAACCCCTGGGGCCGTTCCCGTAACAAGAGGGCTGCCTGGGCCGAGAAGCTTGATTTTCAGATACCTCACGTATCCGAAACGGAGGCGAAGAGGCTTCTTTTCGTCTGTTGCATTGAAGCCTACGACCCGCGGTGCATGGTTATTCCGGCGAATGTGGCCCGGCTCCTGCATGAGGCCAACATTGAATTCGGCATACTGGGCGAGGACGAGGCCTGTTGCGGCAATGAGATACGGAGGATCGGCGAGGCGGGACTCTTTGAGGAACTCCAGGAAGAGAACCTTGCCGCCCTTGAAGAGTGCGGGGTGAAAGAGATAATAGCCCTTTCTCCGCACTGCATGAATGTATTTAAGAAAGAATACGGCATCAAGAACATAAAGGTGTCGCATTATACCGAAGTGCTGTGGGAGGCGGTGAAACAGGGAAAGATAGGATTTGAAAAGCCCTATGAAAAGAGGGTGATTTATCACGATCCTTGTTTCCTCGGCAAGCAGAACAACGTTTTTGATGAGCCGAGAAATATCTTACGGGCCGTACAGGGTCTCGAGCTTCTGGAGTTCTCCCGTTTGCGCGAAACGTCCCTGTGCTGCGAAGGCGGTGGGGGACGCATGTTTTTTGAGGTTGAGGCGACGTACCAGAGAAACGCGGAAGTAAGGGTTCTGGAGGCGGTGCAGAAGAAGGCCGATATAATCGCTACGGCTTGCCCCTTCTGTGTTATGACGCTCGAAGATCCTGCCACCGAAAAGGGGCTGCTTGTAAGAGAGCTTTCCGAAATCCTGATGGAGGTCCTGTAAGATGAACATACTGGTATTCACAAAAAGGGTTCCTGCAACGCAGGAGGAAGAGCTTCGAATTGTCGACGACGGCAAGGGCGTGGATATGTCGAAACTGCCCTTCAAGATCAACGACTGGGACAACTATGCCATTGAGGAAGCGGTGCGGATCGTCGAAAAGAGCGGCGGCGCCGTAACGGCGGTTTCCCTGGGCGACGCAGAGTCCGACGAAGTGCTTCGCCGTGCCATAGCCATGGGCGCCAAGGACGGCTTCCTGGTGGAGATGGACCAGGTGCTCCACGATCCCCTTGCGCGGGGTACCCTTATCAGAAATTTTCTGAACAAAGAGGACATTCCATTTGATGTTATCTTTACGGGTGTTCAATCGGACGACGACCAGTTCGCTGCCGTCGGGGGCATCCTGGCCGCTCTCCTCAAGCTTCCCTATTGCTCCATGGTGATCGGCATAGAGAGCGCCGAAACGGACCATCTGATTGTAAGGAGAGAGTTGGAGGGAGGCCTTCTGGAACGGATAAAGATAACGACGCCCTGCGTTCTTTCCATCCAAAGCGGTATCAACGAGCCGCGGTATGTGTCCATCATGGGCATACGGAAGGCCTCAAAGGTGGAACGGAAAACCTTCCCGGCAACACGGTACGGCGAAGGAGCGGAGGCGAAGATCGAGCTCTCGCGGTGGGTTTATCCCCCAAAGAAGGGTGGAGCGACGCTGTTGGAAGGGGAGCTGAGCGATGTCTGCATGAAGCTGCTGGAGATTTTGAAAGAGAAGGGGGTGCATCAATGAGCTATGCTCTTGTAGTGGCAGAGGTGAGGCGAGGTGTTTTTGAAGAGAGGAATCTCGATTCCATCGGTCTTTGTGCGCTTCTCGGTAAGAAAGCCGTCGTTATGTTGCCGGACGGGACATACGCATTGAACGATAAATTGACCGACGGCATCATAAAGGTGAAGGTGAATGAAGAGACATTCCTCAATCCCCTGAACATGACAGCCCTTATCGGGCAGATTTCGCAGAGCCGCGGAAAACCCGATTGTATCGTCTTTACGCACTCATCATCAGGTGCCGAATCGGCCGCTTACGCGGCCGGCCACTTTGACTACCCTCTTATAACCGACGTGAGCGCTTACGAAAAGGAGAGGAGAGCGTTTCTCAAGAGCTACTACTCGGACAAACTTTTCGGCGAATTCACGCTTGGGGGCGACGGCCCGGTCATTCTTACCGTGAGGAGCGGCAGCTTCAAGGAGTACGCGACAGAGAGGGATGCAGCTCCGCAGGCAGACACCATAGAAACAGTGGCTCCCGAAGGCGGCAGGACATTCCTGGAATATATTGAAGAGGAGAAAGCGGACATTGACATAGCAAAGGCCGACTTTCTGCTCTCGGTGGGCAGGGGTGTGGGCAATAAGGATGAGGTGGCCGGTTACGAGGAGCTTGCGGGACTTCTGAAGGCCGTACTCTCGGGGTCGCGGCCCGTCATCGACAAGATGTGGCTTCCAAAGGCCCGCCAGGTAGGCACTTCGGGAAAAACGGTTAAGCCCAAAGTGTACCTCGCCATGGGAATTAGCGGTGCCTTCCAGCACATTGCGGGCATGAAGGATGCGGACTGTATCATAGCGGTCAACAAAGACGCAGAGGCGCCCATCTTTCAGTATGCCCATTTCGGCATAGTGGCGGACATCCACAAGGTCCGGGACGCCTTGAAGTCGATTGTAACGGGCTGATGGACGAAGATAAGAGACATGTTCTCGTTGTGGGCGGCGGTATAGGCGGCATCACGGCTGCCCTTGAATTGGCTTCCTGCGGCGTTCGGGTGACGATGCTCGAGGAGGGCCCATCTATTGGCGGCAGAATGATTCAGCTTGACAAGACCTTCCCTACCCTCGACTGTTCCACATGTACCCTTTCTCCGAAGATGGTGGAAGTGGCCCTCAATCGCAGCATAGAGCTTCTCTCGTGGGCGAAACCCATGGCAGTGACAAGGGCGGGAAAGGGGTTCCGAGTCACCGTCATGAAGAAATCCCGGTATGTAGATATGAAGAAATGTACGGCCTGCGGCTCGTGCTCCCCGTGGTGTCCGGTGGTCATGAAGAGCGAATTCAACATGGGTATAGGCCCCCGCAAGGCAATCTATATTCCTTTCCCGCAGGCCATACCGAACAAAGCCAGCATCGACAGGCGAGAGGACCGGCCCTGCAAGGCAGCCTGCGTCGATGCCTGCCCGATCCACACAAATGTGCTCGGTTACCTGAAACATATCAGCGAAGGCCGGTTTGCCGACGCCTACACGCTTATCAGAAAGACAAACCCCTTTCCTTCCGCCTGCGCAAGGGTCTGCTACGCGCCCTGTGAAGCGGCATGTAACAGGGGGCAACTGGACGAACCTCTTGCCATTCGCAATTTGAAGCGGGCCGCTGTGGACCGATTTGACCTTGATGCGCTGGAGGTGCCCCAGATACAGAAGACCGACAAGAAGGTTGCCGTCATAGGGGCCGGCCCGGCAGGGCTTACCTGTGCGCACGATCTCGCCCTGGAAGGCCACGATGTCACCGTATACGAGGTCCTTCCGGAGCCGGGCGGCATGCTGAGGTACGCTATACCGGAGTATCGACTGCCCAAATCGGAACTGCGAAAAGAGATCGGCTACATCGAACGGCTGGGGGTTGACATCCGGTGCGGCATGGAGGTGGGCAAGGACATCCTCATTGACGACTTGAGGAGGGATTATAATGCGCTCTTCATCGGCACCGGTGCGCCGAAAGGGATGCCGCTGAGCGTGGAGGGAGAAGACCTGACGGGCATCGTAGACGGCATACGGTTTCTCAGGGCCGTGAACAGCAACGAAACGGTGACGACCGGAAGGCGGGTTGCGGTCATAGGCGGCGGCAATACGGCCATAGACTGCGCGAGAACGGCCAAGAGGCTTGGCAGCGAGGCGGTCAAGCTTGTTTACCGGAGAACTCGTGACGAAATGCCGGCTGCGGCTGAAGAGGTGGAGGCCCTTTTGCATGAGGGCATAGCAATAGAATTTCTTACAACACCGGTACGTTTCTTTGGGGAGGGAGGCGCACTGACGGGCATGGAGTGCATTCGCATGGAACTCGGCGAGCCTGACGGGAGCGGAAGACGACGCCCCGTGCCTGTCAAGAATTCAGCATTCTCCGTACCTGTCGATTTCGTTATCACAGCTTTGGGTCAGGCCGCGCAGACTGCATTTGCGGAAGAGATCGGATTGTCGTTGGCCCGCAACCGGACCATAGAAGTTGATCCGGCCACAGGGTTGGCGAATGTTGAAGGCGTTTTTGCCGGTGGAGACGTCACCACCGGACCGGCCTATGTGGTGGACGCCATAGCCGCAGGCCAGAAGGCGGCCCGGTCCATCAGCGCGTATCTCCGGGGAGAGGACGTTTCAGCAGCCATCGAAAAGAGGCCGGAAAGGCTCAGCGAGGCCGAAATGGAGGGCTTGGCGGCACGGTTTCCAAGGACCAGGCGACTCCCCATGCCGGAGTTGTCCGTTGAAGAAAGGGTGACCAATTTTGCCGAGGTGGCTCTCGGCTATGGCGAAGACGAGGCCGTGACCGAAGCGTTACGGTGTCTTGCGGGCCCCATTGAAGGATGCATTCAGTGTGGTGAGTGCGAGAGGGTCTGCGAGGTAAAGGCCGTTGATTACACGCTCCAGGATGAAATTGTCGAGATGGATGTTGACGGTATAGTGCTGGCGCCCGGATTCGATCTCTACGATCCGACGGAAAAGAGAGAATATGGTTACGGTACGCTTGAGGGCGTTATCACAGGCATTGAATTTGAAAGAATGTGTTCCGTAACGGGACCGACGGGGGGTGACATCCTTTTCAAAGGAAAGATCCCGAAGCGATTCTATTTTATTCAATGTGTGGGCTCCAGAGACCGTCAGTCGGGAGCGCGGTTCTGTTCGCGCGTCTGTTGCATGTATACGGCAAAGCACGCGAGCATCGTAAAGGACAGGATCAGGGATGCACAGATTTACGTATCGTACATAGATGTCCGCGCCTACGGCAAGGGCTACGAGGAGTTCTACAAGAGCACGCAGGAAGGCGGGGCCGTCTACATCAGGGGTATCCCTGGAGAGATAACGAAAACAGAGAATGGGTTGCTGGTCAGAGTGGAAGATATGCTGAGCGGCGAGCTCATAGAGATAGAGGTGGACCTTGTTGTGCTTGCAACAGGCGTAAGGCCGCGCACGGGAACGGAAGCGCTCTGCGATATCATGTCCGTAGAGAGGGATGAATACGGTTTCATACGGGCCGATGCCATCAATCCGTCACGGACCAACGTTGACGGCATCTTCGTGTGCGGCATGGCCTCGGGGCCGAAGGATGTGCCGGACACCGTTGCGTCGGGAGGAGAAGCGGCGGCACGATGCATGGAGTATATAAGGACAGTGCAAAGTT
>CAZYVU010000009.1:0-85991 GCA_964651435.1 uncultured Pseudomonadota bacterium
TCAGGGGGAGGAAGAGGAAGATGAAGGGGTAGGAGTTGAAGAGCATGTTAGGGAAGGTCCAGAATTCGCCTGGCGTTTCCCCCCAGTATCTTCTCCTTGGCCTCCCGGCTGAGAGGCAATCTACCCACGCGGTCCACGAGACCTTTCACATCGGCCATGCCCGGCCAGTCACTGCCGAACAGAAAACGGTCCTGATATTTTTCCATTTGAGGAAAGATGTCGGGCAGCTTCCTCACCGGCATACCCGCTATGCCGATGTGAACATTGGCGTGCCTGGTCATGAGCCATGCGGCCCGGTCGTACCAGAAAGGCCTGCCGCCGTGTTCCATGATAATGGTCAGCCGTGGAAACTCCTCAGCCACATCGTCAAGAAGGAGTGGGTCGGCGTACTTTACCCGCGATCCCCTGAAAATGGATGTACCCGTATGAAACATTACGGGGACCCCCCTGGACTGTATGTAGTCGTAAAAGGGGAAAAGCGCGCGGTCATTGGGATAGAAGTGCTGATAGGAGGGGAGAAGCTTGAACCCCTTCATCCCTCTGTCCTCCAGGGCAGCCCTGGCCTGCTCGTCAAAGGGTGCGTCGCTGTAGAGGCACAGGGAACCGAACGGAATAAGCTCGGCGTGATCCCGGCAGAACTCGGCGATGAACTCATTCGTCACTACGCCCGATGTTTTGGGGGCGTATTCGGCCAACAATACGCCTCGGTCCACACCTTGAGAGCGCAGGAAGAGCAGTACGTCCTCAGGACCTATTTCGTGCCTGAACCGCTCCCAGTAGAGCGGATTGTTCTGCCTGAAAAATTCCAGTACCCATGGGGTCCACTGGCTTGTGGTTCCTACGTGGACGTGAAAATCGACAACTAAATCAGCGGGCCTGCCTGAAATGTTTCCCCTCCTCGCCCTGTCAAGGGCCTTACGTTTTCACTATATCTCACGGCTGTTGATGAATCAAGGTGTTACGGTATTATGGGCATCGACGGGGGCCCTCTTCGATCCAGCCGCTGCAGGCCTCTTCGGCCGTCGCCGCCGCTTCGGGCCCTGTCAAAAGCACAGCAGGAAAGGCCGGCTCAGGCCTGCCCCCGCTTTAGAACTTCTGCCACCGTTTCTCCGATCGTGGCAGGGCTCGGAACGACCGTCACCCCCGCCTCTTTGAGCGTGCGTATCTTTGTAGCCGCATCCCCTACCCCGCCTGAAACAATGGCCCCGGCATGACCCATCCGCCTGCCGGGAGGAGCGGTAATGCCGGCTATGAAGGCAACCACGGGCTTGGTCATGTGATCCCTGTAGAATCTGGCCGCCTCTTCCTCGGCCTGCCCCCCGATCTCACCGATAAGGACAACGGCCTCTGTGCCCGCGTCGCCCTCAAACATGCGAAGCAGATCCAAGTATTTAAGTCCGATGATGGGATCGCCGCCGATACCCACACAGGTGGACTGCCCTATCCCCAGCTTCGTCAACTGGTCTACCACCTCATAGGTCAGCGTGCCGCTCCTCGAAATGATCCCCACGGAACCTTCCCTGTGAATGTAGCCCGCCATGACCCCTATTTTGCAGGCGCCCGGAGAGATGATGCCGGGCGTGTTGGGACCGATGAGCTTCGCATCCGTCCCTGCCATAAACTGCTTAACGGCAATCATGTCCAGCGTGGGGATCCCCTCGGTCAGGCAAACGACGACGTCAATGTCCGCGTCGGCCGCCTCCATCACGGCGTCTGCCGCAAAGGGAGGGGGAACGAAGATGGCCGACGCGTTGGCGCCCGTGGCCGCCACAGCATCCCGCACGGTGTTAAACACGGGTATACCCTCGTGAAGTTGTCCGCCCTTGCCGGGAGTCACACCGGCAACGACCTTTGTGCCATATTCCACCATCTGCTTCGTGTGAAAGGCCCCTTCGTTGCCCGTGATGCCTTGAACCACCACTCTTGTCTCCGCACCAACGAGTATGCTCATTGCCGGCCCAGCGCCCCCATCACCTTCGCCGCCGCATCGGCCATACCCGTTGCCACCGTGAACGCGAGGCCTGATTCGGCGAGGATGCGTCGGCCCTCCTCTACATTCGTCCCCTCCAGGCGTATAACCATGGGCAGATCAATCTCCAAATCGCGGGCTGCCTCGACGACCCCCCGGGCCAGCGTGTCGCACCGCAGGATGCCGCCGAAAATATTTATGAAAATCACCATGACGTCGCTATCGGAAAGGAGTATCTTCAGCCCCTCGCTGACCATCTTGGCCGTCGCACCACCGCCCACATCAAGAAAATTGGCAGGAGAGGCACCGGCAAGCTTGATGAGATCCATCGTTGCCATGGCGAGACCGGCGCCGTTCACCATGCAGCCCACGTTCCCCTGGAGCTTTATGTAGTTCAGATTGTGCCGGGACGCTTCCACCTCGAGACTGTTTTCCTGAGCCTCGTCCCGTAGGCCTCTAAGGTCGCCGTGGCGGAAAAGCGCGTTGTCATCTATGGTAATCTTTGCATCGAGGGCCACCAGGCCCTTGCCCTTTGCCGCAATCAGAGGGTTTATCTCCACCAAAACACAGTCCTGCTCTACAAAAAGCCGGTACAACTGCCGGATAATCGCGCCGGCCTGCCGGGCCGTTGAGGAGTCAAAACCCAACCAATACGCAATCCGTTGAGCCTGAAAGGGCCGCAATCCGACGGCCGGGTGGATTCGCTCTTTCAGCACCTTGCCGGGCGCCTGCCGGGCAACGCTCTCTATCTCCATACCCCCTTCGGCGCTTGCGAGCACCACGGCACACTCCTTGGGCCTGTCTATGGTAATTCCCAGGTAAATTTGCCGCTCCGCCTCCAGGGTCTCCTCCACCAGAAGGCTGTTCACGGGCTTGCCTTCGCTGCCCGTTTGGGGGGTTATAAGGACCTTTCCGAGCATTTCCGCGGCAGTATCCCTGATCTGCTCGAGACCAGGGACCATTTTGATGCCTCCGCCTTTGCCCCTACCACCGGCGTGAATCTGCGCCTTCAACACATAGGGGCCCACACCGGTCTTCGCCGCTGCCTCAAGGGCTTCGTCTGCAGTACGGGCTACGGCACCGGCCGGTACAGAAATGGAGTACCTTTTGAAGAATTCTTTTGCCTGATACTCATGTATCTTCATCAGGCAGTTCTATCAAGGAGTTGGATTGCAGGGCTTTTTCGGCCTTTAGGGCCGCATTCATGCCGGCCCTCAACGCCTCTTTGTTCAGCTTTTCAGTTCCCTTCGGAACCCGGGTGAGTACAGCCTGTTCGACAGCCCTTGCCGAGACAACGGGAAAAAGCTTGGTGATTGCGCCAAGGGCGACTATGTTGGCCACCATTTCTCTCTTGAACTTTTCGCGGGCTATACGGGTAAAGGGAATCTGATACGCCTTGGCCAAGGGAACCTGGGTCACAAAGGTCGAGTCCACGACAAGGATGCCCTGGGGCTTCAGATCCATATAGTAGTCGTCGCAGGACTTCTGGTTCATCGCCAGCAGCACGTCAAGCCTCATGGCCTTGGGGTAATCGATTTCCGAGTCGCTGATCACCACCTCTGCCTTGCTTGATCCACCCCGCGCCTCGGGCCCGTAGCTCTGCGTCTGTGCCGCCCATTTGTTGTCGTATATTGCGGCAGCCTCGGCAAGAATAATGCCTATAAGGATCAATCCCTGGCCGCCTGAACCACTTAGGCGTATATCATAGCGATACGACATGGCTATACCTTATCTATGCCCTTTGCCCTGCTGCGGATCTTCTCATACTCGTCCTGGAAAACGGGCAACTCCCTGTCCACCAAAACGCCCATGAGAAACTTGTCCTTCAGCTCTTCCGGCTTCATCCCCGCCGCCTTCTCGACCGTAACGGCGTGATCCCTCTGCCATTCCATCATCTGGACGGCAGAGCCCATGCGGTTAATGCGACCGAACTGGGTGTGGCAATGAGCAACAACCTCGACGACCGAGAATCCCGTCTTCAGAAATGCCTTCTCCATGAGGCTATCAAGAAGTCTCGCATGGAAGACCGTTCCCCTGCCCACGAACGATGCACCGGCCGTCACTGCCAGTTCAGAAATCTGGAAGGCCTGCTCGACATTGGAATAAACCGTCGTCGTTGATTTCATGCCATAAGGGGTCGTCGGCGAGTACTGGCCTCCCGTCATGCCGTACACCTGGTTGTTCAGAATTATGGCCGAGATATCGATGTTCCTTCGCGCCGCGTGGATAAAGTGGTTACCGCCGATAGCCACTGCGTCTCCATCGCCCATGATGACGATGACCTTGAGGCTGGGGTTGGCCAGCTTGACGCCGGTGGCAAAGGTCAGGGCCCGCCCGTGCGTCGTGTGCAGCGTGTTGAAATCGACGTACACAGGCAACCTTCCCGTGCAGCCGATGCCCGAGACAAGTACAATCTCGTCCTTTGTATAACCGGTCCGGTCTATTGCCCTCACCAGGGCACCCAGCATGATGCCGATCCCGCACCCGGGACACCACACATGGGGGAATTTCTTGTCATGACGGAGGTATTTGTGGATGAGCTTCGTGATCTCAGCCATCAGGCTACCTCCTTGATCTTTGCAAGGATATCCTGCGGGGTAATGATCGTCCCGTCGACCTTGTTGATGGTGAAAATCTTGGCCGGTCCCCTGTTGACCCTCTTCACTTCCCGGGAAATCTGACCCATGTTCATCTCGGGGACAATGATGATCTTTGATGTCTGAAGTACCCGCTCGACAGAGTTTCTCATAAACGGCCATATCGTCATCATCTTCAGAGAGCCCACCTTGAGCCCCCGTTCGCGGGCATCGATGGCCGCCCTCTTTGCCGACCTGGCAACACAGCCATAGGCGATTATGGCAATCTCTGCATCATCGGTAAGAAAGGCCTCTTCGAGCTGGAAATCGGAAAAGTTCTGGCTAATCTTTCGAAACAGCCGGCGGATAAATGGGTCGGCCTCATCCGGCCTATTGGTAGGGAACCCCCTGATGTCATGGGTAAGGCCCGTGACGTGATACCGGTATCCCTCACCAAAGTTGGCCATGGCGGGTACACCGCGCGGCGTATCCTCATAGGGGATGTACCACTCGGGAGGCACCGTCGGCTTAACGCGGTTAAAGACCTCTAAGCCCTCTTCGTCGAGGCTGATCTTCTCACGCATGTGAGCGACCACTTCGTCGATAAGCAACAAAACAGGAATGCGATATTTTTCCGAATAGTTAAAGGCCTTGATGGTCAGCTCGAAACACTCCCGCACCGTGGAAGGACAGAGGGAAACGGCAGGATGGTCCCCATGGGTACCCCATCTCGCCTGCATAACGTCGCTCTGCGATGGCGAGGTGGGCATACCGGTGCTGGGTCCCGCCCGCATACAATCCACAACCACGCAAGGCACCTCGGCGATGACACCAAACCCGAGATTTTCCTGCATAAGCGACAGCCCCGGCCCACTTGTGGCCGTCATGGCCTTCGCGCCGGCCAGCGACGCGCCAATGACGGCACCGATGCTGGCTATCTCATCCTCCATCTGGATGAACGTACCGCCCACTTGGGGAAGCCGTACCGACAACTGTTCTGATATCTCCGTCGCCGGCGTTATGGGATAGCCGGCAAAGAAGCTGCAGCCGGCTTTCAGTGCCCCCTCAACAACGGCCTCATTGCCCTGGAGCAGCTTCTCTGTTTTCTCCCTCTTCTTCACCGTGCTTAGCCCTCTTGCGGTCCTTCTTCTGTTCCACCGTAATGGCAAAATCGGGGCACCGTATTTCGCACCACCCGCAGTTTATGCACTTGTTGATATCCTTCACGAAGGGATATCCCGAATCGTCACGGCCCAACACCCCGGTCGGGCAGAAATGGGCACAGATTCCGCAGGCCTTGCACCAGGCCCTGAAGATATCGATATGCGGGACCGCTTTTTGCCTTTTTTCCTCTACCATAATTGACCGGACGTTAAAAAAAGGTATGCCCATTGGGCCATGTTGTCAAGTATTTTTCGGCGCCACGGTGCTTCCGGCGTCTTTTTTGGGCAAGCTGTGCGCTAAGACTTCGAATCTATTATGAGCGTTACCGGACCATCATTGACAAGGCGAACCTTCATGGATGCTTGGAATGTGCCTGTTTCCACCTTATGAACACGCTTTCTCGCCCAGGCTACGAACTCATCGAAGAGCGTCTTTGCAGATGCCGGTTCCATAGCACCGGAGAAAGACGGACGCCGGCCCCTGGAACAGTCTCCGTAAAGGGTAAATTGAGACACGATAAGGAGGTCGCCCCCTACGTCCAGGAGGGATCTGTCGAATTTACCCCCGCTCTCAAAGACGCGCAAATTGACTATCTTTTCGACAAGCCATTCAGCATCCTTCACGGTGTCACCCGCGGCTATGCCGAGGAGAACGAGAAGGCCGCCGCCCGTCTGTCCGACCGTTATGCCGTCGACGTCAACAGAGGCCTCCGATACGCGTTGGATGACCGCTCTCATACCGTCACCGCACAGGGCCGCAATGCCGGCAACGGCCCGGCAGGCCTACTTCTCCTGCTCCCTTTCCTTGCGCGCCGCCTCAGTGATCTTTTCGGCGATCTGGCCCGGTACCTCTTCGTAGTGAGAGAATTCGACGGTAAAGGTGCCTCTCCCGCCCGTCATGGACCGCAGGTCCGGGGCGTACTTGAGCACTTCGGCCATGGGAACCGTGGCCTTCACCACCTGATTATTTCCCTTCGACTCCACGCCCGCAATCTTGCCCCGCCGGGAGTTGAGGTCGCCCATAATGTCACCCATGTTCTCGTCGGGGACGATGACCTCAATCTTCATGATCGGTTCAAGCAGGGCAGGCTTGCACGCCTCCAGGCCCTTCTTGAATCCCATCGATGCCGCAATCTTGAAGGCCATTTCCGATGAATCGACATCGTGGTAAGAACCATCGTAAAGGATGACCTTGAAGTCTGTAACCGGGTAGCCCGCAAGTATACCCTGGTTCATGGCCTCCACGATGCCCTTCTCGACCGCCGGTATGTACTGCCGCGGGATGGCACCGCCGACAATCTTATCGACAAATTCAAACCCGGCACCCCTGGGCAGCGGAGCCAGCTCGAGCCACGTGTCGCCGTACTGCCCCTTGCCTCCCGACTGCTTCTTGTATTTTCCCTGGACCTTTGTGGTCCCCCTGATGGTTTCCTTGTAAGGCACCTTTGGTTCTTTCAGCTCCACCTCGACACCGAACTTCCGCTTCATCTTCTCCACAAGCACTTCAATATGGACCTGGCCCATGCCCGACAGGATAAACTCCTTCGTCTGCTCGTCCCTGGCATAGCGTATCGTCTGGTCTTCCTCAATGAGCCTTGCCAGCGACGTGTTCAGCTTGTCCTCGTCACCCTTGGCCTTGGGCTGCAGAGAGAAGGATATGAGCGGAGGCGGCAGCGTAACGGACTCATACTGAATGGGCGCCTTTTCGTCGCAGAGCGTGTGGCCGGTGGCCGCTTCCTTCAGTTTCGCAACCACGGCGATGTCTCCGGCAGAGGCAAAGCCGGCCGGCTTCTGCTTCTTGCCGACAAGGGAGAAGATCTGGCCGATCCTCTCCTTCTCGTCCTTGTTTGCGTCGAGGACCGTCATATCGGGGTGGAGTTCGCCGGAGTACATCTTGAAGAGCGTCAGCTTACCGGCGAAAGGGTCCGTGATTGACTTAAAGATATAGGCGCTGAAGGGCTCGGCGGGCGACATGGATCTCGTCGTCTGCACGTTCGACCGCGGGTCGATTCCCATCGTCTCCGGCTTGAATGTGGGAGGCGGAAAGAAGCGGGCTATGGCGTCGAGAAGCGGATTGACCCCTATATTCTTCGAGGCGGCTCCGCACATAAGGGGGACCAGCTTTCTGCCCCATATACCCTCCCTTAGGCAGCGCTCAATCTCCTCGTCCTTCACTTCCTCACCGTTTAGATAACGCTCCATGATCTCGTCATCGACCTCAATCGCCGTTTCCACAAGCTTCTCACGGTACTTTGCCGCATCAGCCTGAAACTCGGCAGGGATGTCGGAAAGCTCGAATGAACCCGAAACGTCTTCCTTATAGCGAAGGGCTTTCATGGTAAACAGGTCGATGACGCCCTTGAAGGCCTCTTCCTTGCCCATAGGGAGCTGGATCACCACAATGTTTCTGTCTGTAAAGCTCTTCCCTATGTCATCAATGGTCCGTTCAAAATCCGCCCGCTCCCTGTCCATCTTGTTGACAAAAATTGCCGACGGGATATCAAACTCCTTTGCGTAGCCCCAGACCTTTTCTGTTCCCACTTTGACCCCGGAGACAGCACTCACCACAATAATCGCACCGTCCACCACCTTCATGCAAAGCTTGGCGTCGGAGATGAAGTTGTCGTCCCCCGGTGTGTCGATAAAGTTAATCTTGTTCTTACCCCACTCAAAGCAGGCAAGGGACGATGAAATGGTAGCCTTCCGGTCCACCTCCTCAGGTTCATAATCCATAAGGGATGTGCCGTCATCCACGCGACCCAGCCTGGTATTCTCTCCCGCAAGAAAAAGCATGGCCTCGACAATCGAGGTCTTACCCTCTCCGCCATGCGAAAAGATACCAACGTTCCGTATTGCGTCCACCTCGTATTTCTTCATGGAAACTCCTTATTGTAGGGTGTTCGGAGAATAAAGTGTGTGAATTTTACATACCTTGCAGAGCAAAAGTCAAGACATATCAGCCACGCCACGTTGTTGACATGACTCGACATTATATGTTTAAGTAATACCTTCAACGACGCAGAGGTGTATTGATGAAAAGAACGTATCAGCCCCATAACAAGAGCAGAAAAAGGACCCATGGCTTCCTCGTTCGCATGAGAACGGCCTCAGGAAGGGACGTGATCCGGCGCCGCCGGGCAAAAGGGAGAAAGCAGCTCGCCGTCTGACCAGCGGCGCGAGACGGGAGGCACCTATCGTGTCACCGTCCAAAAGGCGTCTCTTTTTAGACACCGCATGGGACACCATGGGTAACACGGCTCTCACCCTAACCAGAAACGAAAGGCTTACGAGGGGGGACTTCAAAGCAGGAAAATGGAAGAGGCAGTCTGAAACGGCGCATTTTCTTTATCTGTCGAAGAAGGATCGGGTTGGTTGGACAAAAATTGCCGCCGTAACCCCTAAGAAGACAGGCGATGCCCACGAACGGAACAGGATGAAGCGACTGGTGAGGGAGTTCTTCAGGCTCAACAAAGACCTCTTTGAGGATGGTAAGGACCACATGATCAAGGTCAAGAGGATGCCTCCGCAGGTGTCCCTCTCCGCAACGGGCACGGAATTTCGGGTGCTTCTCGGCAGCCGCCGCCCATGACACGCAAGCTGGCCTTGATGTTTGTCCGTGCATACCGCATTTTTCTCTCTCCCTTCGTTCCGACCGAGTGCCGCTACTATCCCACCTGCTCCTGCTATATGGAGGAGGCCATTGCCAAGAAAGGCCTGCGTAAAGGTCTCTGGCTCGGTATCAAGCGCATTCTCAAGTGCAACCCCTTCTTTCCCGGTGGTTATGATCCTGTACAGTAAATTCGGAGGCATCAATGGATAAGAAAACCATCGTCGCGCTCTTCTTGACAATCGTCGTCATCTTCTTCTTTCAGATGTACTTTGCCCCCAAAGAAGAGCCGGTGAAACAACCGACCGGTGAGTCGACGCCCAAGGCCGAGGCCCAGCAGAAACCCCAGGCGCAGCAGGTGCCTCCGACAACGGGCCAACAGGCCCCGGATGCCGCAACCCAGTCAGTTCCCGAGAAGCAGGCAAAAAAGGATGTAGTCGTGAGCACACCGTTGCTTTCGGTCACCTTTACAGACCTCGGCGGTTCCATCAAGAGGGTTGAGCTAAAGAACTACAAAGAGTCAGTGGGCAAGCCTGCAGGAAAGGACGTTATCGAGAACATCAAGCCCTATGTTTACACGCCGCGGCTCTGGAAACCGGCAGCGGGCAACGGCGTTGATGACAGGAACTACTTTATCCCTGATAGGGACGCACTTATCGTGAAGGATAAGGAGGAGAAACTCTCCTTTACGGGCACCATGACCGATGGAACGAAGGTCAGAAAGACCTACACGTTTTTCCCCGATAGCTACACCATCGATATGAAGATCGAGACAGAGGCGGCCCCGGGGTCGAAAACGGCCCTCGATTTTGCCGCAATAACCGATCAGAACCCTTCCAACATCAATTTCAAGGGCCCCTTTGTTTACAATGGAAAAAAGTTTGAGCAGGTAGAAAAGATCGATAAGACCTTCGACTACTCCAATGCCTATCGTTATGCAGGTCTTGATGAGGGCTATTTTGCCTTTATATGGATACCAGCCGAGGAGGGGAAGCCCGCGCTGAGCGTACTCAAGGCGTCCACCGGCACACCCGTGCTGCGGCTCTCTTCCGACACGGGCATTTACCAGGGGAAGCTTTTCTTTGGACCCAAGCAGGGCGACGTCCTGAAGAGTCTCAACGTTAGTGCGGAAAAAATCATTGATTTCGGCTGGTTCGATATTATCGCAAAGCCTCTGATCTGGATTCTCAATCTTTTTAATCGGGTCACCCATAACTACGGCATAGACATCATTCTCCTCACCATCATCATCAAGGTGATCTTCTACCCCCTGAGCATCAAGAGCTTCAAGTCCATGAGGGAAATGCAGAAGCTCCAGCCACAGCTTCAAAAGCTAAAGGAAAAGCATAAGGACGACCGCCAAAAGCTGAATCAGGAGATGATGGAAATTTACAGAAAGAAGGGGATCAACCCTATGGGCGGCTGTCTTCCCATGGTGATACAGATCCCTGTCTTTTTCGCCCTTTACAAGGCGCTTTCGGGCGCCATAGAGCTACGTCACGCACCATTCATGTTCTGGATCAATGACCTCTCGGCTCCCGAAGACCTTTTCACGTTCGCCGTCATGGGTTACTCCATCCCTATACGCATATTGCCCTTAATCATGGGGGCAACCCAGTTGATCCAGCAAAAGATGACGCCGACAAGCGTAGACCCCATGCAGGAAAAGATGATGCTGCTCATGCCTATCGTTTTCACGTTTCTCTTCTACGGATTTTCCTCAGGTCTTGTTCTTTACTGGCTTGTCAACAATGTCATCTCCATCGCCCAGCAGTACTACTTCAACAGAAAGGCTTCTTAAAAGGGGAGGACACGTGCTATGGATTTTATCGAGGTTGATGGCAAAACATACGAGGAAGCCGTCAAAAAGGCCTGCCAGGCTCTGGATGCGTCGGAGACGGATCTTGACATAGATGTGACTGAGGTAGACACAAAAGGTATTCTTGGCCTCCTCGGTGGAAAAAGGGTGCGGATTGCAGCCCGTCTCAGAGCCCGGGAGGAGCAATCAAAAGCGGGCAAGGCGTTGAAGGCCGAAGAGAATGGCATTTCATCGACAACACCCGAACAGTACGGCATAATCTTTCTGCAGGAATTGGGCCACCACCTGAACCTCTCACTGAGGGTTCGCGTGACCAAACAGGAGAACCGCCTTCTTTTTCACATCGAAAGTGACGGGGACGACATGATCATCGGAAAAGAGGGCGAGACACTGGAGGCGGTGCAGTACCTGCTCAAGCTTGCCATGGCCAAGCGGTTTAAGCAGGGAAACAAAATTACAGTTGATATAGATAATTACAGAGATAAACGAAGAAAGTTTCTCACAGTCATGGCAAAACGACTTGCAGATAAAGCCAAAAAATCAGGAAGAAGCATCAAGACAAAGCCTCTCAACCCTTACGAACGCCGCATCATTCATACACTCTTCAAGAACAACAGGGGTATCACCACAAAGAGCGAGGGCGAGGGGCATACGAAGCAGGTAATAATCTCACCGACCGGCAGCACCCATGGAAGACGGTGATACCATCAGCGCCCTCTCCACCCCGGCGGGAGAGGGCGGCATCGGCATCATCCGTCTAAGCGGGCGCCAAGCCCGACCCATTCTTGACAGGATATTTCATAGGGCGACGCCAGGACAGCTCTCGTCCCGCCGCCTCTATCTGGGCCATATCGTAGACCCACAATCAGAGGGGGTTCTCGATGAGGTTCTCGCCGTCTATCTGAGCAAACCCCATACTTACACGCGCGAGGAAATGGTGGAGATCCATTGCCACGGCGGCTTCACCGTTCAGCAGGCCATACTTCGCCTGACGCTGAGGGAAGGGGCCAGGCTCGCCGAGCCGGGCGAATTCACAAAGAGGGCGTTCTTAAACGGGAGGATCGATCTGCTGCAGGCAGAATCGGTCCTTGACATCATTGAAAGCGAAACAGAGGCAGAGCTCCATCACGCCGTAGACCATCTTTCAGGTACCCTTTCCCGCAGACTCGGTGCTATCGACAAGTCGCTCCGGTCGCTTCTTGCCGAGGTCGAGGCAGGCCTTGACTTTCCAGACGAGGAGCTCGATCTTCCGCCGGTCTCACCGGCAGCTGAAATGGAACGGATAGCAGATGACATACGTGGCCTCATCGGGTCCTACTACGAGGGCCGGGGCATACGGGAAGGCTTCGAAGTCCTCATACTGGGCCGAACAAACGTCGGAAAGTCGAGCCTTCTCAACGCGCTTCTGGTCCGGGATCGGGCCATTGTGACACCCTTGCCCGGCACAACACGAGACCTCATCGAGGAAACGATCCACATCAGGGGCCTCAAGGCCAGACTCATTGACACGGCGGGGCTGAGAAAGCCGGCGGACATAATCGAACAGGAAGGCATCGAGCGGGTCAAGCAGAAGATACCACGGGCGGACCTTGTCCTTTGGGTGCTTGACTCATCTCAGGCATACACCCCCGAAGACGCAGAGACTTACGAACTGGTCAAGGACAGAAAAACCGTCGCGGTCCTCAACAAGACCGATCTGCCCTGCAGGATCGACAAGGAAGGCCGTCCACTACAAGGCCTCTCCGTTGTTGAGACGTCGGCAACGACGGATAGAGGCATCGACGCCCTTCGGGAGACCATACACGCAAGCCTCGTAGAAACAGGGACAAGCCGTTCCGGGGTGTTGATCACCCATGCCAGACATCGCGACGCCTTGGAGCGGGCGGAGCGGGCCCTGGAAAGAGGCCTTCAATGCCTTCGAGCCGATGAGCCGATAGAGTTCCTGGCTCTGGAAATCCGCCAGGCCCTCGGGGCTGTGGGTGACCTTACGGGCCAATCATGCAGCGATGATATACTAAACGAAATCTTCTCCCGCTTCTGCATCGGGAAATAGTCCTACTGTTCTTCAGGGGCAGACGTTGTCGGTCAGGGCAGCAATCGGTGCCCCCAAAAGATCGGTGCGAAAAACGTTGCCCTCAGGAAGATTCTCGGGCTTCATCTCCTTGCCCGTCACGGGATCAAGAAACGTCGACGTAATCACTCTGTAGCTCCGTTCGCTGCAGTTGATCTCGATTTCCGCCCTATTCTTTTCAACCTCCTCCCTGTCCAGGTTGACCTCTGTAATCTTTTGCCACACGGCCAGTCTTTTTGGCCCAATGGTGCGGATACTTTCCTTGTCAAAATAATATTTTTCGCCACCCGTATCATAAAAACGCTTCCAATCCTCTGCCATAAGCGGGGCATGAACACCGAGCACGAAGGATACACAACAACAAAACGCCATAAGCACCGTTGCTCTATTACCCATTGTCCTCTCTCCCTTTCTTCGTCTTCCTAATTCTCCTGATCACCAAAGAGGCCTCCATAAGTTTAACGCCAATCCCGAAGCGGTAGCGTAGCCTCCTCCCTCGGTACCGGCTCCACGTGTGCCGGCTCGCTCAGCCCCGGAAAATCTTCAGAAGGGAAGCGCCGCAGGGCCGGCGCCATAAAACCCATCCAGATGGGAAGGCAGACCCTTGCCCCGCTCTCCCCTTTGCCGAGCGAAGTCCTCGTGTCGAAGCCGACCCATACGCCCGTAGCGATATGGGGCGAATAGCCGATGAAAAGTGCATCGTAATAGTTTGATGTCGTACCCGTCTTTCCGGCCACCGGATAGCCGAGGCGTGACGCCCCTTTGGCCGTGCCGTACTCTGTGGGTCCCCTCAGCAGAATGTTCATTTTCACCGCCACATCCTCGGGAATGGCCCGCTGTTTTTGCACCTCGCTGGAATCCAGCACCTGCCCCCTGTCGTCTTCAATTCTCAGCACGAATATGGGCTTAACGCGAAATCCACCGTTTGCAAATGCCGAAAACCCTTTTACAAGATCGAGGAGCGTAAGCCCCGAAGTCCCCAGCGCAATCGACAGGTTGTGGGGTACGTCCGCCCCAATCCCAAGGTCGGCAAGAAGGTCTTTTACCGCCCCGACTCCGATGTTTTCAAGAAGACTGACCGTTGCCGCGTTCTTCGAATACGCCACGGCATCGCGCATGGAAACGGTGCCGGAGTACTTTCCATCATAATTCCGAGGTGTCCATGTGCCCGACCCCGATGGGTACGACCGCGGTTCGTCGGGCAATACTGCATCGATATTGTAGCCTTTCTTAAGGGCTGCCGCATAAATGAAGGGCTTAAATGCGCTTCCCGCCTGCAACTTGGCCTGTGTGGCCCTGTTGTACGGGCTCTTGTCAAAATCCTTGCCACCCACCATGGCGTAGATATAGCCTGTATCGACGTCCATGCACAAGAGCGCGGCTTCGGCATTAATGGTCTTGATAGGCTTGAAGATGTGACCCCTTTTCTTGTCCGTTCCTGCGTAGGTTGCCCTGACAACATCGCCGGCTGTATAGGGGAACGCATCCATATCGAGTCTCCCCTTCTCCTTTCCGATGTGGACGACGTACCCAGTATTGTCTGCCTGCTCCGTTACAAGCACCTTGTAGCTCTTGCCGGGCTGCAACTTTGTCACCTTCATGTCCCTTTCCGAGGCCTGCATAAAGCTCTTCCAGCTCTTCTCTTCAAGGCGGTAGAGAAACACGTAATCCCCTTTTCTCTCGCCGTACATGCCCAACCCCCGGCTGACGACCGCCTCGGCGGACCGCTGCATCTCGCCATCGACTGCGGCATATATCTTGAGCTTCTTGCGCGAGAGGATTCCCTTGCCAAGCCTCTCCTCTGCATACCGGATCAGATGGTCTTTGTAGTAGCTTTCAGCAAAGACTCCGTTGTCCTCTCTGACAACGACCTTTTCCCGCATCATCTCCAGATGCCTTTTGGCATCGATGAAGCCCTTTTCGTGCATCTGGTTGATGACGTATTCCTGGCGGACCCTTGCGTTTCCGGGGTGTCGCTTTGGTGAATAGCGCGACGGGGCCTGGACGATCCCTGCCAAGAGGGCGCCCTCGGCCCTCGTAATCTCCCAGACGTGCCTGGCAAAATATATCTGTGAAGCCGCCTCGACGCCATAGACACCATGGCCCATATAGACGTTGTTGAGGTACAGGTTAAGGATCTCCTTCTTTGACAGGTTTCGCTCCAAACGATATGCCAGCACCGCTTCGCGCAGCTTTCGCGAAATGCTTCGCTCAGGTCCCAGGACGAGTGATTTGATGACCTGCTGCGTTATCGTGCTCCCCCCCTGAACGACCCTTCCGTACACCACGTTCTTCCAGAGAGCCCGCATGATGCCCGAGAAGTCAACAGCACCGTGCTTAAAAAAATCGGCATCCTCTGCAGCGAGAAAGGCATCGCGCACATACTTCGGAATCCGTCCGTAGTCGACGAAAATGCGGTTGTCGGGCAACAAAAGATATACAACCTCATTGTTACGGCCATAGACGACGCTTGCCGGTTTATTCTCCAAATGTTTTAATACCTGAACGGACGGTATGTCCCTCAGGATAAAAACGGCATAGCCCGCCGCCAGGAGCACAAAGGAACCGACGGCAAAGAAGATGAGGACCAGATGGCGCCGCTTCTTCAATAGACGATCTCTCCACGTTTGACGTCGTAAACGCCGGACGGCGTTATCCTCAGCTCCACTATGGCGGTAAAGGTAAGAAACCCGAACGTCCAGAGGGGCTCTCCAAGGCTGCTTCCACGCCCCCTTATGGCGGCGTTCATACGCTCAAGCTCCTGCGCCAACGCTTCGACGGGGAGGTTGGACATTGTGGCCCCTTCAGGCAGGTGAAGCCTGGCCAGCACTGCCCCATCATCCACAAGAACGATCCCGCCCCCCATGGCAAGCACCTCCTCTGCCGCCCGCACCATATCGTCGTCATTGTAGCCGAGAAGCAGCAGTCCATGGGTCTCGTGGGCCACTGTGGACGCAATACCGCCTATGCGGCAGCCCAGGCCTCGCACAAAACCTCTTCCAAAATCAGCGCCGTCCCGCCTTCGGTAAAGGATTTTCCTCACATCCTCGTCCGGGGAAGGTAAAACGCATCCGTCCTTTTCCGGCAGGACCAGATCGATCCTCCGCGTCACCGTCTGGTCTGCCACGTCAATAACCGGGACCGGTCCCGCCTTCTTGCGGGGCATCCTCAAAGCCTCCCGGTCGACGGTCGCAAACCCGTAGGGATGGTGCCTCGTACCAACGCCGGGAAACGAGCCGGGTCGCCCAAGAAATCTCCCCCCCTCGGCAACGAGCATTCCCCGTTCCACCACAAGAACCGGCGTTGGGGAGCGAAGGTCTTGAAGCAGCAGGATGTCTGCTATGCGGCCCGGCGCAACACTGCCGACGTGGCCGTCCAGCTTGAAATAGCGGGCAGGGTTGAGCGTGCACATTTTGATTGCCCGAATGGGGTCTACGCCGAACCGGATCGCCTCGGCCACAACGAAATCCATGTACCCCCTTGTGCAAAGATCATGGGCGAAAACGCCGTCCGACACAAGTATCACCGAGTCTCCGGGAAGGGAGTTCATGACCGGGACAAGACTCTCCAGGTCCGTCCGTATGGAGCTGTGGCGGACCATCGTGTACAGGCCCAGTCTGACCCGGTTTCGTACGTCGGCCTCACGGACCGATTCGTGACAGGATGTAATGCCGGCGGCGACGAGGGTGTTGAGCCGGTCATACGACGCCCCGAGCGTGTGCCCCTCCACATTCCTTCCAAGGAACCGCGCCACAAGCATCCTCCTCAGTATCTCCTCCTCGTTGCGCAACACCCGTACATACGACGAAAGCTCGCTGATGGATGCACATTCCGGAAATTCCTCAAAGAGGGCTTTGATCTCATCGTAGGAGAAGAGCTCTCCCCCCTCGACGTCCGGGTACGGAGGAGAGGCAGCCGGTACGCCCCAAAGATATTTAAGGGAAAACCGATCCCCTCTTCGCAGCACCTCTTTGAACCCCTCGATGCCGATCGAGTTGACCATGTCATGTCCGTCGGAGAAAACCGTAGTTGCCCCCCTCGTGACGGCAAAGTCGGCGAAAGTGGCTGGGTTGTAGTAAAGGTCGGCGTGGCCGTGGGCATCGATATAGCCGGGAACCGCAACACGACCACTGCCGTCGACGACAACCGTTGCGGGACCGATGTCGGGCCTCTTTTCGCCAACGTAGGCGATCCATGATTGGCTTACCCAGATATTTCCGTGAAAAACGCTCTCCGTGAAGACATCGAGGATCGAAACGTCCGTTATAACGAGATCGGGCTGTCTTTCGCCGCCCGCTACGGCGACGAGCCTTCTGAGATTGTCTATGTTCTTTTGTATCATCAGCGCTCCGGTTCTTGTCGATAAGAGAGCGGGCAGGCCCGGTGAAAAAAACGGGGCCATCGGCGGCCGGCCCCAAGCCTATTTACGCGAGGGCACACGTGACTAAGGCTTTTGCGACCATCCGGCCGGCCCTATCCGTGACAGCTACGTCAGCAACAGCAGACCTTCTGCCCTTATGGATCACCACGCCCTCCGCCTCAATAGTCTCGTCTTTGGTGGGCCGGAAAAAGTTTATCTTCATCTCCAGGGTGTAGGCGACCTCGTCATCCCCAAGCAGCGAAAGGACCGCATTGACGCCCGCAGAATCGGCCAGACTTGCGATTACCCCTCCGTGAAGATAGCCGAATGGATGGGTCAAACACTCTCGAAATGATACCTTCAGTCGGGCCCGGCCTTCATGGGCCTGCAAGATCTCTATCCCCAGATGCTCGAAAAAGGGCGTATTTTCTGCGAGTTCAGCCTGCCGGTCCCTGTTCATTTTCTCGTCTTGATTAAAATGTATCCCAAATAGGGCATTTAATCAACTAACGGAAAGATGCAGAAATTCCTCCCTTCATTCAATCTTCCGTTGACACTTGCCCTCTTCAGTGCTAATTGAAGCAAACGGAGAGACATTGGCACCAACGGGAAAGACGACTGTGGTGCCGGCCCCGGATGGTCCTCCGGCACAGACTCGTTATCAGGGAGGAGAGCATGCAGGATAGCCATGATTGCACACCCCAACCGGAACCGACGGCAACCATGTCTTTGGCCGGCAAGAAAGGGCTTGTCGTAGGTATAGCAAATGCAAACAGCATCGCCTACGGTTGCGCAGAGATGTTCCAGAGATTGGGCGCCCAGTTCGCCGTCACCTACGGACACGAGAAGACACTGCAGCATATAGAGCCGCTCGTCGAGGCAATGGACTGCCCCATCGTGTTGAAGTGCGATGTTGAGGCTGCCGGAGACTTGGATGCGGTTATCGAGACCATTGGAAAGACGTGGGGACACCTCGATTTTGTTGTTCACTCAATAGCTTACGCACCAAAGGAAGACTTGCACGGACGCGTTGTCGACTGCTCGAGAGATGGTTTTCTCAGGGCAATGGACATCTCCTGCCATTCCTTTATCCGGTTGGCCCGGCTTGCAGAACCCCTGATGGCCAGCGGCGGATCGCTCCTCACCATCACCTTCTATGGATCAGAGAAGGTTGTTGCCGACTACAACCTGATGGGTCCTGTCAAGGCAGCCCTGGAGAGCACCGTCCGTTATATGGCCGCAGAGCTGGGCCCCAAGATGATAAGGGTCAACAGCATCTCTCCGGGCCCCATCAAGACGAGGGCCGCCTCGGGCATCGACCACTTCGATGTGCTTCTCGAGCGGGCCGCCCAACAGGCGCCGGAGCATCATCTGGTTTCCATAGAAGACGTGGGCGCCCTGGCAGCCTTTCTCGTAAGCGATCTTGCAGCGGGCATTACCGGAGGGGTTCACTACGTGGATGGCGGATACCATATTGTAGGTTAGACAGGTTTTGTGGCGGCGATAGTCCGCCGTCTCTTCCATGAAGGCGATAAACACTTGTAATATCTGGTAAAAATGACTATAATTGTGGTCCGTGGAGTTTGAACGTCGTGGACGGGCATATCTATAAGACCTTTGATGTGGAGCTCAAGGAGCTGAAAGAAAAGCTGCTCTATGAGGGGAGCCTTGTGGAGCGCGCCATTCGGGACGCCACAAGGGCACTACTTGAACGAAACTGCGATCTTGCGGAGATTGTCATCGATGATGACAAGATCATCAATGCGAAAGAGATTGAGATCGACGAGTTCTGCCTCAAACTCCTTGCGCTGAGGCAACCGGCGGCCCGTGATTTACGGTTTATTACCATGGCCATCAAGATCAACTACGATCTGGAGCGTATCGGAGATATGGCCGTCAACATATGCGAGAGGGCGCTGGAGCTCGGCAACGAGCCGCCGCTTAAGCCATACGTGGACCTACCGAAAATGGCCGATCTCGTTCAGCAAATGGTGAAGGAAAGCCTCGACGCCTTTGTGCGGGAGGATGTTGAGCTGGCCTGGAAGGTGTGCAGGGATGACGAGAATACGGACACCCTGCTGGGCCAGATGTTTCGTGATGTGCTTACTTACATGATGGCCGATCCCAAGACAATAGCACGGGGCACGCGCCTTCTCTTCATATCCAAGTATCTCGAACGGATGGCGGATCACGCCGTCAATATCGCTGAGCTTGTCATATTTATGGTTGAGGGCAAAATAATCCGCCATCAGAGTGACGCCTAAGACCTGACCAATTCTCACATGAAAGATTTTCTGGACGTCATTTCCGCCAACAAGGCCTTGAAGCTGATCACCTCTTTTCGGGCGACCGTTAGGACGGAGGGCATACCCTTGGACGATGCATGCGGGCGAATCCTCGCCCGGGACGTGGTTGCCGCCGAGGCAATACCGCAGTTCGACCGGTCTGTCGTGGACGGGTTCGCAGTCAAGGCCAAGGACACCCTCGGTGCCAAGGAGCACAGCCCCGTTCCACTGAAACACCAGGGGGAAGTAAGGGTGGCCGAAGAACCCTCGATTGCGCTGCAAGAAGGGGGTTGCGTTTATGTAAACACGGGGTCCATGATCCCTGACGGAGCCGATGCCATTCTCATGCAGGAATACGCCCGACCTGCCCTGGATATTGTTGAGGTAACAAGGACGGTTCGGAAGGGTGAGAACATTTTCTTCCGCGGTGAGGATATTGCCGCAGGCTCACGGGTACTGAAAAAGGGCAAGAAGCTGAGCTTTGCGGACGTGGGTGTCCTCGCCGCACTCGGCGCCTCCACAGTGCCCGTTTTTCAAAAGCCGCAGTGTGCCGTCGTCTCATCGGGCGACGAGATTGTGTCTGTGGAAGAGAGTCCCGGTCCGGGCAAAGTCCGGGACATAAACCGCTACACCATCTCGGCCCTTGTGGCGCGCGCGGGCGGCCAACCCCATTTCGCAGGGCTCACGCGGGACACCAAAGACGAGGTCTGCTCGACCCTTCGCTCCTCTGAGGGCTTTGATATGATCCTCGTTTCCGGGGGCAGTTCCAAGGGTGAACGCGACCTGATGACGGAGGCCATAGAGGACCTCGGGGGCAAGGTGCTCTTTCATGGAGTCAACATAAGGCCCGGTAAACCGACGATCTTCGGCGAACTCTGGGGCAAGCCGGTTTTTGGTCTGCCGGGTCATCCCATGTCCTGCCTCATGGCGACGGTCAGGTTTGTCCGGCCCCTGCTGAGCCTGCTGGCCGGAGCGGACACCGTTGCGGACCGAACAATCAGGGCAACGCTGGCATCGAACATCCCTTCCTCACCCGGCGTCGAAGAGTACGCCGTCGTAACACTCCGCGGCGGCCGCACCGGCCAGGCAGCCATTCCCCTGTTCACAAGGTCTTCCGCCATTTCGTCCCTTGCCAGGTCCGTTGGCTATGTGATTGTTCCAGAAAGCAGCGAGGGGCTGGAACAAGGGCTGGAGGTGGAGGTCCACCTTTTTGACTAAACGGTATCTTGACACAATCCCCCTGTCCGAGGCTGTGGCCAAAGCCCTTCGGTACGTTTCGCCATTGACGGAGAGCGAAATATTGCCCACACACATGGCCAAGAACCGCCTTACGGCCCAGGCCGTTTTTGCCCGTCTTTCCAACCCGCCATACACCTGCGCATCCATGGATGGATACGCCGTGGATTATGCTCACACGCTTGCCGCAGAAATAACAAGACCATTGAGGCTGCAGAAGGGCGTCGCTGCCACCCCTGTCAACACGGGTGATCCGCTTCCTGATCAGACAAACGCCGTCATTATGCGGGAGGAGGTCGAGGAGTCGGGATCGTCAATCGTTATTCGCCAGCCCGCCTACCTGTGGCAAAACGTGCGACTCGTAGGCGAAGACGTTGTCGAGAGGGATCTCCTTGTTCCGGCCGGCTACAGGATAGGCAGCCTCGAAATGGCGCTGCTCATAGCCGGAGGTGTGACGAGCCTCCCTGTTCGGAGAAAGCCCCTCCTCGTCGTCATCCCGACAGGCAGGGAGATAGTTGACATCTTTACAGAGGGCGTGGGGCAACTTGCCAAGGGCAGGCTCATTGACATCGACTCATATACGATTGCGAGCCTCGCCGAGGACCTGGGCTTTACCGTGTCACGCCGTCCCGTTGCGCTGACACGGGACGATGTCCGTCAACGACTCACGGAAGCCGTGGGCGAGGCAGACGTAGTCTGTATCATCGCCGGGTCAAGCGCCGGCAGCGAGGATTACACAGAGTCAGTGATAGCCGAGGAAGGAACGTTGATTTTTCACGGCATATCGTTGATGCCCGGAAAGCCGGCCATGCTCGGCATCGTTCGCGAAAAGCCCGTTCTTGGCATGCCCGGATATCCCGTGTCGGCCGTCATTGCCTTTCGGTCCCTCGTCAAGCCTATCTACGAGAAGCTCTCCGGCCAATCGGTGCCCCGGAGATCCGTAACCTGCTTGCCGGCCGCGAAGATACCGTCCAGAATGGGAATGGCAGAAGCGGTAAGGGTCAATCTGATCAACGTGGGACGACGCTTCTATGCCCTGCCTCTTCCAAGGGGGGCAAGCATCCTCTCTTCTTTGTCGAAGGCCGATGGCATCATCACAGTGCCGCCCAATGTGGAAGGTTACGATGAAGGGAAAAGGGTTACATGCGAGCTCCTCGTTCCGAAGGAGACGATCCGGCGTCGCCTCCACGTCGTGGGAAGTCACGACCTGTCCCTTGACGTCCTGCGGGACCTGCTGCGCGCCGCACACCCGGGCCTCGACCTCGTGGCGAGCCACGTGGGGAGCGAAAGCGGTGTTATCACCATGCAGAAGGGCCTTGCCCGTCTCGCAACAACGCACGTCATCGACGAGCGGGAACGGGTATACAATATTCCTCTGGCACGGAAGTATCTGGGAAACAGACCGTGGGTGCTTGTCCACGTGACGAAGCGCCAGCAGGGAATCATCACCGCCCGGGGAAACCCGCTCGCAATCACCTCGGTGCGCGATCTTGCCCGACCGGGCCTGCGCTTCGTCAACCGCCAGTTCGGCTCCGGTACCCGAATCCTTCTTGACATGCTTTTGAGGAAGGAGGCTATTGACCACAGGACGATTGAGGGATACGACAGGGAGGAATCTTCCCATACGGCCGTAGGCCTCCTCGTCAAGGAGGGCGTAGCCGACGCGGGCATGGCAATCTACAGTGCAGCCCACATGTTTTCTCTTCATTTCATACCTGTGGCGGAAGAAGATTACGACTTACTTGTGGCCCGGGAGTTTACAAAGGACAAAAGGTTCACTATGTTATTAGGACTTATAAGATCAGAGGAATTCAGGCGCAGATTGAACACCCTGGGCGGCTACGATCCCTCCGACTCAGGGGCGGTAAAATACTCCTATGTCCCCTAAGAAACCACTAACCGATAAGTTCAGCAGAATTATCAGCTACGTAAGGGTCTCCGTGACGGACCGCTGCAACCTCCGCTGCAAGTACTGCGTGGACGGTAACTTTCCCTTTGTGACCCACGACGATATCCTGCGGTACGAAGAGATTATCCGTTTTGTCCGCATTGTCGAATCCCTCGGCATATCGAAGGTGCGGCTTACCGGCGGCGAGCCTTTGGTCAGGAAGGGGATTACGGCCCTCGTCAGGGAGATATCGGCCCTCGAGGGCATCAACGATGTGAGCCTGACAACAAATGGCGTCTTTCTTGGCGACAAGGTGGAAGAGTTGAAGCAGGCCGGGCTCAAGAGGGTCAACGTGAGCCTCGATTCGCTGAAAAAGGATAGGTTTAGCTTCATCACCGGCGTTGACGCGCTTCATCAGGTACTCGGGAGTCTGGAAAAATCCGTCGATGCCGGCATAAAACCGATCAAGATCAATACCGTCATTATTCGAGGCTTTAACGATGATGAAATTCTGGACTTTGCCGACTTAGCCCATCGTTGGGGCTTCCAGGTTAGGTTTATCGAGTTCATGCCCTTCGGAGATACGTCTCTGTGGGACAGCTCCCGAATTGTCACATCTGAAACGATTCGAAAGATTATCCACGAGCGCTATCCCCTCAAGCTTTCCCACGAGAGGGGCCGCGGGCCGGCTCTCAACTTTTCCATGGAGGGCGGTGTTGGAAAGATCGGCTTTATCAGCCCCCTTTCCTCTCACCTTTGCGCCACCTGTAACAGGATTCGCTTGACAGCCCGCGGCACGATAAGGCCCTGCCTCTTCTCGGAGACCGAATTCGACATTAAGACGTTGATGCGCAGCGGCATGAGCGACGAGGAACTGATGGAGCACGTGCGGCTCGTTGTGCGGGAAAAGCCCGAAAAGAGGGTCGATGCGGGCGTTATGAGGAAGTGCCAGAGAAGTATGAGGGATATCGGGGGGTAGGGGAGAAGGAATGAGGTTAAGTAAAATACTAAGTGAGTAAATGAGTAATTGAGAAAGTGAGTAATTGAGAAAGTGAGTAATTGAGAAAGTGAGTAATTGAGTAGTTGAGTAGTTGAGTAAGTGAGTAATTGAGAAAGTGAGTAATTGAGTAAATCAGGGCTTGAGCGAACGGGAAATGGTGGAGCATGGGGTGACAAAAGCAAGGAACCGGAAAGGGGCAGCCGTGATATTGACGCACATTGACGACGAGGGAAAGGCAAGAATGGTCGACATCTCCTCGAAGAGGAAGACGAACCGGGAGGCCATCGCCACGGGCACGATACGGATGTCTCCCGATGCATACGGCATTGTCAAGGAAGGGGCAGGCCCAAAGGGTGACATCTTCGGTGTAGCCCGCGTTGCCGGCATCATGGGTGCAAAGAGGACACACGATCTCATTCCCCTCTGCCACCCCATTTCTCTATCCTTCATTGGTCTGGACTTCAGCTTTAACGATAGCGCCTCGGAAATCACCCTTACGTCCACGGTGCGGTCGTCAGACAGGACGGGAGTAGAGATGGAGGCCATGAGTTGCGTTATGATCGCAGCGCTGACGGTCTACGATATGTGCAAGGCTATAGACAAAGGCATAGAGCTCGGACCCTTCTATCTTTTGGAAAAGAGGGGGGGCAAGAGCGGAACATTTATGCGAAGGTGAGTCAAAGGAGATGGGTGCATGAGAGGTACCATACTGTCCGTCAACACGAGCAAAGATAAAGGGGAGAAGAAGCACAACGTGGGCCTTTGCCGGTTCATAGAAGACTTCGGCCTCGAAAACGATGGCCACGCAGGACCGGGCATACGCCAGGTAAGCCTTCTTGCCCGGGAAAGTATACAGAAAATCAGGGATCTCGGCATTGACGTCGGACCCGGTGATTTTGCGGAAAACCTTACCACCGAGGGCATCGACCTTCCATCCCTGCCCATAGGAACGACGCTTCGCGTCGGCTCATCGATCGTGCTGCGTGTCACAAAGATCGGCAAGGAGTGTCATGCCCGATGCGCCATTTTTGAACAGGTCGGTGACTGCGTCATGCCTCGTGAGGGCATCTTTGCCCAGGTGATTGAGGGCGGCGATGCAGTGGTCGGCGACACCATAGAGGTGGAGGCATGACCTTTACGGCGACGATCATTGTAGCCAGCGATAAGGGTTCCCGGGGCGAGCGGGAGGACGGAAGCGGCCCCGCCCTGAAGGCCCTGCTGGAACCCCTTTTCAGGGTGCTCGCTGTGCGGGTAATCCCCGACGACGTTGATACGATAGCCGCCGCGATTATGGAAGAAATCGACAGGAAGGGAGTGGACCTCGTCATCACCTCGGGAGGGACAGGCCTGAGCAGGCGGGATGTGACCCCCGAGGCCACGCGGCGCGTCATTGACAGGGAACTGCCGGGCTTCGCCGAGGTCATGAGGATGGAAAGTTTTAAGATCACGCCCCACAGTGTGATTTCGCGAGCCATGGCCGGGACGCGAAAGGAAGGTCTTATCATTAATCTTCCCGGCAGCCCACGGGCAGCAACGGAATGCCTCTCCTTCGTGCTCCAGGCCATCCCCCACGCACTTTCGAAGCTCAAGGGCGATATGGCGGACTGCGGCCGTCCGTAACCCTTTACCCGGCACCGGCTCCCTATTTCCTTTTTAGGGTAAACTCCGACTCAAGCCTGATCTTGGCAGGGGGCCTCGTCTCCTCCTGGGCCATTTCATCAATCTTGATCTTCAGGCGAAGATCATTTGCACTATCGGCGTGGGCAAGGGCGTTCTTGTAATCGATGCGACCCTCCTTGTATAGCCTGTAAAGATCCTGGTCGAATGTGCGCATCCCCTCAAAATCGCCGAGTCCCATAGCCTCTTTCAGCGTCCCCACGGCACCCTTAAGAATAAGGTCTTTGACCCTCGGGGTATCAAGGAGAATCTCAAAGGCCGCCACGCGCCGCCCATCCACGCCCGGCACGAGGCGCTGGGAGATAATGGCTTTAAGGTTAAGGGAAAGCTGCATGAATATCTGAAGGTGCCTTTCAACGGGAAAAAAATTAAGAATGCGCTCCATGGCCTGGTTGGCGTTGTTTGAGTGGAGCGTAGCGAGGCACAGGTGTCCCGTTTCGGCAAAGGTAATGGCGTCGTCCATGGTCTCGGAGTCGCGTATCTCACCAATCAGAATCACGTCCGGCGCCTGACGGAGCATGTTTTTCAGAGCATTGAAGAAAGAATGGGTGTCAAAACCAACCTCCCTCTGGGTAACGATGCTCTTCTTGTGTTCGTGGACAAACTCTATGGGATCCTCAATCGTAACGATGTGGCCGTGCTGGTTCGTGTTTCTGTAATCGAGCATGGCGGCCAGGGTTGTCGATTTGCCGCTGCCCGTAGCACCCACGACGAGGACAAGGCCTCTCTTCGCCAGGACAATTTCCTTAAGGGTTTGGGGCAGTCCCAGGTCATCGATGGTCTGGATGTGCACCTTGATCTGTCGAAAAACGAGGCCCGTGCAGCCACGCTGCCGGAAAATATTCACCCTGAACCGTCCCAGCTCGGGATAATAAAGGGCCAGGTTCATTTCGTACTCTTGTTCGAATATCTTCCGTTGCCTCTCGTTCATAATGGACAGGGCCAGCGCCTGCGTCTCGTCGGCCGTCAGGAAAGGTTCTTCACTCTGAAAGGTAATACCCTCGATGCGAAAGACAGGGGGCAAACCCACAGTGAAATAGATGTCCGAAGCATCCTCGGAAATCATGTGTGCAAGATATTCCTTCAAGTCTTTCATGACATCACCTGATCATACCCTGCGCCGGAAGGTAGAATGCCACCTCCTCGCGGGTAACGAGACCCCTCGCCAGAAGATCGTTTACGGCCGCCTCCATGGTCATCATGCCCACCCCCTTGCTGGTCTGAAGGATAGATGCTATCTGCGCAATCTTGTTCTCTCTGATTAGGTTGCGCACAGCAGGGTTGGTAAGCATAATCTCAAAGGCCGGCACCCTACCCTTTCCATCCTTCCGTTTAAAGAGCGTCTGCGTTACCACCGCCTGGAGCGTATCCGAAAACATTGAGCGAACCTGATTCTGCTGGGCCGCCGGAAAGACATCGATAATCCTGTCAACGGCCTGCGCGGCCCCACTGGTGTGGAGCGTCGCAAAGACCAGATGGCCCGTCTCGGCGGCCGTGATGGCAAGCCCCACCGTTTCGAGATCTCTCATCTCGCCCACGAGGATCACGTCCGGGTCTTCCCGAAGGGCGCTGCGCAGTGCGTTGGCAAAGCTCAGCGTTTGAAAGCCCAGCTCCCGTTGGTTGATGAGACAGTTCTTGGGCTGGTGCACAAACTCGATAGGGTCCTCAACGGTAATGATATGGGCCTTGCGCGTCGTATTGATGAGGTCGATGACGGCCGCCAGCGTCGTTGACTTGCCGCAACCCGTAGGTCCGGTAATAAGCACCAACCCCTTTTCGAGTGCGGCGAAATCGGCAAAAACCTTCGGGAGTCTCAGCTCTTCAAAGGTCGGGATGCGGTTTGGAATAACCCTGAAAACGGCTGCATCGCCCCGGTTTTGCTTGAAGACGTTTCCCCTGAAGCGGCCGTGCTCCCCTAATGAGAAGGAAAAATCGAGCTCGAAATGCTCCTCGAAAATTTTTCTCTGCTGGTCGTTCAGGATGTCGTAGATCATACGGTGCACATCGTCGGTCTCCATCTTTGGGATCTCGACCTTGCGCATCTCGCCGTGGATGCGTATGTACGGTTGCTCGCCCGCACTCACGTGTAAGTCCGAACCATCGTTTTGAACGGTGAAAATCAGTAGCTCCGCTATATCCACGGCCAACCTCCCTATTCATCAAAAACCTTGAGCTCCTTCAGCGTGGGCAGGTCCTTCGTGTCGTTAATACCGAAGACTTCAAGAAACCGCTTTGTGGTCCCGAAAAGCATCTCCTGTCCGGGGCTTCCGTCGCGGCCGGCCATTTGTACGAGGCCCCTGTCGAGCAGTTGACGGATCGTGCGGCTCGAGTCCACGCCCCTTACCCTATCGATATCCGCCTTTGTCACCGGCTGGCGGTAGGCTATGATGCCCAGCACCTCCAAGACGGCCCGCGTCAGACTGACGTCCCGCTCCTTTATGAAGCGCCCCACCCACGCCTTCATCTCCGGCCGTGTGCGCATCTGGTAGCCCCCGCCAACGGCAACGATCTCAATGGACCGGTCGGAGTAATTATACTCCCGAATAAGCTCCCCCAGTGTGACCTCAATCTCCTTTGCCGTGAATTCCTGCAGTCTTTTCTTGATTCGGGAGAGGCTTACGGGACGGGTGGACACAAAGAGAACGGCCTCAAGAATCTGTTTCAGGTCGCTCATTTGAGGAATAACGCCACCTCGGCACGTATCGCCTCCATTTCATCCGGATAGACGAATAGACGCATGCCCCTCTCCTTCGAGAACCAGGTCATCTGGCGCTTGGCGTAGCGGCGGGTCTTCTTCTTGATCTCTTCCACCATAACTTCATAGCCCAAGCGCCCTTCAATGTAAAGCACAATTTCCCGATACCCTATGCTGCCGAAAGGCTTTAGATCCCGATCCAACCCCTCACCCAGAAGGCCCCTCACCTCGTCGATCCATCCCCTCTCGAGCATGGAATCCACACGCCTGTTGATCCTTTCATACAGAAGATTTCTCGGTGCCGCGAGACAGGCCACGAACGCGTCGTATCGCGCCTCTCTGAAGCCGTGGCTTTGCTCCCACTGAGACATGGGGCGTCCTGTCGTCCGGAAAACTTCCAGCGCCCTAACAATCCTGATGCCGTCCCGCACGCTCACCCTGGATGCGTATTCCGGGTCGACAGATCTAAGCTCCTCGTAGAGCCCCTTTGGGTCATCCCTAAACCGCCCTCTGAGCACTTCGCGCACCGACAGGTCGTCCGGGGCCTCAAAGAGGCCGTAAAGAAGGGCCCTCACATAAAGGCCCGTACCGCCTACAACTATTGGGGTCCTTCGTCTCCCGCCTATGTCCTCGATGGCCTTGCGCGCCCTTTCCTCGAACAGGGCGGCATTGAAGTGCTCCCACGGCTCCGCGACGTCGACGAGGTGATGGACGGCCTTCGCCCGGTCAGCCCCATCCGGCTTCGCCGTTCCTATGTCGAATCCCCGGTACACCTGCATGGCGTCGGCATTAACGATTTCACCGTGAAAGCTGGCGGCCAGGGTTAGGGCCAGGTCCGACTTGCCCGTACAGGTGGGCCCAACAACGACGATAATCTTGGGGGACTTTGCTACCATAGCCGATATCCGGTATAGTATTATAGTATTCTCATGTATTCTAAGGCCATCAAATTAGCCATTATCCTCGCCCTCTGCCCATCGCTCATGGGTATCGGTCTGGCATACTCGTTAGTCAACTACCTGGAAATACCGGACATTAAGAACCTGGAAACCTATAAGCCCAAGTCGGCCACACGCCTTTACAGCGACGACGGAACACTTTTTGCAGAGCTCTACGTCGAAAAAAGGGTGCCTATCCCGATCACTCAGATGCCCCAACACCTGAAGGCGGCCTTCATCGCCATAGAGGATGTGCGGTTCTACGATCACTTCGGTGTTGACTTGAGGGGCATACTCCGGGCCGCCTACCGAAACATCACGCGCAAGGGCATAACGGAGGGCGCTTCGACAATCACTCAGCAGCTCGCCCGAAACCTCTATCTTACCCACAAGAAGAGCTTCAAGCGAAAGGTCGAGGAAGCCGTTCTGGCGATACAGATCGAACGGACCTACTCCAAGGACGAGATTCTCAACCTCTATCTCAATCTTATTTATCTTGGAGAAGGCGCCTACGGTGTCGAGGCCGCCGCCTACACCTATTTTCACAAGAAGGCAAGTGAACTGACGCTCCCGGAGTCTGCCATGCTCGCCGCCCTTACAAAGTCGCCCTCAAGGCTTTCACCGTACAAGAATCCCAAGGCCGCTCTCGAACGGCGCAACACGGTCCTTCGTCGCATGTACGACGTTGGCTTTATCAGCCACGGTGATTATGCCTCAGCATCAAAAACGCCCATCAGCGTCGTGCCTTTCAGGGCATACGAAAAGAGGACCGGTTTCTTTACCGAATATGTCAAACAGGTGGTGGAAGATTACGTAAAGGAACCCCAGGAGGTATACACAACAGGTCTCAATATCCAGACGACCATGAATTTGAAGATGACTCAGGATGCATATGAGGCCATACAGAAAGGCCTGGATCTTTACAAGAAGAGGCACCCCACCGCAACGGAGCTTCCCGAGGTAGCTGTTGTTGTCATGGATGTGAAGACGGCAGAAATTAAGGTTCTCATTGGAGGTACCGATTTCGGCCGTTCTCCCTTCAATAGGGCCGTTCAGGCAAAGCGTCAACCGGGCTCGGCATTCAAACCCATCATTTATCTCGCTGCCCTTGAGCAGGGTCTCATGCCGTCGACTATGCTGCGGGACAGCCCCATCTCCTTTGCCAACCCCTATTCCGGACAGTCCTGGGCACCAAAGAACTACAAAAACGAGTATCACGGCAACGTGACAATGACCAAGGCCCTGGCCCTCTCACTGAATACGGCGACAGTAAGGCTCTTGGACCGCATCGGCGTCGAGAACGTCATCGAGCTGGCCAAGCGCCTTCACATAAATGCCAAGTTTGAACCGAACTTGTCCCTTGCCCTCGGCACGACTGAAATATCCCCTCTCGACCTCGCGTCGGCTTACGCCGTCTTTGCCAGGGGAGGGACCTACGTGCCGCCGGTGGCCGTAAAGGTCGTGACGACTACGGATGGAGAGGCGGTCTTCAGCGAGGAGGGCCAGGAAGAAAGGGTTGTATCCCCCGAACACGCGGCCATGCTCATCGATATGATGAAGGAGGTGATCCGTCAGGGAACGGGAAGAAGCGCCTCACACCTGCCCTTTCAGCTCGCCGGAAAGACCGGCACAACGGACGACTTCAAGGATGCGTGGTTTGTCGGTTTTTCGCCGGATCTCCTCTGCCTCGTGTGGACGGGATACGACAAACACAGCCTGTTGGGAAAAGGCGAGTCGGGAGCAACGGCCAGCCTGCCCATCTGGATAGAGCTGATGGCCAGGGCCCTCCCCTCCTACCCGTCATCCTCTTTCCCTTCGGAAGGGCAGACAGGTGCGAGACTGCAATAGCCGGTCAAGACACAACGGTTGTAACGCGATCTATAGGTTCCTGCGAATGTAAGAAAGTATTTCCATCAGGTCGTCGAAGAGTGGGGCGTCCTCGCCCTCGTTCCACGGGTTTTTTAGCCCTGCCCTCACGATTCCTGCCGCCTTTGCCTTCTGCAGCGTGATGGGGCTGTCATCGACGACGGCCCAGACCTCAGGAAACAGCACCGTCTTGTCATGGCTGAGGTGTACGTCGTCATACGGCAGGCCGTGCCCCTCGAGCCAGCGCAACGTAGGAACCATGGTTCCCTGCTCCCTGTGGCTGGCAATGATGATATGAAGGCCGCTTTCCTTAAGACCCTCAAGGAACTTCCGTGCGTCCGGATAGACAGGGAATCGGTCCTGCACCATGTGGAGGTCCCTAATAATCTCGTAGAGTCTCTTGGCGGGAAGAAAAGGCTTCCAGAAATCCCACGACCGCCACCGGTCAGGGGGTATGATATGGGTACCTGCCTTTTGGATCGCTTCGTAGAGGGCTGGGGCAAAGTCCCAGAGCGTGTTGTCGATATCGACAATGATCTTTCTGTCCATTTTTTAGCACCTGAACGACAGGCACGGAGCCCGTTAACCGTCCCGGGAGAGACAAGACTACCCCAAAGGGGCCGACGCAGTCAAGCCGCAGGCAGGCGATGGGGGTGTTTCCCTGCCGGGATCGTGGGGACTCCTCTGTCATGCCACCCAGAGGCGCAACTGCTCCCTCAGGTTCTTGAGATCTTCTCCGGCGCTGTATTCGAGTCCGCTTGCCTTGAGGCGCCGTCGCTGTTGCTCCGTCAGCGGCCGGTAGGAAACGAGCATTCCCTTTCCGTAGAGGCCTCCGGCGGCCTCCCTGAGGCTTTCGAGCTTGTAGATCGTCTCCTCGTTGGCCTCCTCGCGATCGGGGCCGAGGAATCGCTTTGTCTTACATTCGACGAGATAGAGCTGATTATGGGCCGTAAAAACGACGTCATATTCGTTCCGGGTAGGCTTTGCCGCCTTCTGGTCCCATCTCACGCCCAGCCTCATGCGTATATCGGTAAGATGAAGTGATGCTGCAACACTGTAAACATATTCGTCGAGCCAATCTCCGGAGATGAACTCAGCGCTGTAGCGATCGGGAATGACAATGCGGCTATCCGACCGGCCCAAAAACTGCCCGTCCACCAGCAGACTCAGCAATTCCCCGAGCTCGGGCACATCAAGGTCCTGCAGCGGCAGCTCAACCTCCAGCGGAAAGGTTCGAGCGTGGCGCAATGGAGACACGAGCCGGTTCAGTTCCCCCACGGCGTGCTGAAACCGGCCGATCTCGTGGACGAGGCGCGTCAAGGTGGGCTCATTACCGGCCACCAGCAGCGGGTCGGTTCCGTCGGACAGGATTGTCTGGCCGTAAGCCTCAAGGTACGTCGGCACCTTGATGACACCCCGATAATCCACATCCCGGTGTTGTGGGGAAAGGATCTGAATGACCCTCTCCGGGGTATCGACGTATATGATCTCCTTTTCCAGTTCCCGGAAGACCTCGAATGCGGCCAGAGCGACGATCTTCGTACCTGCGGTGACGTTCAAGACCACTTCGTGCCCCTCAAGGTCCGTGGCCACGGCGAGGCAGGTCTCCTTCACGGCGTCGAGGCGATAAGGCTCCACGGCCACGCGTTCCACCCCCATCCCCCAGCCCCTGATGAGGGACTCAAGCCGGTCGGCCTGGTGCTTCAGGTCCGGACTTACGAGAAGAATTACCTTATCCGGTCGCAGCTCCCCGATCCTCAGCGGAATCAGGTTTGGAATCGGCTGCGCCGATACGGGACAGACATGTACTCGCGCCACAACTCCTCCCGGGGTCACATCTTCAATTGTCAATATCGTTGCCCATCAAGGCCTTAGAGCCTATACAAAGGCCTTGTGGATAAGCTTGGCAGCCTCAGATCACCGTTTCCATCTCCCGAAAAATGGGCTTCAAAAGCCTGTCCATGGCATATTTCTGATGCTCCTTCACGGCACACTGGAATTGGTACCAATCGGACTGCCGGTAACCGGGCCTCCATCTCCATTGGGCGGCAGCGGGCGGGGTCCCGTCGTCTGCCGTCGTCCCCCACCCTCCGGGACAAGACTCCGTCACAGCGTCGTCGAACCAGGCCTCCGATGAGTAATCACGAAACCCGTTGATGAGCTGTATATACCTGCCCCGCCGCTCCTCTCCCATCATGTTGTCGTCATCCCGCTCGCCGAGGGCGCCTTTGAGATCCCGCACTAATCTCTCCATCTCCGTTGCCGGCGAGGTACCTCGGGAGAGAAAGTTGAGCAGATAGGCTGCGGCCTGGATGCATCGATGACGATTGTCGACGCGCTCATGGGACGACAGAAGCCGTCTGTCGTGCCAGACAGCCGCCGGGTGGTCAGGCTTGTGACCCGCCTCGACGTGGCCCACATGAAACGGCGACAGGCTTACGAGGCTGTTGAAAACATCGGCCGCTCCCACGAAATTCTGGTGTGCAAAGGCATCGCTATAGGTGTGCGCAGCGATCCCGATGCGGCACGGGTTGCCCGTTTCCAGGGCCGCCAGCAGCAGAGCCCGGCTGTTCCGGCCGTTGGGAATGGTGTTAAGACGGTGCAGCTTGCCGTCCCGCCTTCCGGCCGTCGGCGACATGATATCCGTCCGATCCCCGGGCATAAAATGAAAAACCGGGTGGATGCGCAGGAGGGCCGTCTGAGGGTTCAAAATGTCGTACGTCTGGCTTGCAAACGTCTCGAACTCACCCTCCTGGCCTTCGTTGACACGGTACACCGCCGTGTTTTCATCGGTGAGCTGCGACGCATAGGCAATCCGATACGCATCTTCAGGGCCGAACCCCGCCCTTTGTGCCACGATATAGGTGATATAGTAATGAAACTCTTTGTCCATAACAGCCCCTTTGGGTAGTCTCCCCTAATTGTGCCCAAAGGACGCAGCCCTGTCAAGGGCGTAGAGCAGTTTGGGCGCAGGCAGCAAAGCGACCATGCCTGCCCGGGCAATCATTGATTTTTGGATCACCTTTCCTTAGAATGTGAAAGTTTGACAGATGCTTGTGTCAAAGAGGCCGCGACGAAACGGGAGGGCAGTCTGATGGGAAAACTGGGTGAACTTTCAATTGCTGCCGATGCACGCTCCATTCCGGACATTCTGCGATTTGTCGCCGGCCACGCAACCGCTCTGGGCTTTGGGGAAAAGAGGGTTGGGGAGATCGCTTCCGCCGTAGCCGAGGCAATAGGGAATGTTATAGACTACGCCTATGGAAGTGCAAAGGGGGATGTACATCTATTATGCAAAGAAGATCAGGGAGGCAGGTTCGTTATTGTCATTGCCGATGACGCCGATCCCCTTAACGTCCTCCTCAGCGACGATGCATGGCCTACACCGAAACCTGAAAGCACCGCCACAAAAGGTCCGTCCACTCGCCTCATGAAGAGGTATGCCGGCAACATCGAATATAGACGGATGGACGACAGGAACATTCTCACCTTCACGATCTCGCGGTCCCTTCGCTGACCCGGTCGTGAGCCCCTTTTTTTGGCCGTTCCCCCCTCCCGCCGGAACCTTCCATCGACCGCCCTTACCATAACCGGACAACGAGAAGCCGCCGGCAATCATTCGGATTGACAAAAGGAAGACAGCGGAATAAAGTTTCTGAAAAACTGAGGAGCCCGGCGATGAGAGAAGCGTCCTTCAACCTTAGCACATCCGGCGGGGCACGAGCCGTCACCCTCCCCGTGCGGCGAATGGTCAACGCCGGATATGTAGGCAGGAACCAGCAAGAGGTTCGGTGGCACATCGACGAGCTCAGAAAGCTCGGCGTGCCGGGCCCCGACAGCACACCCACCCTCTATCCCATCGTCCCCTCGAACATCTCCCAGGCGGACCATATAGAAGTGGTGGGTGAGAAGACTTCGGGTGAGGCCGAGTATGTACTGCTCATGAAGTCCGCCACTGAGATTTATGTGGCCGCCGGCAGCGACCACACGGATCGAAGCCTTGAGACTGTAAGCATCGCACTGTCCAAGAACATCTGCCCGAACATCATATCCACCGAAATCTGGGACTTGGCGGACTTGTTGCCCCATTGGGACGAGATAGCGCTCAGAAGTTGGGTAACGGAGGGCGGCACACGCATCCTCTATCAAGAGGCTGCGCTCGGGACCATCATGGCGCCGGGCGACCTTATCGCATTCGTGCAGTCCAAGGTCGAGGGCCCTTGGGCGGACCTACTGGTTTACTCGGGCACCGTCGGCACCGTCGGCGGAGCCCTCATTTTTGGCGACTATTTTGAGGTTGAGCTCTATGATCCCGTAATTGATAGACGCCTCCGGTGCGCCTACAGCATATCCCCCCTGCGGTACATGAGGGAAGTCTGACAACGGGGCCGGGCCGGCAATAAGACGGAGGGGCCAGGAACGATGAATATCGCATCAATTCAGCTCAGCGTCATAGAGGATTCGAAGGCAAGGGCCCTCGATCACGTGCAAGACGTGATTCTGCGGTGCCGCGGCGCCGATCTGATCATGCTGCCGGAACTGTGGAACATCGGTTTCATGAGCTACGACAGATACCGACAGGAGGCCGAGGCCGCCGACGGCCCGACGGTCACCCTGCTCTCCGGTCTCGCACGGGATCTCCGCTGCTATATCCACACGGGAAGCATCGTTTTAAGGGAGCACGGCAGGTATTATAACGCCAGCTTCCTTCTGGACAGAGAAGGCACCGTAGTGGGCAGCTATCGCAAGGTCCATCTATTCACCTTCCGGTCCGCCGAATCGGAAATATTGACGCCGGGTCGCGCCCTTACCGTTCTCACAACGGATTTTGGTCCCGTGGGCCTTGCCACCTGTTATGACCTTAGGTTCCCGGAATTTTTTAGGAAAATGGTAGACATGGGGGCTGAAATCTTTCTCGTTGCAGCCGCATGGCCTTACCCCCGTCTGGAGCACTGGCTCCTTTTCAACCGCGTCCGGGCCCTGGAGAACCTCGCTTTTCTGGTCTCCTCAAACAGTTGCGGCATAAACCGCGGCACGCAGTTTGTCGGTCATTCACAAGTCGTCGATCCCATGGGCAACGTCATTGCCGGAAGCGGCGACGATGAAACGGTGGTTTGGTCGCCCATCGATGCCGGGGCTGTCCGCACCGTCCGTGAAAGCTTCCCTGCCCTCAAGGACAGAGTTCTCACCACCTCATAGGCATTGCAAGCCGTGGTGACGCGCCCTGCCATGCCCTTCTTTTTCGCTTTCATCGTCGTCATGGGTATGTGCGGCATAACGGCCCAGACCGTTCTGGCCAGAGAGCTTCTCATTATCTTTTCAGGCAACGAGCTGTCCATCGGGATCATGATCGGCAACTGGATCCTCTGGGGGGCTATCGGCTCCTACCTCGGCGGACGGATCGTAGGGAACGGCGGACCGCCGGACAGGATCGCCCCGGCGGCCCTTCTTCTCTCGTCGTGCCTTTTCCCTGCCGCCATATACACCGTACGCCTTTTTAAAGAACTTGCCGTTATACCAACGGAGGTTGGCACCGGCATCCCCACGATCTTCTCAGCCTCCCTGCTCCTCCTTATGCCCACAAGCCTGCTCCACGGCGTCGCCTTCGGCGTCGCCTGCTCTTTCGGTGACGGGGCGAGCCCCCGGGCTTCGCCTGCCGGCACTGTCTATTCCCTCGACGCCTTAGGCACCCTCACCGGCGGCGTTTTGGTGACCTTCCTCCTTGTGCCCTTCACAAACTCCTTTCAGATTGCCGTGCTCGCCGCCGCAGTCGGGGGAGGGGCCTGCCTCCTCTTCAGCCATGCACGGCAACCGGGGCGGCCTACGCTGCTGAAGGGCCTTTCGGCCCTCGTCACCGCCGCCGCTCTCCTCGCCCTCGCAGCGGGCTTTGGAGAGCGTCTCCACATCCATTCGACGGCCCGCCAGTGGCCGGGAAAGACGGTGCTCTCCTATACAAACTCCCCTTATCAGAACATTGTCGTTACCGAGACAGAAGAGCAGTATACGTTTTACACCGATGGACTGCCGAGCATCGTGTCGCCCGTCCCCGATATAGCCTTTGTCGAGGAGTTTGTGCATTTCGCCATGACGGCCCATGGAAGGCCGGAGCGGGTTCTCGTCTTGCACGGCGGCGCGGGTGGGATCATTACGGAACTCCTTAAATATCCATCGGTCAAGGCCATAGACTACGTGGAGACGGACCCCGACCTGCTGAAGGCGGTCCTGCGCTATTCGGACCGGTTGACAAAAAGGGAGCTTTCGGATGGTCGGGTCACCCTCCACTTTCAAGACCCGCGCCTTTTCGTCCGCAACAGCGGGGCGGTTTACGACATCGTTCTCCTGGGCCTTAGCAGACCCCGTACGCTGCAGGCCAACCGCCTCTTTACCAGGGAATTCTTTCGCTCACTCGGCAAGTCCATGAAGGAAAACGGGGTCTTTACTCTCACTGTACCCGGATCCCGCTCTTACTACGCAGAAGAGCTTCGAGACCTCAATGCCTCCATAATCGCTACACTGAGAGACGTCTTCCCGTCCGTCCACGTCATCGCAGGTGACACTAACATCCTCCTCGCCTTTCCCTCCGAAAGGGCCCCCTCCCCCTCTCCCGCGGTCATGCTGGGGCGCCTGCGGTCCGCCGGAGTGGAAACGGCCCTCATTAGCCTGCCCCACCTGATGCACCGGTTGGACAACGCCCACCAGCAGTGGTTTCAGTCACAGGTGGCGGGCTCGCTGGCCCGCGTCAACGGCGACATGCTCCCATCAGCCCTTTTCTACAGCATTTCCTACGAAAGCCTGCTCTTCTCGCCGGCCCTCAGGGGCCTCTTTATAGCCGCCCGGGGCATATCGCTGCAGGACACCCTGCTCTTCTGTGCCGCTTTTTGCCTCTTCTCCGTTCTCCTTGCAGGACGCAACACCACAAGGGCCGTTTCCTTTTCCGTTGCCGGCACGGGCTTTTCAGCCATGGTCCTGGAGGTTATTCTTTTGTTCGGCTTTCAGGTCTTTCAGGGCTACGTCTTCTATGCCATCGGCATCCTTGTGGCCGTCTTCATGGCGGGCCTCGCCGCCGGCAGCTTCACCGGGAGCCGCCTTGTCAGGGGTGAGGCGGCGCCCGGAAGGTTCTTTCTCGCCTGTGAGGCCCTGCTAACCGCCCTGGCTCTTGCCCTCGCCCCCGTCCTCCTACTGCCTTTCCTCCCCGGCACGATCCTCAACGCCGCTATCGGGTTCCTCCTCTTCCTGACGGGGTTTGTGACGGGCTGCGAGTTTCCCCTTGCCGCGGCCTGCTACGGGAGCGGCCGCGATCTCCGACGGACGTCCAGGCCCATGGCAGGTGCTGCCGGCACCATTTATGCTCTTGACCTTTTCGGTGGATGGCTGGGCGGCCTACTGGGGGCCTTCCTGCTCTTTCCGGTTCTCGGCGTCTACGGATCCTGCATTGTTGTTGTCGCCGTCAAAGGGGCGACCATCCTACCGCTGGCCCTCTCCCTGCGAAGGTAGTATAATTCCCTCAGATGATCACGAGAAGAGACTTTATCAAGGTTGCAGCCCTCTCGCCGCTGGCAGTGAACCTTCACGGCGCCCGGGCCGGACAGGCCGCGGACTATTACAAAGAGGCCCTCTTTTATGAGCGCACTCCCGGCAGCAAGGCCGTGGTATGCCGGCTTTGCCCACGGGCCTGCACTATCGCAGCCGGTGAAACGGGGTTCTGCAGGGCCCGGAAGAATCTTGACGGCAGGCTTGTATCGCTGGGATACGGCGCGCCTTGCGCCGTCCACGTTGACCCCGTTGAAAAGAAACCATTCTTTCACGTGGTGCCAAAAACCCTAAGCTATTCCATCGCCAGCGCAGGTTGCAATATGCGCTGCCGGTTCTGTCAGAACTGGCAGATCTCCCAGGTATCGCCCCTCGACACGGTCAACGATTCCCTGCCGCCGGAACGTGTCGTGGAGAAGGCGATCGCCCGTGGCTGCAAAAGCATCGCCTACACATACACGGAGCCTACCAACTTTTACGAGTACATGCTTGATACCGCGAAGGCGGCAAGGTCCAAAGGTATGCTGAATGTCAGCCACTCTAACGGTTATATCAATGAGGAACCCCTCAGGGGTCTCAGCAAGTACATGGACGCCGTCAACATTGACTTAAAGGGTTTCAGCCCGTCCTTCTACCGGCAGCTCTGCGAGGGCGAACTGGAACCGGTGCTGCAGACCATTGTGGCATTGAAGCGGTCTGGTGTGTGGGTCGAGATTACCAACCTACTCATTTCCGGATACAACGACGACAGCGCCATGATCGGCGATATGAGCAGGTGGGTCGCACGTCAGGTCGGGCCCGACGTACCCCTCCACTTCTCCCGTTTTTTCCCCATGTATAGGATGACAAACGTTCAGCCCACACCGGTAAGCACGCTGGAGCGAGCCCGGGACACAGCTCGCAGGGCGGGGCTGCGACACGTCTATGTGGGTAATGTTCCGGGCCACCCCGGAGAAAACACCTACTGTTCCGGTTGCGGCAAGCTCCTTATCAAACGCACCGGCTACAACATACTCGAAATGCGCCTCAAAAAGGGCCTGTGCCCGCACTGCGGCGCGAAGGTAGGCGGTATATGGGTATAGGAACCCGCATAATGATGGCCATCTGGCTGTGCCTGGTCACGGGAGGGTATGTATTAGCCGGAAGCAGTGACCCTGATGTACGCAAACCCGTCTTTGCCGGCTCCTTCTATCCGTCAGACCCTTCTGTCCTTGCCGGAACGATTGACAGACTAATCGACGAGACGGCAGGCAAGACCCCCCGGCTGCAGGGCCCCGTCGTCGGCATCATGGTACCCCACGCCGGCTACCAGTATTCGGCCGCCACGGCTGCTCATGCTTACAACGCAGCGAAGGGTCGACCCTATTCCACGATCATAATTCTTGGCGGCTCCCACCGGATCCCCTTCAGGGGAGTTGCCGTCTATCCGGGGGGCTTCTGGGAGTCGCCGCTGGGCAGGGTGCCCGTCAACGAGACAGTGGCCAAAGGCATCCTAAAGTCCTGCGCCGGCTTTGCCCGCACCTATCCCGCCGCCTTTCAGATGGAGCACTCCCTGGAGGTACAGCTTCCCTTTCTCCAGAAGACTCACAAGGACTTCTCCATTGTACCCATCGTCATGGGCCGCATGGATGCGAAGGATTATGAGGACCTGGCAGGAGCCCTGACAGAGATTCTCAAGAAGAAGGCGGGCCGGGCGCTCATCGTGGCCTCTTCCGACATGTCCCACTTCCATACCTATGATGTTGCATCACGGATGGACAAGGAGACGCTGGAGCAGATTCGATCGCTCGATGCAGCGAAAGTCAGGACAGGCGCAGAAAGGGAAACACATGAGCTCTGCGGCCACCAGGCTGTCGTCACCCTCATGATGGTCGCGAAAAGCCTCGGGGGCGAGGCAACGGTCCTATCCTATGCCAACTCAGGAGATGTAACCTCCGATAGGGCAAGGGTTGTGGGATACGGCGCCGTGGCCTTTACAGCGCCGCTTAGCGACGAGGAGGCGCTCAGCCCTTTCGATCAGGCAAGGCTTCTCGCCATAGCCAGAAAGACCCTCGATGCAACGGTTGCGAAGGGCCCGCCTCCCAGGATTGAACCTGCCGAGGGCAGGCTTGCTGAAAAGAAGGGGGTTTTCGTCACCCTGAAGACGAACGGCCACCTGAGGGGTTGCATCGGGTACGTGGAGCCCCGCTCACCGCTTTCCACCGCCGTTTCCGAGATGACTGTCGCAGCGGCAACAGCCGATCCCCGGTTTCCCCCCGTCACCAAGTCGGAGCTCAGGGACATTCACATTGAAATCTCCGTTCTAAGCCTTTTCCGCCGCATCGGCGACGCGAAAGAGATTGAGTTGGGCAGACACGGTCTCTATCTTGTGAAGGGCGCCCGGGCGGGCCTCCTGCTGCCCCAGGTACCTGTGGAGCAGAAGTGGACGCGTGACGAGTTTCTCCGCCAAGTCTGCCTTAAAGCGGGACTTCCGCCCCAGGCCTGGATGGAGCAGGACGCCCGGCTCTACATCTTCTCAGCCCAAATCTTTTCCGAATAGCAGCACCGGCCTTCAGTGTTTGCGGGGTTTGCGCTCGGCGATGGCGGGGGTTACCGGTCTTCTTCAAGGGATATATCGCACAAAATCGGCTCTTCGACCGCGCCGGACCCAAGAAGCCTTCGACCAAAAACAAGGTATCCCGTGTGGGCGATCATTCTGTCCGTCGGCCTCACCCTTTCGGCCACCGTTTTGTACTTCCGGATCATGATCTCAAGGACCTCGACGTCACCGAAGTGGCGGTCTATTACCTTCAGTATCTCCGATATCTGGTTTGCCGTCGGCACAATGATCCCGATCATCCCGCTCGGCCTCAGGAGGCTCCCCACCTTGTCCAGATAGAGCCACGGCTCTCTCACATCGATGAAGGCCGCATCGAAGGGCTCACCCTCACAGTCGACAAGATCGCCGTAACGAAGGTCCACGTTGTCGAACCGGCGGAACCGCTGAATGTTGCGCCGGGCGTTCTTAAAGTGACGTTCCTCAATCTCAAAGGAAACGATTTTGCCCTCGGGCCCCAGGGCCCGCGAAAATATGAGGGTCAAGGCGCCGCTTCCCGCACCCGCCTCCAGCACGCGATCACCTTGCTGAACGTTGAGCCTGAAGGATATGAAGGAACCGTCTTTGGGATAGACGATCTGGGTGTCCCTGCTGATACCGTGCATGATGAGGTCGTCCAGGGTGGGCTCAAAGATGGTGTAATCCTTGAACGTAATACCGAAGGGCTTGCCGAAGAGGTCCGAGTACTGGATGATACCCCCCCTGCCGTGAAACGACTTGCCGGGCGACGCCTCTTTGAGATAGCGCTTGTCCTTCCAGATGATGAGTATGTGATCGTTTTCAGCTATTGTTTTCATTCAACCATTCACCCGTAAAAACGTGATTCGTAAAGAGACCGAAATGGGTTACTCGTGATCCGGTATGCGATGTCCCCTATTCGGTTTCCGATGTCCGATTTCCCACCTCACTGCAGCTTGTACTCCACCGGCAGCACTACGTCGAGCCTTTGCGTGATCTTCCGCGAAAAGGTGGTTCCCTTCACCGCTTCCCGTGCGCTCTCGTCAAGCACTGGAAATCCGGAGCTTGTGGCCACCACAACGTTCCGCACCGATCCGTCCTCCAGGATAGAAAATGACAGAAGCACCCGGCCCTCCCATCTCATGCGGCGCGCCCTTTCAGGATACCGTATATTCTTGAGAATGTCATGGCGGATGAAGGTAAACCCCGACAGGCCCGATCCGCCCTTTCCAAAATCGATCCCCGCAGGCGAGCCCCCCTTTCCGCTCGATTTGCCCGGCTGGCCCGACCCAGCCCCGGACGCACCCTGCAGAACGCCGGAGCCTGCGCCCGCGTCCGTTCCTCCGGAATAGGGTTGACCCGGAAGGGCTACCGGCCCGTCCGGCTCCGATACGGCGACCGGCGGCGCTGATAAGGGCTCACTTTCGACGGGCCGGGCAGCCGCCGTTTTCAATGGCGCCATTGAGGGCCCGGCGCCAACCGTTCTTTTCGACGCAGACGCCGACGCCGCCCCGCCGCCGGCACCTTTTGCCGGGACACCCCCGTCGAGGAGGGTAAAATCGAGGCTGATCACCTTGTGCTCCTTCAGCGGAGCGGTGGAGAGGCCAAAAACTGCAGCCAGGAGGCACAGGTGGACCAGGACAGAGGCAGAAAAACCAATCAGACTCTCGCCCTTCAACGTTTCGCCAGCTCTTCGGTCTGTACGCTCACCCTTCTGAATCCCGACGTCTTGACCACGTCGAGCACCTCGACGAAGGCCTGCAGGGGAAGAGACCTGTCCGCCCTGATAAGGACCGGCGTCTCCCTCGGTATGCCCTTCATCTTTTCCGAAAGGCCGGGGAGGCCCACATCCGCGCCCTGCAGATAGATGTGCCCGGTTCTATCGATTTCCACCAACTGGCTCTTCACGGCCCTCTCCTGCCTCCCGGCCACCCTGGGCAATTCAACAGGAATAATGCCGCCGGCCACAAAGGTGCTGGTCATCACCACGATGGTCAGGAGAACGAGCATCACGTCTATGAACGGAATCATGTTGATGTAGCTGAATTCCTTCTCATCCATAGCGACGATCCCATTCCAGAAGCATGACCCTGACCCTTCTCAGCAAATAGTTGTAAAAGACGATGGATGGTATGGCCACGACAAGCCCCACGGCCGTGGCTTTTAGGGCCAGGGCCAGCCCGACCATGATCTTTGCCGCATCCACGATACCCTCGACGCCTATGGCATAAAAGGTGAACATGATACCCAAAACCGTACCCAAAAGGCCGATATAGGGGGCATTGCTACCTATGGACGCTATAGCGGAAATGCGCTTCGTCGCCTCAATCTCCAGCCCTCTTCTGTCACCCCTGAATGCATCGAGGTCAATCCTGCGGTAGAAAAGCAGCCGTTCAACGAATATGGCCAGAGAAAAAACGGAAAGCATTAAGAGAATCCCGATGACACCCCAGTCCACGGCATAGCGAAGCCAGTCCATCGTTTTAATCTATTATAAAGCACAAGGCTTGTCAAAAAGGAGGCTACGGGTCGGCCCCGGCTCACATGAGCGTAATGGCCTTTTCGGGGCAGATCTCCTGGCAGCAGAAACAGGCGATACAGATTCCCCTGTTCACCTCGGGGATATGATTCTTCATGACGAGGGCCGAAACAGGACACTGGTCCACACAGGCGCCGCAGCCGACACACAGTGCCGAGTCGGCTCGGGGGCGCTGGCGCGCCCGACCTTCAAATAGTGCCTGGAGGTCTTCATTTTGCAGGTTGGCAGCGCCGCTGAGGGGAGGAAGTTTGAAATGAGGCAGCCTCTCAATTTCCCCCATGACGCTAACAGAACTCAGGTCATGATGGCCCAGGCCGGCCTCACTCGCCCTTGCGAGAAAAGGCAGTTGCCGCGGTTCCAGACCCATCATGGCGGCCGCGACCGCATCGATGGCCACGGCATTATCGGAGGCCATGAGACGGTCGATGGTCCTCAGATCGGGGCTCGCGGGCCCGTTTCCCTCCATGCCGACGATGGCATCCATAATGAACAGGTCGGGGATGCGCAAACGGAACAGATCGACAAGCATTGCGTGAAAGCGTTCGGCGCTTCCCGCAGCCTTGTGCAGCCTGGCCTTCTGTGCGCCGGGCAGGAAACCGTAGCTGTTCTTTATGGCACCGGTCATGACCGTCAAGCCGTGGGTCTTAAACTTCGGCAGGCTGATGACCACGTCAGCGTCAAGGATCGCCCTTGAAATAGTTACTTCGGCAAGATACCGAGGGTTGAAGGGAATCGGTCGCGAGTCGTTCCCGATGTTCCGGTAATGCCCCTTGGCCGCCTCGGCGAGGCCCGTACTCATGAAGGCGTCTTCGTTGGCGCCGTAGCCGTATACGCCGGGGTTGTCGCCCACGACAATCGACGCCGCACCCAACGATTCGACCTTGTCCACGACGGCCCGAAGCACGGCGGGGTGTGTGACGATGCCCTCGTCCGGTCTCGAGGCCCTGAGCACGTTCGGCTTGATGAAGACATTTCTATCCCGCAGGTGGAGGGAAAAGGTATCGAATATCCGGTCAACGGCCTGAGACACAGTCCCGTAGGTAGCAGGATGGATCAAAACCGTGGCCAGGGATGTTCCTCCGGTTCGCTCATGTCCGAGAATTTACCACGGCCACTGGCCGTCTGCAACCAAAGGCTTACCCCAAGGGTCTCATGCCGCAAGCCCCGGACGTAACGGTGCAACGAGAACCTTACCCCTTCACGGCCATATAGATAAAGGTAAGCTTGATAAGAAAAGCCCCGATGACGAGCCCCCACCACACGTACCAGGGCTGTGAAAATAGGGAAACAACTACAGCAGACATCTATGTGTACCCCCTGTTTGCTCCGATGATCTCATGATGATAATCATAAGCGAACAAGGATGCATCAACAATCGGGGTATCCCTGATTTCAAGCCTCGAAAAGTCTGATTCTCCCGCCTCGGCCCGCTTCTTACGAGGGCCGCTTGACCACCTTTCCGTATCCGGGCTGCCCCACTATGACGCCACTGCGCATGACGAACTGCCCCCTGACTATGGTGTGTACGGGAACGCCCGTCACCTCAACACCGTCCCAGGAAGTCCAGCCGCACCTGCTCTCCATATTAGCGTGTTTCAGGGTAACCCTTCTCTGCAGATCGACGACGACGAGGTCGGCATCGGAGTGCACCTGAACAACCCCCTTTTGAGGGTAGATGCCGAAAAGCCGCGCGGGAACGGTTGAGAAGACCTCGGCAAGCCGCTCAAGGGTTATGCGCCCCTCATTTACGGCCGTCAGGAGCAGGCTCAACGTTTCCTGGATTTTCGGCGTTCCGTTCGGAGCCTTGTACATATCCGTCCAGCCGATTTCCTTTTCCTCCCGCGTGTGGGGCGCATGGTCCGTGCCGATAATATCGATCGTCCCGTCGTTTAGGGCCTTCCACAGCATATCGGTCGTATCGGGGCCGTTCCAGTAGTTGAGTGCGTAAGGACCGAGACGTTCCACCGTGTCCCAGTCGTTGCAGAGAAAAAGCATCTGCGGATTTGTCTCGGCCGTCACAAGCTGGCCTGCAATTTTGGCCGCCTTCAGCACCTGAAGGGACCGAGGGGACCGAAGATGGAGGAGATGCATGTGGACACCCGTCACCTCCTGCACCCGAACGAGGAAGGATATGGCCGAGTCAAACGTAATGCCGTCGTAGGAGGATGGAATCCTGGCATAGGTTTGATAGCTATTGTCTCCCCTGTCCAGGGCCCTCTGGGCGAGGGTGTCAAGAAGGTCCTGGTTGTTCGGGTGCACCATGAGCGGGAGGCCCGTCTCCGCCACGGCCTCCGCTATATCGAATATTTGGCCCTGATGGTGAACGCCCAGCTCGGGCATATGAGGATAATCGGTGCCCCGATCGCTTATCATGAAGAGCTTGAACGCCAACGCCCCTGATTGGACGAGCCCCTTCATCTCCCTAAGGTTTGTACCCGCCGGATGATGATTGAAATCAACAAGGGCCTTCCTTCCGTAAATGGCGATGACCTCGCGGTACCGCTCAACGGTTGTCGTCACGGGGTTGACGTTGGGCATGCCCATAACAGTCGTGTATCCGCCCGCTGCCGCAGCCCTCGTACCTGTTGTAGCGTCCTCCTTGTGCGTGTACCCGGGGTCCCTCAGGTGGGTATGGGTGTCGACACCGCCCGGGATCACCACCATCCCCGTCACGTCCACAACATCCCCGGCCTTGGGCGCCAACCCTCCGGCCTGCAGGGCCACTATCTTGCCGTTATCTATTACAATATCCGCCTCCAACACCCCGCCGGGCGTCACCACGCGGCCACCGGTCAGGGCTAGGTCAACACCTTTCATCAGTCTCCCTCCTTATCATTTTCCACGCTCATCGCCACACCTATCCAAAGAGTGATCGAAAGAGCGAAAACTTTCGGTCAAGTATTAGCATAATTGTAATGGTCAGGAGGACGATCATGCTTGCCGCCGCTGCAACAGACGGTTCCGCAAGCCACTCCATTCTGTTGAAAAGCACCACCGGCAGGGTACTTGACCCCGGCGACGCGATGAATACCGATATGGTAACATTATTAAATGAAACGAGAAAGCCGAACACCCCTCCGGCAATGACACCCGGCTTGATTAAGGGAAGGGTAACGAGTCTAAATGTGTTCCATCGGTTAGCGCCGAGGATCGACGCGGCCCTACCCAATGAAGGATCAAGTCCCGTAAGGCTCACCAGAACAGTCCGGATGACATAGGGAACGGTCAGGACAACGTGCGCGACAATGAGGCCCAACCGGCTGATGAGCCCCCAATTGGTGAAGGTAAGCAGCAGGGCGAAGGCGGTCATGACCGTAGGGACGCTGAGCGGTGCCAAAAAAAAGGCCGACAGGTACCCCCTGCCCCGGGCGTCCGGCCTGGCCAGGTAGAGGGCCCCCAAGGTGCCGATGACAAGACTGATGAGAACAGAGGCTACGGCCACCGATAGGCTCAGCTCCAGCCCCTTCAGCATCTGGGGATCGGAAAAGGCCGCCCAGTACCATTTCAAGCTGAACCCCTTGGGCGGAAAGACGATGTATCGTGTCGTCGTAAAGGATGACCCGACGACGAGCACCGTTGGAATGAGGATGACGGCAAAACCCAGATAGGGAAGGAACCGCACTATTCTGCCCATATTACCCCTTAAGCCAGGCCATGAAGCGGCCCTCGACGGCACGTGAGATGAGAAACGTGAGAAAAAGCATGACGAGCACCAGAAGAACACAGAGGGCTGCAGCGTCAGGCCAATCAAAGAGTGCTATGGCAAAATTGTAGATAAGAAGCGGCACAACCTTGACCCGGTTTCCCCCGATGATGTAAGGGGTCACGAAGGCGGCGGCAGAAAGTGAGAAAACCATGAGGCTCCCTGAAAGCACCCCTGGAACGCTGAGCGGCAGCGTGACCTTCCAGAAGGTGCGCCACGGTGAGGCCCCTAGAATTCTGGCCGCCCTAAGCAGGCTGGGATCGACATTTTCAAGGGAACTCATGATGCTGAGCATCATGTAGGGAGAGAAGCTGTAAACGAGCACGATAATGACGCCCAACTCCGTGTTGAGGATCTGTACGGGCTCTGTTACGATATGGAGCCCCAGGAGAATCCTGTTGGCAAACCCACTGGGACCGAGAAGAATGAGCCATGCAAAGGCCGTAACGACAAGGCTGAGCATGACGGGAACGAGAAGGATCAAGGTCAGGAAAGGCCGTTCCTGGGCCCGCGCCTTCACCGTGTGGTAGGCCAGGGGATACCCGAAAAGAATGGAAGCAGCCGTCGCAACCCCGGCGATCCACAGCGTACGCCAGAAGGCATGAAGATAGAAGGGGTCGGAAATGAGCGTAATGTAGTTTTTCAGCGTTATTTTCAGCCCGACTACCGCCTGCGGATCAAATTCCCGAAAGCTCATCAGCAGCGCCATGACAAGGGGAAACATCCAAAAGACGGAGAGCCAGCCCACTGCGGGCAGCACGAGCAGAAAGAGCCAGGTCCAGCGCCTCGCTCTGTCCATGACCCCCTGTCCTCCGACATCGCCTATCGACATCCCGCCGCCCCTACGTCCACCTCTTCTCTGCCTCCCTGCTCATTCCTGCCATGAACCTTCAACGGTGAGCCAGTCACGTGGCGCCACCGATATTCGAACCGTTGACCCCACGGCAATGGACTCGGCAATATCGCTTCGCAAGTGCGCATTGACGGCCCCGACGCCCTTCACGTCCACGACAAAAGCGACAAAAGGACCTCCGAAGACTCGGCTCACGACCTTGCCCGTCAACTCTCCTTCTTCCGGCGTACCATTCTTCAGTTCGCCCAAGCGCAGGCGATCCGGCCGCACGGCCAGCCTAACCCGGCCCCCTCCCTTCAGGGAGCCGCCTGCATCGCCCCTGACCGTAAAAGGGCCGAGACGAAAAACCGGTCCGGCCGCCGATGCTTCAGCCACAACGGCATCGAAGAAATTAGAAATACCGATAAACTCCGCCACAAACTGCGTCCGCGGCCGACGGTATATCTCTTCCGGTGTGCCGGTCTGTTCAATCACCCCTCGATTCATAAGCATAATGCGGTCAGAGAGGGTGAATGCCTCCTCCTGATCGTGGGTCACATAAATAGTCGTCGTATGAACGTACTGCTGGATCGCCCGTAACTCGGTCTGCATGGTCTTTCGAAGCTTTGCGTCGAGGTTGCTCAACGGCTCGTCGAGGAGAAGGATGCGAGGCTGAACGGCAAGCGCACGGGCAAGTCCCACCCGCTGCTGCTGGCCCCCCGATAGTTGCCGGGGGTAGCGTCGCTCCATGCCTGCGAGGTGTACCAGTTCAAGCGCCCCGGCCACTTTCTTCTCTATCTCTCCGGAAGATTGCCTGCGCATCCTCAGCCCGAAGGCAACGTTGTCGAAAATGGTCATATGGGGGAAAAGGGCGTAACTCTGAAAAACCATGGCGAGGTTCCGTCGATGCGGCTGCACCTCGTTCTTTCGCTGGCCGTCGATGCGGATTTCCCCCCGGTCCGGAGGGAGGAAGCCCGCTACAATGTTGAGGGTCGTCGTCTTGCCGCAGCCTGAGGGACCCAACAGGGAGATAAACTCTCCTTCCCCGCCGACAAAGGAAACATCCTTGAGGACCTCGTTCTCCCTAAAGGCCTTGGAAACCCCAATAACCTCCAAGATGGTCTTGCGACCGCTCAACTCAGACCCAGCCACCGTCGGGCCTACTTCGTTTCAATTTCCCGCTGCCACCGCGCGTTCAACTCCAAACGCTTGGCATTGTATATGTCCCAGGGCATCAGTTGCGCCTTGTCTATGACCTCGCGATTAATGGGGAAGGTCTTGGCAAACCGGGGGTCAAGCTTCGTCTTGGGGTTCACCGCCCCACCGTACGCCATCTCGGCCTGCAACTTCTGGTACTCCGGCGAGAGCACCAGGTTTACAAAGTGTTGCGCCGCCTCCTGGTTCGGGGAGTTCTTGGCGATAGCGACATAGGCGGGAATAATCATCGCGCCCTCCTTAGGGGCTACGAATCCCACCGGCACACCCGACTTGGCAAGCTGCTGCGCAGGAAAGCTGGCGTTCCATGCCAGCCATGCCTGCTTCTGCGAAAAGAGCGGTATGAGGGCTGAGGCGCCTCCGTGAAACATGCCGATGTTCGGCACCAGCGTCTTCAGCTTGGCAAAGCCTTTGTCCAGAGACTTGCTGTTGTCGCCGCCCTCAAGCCTGTTGATCTGAAATAACAGGGCATAGGCAAAGGTGCTCGTGGACCCGGGAATGCTCACCTTTCCTTTGTAGGCAGGGTTCCAAAAATCGGCATAGGAGGAAGGCTTGGGAAAACCCTGTTTCTTAAAGGCCTCCTCGTCATAAAGAATGCCCAGAAGATAGAGCACGTATGCCGACCCCATCCCTTCACTGTCTTTGAATCGGGCAGGAATGTCACCGAGGTTCGGGATGGCGGAGGCCGGCAGCTTCTCCCACAGTCCGGCCTGCTTACCCTGAAGCCACGGACCCTCGTCAAGCATGAAGACGGAGACGTCGGGTTTGCCCCGTTGGGCTATGGCTTTCGTCAAGGACTGGGCGCTCAAGTGGGGCGACATTACAACATCCACGTTGTGCTTGCTCTTCATTGCAGGAACCACGTACGCTTCCAGCGGTGCCTTAAACCCCTGGGTTATATACACCTGCAACGTCGATGCCTTTTGTGCCTGTGCGTGAGGAACAGAAACGATAAGAACCGTCAATACTGCCCAAAGTAGCCCCATGATGCAGGTCTTATGTACTACCATAGCTACCTCCAGGTGCCCTTAGTATTTCCGATAGAGGAGTGTTTTCAATATAGATGAGCACCCTCCCGTTGTCAAGCGCCTCAAAGGTGCATAAAATGATCTACCCGGTCTTACGAAATCTGCCGCCGGGATGTCGGTGACGTCAGTTATGTCTTGTTTTGAGGGGCGCAGTGTTTTAAGAATAACACATGGACAGAAGAGATTCGGGGTACAGGGCCTTCGAAGGTCTCGACGAGTTCCTCAGGAGAAACAATATCGCAGTGAGCCCGGCTAAACCCGAGTCGATTCCGGACTTTGCCGAGGCCATGAAAGATGTGAAGAAGATATCGCAAGGCAAAGAGGCTCCGAAAAAGAAAAGGACCCCTACAGCCAGGGTCTTCAGGGACACCGATCCGTCCGTGGAGATCGACAGGGCCCTCCGGAACGGCCTGGCCCTCGATGTGGTTAACTTGCCGGAGTACATGGAAGGATACGCAGAGGGCCTCAATCCCCTCACCATGGAAAAATTGCGACAGGGTGAGTTTTCCATCGAGAAGACCCTCGATCTTCACGGGTTGGATACGGTCAACGCAGAGAGGGCCTTTTCCGTCTTTTTGCAGCAGGCCGTTCGGGAAGGATTGCGCTGCATCAGGGTGATCCACGGGAGAGGCCTCAAGTCCAAGGAAAAACCGGTACTAAAGGAAAGCCTGAAGGGCTGGATCATCAGGGCAATGAACAGGCGATGGATAGTGGCTTTTGCAAGCGCGAGAATGGCTGACGGCGGCACCGGCGCAACGTACCTGCTGCTGAAGGGAAAACCTTCCAAGAAACGGGTGCATGTGGTGGGATGAGGGCCCGAGGGGAATGAAAGAATTCACTTTCAATAATCCCTTTTAATCTGATATAAATGAGGGTTCAGGGAGGGGAACATGCCCAGGTTTGCAATTTTTGGCCTCGGAAATATGGGTGAAGCCATTCTCAAAGCACTGCTCAAGAGCGGGGCAGCGAGGAAAGAGCTTTATCCTGTGGAGATCAAGGCAGAGCGTGCCGCTTTAATAGAACGTCTATATAAAGTCACCATGGAAAAAGAATCGGGCCGCGCAGCGGCACAAAGCGATTTTATCTTTTTGGCCGTCAAGCCTCAGGACGCAGAGGCCTTCTTGAAAAACATCGCCCCCTTTGTGGAGGACAGGCATGTCATCGTGTCCGTCATGGCGGGCATTACGTCGTCAACCATCGCGGCGCACGTCGGAAAGCCGGTGAAGGTGGTACGCGTCATGCCCAACCTTGCCGTACGTATCGGAGAGGGCGCTATCGGCCTGTCTCACAACGAGCTTGTGGGGCCCGACGAAATCGAAGAGGTGCGAAAGCTCTTTGCCTCGGCCGGAACCGTTGTGGAGGTCAAGGAGGACCTTCTCGATTCCATAACCGCCCTCGGCGCAAGTGGTCCTGCATTTCTCCTGCTTTTTGTCGAGGCGATGATCGATGCCGGCGTCCGGGTGGGCCTACCCCGAGACAAGTCCAGGGCCATCGTCCTGCAGATGGTCAAGGGCACCATGGCCCTGCTCGAAGAAGAGGCGCTTCACCCGAGCCTTATGAGAGAAATGATAACGTCTCCCGGTGGAACAACGATAGCGGGACTGTCGATCATGGAAGAACGGGGCTTCAAGGGTACGGTTATCAGGGCGGTCGAGGAGGCCAGGAACCGCTCTAAAGAACTATCTCAATGATTCTCAACAATTACTATAATATGCGTCAGCATATGGTAGACACCCAGCTCGTCAGGAGGGGGATAAAAGACAGCCGCGTCATTGCGGCAATGCGCAAGGTCGAACGCCATCTCTTTCTCGACGAGGCCCTGTGGCCGGAGGCATACGAAGACCACCCGCTCCCCATCGGGGAGAAACAAACCATTTCACAGCCATACATCGTGGCGCTCATGACAGAAGCTTTGACCCTGCAGGGGAAAGAACGCGTCCTCGAAATCGGTACGGGGTCGGGATATCAGGCGGCCATCCTCGCAGAAATGGCGGAGCAGGTCTATTCCATCGAACGCATAGCCGTCATCGCACAAAGGGCCAGAAGACTGCTCGATGAAATGCGGTACAACAACATCGTCATCACCGTCGGGGATGGCACGTATGGGTGGCGTGAATACGCGCCCTACGATGCCGTCATTGTCACAGCAGCATCACCGGCCGTTCCGAAGCCGCTTATCGACCAACTCGCCCCGGGCGGACGGCTCATCATCCCCCTTGGCGAAGAGTCGGCCCAGGAACTCGTCCTCTACTCCAAGCACAAGGATGGCACTGTGTCGTCGGAGGACTACGGCGGATGTAGGTTTGTCAAACTCATAGGAGAACACGGTTGGAGGATTTAGAGGAAACCCGCGAACCCGAAAAGGAGAGCGAGGCTGCGCCGGATACGGAGTTCGATGTCGAAAAGCTCTATATGAGGGACCTGAGAAAGCTCTCTATTCTCACCCTCGACGAGGAGCGCGTCTTTGCGCAACGCATAGCCGCCGGTGACAGCGATGCCAGGCAACGCCTCATCGAGGCAAACCTGCGCCTCGTCGTCAAGATTGCAAGAAAGTACATCAACATGGGCATAGCGAACCTCGATCTCATAGAAGAGGGGAACATAGGCCTGATCCGGGCCGTCGAGAAGTTTGACGCCGCCCGCAACTGCCGTTTTTCAACATACGCAACATGGTGGATCCGCCAATCCATTGAGCGCGCTATTGCCAACCATTCACGCACCATCCGCCTCCCCGTTCACGTCTCGTCGAAGATGCACAAGGTATCCAAATTTATCAACGCCTACATGGAAAAGAACGAGCGGGAGCCCACGTCTGAAGAGATCGCAACAAGCCTGGGGCTCCGCCTCGATTTCGTCAAGAATCTCTTTACGATGCTGGGAAAAACCTACTCTCTGGAAACCCTTATTGACGAGGAGGGGAAGTACACCCTTGAGGATATTCTTCCGGACACGGCTGCCGAAGAGCCTTCTACCGTCTATGAACAGGCAAGACGGGTGGAGGAGATCGCCTCCTGGCTCGACAAGCTCGACGACAAAGAGCGAAAGGTCATCATTCTCCGGTACGGCCTCGATCAGGGAGAACCTTTGACACTCGAAGCAATCGGGAAAAAGATAGGTGTTACGCGGGAGCGGATCCGGCAGATTGAACAGAAGGCGCTCAAACAGCTCCGGCGCATTGTCAAGAGACAAAATATTGGCAAAGAAAACATCTGAGGCGGGCCCCAAGACCAATCCGGCCGCCGACATCATCAGAAAAGGGTCTGTTATTACCCTCATTACCCTCGTCAGCCGGCCCCTCGGATACGTGCGGGAGGCAATCCAGGCCTACCTCTTCGGCGCCACCATGCTGGTCGACGCCTTCGTCGTCGCCTTCAACTTCCCTGAGCTGGTTCAGACACTCTTCTTCTCCGGGGCCACCAGCGCCTTTCTTGTTCCGGTTTGTACAAAATATCTCGACAAGCCCGATGAATACTCGGCCATCTACTCGACCTTCATGAACCTTTCGGCCGTGGCAACAGCACTGCTCTCCCTTGTTTTTCTTTTCTTAAGCGGACCCATAGTGGACCTCATCGCGCCGGGATTTACAGCGGAAACGAAGAGGGCAACGCAGTACCTCTTCCTCATTATGATTCCCGTCATCCTTCTGCACACTCTTCTTTCCGTCATGAAGGCCTTCCTCAACGCCAAGGAACATTTCGTGGCCCCTGAACTCTCGGGGCTTCTCTGGAACCTGGCATTCATCGCGGCGGCCCTTCTTCTAAGCCCCTTCATGGGCATATACAGCCTCGCCCTCGGCGTCACGGCCGGCGCACTCCTTCAGGTGTTGATGCAGATACCCTATCTGCGCAACCTCCGCATTCACTACCGGCCATCCATCTCCCTGGCTCATCCCGCCGTACAGGAGGCCAAACGCCTTTTCCTCGGCGCCCTCGTGGCCACATCCATAGTGCCCGTCAACAGCTTTGTGGGTCGCATCATCGGCTCCTACCTGCCCCAAGGAGAGGTGGCAGCCCTCGCCTACGCCTTCCGCATCTTCATTCTACCGGCCAGCCTTTTTGCCGTACCCGTCTATACGGTTATGTTCTCGAAGATCTCACGGTTGTACCATGACGGAGCCATGCGAGGCATTTCGGACCACATTGACGGATCTACCGTCCTCCTCTGCATCACCCTTATCCCGGCCACCGTCCTGCTCTGCACCATGGGGGACAGTTTTGTCGCCATCCTCTATCAGAGGGGCGCCTTTACAGCCCACGACACGGCCATCACGAACAGGGCCCTCTTCGGTTACAGCATCGGCCTTCTGTTCTATGCCCTTTCCCTCTCCTTCGTTCGGGTCTTTAACGCCCTCCACGATATGCGAACGCCGGCCGTCGTGGGGGTCACGTCAATCACCCTCAACGCCGCCCTGGCCTATTATCTCATGGGACCCCTGGGCAACCTCGGCATTGCCCTCGCCACGTCGGTTACATCGTTGTACAACTTCGCCACCCTCTACGTTATTCTCAAAAAGAAGATAGCGTACAAGATGTCGGCAAAGGATTTCAGGGAGACACTGAAATCGATTCTGGCCGGCATCCTTCTCTGCGCCGCCCTGTTGCTCCTTCGGGCCCTCATGCCGCAGACGCGCTATCTCTCAGCGGCCCTCTCGGTCGTCGTTACCATAGTGATTTTCGGTCTATTCTTCAAAAACTATTACCTGGCCTTTCTGAGACGCCGGCTCTAAACTGCCGGTTCCAATCGCAGGGCGCTGTGCCGGGCGCTTAATCGCTAAAGCGGGCTGAGCCTTGGGATCCCGCGCCCTTTATGGGACCCCACGAGCGGACTTCGACGAGGGCGACAGGGCGCCTTGACAGGCCCGGGCCGGTTTGTTATAACCGACCTATCTTCGACACGTTTCAACCAACATTACAGAGCGCGAGGTGCACGTAATGGCTGCAAACCTTGTTTTTGACCCATCCTCTTCACCGATGCGTTACGCCTGCGGTGTTTCGGGCTCGGGAAGCAATTATGAGAGAATATACGAAGAGGACACCGGGAAATTTCACGTCGTATTCAGCAACGCACCCGGTTGCGCCGGCCTGGCGAAGGCTGCCAACCACGGGGCTGCCGTGGTCTACCTCGATTCGGAACGGTATTTTCGGGAGATGTGGGGCCTTGACAGGATTCCCCGGTACGGCGTGGAGCGGGACAGCTACGACAGGGCCATCATGACCCTTGTGGAGCAGGCGATCTCAGGCCGGCCTGATCTCATCTGCCTGGCCGGCTACGATCTGTGGATTGGAAACTGGATGGTTGACAGGTATTTTCCAAGCATTCTCAACGTCCACCCCGGCGATGCAAAAAGGTACGTCGGCCTCGGCTGGAGGCCGACGGCCAAGGCCATACTTGCCGAAGAGCGGAGCGTAAAATCAACGGTCTTCTTTGTCGACCAAAGCGATGACGGTGGACCCGTGCTGATCCAGTCCGCCTCCATAGCCCTTTCACGGTGGGACACCGAACTGAGAGAGATACGGCGGTTTGCGGAAAGACAGGGGGCGCAAAGCCTCAAGGCCTTCAGGGAGGCGGACGCACGAGAAGGAAAGGGGCTCTACCGGTCCCTGGAGAAAGTCTCCACGGCCATTCAGGAAGCGCTCAAGATAGAGGGGGACTGGAAGATCTACCCCTTTGCCGTTCACGGACTGATCGCTAAAGGCCGGGTAGCCCTTGACGGCAGAAGGGTCTTTATCGACGGAGTTGAAATGCCCGAAGAGGGGTGGCAGGTCGACCAGTACGGTTTTGCCGACAGCATACGATAGCACCCCGCTAAGCAACGCACGGAGTCGCGCTACCTGATAGCCTCGGCCAGGAGGAAGGCTATCATTCTTTTGACGCCCACCTTCAGAGGGCTCCCGTGAAAACCGGCTTCCCAGCGCCCTTTGCGCAGTGAATCCGAGACAACAAGGAAGGCAATGGCATTGACGCCAAGATGGGCCGCCACGGCGTAACACGAGGCAACCTCCATCTCTACGGCCACGATCCCGCGGGCTTGATGTGCATCCACTTTTCCAACCGTTTCCCGGTAGATAGCGTCGGTGGACCAGACCGGGCCCGTCTGAAATTCGTGCCGGCCGATAGCGTCCTTCCAGGCATCAAACCATGGGGTAAAAATCATTTCTTCATCCGTATCCACATAGTGGTGCGACAGGCCATCCTCTCTCAAGGCACCCGTCACAGCCAGCACATCGCCTACGTCCAACTCCCGCCCTATGGTGCCGCAGTACCCCCAGAGAACAAACTCCCTGACGCCGAAGGCGGTAAACTCCTCCATGAGGGCAGCCACATTGGGCCCACCGAAGGGGCAATTAGCCAGAACGACATTCCCCGGAGCCAACCGGTATATTGTGCGGAAAGGCCGCCATGCGCCTACGACCTCGGCCTCCACCTCCCGGAGAAGGCGCGCAGCATCGCCCCGGTCAAAAGAGATAATGGCCCTCGGGGGCAGCTCGAGGGCGCGACTGTCCTGCCGGGTGAAGGTCACGACGAGGTCGGCCGGCGTTACAATGACGGCAGAGCGATCAAAAAACCGTTTCACGCAAGGCAATTCTCAGTTTATTGTAGCTTGCCTGCAGGTGCTCCGAAATAACCCTCGTCTCACCGGATACGGCCATGAAATTGGTGTCACCGAACCACCGAGGCACCACGTGGATGTGAACGTGTTCCTCCAAGCCTGCTCCCGCGGCGCGACCTATGTTTATGCCCACGTTTACGCCGTCTGCATTGAAGGCCTTTTTGAGCACAACCACCATCTTCTGCACAAGAGCCATCATGCATCCGATCTCGTCTTTGGACAGCGTCTCGAGGCTTCCCGTATGCCTCACCGGAACAACCATAACGTGCCCGTTCGAATAGGGGAAGCGGTTCATGATCGCGAAGGCAAGCTCGTTCCTCATGAGGACCAGCGACTCCTCATCCTTCGTGGGGGCGACGCAGAGGAAGCACCCCTCGTCTTTCTTGTGTACGCTTGTAATGTACTCCATACGCCACGGAGCCCAGATTCTTTCCATAATCAGTTCCTTGTAAAAATGTAGTCTCTCCAGTGTTCAGGAAGTATCTTCATGCCCACGTGCAGCATGAGGAGCGAAAAGCCGCTGGGGCGCGACGGCCTTTTTCCGGGATGCATGTCCGCCTCGTCAGGAAGCTTGTCCCCCTTTCTCACGTTGCACCTGGTGCAGGAAGTGACGATGTTTGTCCACTCCGTAATACCCCCGCGGGACTTCGGGACGATGTGATCGCAGGTAAGGTGTTTCGGGTCAAATACCTTGCCGCAGTATTGGCAGGTAAAGTTGTCTCTGAGGAAGATGTTCCGCCGCGAAAACTTGACGTGATTATAATTGTTTCTGACGAGCACTAAAAGGCGTATAACGGCGGGCTGCTTCATGCTCCTGGAAACGCCCCTGATCTCCCTTTCATACTCCCTTAAGACCTCGACCTTACCTACGAAAACAAGGTGCACCGCCTTTTTCCAGGAAACAATGCTTAAGGGTTCGAAGGTCGTGTTGAGAAGGAGGGTTCGGTCCATAAGTCTCGTGAAACATACCGTTTCAGGGTTTGCCTTGTCAAGCATCGCTTGCCCGGCGGTTCTCGTGGCGGCACGGGCCTCCTTACAAAAACAATTGTCCTCGTTGACTGTGCCGGGGCTCTGTGGTACCATGCCACGATATGCAAAATCATAGCGGACGGGAGTTTCATATCTCCAGGACGAGCCGGGAGAAGTACGGCGTCGATACAGCCCTTTTCAAGCTGAGCGGCAACGTCATCTTTTCCAGCGTACGCGCCGCCAGGCACCTCGTGCAGTCCATAAACAAGGAGAGGGGGGCCAAGGCCGGGCCCGAGGAAATCCTCAAGGCCGGCGACATGGTGGCCATGGGCCTCATCGACGAGATCCTCCACTACGTCGTTGAGCTCTACCGCAACCAAAGGGTCAGGGATGCACTGACAAAAGCGCTGGCCATGCTGGATGAGGAGATAGGCCGGGAAGGAGTAGATAGAACGCTCACGTTTTTCACCGTCCACTTTCCCCCCCTCTCAGTCTACCGCAACGAGGCATCCGTTCCCCAATACCTTGCGGGAAGGACAGGTGCAAGCCCCAACAGGGAGATCGCCATCGAAGAGATCCTGCTGCTGTGGCTCGCCAACATGAACCCGGCTTTTCGGTCCTTTCGAGAGCTCTTCGACGACACCTCCCTGAAGGAGAATACGGATTACCTGCGGCTCATTCATAGCCTGCGCCGGTTTTTTGATGTGGAGCCCTCCTTCGGACCAGAGGACCAGAACCTTATTGATATGCTGCGCAGTCCGGCAATTGCAGTGCCGAATTCGCTGGAAGGGCAGCTTGCCTACATCCGGGACCACTGGGGCCTTCTCGTGCGGGAGCGTTACAGCGCCAGGCTCTTAAGAAGTCTTGATCTCTTTCAGGAAGAGCGGAAGCTCACCTTTGCCGGGCCCGGCCCATCAGTCGTCTACACCTATGAAATCGTCGAGGGGGAGAGCGAATACGAGCAGTTCAGCCCCGACCGGGAATGGATGCCCCAGCTCGTCCTCATGGCAAAGAACGTCTATGTCTGGTTTGATCAGCTCTCGCGGGCATACGGACAACCGGTTACGCGCCTCGACGATATACCGGATGACGAGCTGGACAGGTTGAGGGACTACGGATTCACCGGCCTATGGCTCATAGGCATATGGGAAAGGAGCCCCGCATCACAGAGGATCAAACAGCTTTGCGGCAACCCCGAGGCCGTGCCGTCGGCCTATTCCGTTTTCGATTATGAAATTGCCACGGACCTTGGCGGAGAAGATGCCTACCGGAACCTGAGAGAGCGCCTGACTGCACGGGGGATCAGGCTTGCCAGCGACATGGTGCCCAATCACTTCGGCATTGATAGCCGCTATGTCATCGACCATCCTTCATGGTTCATCTCCCTGGACCACAACCCCTTTCCCTGGTATTCCTTCCAGGGAACAGACCTATCCGGCAACGGACGGGTAGGTATTTTCCTCGAAGACCATTATTACGACCGAACAGATGCCGCCGTGGCCTTCAAGCGCGTCGACCGGATGACCGGCCGGGAGCATTTTGTCTACCATGGCAATGACGGGACAAGCATGCCGTGGAACGACACGGCACAGCTTGACTACCTCAACCCCGATGTGCGGGAAGGCATGATCGAGCTCATCCTCTCCGTAGCCAGGAAGTTCCCCATCATCAGGTTCGACGCAGCGATGACCCTGACGAAGCGACACTATCAGCGGCTCTGGTACCCGGATCCGGGAAGGGGCGGTGCCATCCCCACCCGCGCAGAGAACGGCATGACAAAGGAGGAGTTTGACGACCGTATGCCCCAGGAATTCTGGAGACAGGTTGTCGATCGCGTGGCCCAGGAGGCGCCGGACACACTTCTGCTTGCTGAGGCATTCTGGCTGCTGGAAGGCTATTTTGTCCGCACCCTCGGGATGCACAGGGTTTACAACAGCGCCTTCATGAACATCCTCCGGGACGAAGAAAACGCCAAGTACCGCCTGGTTATGAAGAACACCCTGGAGTTCGATCCGGAGGTAATGAGGCGTTTCGTCAACTTCATGAACAACCCCGACGAAAGGACGGCCGTCGACCAGTTCGGCAAAGGCGACAAGTACTTCGGCATCTGCACTATGATGGTAACCCTTCCGGGGCTCCCCATGTTCGGACACGGTCAGGTCGAGGGCTTCTCCGAGAAGTACGGCATGGAATACCGCAAGGCCTATTGGCACGAGCAGCCCGACCCCGAGCTGGTGGACCGCCATCGCAGGGAGATCTTTCCACTCCTCCACAGGCGCCACCTCTTCGCGGGGGTGGCCAATTTTCTTCTCTATGATTTCGTGTCCGAGGACGGCACCGTGAATGAGGACGTCTTCGCCTATTCGAACCGGTATGGGCGAGAAAGGACGCTGGTTCTCTATCACAACAGGTTTGCGGCTGCACGCGGCTACGTTAAGACATCCGTTGCCTACTCCATTGCCACCGGCACAGCCGACGGACGCGAGCTTGTCCGCAAGGATTTGGCCGAAGGCCTGGCGCTGACGGCCCTCGAGGGCTTTTTCACCCTTTTTCACGATCACCGCAGGGGACTCTGGTTCGTCCGCGACAACAGAACCCTGGCCGACAAGGGTCTCCATGTGGAGCTTCAGGCCTACGATTACTACACCTTTGTAGAGCTCGCGGAGGTGAAGGACAACGAGTGGCATCGCTTCCAGCGCCTCAGCGACTATCTTGGGGACGGCGGCACGGTTGATCTCGACGCGGCGACGACGGAAATGCTATCCCGCGACTTCTCCGACGGAACCCGAAGCCTCCTGCCGGACATCCTGTCGGCACTGAACGCGGCGTCGCACGGAGCGGGCGCCCGGCAACGCCCGGTCGTTGACGACTCGGCAACCTGGCCCAGGGAAAAGATGATCGGGCTCGTTCTCGTGGGAAACCACCTTTACGGTCTGCAGGCCGACGCCGACGACATCGCCTTCCGCGCTTTCAGGCTGATCGGTGCGGCCGCCTTGGTCCTGCGCCAAGCAGCAGACCTCTTCGCGGAAAAGGTCAACGGTGGGGAGGTTTTTGCATCAGCGCCAGGCCTTGTCTGCAACGACGACAACAAGGCCGCCTTAGCGGCATGGATCCTCTTGGACTCAATGTCGCATATTCCGGAAGGAGGGATTCTGCCGGGCTATCCCGAGGGCCGGATAGAGGATGCCTGGGGTCTCGGAAAGGCAATGGAGGAGGCTCTGACAGGATCAGGCTTAGACAGTGGCGCAGCCTGGGAGGTGGTGACCCTCGCCGGCCTCTTCCGGCGCCTGGGTGAGCTGGCATTTGGGGAGACAGCCCCGAATCCGCTCGACGAGGCCTTGGCCCGGCTATGCACCGATAGGGCAGTTCAAGCCTTTCTGGGGGTTCACAGCCACGGCGGCGACACATGGTTCAGCAAGGAGCGACTGGAACGCCTGCTTGGGTTTCTTGTTACCCTAAGACACACGAAAGGGCCTGATAATGGCGAGGAGGCCGCACCGGCGGACCACGTGCCCGATGACCTGCTCAGCATCGAAGCATTGCGGGCCCGCGCAGAAGAAAGCGAGTACCGGTGGAAGGTTTTTGCTGCCCATATCGGTGCCGTGACGCCGGACTATAGCTCAAGCCACGAGTCTGAGTAGACGGTCCGCCCCATAAGCACGCCGGCAGTCTTTACATACTCCAGGCCTTCTCTCTCAAGCGTCGAAAGGTCCATCTCTTCGCCGTCCATCACGCTGTGAACCAAAGCCTCAATGTCGGGCCTGTCGCCCCCGGCAATGGCCTTCAACTCGGCGTCAAAGGCATCGACAATGGCCGAATACATGCCATAGCGTTTCAACATGATGAGGTACGTACGGTTCAATATACCCCTCAGCGGACCGGGGCACCCGTTCGAGACGTTAGACAGGCCGCAGGCCGATCTGCACTGCGGTCCAATTTCGCTGAGCATCATAACGAATTCCGTGCATCCCTGAACCTGCATCTGCTGGGTGTTGACGGGCAGAACGATGGGGTCGATCCACAGGTCTTCGTCAGCAATACCGTAGGATGCGGCGGCGGCCATGAGCTCCGCAGCCAGAAGCCCCCGTTCGTTGGCATCGCGCGGAATCCCTTCCGTCCCCAGGGTCAGGGCCACAAAGGGCGCCCCGTAGCGCTTTGCCATGGGCATCAGGGCTTCAATCCTTTCCGGCCTCGCCGAAATGGAGTTGATGAGCGGCCTGATGCGCGCGGCCTTGAGCCCTGCCTCGATGGCCTCGATGTTCGTAGTATCGAGTGACAGAGGGAGGTCGACGGCCTCCTGCACCGTCTGAACCACCCAATCCATAAGCTCCGGGCCGCCCTTACGGGCCGGCCCCAAATTGACGTCTATCATATCCATGCCTGCCCCAGCCATACTAAGGGCCAGAGACCGGATCGGCTCAGGGTCGCGCTGACGCAAGGCCTCTCCGATCCGTTTTGACATGACGTTCAGGTTTTCGCCGATCAGAATCATTCAAACACCGTCCTTCCTAACCATCAGATCGCATGCCGGGGGATCAGGCCTTCCACATCCTCAGGTATGCCGGCAAGTGCGCCGCCTCCCGTGGCCCGACGTGGATTTCCCATCCCGGAAGCTCCTCCTCCAGGTCTCCCAAAATCTGCGCCGCATACCCGGGGATGATGAGCTTCCTATGGGCAACCTTTTCGATGATGCCGGAGCGCTTCACAAAGGCCCCCACGAGGTCCCCGACAAACTTGCCCGCAGCCCAGGCCGTCATGACCGACAGCCCCTCCGTATCCATGATGAGCAGCCAGCTTGCCACCCTGGAATTCTCCATTTCGCCGGAGACGATAAAATAGGTCAGAGAGAAGTTGCAGGTTACGAGGACCGGCGAGTCGTCGCCCGGATTGTTGATGGGATAGATCCCTTCCTGGGTGGTCATGGGCCTCTGGGGGTCGGTATAGATGTTGAGCCTTTGCAGGAGCAGAGGAAAAAGGGTCTCCCCCCGAAAATCGCCGAGAACGATAATGCCCGCATACTTGGCCACCATGGTCGAAGCTATGAGGGCCTCCTTCATGGGCTCGTCAGCCAACTGAAAAGGCAGGCCGATCGTAGGAAATCCGAGAGGCTTTAACCGCGAAACGAGTGCCCCGCGGCGAATGGCCACCTGCTGCTCAAAGGCCTCCCTCGTCGTCGCCGGCGAAGGGTCGAGGACGAGGTCTTTCAGACCCTCGCCCATGAGCCTCTCAACGAGTCCGGCCACTGCCTCGATGCCCTTTCCTTTGACGGCGAGTGGAGCGCCGTGTGTCTTCGCCAGTGCCGTCATGGCCTGCCAGTTCTCTTCAGTAGCGGCGTAGATGAGCGGCCGTCTGTCTTGCAAGCGTACCAGCGCCTCCTCCATGGAGGCCGGATCCGGGCACATCAACACGACGGCATAGGGCTCCCGGGAGGCCCGGTCGACAATCCGCAAAAACCGTTCCCTATCTCCCCCGTCCCGTATCGCCACAAGTTCGGGCCGAAGGGTCATCCCGATCCGCTCGTACTCATAGAGACTCAGAGACGCGAAACGTCGCTCCACCTCGTCATCGCTCATCTCCGTCGATATGAGGACGGCGAAGCCGGGCTTGTTGAAAAAGGTCTTCTCGTGGCGGAAAAGAACGGTCTCGCCGCCCACCTTGACCTCGTACTCGCCCCGGCCAACGGCCACAGGCCGTATGGGGGGAGCGCCGGCCTCGGCAAGCTGGCCCCGTGCGTCGTCGCTCACGTAGGGACAGGAGTCAAGCTCAGCTTTCGCCGATGCCAAGGCCATGGCAAAGGCCAGGCACGTCGGATACTTGCACTCTCCACAGTTTGTCTTCGGCAGCAGCTTAAAAATCTGAATTCCCGTCAGGGCCATAGGATCTCCTCTCTTGGAATGTGGAATGTGGGAAAAAGATCAGAGTTGGGGTGTTCGGGGAACAACTTCCCATGTCCCATTTCCGACTTCCTATTTCCCATGTGGGGGTTCATCACAGCAGGGGCTCCATGGACAGACAGGGGTGGTTCCTCTCCGTGATGTAGTTCAGAACCTCCTCCTCCGTTCGCGCAACCGTTTCGTCGGCAATCATATCGATAAAGTCGGCCATGCCCAGTTCCTCTCCCCTCTTTCTGAGGCGGTCCATGATCTCATCCTTCAGCCTGCGGGGCATCCAGGCTATGCGAAGGAAGCCGCCGTCGCCCTTGAGAAACTTTCTCTGCGTAATATTGTACTTGCTGTGGCCGAGAAAACCCGGCGTTTGGGCCCCACCGCCCACGGAGCCGGCAAGGCTCGTGAATTTCATGCCGCAGGGCGTCATATCGTTGAAATCGCGGTCGACAATCATAATGCCGTTGCACATGGGAAGGATGGCGGCAATGCATTCGCAGCACCCGCAGGTTGTCATGGGGTCGACCATGAGGCTGTAGAGGCTCACGCCCTGCACCTTCTGGCGCGAGGCCTTGTTGACATACTCGTTGCATCCTCTATACTGGCCGTACCGGTCGTCTATGCATTCTCCTTTTAAAACGGGCTGATTGGGCCCCTCGGGGTTTATCTCGTTCGACGCCCGGCAGTCAAGCCAGTTGTAGGCGCCGCAAAGGCCCGTCCGCTCAGGGCTGACGATACAGACGTGGCTCGGCGCAAAGGACTGGCAGAGAATGCATGAGTAAAACGTTTCGACGGTCTCATCGGTCATCCCCTCGATCCTCTCGTCCCGCTGCTGGTAAGAGCTTCGGGCCTGCTCCAGAACCTCCCTGGCCTTTTCTTCCTTCGTAAAGATCTTGACCTGCACCTTGTCGAAGATCTTACCGAAATCCTGATGATACTTGGCATGTATGATCCGCCCGATGTGCTCGAGCCGAAAGCCCTTCTCCACGGCCTGTTTGGACACGCGTATCCAGGCGATATCGCGCTGGCCTATATGCATGACACCCTGAGCCTGGTTGATGAGGTGGTGGTTCTGCCGCTCCAGGATGGGCTCAAAATCCTCCTGGAAGTTGCGGCCCGCCACCTCTGCTACCATGGCGAAGTGAAGCCGCGAACCGCAAGCGACATCGGTCACCTCGGGCCCGATCACCTCGACCCGTCCATCCTCAACGTCCTCCATGCTGCGGGATGTGGTCCACTCGACTGCCACAGTCCGTCCCCCGCCCATCTCGACATAGATATCCTCGCCCCGCACCCGCTCGCCCTCGAAGGCAGGCCCATAGGACACGGGTATGGGAACATCGGCCACCTGGACCTTCAGGCCCCGCACCTCTATGGCCTTCTGCACGATCTGGCTGTGCGCCACATTGGAAACGACGTGTTCGTACGTACAGATCCCCGTCGGGAGCACCTGCGGAATGGCCGTGTCGGCGATGGTGGGAAACCCCCAGTTTATGGCGCCCGCAGCGTTGGCGTACCACTCGTCGGTCACCTCTCCCAACGCAAGAATAAAGGCGTAGGTCCGGTCTTTGTTGTAGATGAGATTCCTCCGGAAATCGCCCGGCTTGATACCGCCGAAGGCCATTGCGACGCGGCAGGCAAAGCCTATGGCGAAGACGGCCTCGTAGATCGAGGGCCCGAAGGGTACGAGACGGGTCGGCCACCCCACCTGCAGTCCCGCTTCGGCCAACTGTTCGGCAAACCGCTTTCCGCCATTTTCGGCACACATGAAGACATAGAGGTTCTTCTCCTGAAGCTCCGTGGCGATGCGCGCCGCCGTTTTGGCGTCCGGAGCGGCCCCGACTATGGCGGCGAACCCCGGGGCCGTTCCATCGACGAATTCCACGCCCCGTTTCCTGAAAATAACATCGTTGGCAGCGCCCAGCCAAAAGGAGCCCGGCAACGGATCTTCGCTGTCGGCAGCGTAGAATGCCCGCTCTTCGAGGTAGCGGACGGCCATCATGAGCTCTTCGGCGAAAAAGGTGGCCATTCCTGCATCGAGGGCCGGTGCAAGGTAGGGAAGCGCCCTCCTTTCCCTCACCATGGGGGGCAGGAGTCGCTTGCATATCTTCAAGACGCCGTCCATATCCCCCACCGTTCGCACCGGTATGCCCGTCATCGAGTAAATGATGGGCAGGTAGTAGGCCGTGTTGGGGAAGCCGACCTCATGCTCCTTTCCGAAGCGATCCAGGGCCCTGCGGTAATCCTCTGCAGCCCTCTCCACTATGCTGTGAGCCCCCCGGATGGCTGCTGCTGCTATGATCTTCGACACGACCTTCCTCCCTCAGACAAGCGCCCTGCGCATGGCCATATCAAAGAGAACACGCTCCCGGGCCTTATCGATGCCCAGCGCCTTCCTCTTCTTGTCGATGTGTGCAATCATGAGCCTTGCCGCACGCTCCGGATCGGGTTCATAGGCCCACATCCCCTTAAATGTCTCCTCGTACTCTTCGAAGAGGGCCCTGGTGACCTTCTCACTTCCCAGCGTCGGCCAGGTAGTACCAAAAACGGTGAAGATGCCCGAGGCGACAAAGTAGTGGCCGATGGCAATTGCCTTTTCACTCATCCATTCCGGGGCCGCACCAGCCGCGGGCAGGTCGGAGAGGTCGTTGCCCAGCCCCCCTTCCTTCACCATGGCCGTCGCCGCCACGAGTATCCTTGAATTATCAACGCAGGCGCCAAGATGCAAAACGGGGGGGATACCCACCGCCTCGCACACCTCGGCAAGGCCTGAGCCCGCGTGCTCGCCGGCGGCCTCTGCCGTCAGGAGCCCGGCCTTCCCGCAGGCCATGGCCGCACAGCCCGTTGTAAGCACCAGCACGTCGTTCTTGATAAGTTCGCGGATCATGGCGAGGTGGCCCGAATCGTGGACGGTACGGACGTTGTTGCAGCCCACCACCCCCGCAACGCCCCGTATCCGGCCATTGGAAACGTTATCGTTCAAAGGCCTGTAGCTTGCCCTGAAGAGTCCTCCCAAAAGGTAGCTTATGGTCTCGTGGCTGAATCCCGCCACGATGTCCCTCTGCATATCGGGGATGTAGATTGAGTGGCGCCGGTTGGGAAAATTTTCAATGGCCATCCGCAGGATCTGCTTGGCGATGTCGAGCCCCCGCTCCGCCTGAAACTCTATATGGGTGGCGCCCTCGATCTTGGCCCGGTCCGATGTGGTCACAAGTTTCGTATGATAGCATTCGGCAACTGAGGCAAGGCCCTGCATCTGACACTGCACGTCGACGGTCATGAGCTCAACGGCACCGGTGACCATCGCAAGCTCCTGCTGCAGAAAGTTACCGGCGCATGGTATACCGTGTCTCATCAGAATCTCGTTGGCCGAGCAACACATGCCCGCCAGATTGATCCCCTTCGCCCCCACCCTGTCGGCCAGCCTCTTCATCTCCGGATCGCGCGAGGCCGCCACAAGCAATTCCGGCAGCAGGGGCTCGTGACCGTGGACTACGAGGTTTACCTCCTCTTCCTTCAGCACGCCAAGGTTGATGGTTCCGGCTACAGGAACGGGGGTTCCGAACATGATGTCCTGCAGGTCCGTAGAGATCATAGACCCGCCCCAACCGTCGGCAAGGGCACACCGGGTCGCCTGCAGCAGGATGTGCCGGTAATCCTGGTCGACACCCATGTGGGTGCGGTGCAGAACCTCGACTACCTCGCGGTCGATGCCTCGCGGCACAACGTCCTGACGCCGCCAGATATCCTGCCTCCGCAAGGGCGCCTTTCTGATGTAGGTAAGCTCTCCCTCCTGCTTTCCAAACTCCGCCAGCACCTTCTGGCCCAGCTCCAGGGCGATCTCCCGGACAGGTCGATCCTCTATGGGTATGTCAAAATCGAGGGCAACCTCCAGTAGTTTGATCTCGTCCTGTATGGCAAACCCCTGGGCCTCTCCCCTGGCTGCCTTGAGAAAGGTGAGCGCAACCTCCCGGGCATGGTCCGAATGGGAGGCTGCTCCGGCTGCAACCTTTCTGGCAAAGTTTCGCGCCACCACCGTATCGACGGTGGCGCCACAGACGCCGATCCTCTGTGAAACCCCCTCTTTTTTCGTCCGTGGAAGCCTGCACGGGCCCATGGAGCATATCTTGCAGCAGCTCTCCTCGACACCGACGGGGCAGGGCCTCATGCCCTCGGCCCTGGAAAAGACCGTTGGGACGCCTTCCTTTTCAGCCCTCGCAATGAGCTGCGATGTCGCCTCGTCAACGCTTTGCCGCTTCCCTTCGTCCATCATCTCCCCCTCACCGCGAGAGGTCACGGATAAGCTCCCTCACGAGGCGTGCGCTTTCGGGATGTCTCAGAATCACGATGTCGGCGCCGGCCAGCAGCATGCTGGAGGCCGTCACGGACTCCATCATGATAGACCGTCGCTCCTCATCGCCGAGCCTCGGGTCTTCCTGTACGGTAAGCCGCGTTTCCCTCGTCTTCCAGACCTCCTGGGCAATGTTGCAGACGACGGGATACTGGAGCTTCACGTCCTCCTGCGTCAGCGCAGCCATCCGATCCCTTTCGACCACGGAGTAGCTATATTCCAAGCCGTACCCCAGTGCGCCCGTCGTCGGATCCATAACGATCCTGTCTTCCGGTACGCCGAGGTTTCCCAGCAGTATGTTGAGCTGCTTGGCCAGATTCACATCGATAGGGCTGCTGGCGATGACCGTGTGGCCATAGGCGATGGCCACGGCCCCCACCTGCCGGTAGTTTTTCTCCGTGACGGGCCCAAGAGCAACCTGCCTCCCCTCGCAGACCTCCGCTATGCGGCGCAGCAAGGCGCCGTCTCTTTCGTCGTTCGACGTCCCCCACATGATGACAGGCACGTCGACGGCCTCCGCCACCCCCTTGGCCACAGCAGCCACCGTCTCAACGTCCCTGTTCATTCCGTTAGGGTCGGCGCTCACCAACTGGAGCGCTATGACCTCGGCGCCGTATGCCTGGACACACTTTCGCGCCCACGCCTGAGGGTCATGGAGTACGTCTGCGAAGGGGCTCATCGCCCACCCGGTCCAGTCCTCGGGCCGATGGTCCCAGACCTCCAGGGCAACCCTGGGCAGCCGATCCATCGGTCCCTCGAACAGATGGAAGGGGTAGCAGCGCTCGCCGCCGATGGTCACCGCCTTGTCGCCGGAGCCCAAGGTGACCTCCTTGATGCCGCCGGTATATCTGACCTTGGCAATTTCGAAACTCATCAGGCCTCCTCTTTTCTTTTCTCGCTGCCGTAAGATTCCCCGCCGTACCAGTACCGCAATGCCGTTCTCAGAAACCCCATCTTCTCGTCGCGGCTCGCAAGCTTGGCCCGCCAGTCAATGGGCCCTGCCGGCTCTTCTCCCCTATACCGTTCATACGGCGGCTGCCCGCCGGAGCCGCCGGAGTCCCCTTTCTCATCCTGCCTTCCGTCACTCAACGGACACCTCCAAAGAATTCGGATGTCGCTGCCTGCAGCGTGTTCACCATGAGCATCGTTATCGTCATGGGCCCCACACCCCCTGGAACGGGGGTCAAGAGGCCCGCCTTCTCCTTGACGGAATCGAAGTCAACGTCTCCGCACAGCTTGGCCTTTCCCTCAGGGGTGACGCCGATCCTGTTCACCCCGACGTCTATCACCGCTGCGCCCTCCTTGACCATGTCTGCCGTGATTACCCGGGGTCTTCCCGCCGCGACGATGAGGATATCGGCCCTTCTGGTGTGAAAGGCCATGTCCCTCGTGAACGTGTGGCAAACCGTCACGGTGGCGTTGGCGTGCCTCCCCTTCTGGAAAAGCATCATGGCTATGGGCTTCCCCACGATGTTCGACCGGCCCACGACGACGACTTCCGAGCCTTCTATCGTCACACCGCTCCTTACCAGGAGCTCCCGAATGGCGTAGGGCGTGCACGGGTAGAACTTCGTCTGCCCAACAACAAGCCTTCCCATGTTCACAGGGTGAAACCCATCTACATCCTTGTCCGGATCGATGGCCACCAATACCTTGCCCTCGTCGATGTGTGCCGGCAGGGGAAGCTGCACGAGAATACCGTGAATCCGGGGATCGCCATTGTACCGTCTCACCAGCGACAGCAGCTCCTCCTCCGCGATGTCGGCGCCAAGACTCTCCTGCACGGAGTAAAAGCCGAGCTCCCTGGCCGTTCTTTGCTTCGCCGTCACGTAGCTGACCGAGGCGGGGTTTTCCCCGACAATGATCGTCACAAGCCCCGGAACGACCCCCGAGTCCCGTCGCAGCCGGTCTACCTTCCCTTTAAGCTCCTCCCGAAGGACGGAGGCAACCTGCAAGCCACTAATTATCTTCGCGCCCATTGCGTCACCCTACATTTCCTTTCGCCGCCCCTCCCGGCCCGTGGTCAGCCTTCGTACCGGCCTGCGGTTCCGAGCATCTGCTCGAAGACGTTACGGGCCTCTGTCAAGGCCCGGCAGGTGCCGTCAAGCTCAAAAACCGATCTTCCCTTCAGATCGGCATCGGCAATCGCCCTATCGTCGTGGATAAGCCCGTTCACCGTCATGCCCTTCGACCTTGCCAACGTCTTTACCTTGTCCTCCTCGCCATGCCGAACCCTGTTCACGACGAGAAAAGAACCGCCCACGTTGAGCCCCAGCTCACCGACGAGGTCCGCCATGCGATGGACCGTCGCCAGCCCCCGGGGCCCCGGATCGGATACCAGGATGAGTCCCTCCACGTCCTTGGTTACCAAGCGACTCATGTGCTCCATGCCCGCCTCGTTATCCACCACAACATAGGGGTAATTGTCCCGCAAAGCCTCAATGTACTTCTTTGCCAGGCTGTTGGCCGCACAGTAGCAGCCCGGCCCCTCGGGCCTGCCCATGACGATGAGGTCAAACCCCTTGCCTTCAATAACGGCCTCGTTCACCTTATACTCGAACCAGGCGTCTTTGCTCATGCCCTGGGGAACATCCCTCTTTAACAGCTCCCTCGCCGACCCGATCGTCACGCCTAAGGGCACACCGAGGACCTCGTTCAGGTTCGAGTTCGGATCGGCATCGATGGCCAGCACGGGGCCGCCCTTCCGTTCCTCGATAAGATAGCGGATCAGCATTCCCGCCACCGTCGTTTTTCCCACTCCCCCCTTACCTGCAACCGCTATCACCATGACACTTCCCTTATCCTTCGCTTGGTTTTGCCCCGTCGGCGCAGCCTCTCCCGTCCCAAAGCCGCACCGTGGCATTGGGAAAAAAGCGCGCCTCCGTATGGGGAAAAAACATGGCCGCCGTAAATTCAGCCATGAAATCGTTACTTGCGGAGAGCTCCAGGTTGGTCATCATCTTTGCTACCCGCGAACACTCATCGATAAATCCCAGGGAAAGGGTGCACATCGCCGCACCAAGCAGCGAACCGTTTCCAAGGAACACAAAGCGCTCCACCGGAACCTCCGGCAGGAGCCCTATCGTCTGTGCCTTTTCGATGTCGATGGAATGGCCGAACCCACCAGCCAAAACAACACGCTCCACATCCGAAATGTCCAAACCGACAGCCCGCGCCAGGACCCGGCATCCGGCATACATAGCCGCCTTTGCCCTCAATAGGTTGTCTATGTCTATTTCGGTAATGACGATGTCTTTGCCGATGCTCGTTTCCGGGGCGTAGCAGATCACGTACTCGGCCGCGCCCCTTTCGCGGCGAACCCTGTCTGTCGGGCAATCCCTCCGGAACCTCCCCCTCTCGTCGATGAGCCTTACCTCCAGGAGCTCCGCCACGAGGTCAATGAGGCCCGATCCGCAGATCCCCATGGGCCTTGCCTTGCCCACCGTAAGGATCATGGGCTCAAAGGTCCGGGCGTTGATCCGTACCTGCTCGATGGCACCGGCGCCTGCCCTCATCCCGAACTCGATCCCGCCGCCTTCAAAGGCCGGGCCCGCCGAGCAGGAGGCGCAAAGAAGCCACTCCCTGTTCCCCACGACGATTTCTCCGTTTGTCCCCAGGTCCATAAAGAGGGTCACGGGCTCGCCCCGTGCCATACCCGACCCGGCAACGCCCGCCACGATGTCGCCGCCTACGTACGAGGAGACGCAGGGCACAAAAAAGGCAGGCGTGTGGGGCTCGAGGCTCATACCCAAATCGGATGCCATAGCAGGGGGAAACACCTTCGCCACGGGCACATACGGCTCCAGCATGATGGTGCTCGGGTCGATACCGAGGAGGAGATGCATCATCGTCGTATTGCCGGCAAGGACCACGTGGGACACACCCGATGCATCGGTGGCGCCCTGAAGCAAGAGCTCCTCCACGACGCCCGCAATGGTCGAGGCGAGGGCACGCTGAAGACGCTTGAGCCCACCCTTCTTCCGCGCGTAAAAGATCCTCGAAATAACGTCCTCGCCAAAGCTTATCTGGCTGTTGTAATCGGCGTATTCAGCAACGACGGACCGTTGCAGCGCACCGGGCGCCGAGGAATGGGCGGTAAACCCTTCGAACAGTGGGCCGTCGATGAGCTGCCCACAGACCGTTGTGGTACCCATGTCGACGGCCAAGGCGTAGCGCCGCCCGTTGCCGCGGGTCCTTTCCACGTGAACGAGCCTGTAGCCCCTGCCGTCCGCCTGAAGGCTTGCATCGACCTTCCAGTCCGCAGCCCTCAGCGTCGCCCCCAGCCCCTTAAGTACCATGAGCCCTGTCCATAGGTCCTCTATGCCGTGCCGCACTTCGAGCTCCCTGGCCAACCGTTCAAAGTCAGCCAGGCTGTCGTCAAGGGAAGGTGCAGGCAGGTCCAAAGGGAACAGTCGCACGGGCGGGTCGTAGACCCAGGACCCCGCACACCCCTCGCACATCACGGGAGTGATGGCCGGCCCGTTGACAGCCCGTCTTTCCAGCACCGTTCTGTCGACCTGCGAAGCAAAAGGGATCTCAACGACAAGATCGGATCCTGGTGTCGTCGAGCAGGCAAGGCAGAAACCGGCCAGGGCGTCTTCGGTTGAGAGGTGCTGAGAGGGGCCGGAATGGACCCTTCCCTCCAGGACCTTCACCCGGCACTTTCCGCAACTTCCGCTGCCTCCGCAGGACGCATTGATGTGGACCCCGGCCCGCATGGCGAGATCGAGAATGGTTTCCCCGTCTTGGGCAAAAATGAGCCTTTCCGAGGGCATGAAAATGATACGATGTCTTTCCATCTTGGAATCAGGTTTTTTCCGGGACTCCCGATAATTCTAACAGATTATGCCCGATTTGCAAACCTAATCGGCGCCCATGCCGCCCTTTCCCCATCCCGGCCCCCCATTGGCAGCCCTTCAGCCAATATGTTCACCATGCTAAACAGATATCTATTTGCCGCATCATTATATTATAGATTTCTTATTGTTGACAGAAGGGCCGTTTTGCGCTATTATGTTCACTATAGTGAATAATGTATAGTGCCCCTCTCCTCAAAAAGGCTATCGAGGTTCTCAAGCTCATTGCTGCAAGCAATGCCCCGCTGGGCGTTACCGAGGTATCGGAGTCCCTCGACATCAGCAAGAGCACAACCTTTGGAATACTGAAGGCTTTGGAGAGCGAAGGCTTTGTTTTCAAAGACGGCTCCTCCAAGAAATACAGTATCGGCCTTGCCCTCGTCGAGCTTTCCCAACAGGTCTTTCGCGGTGTCGAGCTGACTTCCGTTGCAAAACCGTACCTTGAAAAGCTGGCCAACCAGGTTGACGAGACGGTCTTTCTCGGCATCCGGGAGGACAACAGGGTGCGTGTCCTCGATGTCATAGAGCCCAAGAAATCGTTCAAAATAACGTCGCCCATCGGCACCCGGTTTCCCATAACGGCCTCCGTTCTCGGCAAGGTGTTCCTGTCCACGACGGCAAACGAAGAGATCAGAGTGCTTCTCTCGGAAATAGGCTTGCCCCGGTACACCGAGAACAGTATTACCGATATCGACACGTTTCTCGAAGAAGTTGAGGCTACGAGGACGTCCGGTTACGGCGTCGACCGCGAGGAATATCTTAAAGGCATCAGGGCCATCGCGGCCATGATCGGGGGGCCCCAGGTGCCTATAGCCGCCATCTGGATTGTCGGCTTCGGTTATTCCATGAACGACGAAAAATTGCCGAAAATGATAGAAAAACTCCTTGAGACGGAACGGCTCGTCAGAAGCCGCCTCGAGCACCTCTATCCCAAGAACGGCCTACCGCGCTGACGCTCTTTTTCCGTTTGCGTTAGAACAGCCCTTTCACCCTCCCCGTATGGACGTCCACGTCGATGCGCCGAAACGCCGGATCGGAGCTTGTTCCCGGCATAAGGCTGATGGCACCGGTGACGGGACAGAGAAAACGGGCCCCCGTAAAAACAAGAATGTCCCGGACGGGAAGCGTCCAGCCCTTGGGCACCCCCTTCCACTCGGGGTTGTGCGAGAGACTCAGGTGGGTTTTCACCATCATCGTGTAATAGTCCTTTTTATCGGGGTCCCTTTCGAGGATCTTGGCCTTTTCCTCAGCCTCCGGAATCCAAAGCACGCCGTCGGCTCCGTAGACCTTCCGGGCGATCATCTCGACGCGCTGCCTGAGCGGCATCTCCATGGGATACAGGAACGTGAAGCCCTCCGGTTCGCGGGAGGCATCGATGACGGCATCGGCCAGCTCAAGGGCCCCTTCCCCGCCCTTGAGCCAGTGATCGGAAACAGCAACCCTGGCCCCTGCCTGCTCGGCGTACCGGCGAACCAGGGCGAGCTCGTCTTTTGTGTCGGTGCTGAAACGGTTGATGCAGACCACCGCCTTTACCCCTGACATGGTGACGATGCCGATGTGGTGCAGCAGGTTCGGCATGCCTTTCTCCAGAAGCTCAAGGCTCTCTTTCCGGTAAGCATCGGGCATGGGCAGGCCCGGGGCCACCCGAGGTCCCCCGCCGTGCATCTTTAGCGCCCGGATGGTTGTGGTAATGACGGAAACGTCTGGCTTCAGCCCACTGATACGGCACTTCACGTTCCAAAACTTCTCGAAACCGATGTCGGCGGCGAAGCCGCTCTCTGTGACGTGATAGTCGAAGAGCTTAAGCCCTATCCTATCGGCCGCAATGGAGGACTGGCCTATGGCTATGTTGGCAAAAGGCCCCGCGTGGACCATTACCGGCTGGCCCTCTGCGGTTTGAAGGAGGGTAGGATTGATGCTCTCCCGCATAAACGCACACATAGCCCCCGTCACCTCCAGGTCGTCGGGCGTTACGGGCCGGCCATACTTGTCCAGCGCCACGGTGATTCTGCCTATCCTCTCCTTCAAATCCGCCAGGTCGTTGGCGATGGACAGGATGGCCATAACCTCTGAGCTGACGGCGATCTCAAAGCGGGACTGCATGGTAAGACCGTCCATCTTGCCGCCGATACCAATGATGACGTTGCGGAGCGTCTGGGCGCAAAAGTCTATGGCCCAGCCGATCTGCACGCTCTTCGAATCGATGTCCAGCCGCCTGAGCCTCCGGCTCACCAATTCTTCATCGCTGTAGTTTCTCTCGTGCTGCATCCTCGCCGTAAGCGCCACCATGGCCAGGTTGTGAGCATTCATGACGCTGTTTATATCGCCTGTAAGCCCCAGGGAAAACTCCGTCATGGGTATCACTTGGGCATTGCCCCCGCCTGCGGCGCTTCCTTTCACGTTCATCGTGGGGCCCAGCGAAGGCTGTCGTATGGCACCCCCGACCCTCATCCCCCTCTTGCCAAGGCCCTCTATCAGCCCCATGCAGGTCGTCGTCTTGCCTTCACCCAAAGGCGTGGGCGTCACTGCCGTGACGTTAATATACTTACCGTCCTGCCGTCCGGCCAACCTCTCCTTGATCTTGAGGTAATCGAGCCTGCCGATCCTGCCGTGCGGGATGATCTCGTCCCTCTCGAGGCCAAGCTCCGCCTGAAGCTGGTCAAGGGGTTTCATGTTCTCCTCGGCCGCCTCGGAAATCTCCCAGTCGGCCATCTTGGTGGGGTCGTAAGCCATAGTGTCCTTGCCTCCTAAACCTTGCGCTACAGTCCCTAAGTATATCGAAAGAACATTTGACAGGAAATAGAAATGAGCATAAAATTGAAAACGAGACCAAATTAACAAAGGGGGTTTGGTGATGAAAAAACGCTGTGCGGTCCTTGTGCTGGCCCTGATTCTCATGGTCTCCTTCGCTCTCCCCGCCCTTGCCGAGGAGCAGGACGGCGCATACCGGTCTTGGGAAGGCTATCCGACAGGCGAAGAGGTTGCTTGGGACGCACTTTTGGCCCGGCCTGCAGGAGTGGCCACCTGTATCATCGGTCTCGCCGTCAGCGTCGTAGCGCTTCCCTTTGCCCTTGCCTCAGGCAGCCAGAGCCGCTCCAACCTATACAGGGGACTTATAGCCGAGCCATTCGAGTTCACCTTTAAGCGACCTCTCGGGGCGACGGACTACCGTTACACCCGCTAAGCGCCCCGGCCGAGCGACTCGACAAGCCCCCGATAATAATCCGCCTCAGCAGCCCTGCCGCGTTTCCCTGCTCCTTTGCCGTATACGGCGCACTTCTTTCTCAGCTCTTCTTGCGTCGCAGCTCTGTAACAGGGAAGCAGCTCACCGCCCCTTAAGAGCTTCGCCAAGCTCTCTATCCTGAACCTGTCCATGCCTGTGTACCGCCGGGAGAGTTGGTCTCCGTGGCCCGCGCGCTTTACGATGAACTTCTCCCCCAGGAAGATTACAGCGTGCAGGTTCGTGATACGAAGCCACATGTCGTAGTCTTCGCATACGGTCATGGCCTCGTCAAAGACCCCAACCTCTTCAAAGACCTCTCTCCTGATCAGGGCCGACGAGGGGCTGATAATGCAGAGGGGCAGACAACGCTCGAAGATGCGGCCCGAAAACTTGGCATGGCGCTTGCCCTGATTCACCCATCGGCCGTCTTTGATCCACACCTCGTCGGTGTAGCAGAGGGCTGCCCCTTCGGATTCAATGGCCCCCACCTGTCGTGCAATTTTTCCGGGCCGCCAGAGGTCGTCCACATCGAGGAAGGCAATGTATTGGCCACGCGATAGCGCGATACCCCGGTTCCGGGCAGCGCTTACCCCCCTGTTTGGCTGATAGACGTAGCGCACAGGGTAACCCCTGACTACCTCAAAAGAGCCGTCGTCGCTCCCGTCATCGACGACGATAGTCTCCATGCCTTGGAAGTCCTGGGCAAGAACGCTCTCTATTGCTTCCTTCAGGAAATGTCGACGGTTGTACGTGGTGATGATGGCAGAGACGGCAACCGTTTTCGCAACGCCTGCAGGCAGCACGCTGCTGGAAGGGTTGTGGCGCACCGGCGGCCTGCGACCGAAGGGTGGCTCGTCTTCTTGCTCTGCTACGGATGTTTTTCCGGATGGTCTGTTGGGCGGTTCACGATTCACGAATTGCGGTTCACAAATGAAAAAAAACCGGGAAAGAAATGGCGGGGTCGACGAGAATCGAACTCGCGGCCTCCGGCGTGACAGGCCGGCGTTATAACCAGGCTTAACTACGACCCCGCGGTAATTCAATCTATGGTAGGCGGAACAGGGATTGAACCTGTGGCCCCCGGCTTGTAAGGCCGATGCTCTCCCGCTGAGCTACCCGCCCAACGTCCAGAATATAGCAGCTCGACAGGCAAAAGTCAACGACTCACGCAATCTCGGCCACCTCTTCGTAAATTAAGATGGGCTGTTCGTGACTCACGACGACCTCTTCGCTGACCACACACTCCTTCACGTTGGACAGCGTGGGAATGTCGTACATGACGTCAAGCATAACTTTTTCCATAATGGAGCGGAGACCCCTCGCCCCCGTCTTCTTTTTCATTGCATCCCGGGCGATGGCCCTAACCGCACCGTCCGTGAACGTAAGATTCACGTGTTCCAGCTCGAAGAGCTTCCTGTACTGTTTGACGAGCGCATTGCGGGGCCGCTTCAAGATCTCTACCAGAACGTCCTCGCTCAGCTCATCCAGCGTGGCCGTAATGGGCAGACGGCCGATGAATTCCGGAATAAGTCCGTACTTGATCAGGTCTTCCGGCTGGATCTCCCGCATGAGCTCCGAATACTTCTTGCCCCGGCCCCCCTCGACCTCGGCACCGAAGCCGATGCCGGTCTTCCCGACGCGGCCCGAGACAACCGACTCGATGCCGTGAAAAGCGCCGCCGCATATGAAAAGAATGTTGCCCGTGTTGACCTTGATATAATCCTGCTGGGGATGCTTCCTGCCGCCCTTAGGCGGCACGTTGGCCACCGTCCCCTCTATGATCTTGAGGAGGGCCTGCTGCACCCCCTCGCCCGAAACGTCGCGCGTAATGGAAGGACTGTCCGTCTTCCTCGCAATCTTGTCGATCTCGTCGATATAGACAATGCCCTTCTCGGCCCGCTCCACATTGTAGTCAGACGCCTGGAGGAGATAGAGAATGATGTTTTCCACGTCCTCGCCCACGTAGCCCGCCTCGGTCAGCGTCGTGGCGTCGGCTATGGTGAAAGGCACATGCAGTATCTTCGCCAGCGTTTGCGCAAGGAGCGTCTTCCCCGAGCCTGTGGGCCCTATGAGGAGAATGTTGCTCTTCTGGAGCTCCACGTCGTCAAAGCTGGTCCGGGATTCGATCCGCTTGTAATGATTGTAGACGGCAACGGAGAGTATCTTCTTGGCATAGTCCTGCCCGATCACATACTCGTCAAGGAGCTTTCTGATCTCGTGAGGTTTCGGTATGCCGGTCTTGATGTAATCGAAACGTTCCTTTTTCGTCTCTTCCTGGATAATCTCGTTGCAGAGCTCTATGCACTCATCGCAGATGTAGACCATGGGGCCCGCAATCAGCTTCTTTACCTCATCTTGGCTCTTGCCGCAGAAGGAGCAGTTCAACTTGATGGTCCTCCCATTATTTTTCCGGATCATGACTGTTGCCTCTTTTCGACGATATGGTCTACAATGCCGTACTCCAACCCCTGTTCGGCCGTCATATAAAAATCACGTTCCGTATCCACCGAAATCTTTTCCAGGGGCTGTCTTGTGTGCTTCGCCAGAATAGCGTTAAGTTCTTCCCGGGTCCTTAAGATTTCTTTTGCCTGAATACCGATGTCCGTCGCCTGACCCTGTACCCCGCCCAGGGGCTGGTGGATAAGGATACGGGAGTGAGGGAGCACATATCTCCGTCCCGCCTCTCCTCCTGCCAAAAGCACGGCGCCCATGCTGGCCGCCTGCCCCACGCACATGGTGACGACGGCGGGCTTCACATATTGCATCGTATCGTAAATGGCCAGCCCGCTCGTGATGTAACCACCGGGGCTGTTGATGTAAAGGTAGATATCCTTTGAAGGGTCCTCAGATTCGAGGAAGAGCAACTGCGCCATGATGATGTTCGCCACGTTGTCGTCAATAGCCGTCCCAAGAAAGACGATCCGCTCCTTAAGGAGCTTCGAGTATATGTCGTAGGCCCGTTCGCCCCTTCCGTCACGTTCTACAACAATCGGTACAAGGTTCATGCCTTCTCCTTGATGATAGACTGGCCGTGCAGAAAATCGATAGTCTTCTCCCGCAACACGTTGCCCCTCAGGCTGTCCATATAATCGTTCTGCTCGTAGAAGCCTCGGACCTCCTCGTAGGGACGCTTGGCGCCCTCCGCAACAGCCTTGATGCGCTCCACCACATCGTCTTCCTCAACCGTTAGGCCCTCTTCCTTGGCAATCCTGGCGAGAAGGATCTCAACCTTGATCTTTTCTTCCTCCCTGCGCTCAAACTCCTTCCGGAGCCCCGTCTCTATCACAGACCGCTCGTCGGCGCTCATGGCTTCACCGCCATACCGCGTATGGGCCTCCTCAACGTTTGCATCGACGCGCTTTTCCAGGAAACGTTTCGGCACGGGGATTTCGGTGTCCTTCAGTATAGCCTCAATAAGCTTTTCCGTTATCCCGCGTTTTCGGCCCGTTTCCTTTTCCTTCGCTATTTCCTTCTTCAACCCCTCCATGAGACCGGAGAGGTCGTCATAGTTCAGATCTTTAGCAAAATCATCGTTCACCACAGGAAGCGTCCTGGTCCTGACCTCCTTCATTGTCACCTTAAAAAGCATCTTCCTGCCGGCAAACTCCTTGTCCGGATAATCTTCCGGAAACTCCACATCCACTTCCTTTTCCGCTCCTACCGGCATGCCGACAAGGGCAGTCTCAAATTCGGGTATGAGCGTGTTGTTTCCGAGCTGCATGGGATAAGCCTCGGAGGCCACATCCTTTACCGGTTTACCGTCGGCGTATGCCTGGTATTTAACCAGGACAAAATCCCCGAGCTCTGCGGTGTCACCCTCCTTGGGGCTCACCTGTGCGTGCATCTCCCGTAGTCCGTCCAGCCTCTGGGCCACATCGTCGTCCGTGACAACAACGGGCTCTGCCTCTACCTCCAGGCCCTTGTATTGCGGGAGATCGATCTCCGGGGCAACCTCACAGTCGATGCGGTAACCCCGACTGCCCTCTTTCTCAAAGAAGTCGATGATCGGATCCACCAACGGGTTGATCTGGGCCTCAAGAAGGGCATCACCCATGGTCGTCTCCACCATGCGCCTCTGCGTCTCCTCTTCGATAAAATCCTTGTAGAAGCTCACTAAAATGGACCTCGGCACCTTTCCGGGCCTGAAACCCTTGATCTTGGCATGTTTCGCCAGATCTTTGATGATCTCTTCCTTCAGTCCTTCAATCTCTTCCGAGGGCAGAAGGACCTCCACCTGCTTCCGTACCCGATCGAGGGTTTCCACATCAACCTTCATCTTAGCCTCCAAAGACAGCCCGGTAATGGACCCAAAGGTCCCGATAATATCGTGTTATTATAACTATCCATGCCTCAATTAGCAATGCTTTCCAGCGCCTTGCCGCTCAGGCCTTCACGGACAAGCCCGTCCCAGCGGGGCTTAAGCCTGCGCGAAGGGGCCTACTTGACCAGCTTTCTTACGAAGTTCGGGAGCTTGAAGGCCGCCTCATGCAGGTCCGTATTGTAGTATTTCAGGTCAAGCTTCAGGTCTGCAAAATACCTTCTGTTCAAGTCCTTCAGGGGATGATGTTGTTTGGAACAGAAGGCAAAGCTCCACAATCCGCTGGGGTATGTAGGTATCGAAGCTGTATAGAGCTCCACAATGGGAAAAATGGTTTTCAGGTTCTTATATACCTTTTTGATGGTATCCTGGTTAAAAAAGGGCGATTCGGTCTGGGATATCAGAATGCCGTCCGGCCCCAGCTTGTCGAAAATGTGTTGATGAAAAGGCTTCTGGAACAGGACCTCGGCCGGTCCGATGGGGTCCGATGAGTCGACGATGACGACGTCGAAGGTCTCCTTCGTCTCTGCAACGAACCTGGCGCCGTCTGTAAAGAGGACCTGCACCTTCGGGTTGTCGAACTGGCTGCTCACCTCGGGAAAAAATTCCCTGCATACATCCACAACCATCTTGTCAATCTCGACAAGCGTCACCTTCTCTACGCCGGGATGCTTCACTACCTCGCGGATCGTCCCGCCGTCACCACCGCCGATGATGAGGATGTTCTTCGGCGACGGATGGACTGCAAGGGGTACGTGGCTTATCATCTCATGGTACACGAACTCGTCCTTTTCCGTGATCATTATAGATCCGTACAGCACGAGCACCCGGCCGAAGGTCTGTGTCTCGAACACGTCCACCTGTTGGAAATCGCTCTGGCCGCTGTAGAGTATTTTCTTGATTTTGAGGGTCAATCCTCCGCTCTTTTTGTGCAGCTCTGAAAACCAGATGTTCCACAGGTCTTCCATAGAACTTTCCCTGATCGCGTCGTTCAGTTTCGCCATGGCAACCTCCTCAAGACTTCAGTCGATGGTAATAATTTTTGCCTTCGGTAGCAGATTAAACTCCGTGGCACTCACATTCGTGTAGGCGCCCATGCTGGGCACCAGCAACAGGTCTCCGATTGAGAGCTCGGGCAGGACAATGTCGCTCGATATAACGTCGAAGGAGTCGCACGTAGGCCCGGCGAGGACACAACGGGAGGGATTCTCCGTCCTCTTCGATACGATCTCGTAATCGGCATGGTCATAGACCTTTCCCGAAAAGGAGTTGTAGAGGCCGTCGTCGATGTAGTACCACTGAACAGCATTCCGCCTCGATTTTCCCACTACCCTGCTGACAAGAACCGCCGCATCTCCGCATATGACCCGTCCCGGCTCCGCAATGACACGCGTTCCCATGAAATAGTTGTTCAGCGCATCGTTGATGGGCTCGCAGAAGGTATGAATGGGCATGATGTTTTCGAGGTACTTTACGGGGAAGCCGCCGCCGATGTCGAGCACGTCCATCTTGATGCCCTTTGCGGCCATGAGGTCGTAAATCTTCTTACACGTCAGAATGGTGTCAACATAGGCGTAATAGCTTTCGCTCTGCGAACCCACGTGAAAGGCGATACCGGAGACGGTGAGACCCGCCGACGCCGCCTTCTCGATGAGGCCTTCGGCCTCTTTTGGCTCGGCGCCGAACTTATAGTTCAGGTTCACCACGCAGTGCGGATTGGCAGTGGCGATGCGCAGCAGAACCCGGGCACCCGGCGCGGCGCGGCTAATCTTTAAGATCTCCTCTTCGTTGTCATATACGAAGAGGTCCACGCCGTTTCGATAGAGGTATTCGATCTCTTCCTGCTTCTTTATGGGCTGGGTGTATACGAGCCGGTCCGACGTCACCTTAAGCCGCCTCGTCAGCTCGAATTCCCCAACGGAGCTGATGTCAAAACGCCCGCCGATGCTGTTGATTGCCTTGACCACGGCCCTGTGGGGATTTGCCTTGACGGCGAAGTAGAGATCCACGTTGGGCAGGCTGTCCTGCAGCGTGAGATAATTCTCCTTCAATTTCGCCGCCGATATGACGAGCAGCGGCGTGCCGTGCCTGGCGGCAAGCTCTTCTGCCTGATCGAACGTGAGGAAATCGACTTCCATCATTCTATGCTCTTTCCGATTGTGATCCGGACGGGAGGCGCCGTATCTTAGCCGGCAGCCCTGACCTGGACTTCGTAGTTTTGGTGCAGCTCTCCGCAGTTCCCGACTTCCAGGAATTCGAGCTGACCGCGCTTCATCTCCATGGTTGACACATGGGCGGCCATCAGGCTGTCCTTGAGGTACAAATAGGCCTTCCAGGGATCGACGTCTTCGCCGCATGTAAAAAGATCGATGGCGGCATAACCGTATTCCGGCCATGTATGTATAGCCATATGCGACTCGGCGATAACCACGACACCGCTCACGCCATGTGGGTTAAAAAGATGGAAGACGCTCTGAACAATGGTGGCCCCGGCTATTCGGGTCGCCTGCTCCATATGCTTGCGTATCAATTCGACGTCGTTCAGGATAGCGCGGTCACATCCGTAAAACTCCGTCAAAACGTGTCTTCCTAATGCTTTCACCTCATGGCCCTCCTCTTATCTTGCCTTCCCCTTTTACAGGGTTCTAAAAGTTTGGAGGCGAAGATACCCACAAGACAGTTGCCTTCTTCTTTCGCCTGTTTGCTATGTAATGATTCTTCGTCGCCTCAAAATAGAAGCACTCACCCTTTTTGAGGCGTAACGTCTTGCCGCCCAGAACAAGGTCCACACTCCCGGCGAGCACAAAGCCGAACTCCTCGCCTTCGTGGGGTTCCTCCTCCGGGGTTGTCTCTCCGGCTTCGAGATCGAGGAGCGCCGGGTCCATGGAGCGGTTCTGGGCCGCCGGCACGAGAATCTGAAAGGCCTTCACGTCCTCCATCTCAAGGTCTACCCTGTCTTTCACCTTGAAGACGATCTTCTCGTCCAGGGCCCCGTCAAAAAATCGGGACGGCTTCTCGTCAAGGGCATCCAGAATGCCGATTAGGCTCTCCACGGAAAGAGAGGTGAGGTTTCTCTCGATCTGGGAGATAAAGCCTTTGGTAAGCCCTGCCCGCGACGCAAGCTCCTCCTGAGTCAGATTCTTGGCCTGCCTCAACATCTTTATGCGCTCTGCTATGCTCGATCCGCTGGTTTTCATACTAACAGTATAAAGCTACTAAAAGTTTATTGTATTAAACTAAATTGACGGCAAATTTGTCAAGTAAATTTTTATTTAACTTTTTGGTTTAGTATGCTAAACTTCGCTTTGAGGTGCATAAATGCTTGGAAAACAACATGTTACAAAGTTTTTTGTGGACAATAACTTGGATGTTATCTTTCACGTTCCGGGCATACACACGCTTCCGCTCAACGCGGCCGCCTGGAATCAGAATATAGGCCTTTTAGTACCGAGACATGAATCTTCCTGCGCCTTTATGGCCGACGGATATGCGCGGGCAAGCGGTCGCGCCGGGGTGGTCCTTGTCACGCCCGGGCCGGGCCTTGGAAACTGCGTCACCGGCGTCCTCGAGGCCTATGGGAGCGACTCACCCCTTCTCCTGATTCATGTTGATACAGGAAGGGAGGAGATCGGCAGGGGCATTCTACACGAGCTTGTTGAGCCGGAAAACATATTCCGCCATTTTATCAAAGGCGCCTTCACCGTCTCCCGCCCCGGCGAACTGGACCTCCTATTCCGAAAAGCGCTGGCCACAGCACTGTCGCCCCGGCAGGGCCCCGTCCTTCTCTCCCTCCCCTATACCTTTTTCGAAAAGGAGATCCCGGCCGGCCCCGCCACGGGGGGCACGGATATCGAAGCACCACCAATAGACGAAGCCATCGACCGGCCCGCTATCGAGCAGGCAATCCGAGGCAAGACCCGGCCCGTCATCATCGGCGGTAAGTCCCTTATGCTTCCGGGCATCGAAGGACTCCTCGACCGGATATGTCTCGGTTCCTCCATTCCCTTTCTCACAAGCACAGGCGGCAAGGGCATCGTTCCGGAGACGACGCCTTACGCGCTGGGAAACATCATGCAGAAGGGCCTCGTTCGCGAGGTGCTGGAGGCCAGCGATTGCGTCATCGCCATCGGCACCAGGCTGAGGGACGTAGACGCAAAACGAAGGGGTGTCAAGATCAGGCAGCTCATCCATATAGATATCGACAATGTTTGGATCGGGAAGAATTATCCCACAGGGCTTAAGGGCACGGCCGATCTTTTCGGCGCCCTGAAGACCCTGGCAGAGGCCACCGACGGCATAAAGTACGAGTGGGACCTTGCAGACCTGAAGGCCAGGCAAATGGCTCAGGCCGCTCAACTGGCCGGCCGCTCCCCGGGCTTTGACGCCGTCGCCTCCATCAGGGCATCCATCCCCGAGGAGACAACGACGGTATGGGACCTCAATCTCATTGCCTATTGGGCAGAGTATTACTTCCCTGTCTACCGGCAGAGGAGCTTTCATGTGGGCCGCGGAACGTCCCCCATCTTCTTCGCCCTCCCCGCTGCAATCGGCGCAAAGCTCGGACGCCCCGATCGCCCCTGCCTCGCCGTTTGCGGCGACGGCGGCGTGCTTCCCTCCCTGGCCGACCTCGCAACCATGGCCCAGTACAACATCCCCGTCGTCCTCCTAATCTACAACAACGGCGCCTACGGCATTCTATCGGACGCCATGGCCGCCACATACGGCATAGACGGGGCCATGAAGCTGACCAATCCCGATTTTGTCAGGCTGGCCCACTCCTTCGGCATAAGGGCCGAAAGGGCAGAGACCATCGATCAACTCCGGGATGTCTTCACCAAACGCGTTTCCTGGGCCGAACCCTTCGTCATCGATTTTACGTTCCCCATCTTTCCCCCGCCCTGGAGGATATAGAACAACAAGAGTAAAAGCAGTTTGAGTTAATTTGTTCGGTTTGTCTGGTTTGTTTGGTTTCGGCTGGTGCAACGCACATCCAGCATCCAGCATCCCCTTCCCCACTTACTCATTTACTCAATCACTCAATTACCTCTTCCCCGCTTCCCCCCTTCGCCCCCTCTCCGTTTCCCTCTTCTCTCCGAACTCTCTACTCCGAACTAACCCCCTCCGAACTCCGAACTCCGAACTCTCTACTCCGAACTAACCCCCTCCGAACTCCCAACTCCCAACTCCCAACTAACCCCCTCCGAACTCCGAACGCCCCAGGCCCCCCC
>CAZYVU010000010.1:0-10482 GCA_964651435.1 uncultured Pseudomonadota bacterium
GATGTCGACACAACCACCTTTCCTGCGGCCAAATACTCGTACAGTTTGATCGGGGACACTGTCTTGACGTATGGGATCCGAACGTCAAAGGGAATGATACAAACGTCGAACTTCGAAAGATAGTCGGCCATCCTTGAATACGGCTGCTTACCCTCAAGGATAACGTTTGGCGGCAATTGCGGCAACTGACCCCGATGCGGGCCGACAAGCACGATCATTACTTCCGGCATGCTCCGGGCAAGGTGAAGCACAATATCCCAGTCGAACCATTCGTCTATGCTCCCCAGGTAGCCGACCATCGGCGGCCCTTGCTTCTGTGGCAACGGGACGGCCGGGCAGCAAAAATCCTTCACATCGACGGCATTTGGGACAACCAAAATCTCCGTCTCGACTCCGCGACTCCTGAGGCGTTCAGCCAAGGGTTCCGAAACGACGGCCACAATGTCTGCCTTTGCACAGATGGATCTTTCCCAATCGACAACATCACCCGACTTGAAGGGGAAGCCGCTCCAATCATCCATGCAGTCATACAGGAAGACCCCGTTCATCCTCTTATTGGGCCACTTCACCGGCACCGGGTCAGAGCAGTAAATCACCACGTCAAAATGGGTCCCGAGCCTCGCTATGGCCCGGGAGCTAACAAACTTCGCAAAGACACGTTCCGCAAGGGAAGCCTTCGAAAACACCTTGAGACGCGAAAGGCCCCTGCCCGCTACGCTGGTTAATGAGGGCACCATGTGCCGGCCTTCTTCCATAGCGGGAAAGTTTTTCCGTCGCAGGGTGCGGTACCAGCGATCACCGCACTCGGTGAATATCTCAACGCTGTGCCCCTTGGCCCTTGCCTGTTCCACGAGGTGGTGCGGCCGAGACTTTACCATGTCCCAGTACCTCACGACCACACCTATCCGCAATTTGTTCGAATCCGTCAAAATACCCACCTTATCGTTTCATCGGAGGCGAAGCCCGTCCCCACCCGCCGTGCTTCAGGATGCATTTAGAGGTACTCCGCGAAGTTCCCCGAGAAATTTACCACGAGAGCGAACAAATTCAGTGCCTTTGCAGTGATGGAGAGCATTGTTTTTACGTGCCCAATCCACGAGTATCGTTTCTCGCACTGACGACGGGCCTGCGTACCCATCTCCCGGACCAAATCTCTGTTGCGAATCATGAGCGACAGCTTTGACGCAAGATCGTCACTTTTGTAGGGGTCGACCAGGTACCCCGTGACACCGTCGTCGATGATCTCGCCTGTTGCCACACTAACCTCGGGGTAGGCGTCCCTTAGGCCGATCGACGGTACGCCGGACGCCATCGCCTCAATGAGCACCTGGCCAAAACCCTCGTATGTTGAAGGCAACACGAAAACATCTGCGAGGGAATAGAATCTGACCGTGTCGCTCCGGTAGCCGGGGAGCCTGACGAAGTCCTTAATGCCCAGTTCAACTGACTTCTTATTCAGGATCTCTCTATCCGGACCATCGCCAACGATGACCAAATAGGTATTCTTTTCATTAAGTTGCTTGAAGGCTTCAAAGAGAAACTCAAAGTTCTTCTCGGCCGACAAGCGGCCAACGCCGAGAATGACGGCGGCATCTTGTGGGATGCCGAGCTCCGTTTGCAGAGCTTCATCCTTCTTTCGCGGTTTAAACGTCTCCAAATCGACGCCAGGGGGGACCACCGTGAACTTGTCGCCCGAAAACCTGTAATAGTCCATTATCTCCCGTTTTCTCGCTTGACTCAGGACAACGATGCGGTGGCACCGCTCCATGGCTTCTCGCTCTATAGAGTAGTCTCTTCCGTTGACCTTGTTGTTGTAGACACCGTACACCCATCGAGACCAAACACTGTGGTTTGCGTGTTTTTGCCAGATGCTGTTGTACAGGGGGAATGCGGTGGCCTGTATGTAGATGACCGGTGTGCCCACGCTGTCGCCGATTGAAGCGTAGCAGTAGTGTGGGTGCCTTGACCAGATGATGGAGCAATCGGATGCCGCGTCTCCGATAAACGTTCTCAGTTTATGGATATACCGGTGATAGAAGAATCTATCGGTCACCGACCTGCAAATTCCTATCTTCCCTCGCGTCGCTGCATATTCGGGATGCCGCAGCACCTCCATTCCATGGTAGATCTCGCGTTCCGGAAGAGCCGGCGAATGACGCGAACAGACAATCTGCGGCTCATGTCCCAGCTTGGCCAGTGTGAGGCCTGCGTTGTACAAGTAGTTCTCAATCCCTCCCAATTGGGGGTGAAAGAACGTATTCTGCAACTGGATCTTCATGTTTGCACCACCATATTTCGCGGCGCTCTCTTCTTGACGTATCGTCTGAGGATCATGGAGAGAAGTATCTTAATTTTATTGAGCGATATGGCAAGGCCGTGGAGGTGCCTTTTGTGATATATGCCGAGAAAAGCGTGGGCAAAAGGGCTCCATCCAGCAACGAGCAGGACATGCCTCCCTTCAAAATAAAAATGCCGCTTTCCAAGATCGGGCCTCCATCGCCCTTCGCCTGACGGGTCACCATTGCCCGTCGGCCCCACCCTGGCAGAGAAGAGAAATGCCCAGGCGTTCCAGTTCGGGGTGGGCACGGCATCCTCCCAGCACTCACGTCCGATCCCTCGCTCCCTGTTGTTGTCGGGATGATCATAGCCGATGAAGTTGCGCACCGCACCGTTGCTGTACTGGTGGGCCGCAAGGGCGCTTCTTAGCGCCGGTACGTTGGGGTTTTGCCCCGACAGTTGAGCGGCGTCGAGGATGCCGTTGCAAATCATCCCAGCGCCCGAAACAAAGAGTGGATATTTGAAAAGCCGACCTCCTTCCATCTTGTGGCACCAAAGCCCTGTCGCCTTATCTCTCAAGGTCTCAATATGGTACAGGGCTAGGGCTGCAGATTCAACGTATTTTTGATCTCCGGTAAGCCTGTAGAGCCAGGGCAGTCCTCGCATCGCAAGAGCTGTATATATGGTAATGAAACAGTCGGGCTGAATGTTCGAGTATGCAAAAGCCCCGTTTCCGGGTCCGCTGCGGCATTGGCTGGCGACGATTCCATCACCGATCGATGCGGCCAGGTCTGCATAAATGTTGGTACTTGTCAGCATATCGAGTCGTATCATTGCCTCGCATGCGACGCTGTTCATGTTTACGATGAACCGATTCACACCGTAATAGTAGTCGATTGGATTCATCGCAAACCCGCCGATCTGGGGATCATAGAGCTTGTTCATCCAGTATTGGCTGATGTTTCGGGTTACCGCTGCTACGTACCGTTCACACACCTCCTCCATGCCCCTCGCGCTTGCCGTCTCGGCAGCGGCAAGAAGTGCACAATCAGCCAGCGCATTATGCACCAATGAAGAAAATCTATCATCCTCGTGACCGGCCCACCGAAAGCTTCCGTCTTCTTGCTGGCGGGTACACTGGCTGTCTGCAAGTTTGAGTGCCTTCTGCAACCAGTGCGTCTCTCCCGTACGATTGTAAAGATGAATCAGTCCCTCAATGCATGGCGCCTGTGTCCAAGGCGTATCATGGACGAAAAATAGCCTTTTCAGGTCGTTCCGGTGTATTACAGGCCCGTTTACGCCCCCATCTTCCGTGAGCCACGAGGAGAGGTATGCCCAGAGGCGCCTTGGGTCGGGGCTATCGGTGGCCACTATCGCTTTCCCCAGCCGCCACAACTCCTGGCCTCCCGCCCAAAAGCCGCATGAGTAGAAACAGCATTTTGGACAGCAAAATATACGGCCGTCTCCCGTGGTTTCTGTAGATTTCATGCCCTATTCTACGAGCTATACGCCTGGAACGTCGGTACAAGACTGAGATGGGCCTCCGGCGAACCCATTTCGCCCAAAAGAAAAACCAGAGCGCAGCGTACGCCCTCCTGTCGGGGCCTATCGATTCTCCAAATCCATTGTAACGAGGGGTCACCCATTGGAGCCTGGCAAGAAGATTCACGAGTCCCCTCGGCTTGAGCGTCTTGGCGTCCACCATGAACGGCAGCACCGTGCGGGATATCTCTTCCCTCTCCGTCACCGCATCGGCCACGATGAATCCCCCTGTTTCGGCGCTACGAAGCAGGTTAAGGCCAAGCCTATTTCTGCAAATGACCAGGTTCCGGGGCATGAGGTTGTTTCCCGCTGTGAGCCAATCCCCTACGGAAAGGTCTGCGAGGCGACTTAATCCATCGGGACACTGGTGGCAACGCAAACGTGTGCTGAAAGCCATGACATGATCATAGTATGTCTTAAGCTCCAGGGTCTTAATCTCCCCCGTTTTGAGGCGCACGGCAAAGCGGCCTGGGTGCTCTCCGTACCGCCAGCCAAGAAACTCCGAGACTTCGGACAGATTAACGCGTAGGGCGGCAAGAAGGATCTCAACGGAGGACTGCTCAAATACGTAGCCGCAGAAAAGGCCGATCGCGCCAACCAAGCTGTTCGCTATTTGGGGCTTGATTTTGACAAGGTTCCTTAAGGCAGCCACCTGGCAGGGTAGCCCGATAAAAAGAAACCTAAATTTTCCTGCATCGCTGAGTAGGTCTCGAACCACTTGGGCGTACGGGGCCATCATGTACTTGGACTGCTGCCCGGCTGTCAAGCCATCCAGGGTATCGATAAACCCCGCGAAGGGGTAAAAACTGCCCAACCCTGTCCCGTTTTGCACAACCAGTACTTTGTCAACCTGATTCGTACTAAGCAAGAAGCGGGCTATCGCCGTTACCGTGCCACCGGCCGCCCCATGCCGTCTCGTCTCATCATCCACAGCATGCACGCCAAATATCCCCAAATGTTGGCCTACTTGCGGTAAGTCTGGGGGCCAGACGGCAGCATCCGAAGGATCGACATCGTACCCTTTGCCCGGGCAGACCTTGAGACATAGGGCACATTCCGTGCAAACCTCATCCCTGACAGACGCCCGGCTATCGTCCGCCGCCAGTTCGATTGCCGATACAGGACAGACTCCTACACAGAAACCGCAACCCGTACAGAGGCCATTCTCGATGACCCATCGAACGCTCCTCTCAGTAGCCTTACCATCGTTCATAACGATCATACGGTCGCTACCGATCCTTTGTCTTTGCCCTTTCTTGCGCCCCCTCGAAGAAAGATTCGCTTCAGGGTGGCCACATAGGGCAGATCAAACGCCTGCCCTGCTCCCCCGCCCTTTTGTATCACGGAGCCCAGGATGGCCAGGCAGGCCGCCGTCACAAAGGCCGTAGCTCCCCACATACAAATTATCCCGGGCCACTGTAAGGGTCTAAACCAGAGGAGGAGTCGATCGGCGGCGAATATGATACCGGAGACAACAACTATAGGCCCCACGAGCAGTTTCGTCATGTATGAGATCGTTCGATCATGTTTAAACACGTTTCTTGCCACTACATAGATAACTACGAATCCGACCCAAACAAACACCCAGGTCCTGTAAGCTGCACCCATCAGACCGAAGGACCGAACCAGCACGATGGTGACCAAGATATTGATGCCGGTGGTAGCCACGAAAAGGGCTGTCAGCCACTTCACTCTTCCAGTCCCTTTCAGCAGGGCAAAATAGGGTACAAAAGCCCCTTGCAGTGCGTAACTGCCGGCGATGTACTGCGCCATCATGCCGCCTCTCTCGGCAAAATCGGCACCGACCCAGACCCGCAGGAAGTCGGGCAGGACTACTATGGTCGGGACAAACAGAAAGAGAGAGAGGCAGAGCAGCGCCCATATGCTGCGAAAAAACAGGTCCCGCATTTCGGGCCCCTCCGTCATTGAGCTGAAGCGGGGAAAGAGGGTGTGCCCTGCAGCATTGTAGATGCTTGCCCCCTGAGTTAGAAGGTTTTTGGGGACGGCAAGATAGGCCACCTCTGCCGACCCGAAAAAGATACCCAGAATGAGGCGATCCATGCTCTCAGACAACCTCGCTATGAGTGCGTTGGCAGACGAAAAGATGCCGTAGCTGAAAACCTCTTTCATACCGAGGCGAGAAAATGCCGGCTTCAGCCTAACCTGAGGCACCAACGCTTGTGCCACAACGAATCCCGCGATTGCGCGGAGCAAGGTCATGACCATGAACCAGATGACCAGCCCGGAGATACCCCATCCAAGGACAACGACGATAACGGAACCGCCTGATAACAGAACGCTCGCGCCCATCTGTATTCTCGATAAAACGTCATAGCGCTGTAACGCCTGAGGAACTGCCTCAAACACGCTGACCCATATCATCAGGAAAAAGGCTGCGCCTCCATACCTCATCAGGTGCACGGACAAGTCATATTTTTGCGGAGCGATCTTGAACCAGCCCACGATGAATGGGGCCAGTAATACCAGGGCGACTCCACCAATGAGCCCCACTATTATGTAAAGAAGCAGCGTCGTTCCGTAAACACGGTTCACGCCCTCCGTATCGCCTTGGGAGTAGTACTCGGCAACGTATTTGACCGTTGCTTCCGTGAGGCCCATGTCGGCCAGCGTGATAAAGCCGCCGATCGTCAGAATAAGGACGTAGAGACCGTAATCATCAGCCCCGACGTGTCGCACGATGACAGGCACCGTGACGAAGGCCACGAGCCCAGCCACAATAATCGGTCCGATGTTCCAGAAAGCATTGCTAATCAGACTCCTCTGGCGGTGATCCGATGCTATTGGGCTACCCACAGCGTATTGCACCTAATATCTTCTTTGGCATGGCCGTTTACATCCAGCGTTAGCACGAATAGGCGCCCCGCTTTGAAAGAGTGGCCCACGTGAACAGGCTGACGGAGATGAAGTGGACCGCATAGGCAATTGCCATCGCTGCGGCAATCCCGAGGGCACCCCATGGTGACAGCATCTTGGCCGAACCTACCAGTACGCATGCCCAGAGCAGGTTCAGAGAAAAGCCCCACCACATGCGGCCTTGCCCGGCCATGGAGTGCCCGATGACATCTAAAACAGCGGCGATCATTCCTGCAACCACGAGGAGGCTTAACACGTAATACCCTGACTGAAAGTGGGGGCCATAGCTCTTCATTATGAGAGGAGATAAGACGATCAACGGAATTCCCAGGAGCCCCGCTGCAACTGCATTCACGAGAAGCCCGTTCAGCAGGACTTTCATGTATTGGTCACGGTCAGAGCTCCCTGTCAAACCTGCCAAGACAGGCAAGACGGCGCTATTCAGCGTGCCTGCAACGAGCAGGAGCACCATGCGCCACTGATTTGCGGCGTTGTATATGCCCATTTCCGCATAGCCGTTGGGTTCATTAACGAGGATCGCATTACAGAGCCACATTGCAGGCAGAATTGTTATCTGGCTCAGCATGGCCGGAAGGGAAAAGGACCAGATAACGGAGTTCTCCCTGAGACACCCCTCGAACCGTACAGCTATACCTGACTTTTTGATTTCCGGGCGCAGGAAGTACTGATTCAATGCGCATGTAATCGCCGTCCCGGCAGCCAAACCCCAGACCGCGCCATGAACCCCGCCTGAATAGCTCCCAAGGACAATCAACGGGACGAGGAGCACACCGCTCCACAGATTCACATGAGCGACAGCCTTGAACGCCTCAAAACCGGCCAGAATGCCGGTTTGAACCCCCGATAGCGTACTCAAAAACAGTATAACGGAGGCTATTTGAAGTGCCGCGGTCAAACCAGGTGCCGAAAGGGCATGGCTTGCAAGCCATGGCGCCATGAAAAACAGGGCAGCCGAAAGAACCCCTCCTCCCCCTATTGCCAGCACAAAGCAGAGGCCCATCGTGCGTCCCGCTTTTTCTTGATCCCCGTTTCTGTGCTCGGCGACGTACTTTGTAGCCGTAACGCCCATGCCGAACCCGGCGAACACACCAAACATGCCTACAGTGCTCTGTATAACTCCCAGTTCGCCAAATCCCGTCACCCCCAGAATGCGCGCTACCACTATCGAGCCGAGGAGTGCCAGGCCCCGGGAGATTACCGTGCCGAGAAGGGTCCAGAATGCGCCGGAGGCCAGGCGGAGCCCCACCGGGGAGGCTTGCAGCCGATCGAGGTATCGCCTCAGGAAGCGGGGGCACCACGCATCAAGGAGCTTGACAAGCCTCGGGGTCACATCTTCAATTGTCAATTTTCGGCTACCTGTATTATCCTAAATGCTGAATAAGGCACGACAAAAAGCTTGTCTCCCGCAAGGGCCGAGAGGAACGTCAGCTCTTTAGGTTTGTCTGGTTTGTTATGTTTCTTTGGTTGCGAACCATATAAACCTGATAAACCATTAGGGCGTCAGGCAATTTAGGGCGCGGAATGGTGTTTTCTTCTAATTCTGATCTTTCCAGGCTCGACTATCACCAGGCTGCCTTTCAAATCAGTGTCCGTAAGGGACTCAAGCGCCTTCAGCAAGGCAGCTGTTAGTTCTCCCGTCGAAGTCTCATTGGGAAAGTTGATAATCAAAATGCCACCATGGTCACTTGGATGGGCTCGCAAAACATTTGCAAAGCCTCTGTCGGCGGTGACAACGATGCCGTCCATGCTCTGGGCAAACTCAAATACCGCAGAGTCAGTTTGGCCCCTCAAACCAGAGTCCCTTACATCAAATACCTCGTGCGCCTCACGTTGTAGGGCGTAACCAATCGAACGAGGCATATCTTCGTCGAGGACGAATCTCACGCGCCTAAATCACTGCCCTAATCTGTTCTTCCGATAGATACCGTGCGGCATAATCCAGCGCAGCCAATATGTCATCCCTGCGAAGATCGTATTCTGTCATGACTTCCTCATAAGTCATGCCACCCGCAAGCTTTCCGATAATTAGGTCTACAGATACGCGCGTGCCTTTGATTACCGGTTTCCCAGAGCGGATTTGATCGTCTATGACAATTCTCTGGCCTATCTCCATCGCTATCTCCTCTAATCCTGCATTATACCATATACAGCGGTCCTTTGGGTCCCCGGGGTCCTCGGGGTCACATCTTCAATTGTCAATTTTCGGCTACCTGCATTATCCTGGAAGCTGGATAGGGCACGACAAAAAGCTTGTCTCTCGCAGAGTTTGCCAAACCCTATAGTTTCTTTTGTTTGTCTGGTTTATCAGGTTTGTTTGGTTGTGAACCTAACAAACCTGATAAACCAGACAAAGGGGAAACCGTATCTTGGGGTGAGAAGAATACAGGCTTAATCCGTGAAGAAATGGCGCTGCAACGTGTCGCTTGAAATATAGCGTGATGCCTGCCGGATAATTGCCATGACGGTTCCTTTGTCGAGGTCCCGATGCAGAGGTATGGTTAGAGTCTGATTCTTACCCTCCTCTGTCACCCGTCGCAGCTTCACATGGCTACCTCGTTGAGACAACACGGTGAACCCATGCTGCTGCATGATCGAAACAACATCATTGCCGGAGAGCGCCTTCAGTTTAAGCGACATGCGCTAAGGGCTCCAGCTCCATGGTAACTATCACCGTCGGATTCTCGCTCAAGCCATACGTCGATAAGTCCTCGCCTTCAAGATGGAGCGCAATGGCCTCCCTCAGATTTGTCAGCGTTTCGTCAATTGTCAATCCCTGAGTTACCACAGCTATCTCAAGGCACTCCGCGACATAGTACTTTTCGCCCTTTCTGATAAAGGCTTTAATCGTTCGTTGTGGCATACCCCATGAAGCTTCTTGATCCATCAAACCCTCCCTCATATCCAATTCATATTGAGCGCTTTCAGCACATCGCCGAGGTCACATCTTCAATTGTCAATTTTCGGCTACCTGCATTATCCTGGAAGCTCGATGCTGGATGCTGGCAGGTACTGCGGTGCTTTGGTTCGTCTGGTTTAAACCCAAGAAACTATGAAAGATTGAGAGTTAGACCGGGTCAACCTGACGAAGGGGACGAATGCGGACTCCAGTCTGGGTAACCACTGAGAACGCTTGCACCAATTCGTGCGAGTGCTCCCCGACGAGACGCGCGACGGCATTGGCCTTCTTCTCCGGGACCAATCCTTGTAGCCTTAACAGCACGACCCCGGTCGAAAGGCGCCGTAGTCGAAAAACCAGTTCACCGAAATCCTTGTCAGCAGTGAGCAGCAGGGCCCCTTCGCTGATAGCCCATTCGAGGACAGCTTCATCTGAGATTCCAGGGTCTAATTCGGCCACATAGGATACCGCATGGCCTTCGCTACGCAGCTTATCGACAATTTGGCTGTCGACCCCCTCGTCGGCCACAAACCTCACGCAACAGCCTCTCCGGCCGGATATACCACATCGGACTTCAACACGTCCGCGGCAAAGCCAAGAGCAGCTTGGATTGATTCAGAGGTAAGACGGGGATGTTCCGCAAGAATTTGCTCCGGCGGCTCACCGGCCGCGAGCTTCTCTAAGATCAGCTCCACTGTTATTCGCGTGCCCGCGATAACAGGCTTACCCATCATAATTGCTGGGTCAGAAACCACCAGACCTTGCTTCATCTCTGTCCTCCCTCGCGGCCTCTTACCGGCCGCTTCGTATCTCAATTATACCACGTATCCTCGTGACAAGCCTCGGGGTCCATCTTCAATTGTCAATTTTCG
>CAZYVU010000010.1:10582-82608 GCA_964651435.1 uncultured Pseudomonadota bacterium
ATACCACGTATCCTCGTGACAAGCCTCGGGGTCCATCTTCAATTGTCAATTTTCGACTACCTGCATTATCCTGGAAGCGACAAGAGCCCAGAATGTTCTGGGTTCTGGGTTCTGGGTTTTGGGTTTTGGGTTTTGGGGTAACACAAGCCGGAGCGGAACATGGGAAATGGGATAGCCGGAACATTAAACCGTGATGCCGGATACTGGCGTCTGATGGACCATATCAACCTGACGACCGTTCTTGGGGCTGCCGGAACGCGGGCCTGACATACTCTAAGATTTTTCCAGCAACGCTCTGAGGCGGTCGATAATTTGGGGTTCTCCTTTAACCTCAGCCAAAGGCCGCAAGTTTTCCAACACATATCGCCCGGCGATCGCCCCGCGCTGTCGGAGCAGGATTCCCTCGATGTCGGCCCAATCCTGAGTCCTGCCGGCAAACGCCTTCATCACGACCAGGTCCTCGGCAGAACATGTTCTCAGATGGATATCGGGCAAGAACTCAAAGGAAGACGCCCTGTTGATTACCTCTTCCTCAAACGGAAGGCCCGCGAGAACGATGTCAATGCCGATACCTCGTTCTGACATGAGCAACAGCACCCTGTTTTGCAAGGCAAATTCCTTTGCATCGGCTATGCGCGACCGATAGGTCGCAAGAAGTGGTTCGATAAAAGCAACCTCTTTCCCGAACCCTGTCAGTAAGGAAATATCCACATCCAATGTCAGCCGCGGCTGTCCCCACCGCTGGAGCGCAACGCCGCCTATGAAGCAGAATCGCCAGGAATTCTTCTCGAAAAACCCCTGAATCTCTTCTGCCAGCCCGATAAGCGACTTCACCTTTTCAGTCTCCGGAGGATCTTTTGCTGCTCAACGAGGCCGGAACTTGCGGCCGGCCTATGGTGCAGAAGCGCAGATTCGAAGGCATCATCAAGGCCCTCTATGGCCCCCTGGGTGCTTATGACGTCGGTGCCGCGCTGCCGTTCAGTATTAAGGCGCTCCTCCACCCTTCGCCATCTCTGGACAAACGCTGCGAGAATGGTCCCCGGGGTCACATCTTCAATTGTCAATTTTCGGCTACCTGTATTATCCTGGAAGCGAGAAGAGCCCAGGATGGTCTGGGTTTTGAGTTTCGGGTTCTGGGTTCTGGGTTTTTGGGTTCTCAGTTTTGGGGTAACACAAGCCGGAACGGGACATGGGAGATGGAATGCCGGAAATGGGAAGCGGTTCAAAATTTTGCCTACCCTCAGCAGTCACGTGGCCTTGAACAGAAGGTCTACAATGGAGCTGTAGACGCCCTTTGAATATCGTTGGTAGTGGCCTGTGCTCAACTCCCTTGCGATGGGCACCACCCTTCGGAACAGGCTTCCCGGCAAATGGCCGCGCACCCGAAGGTGGCTGAGCTTGCTATCGATTTTCGATAGGGCATCGGGGGCTGCCGGCCGGGCCGAGGCTTCCGCTACGCGACGGCGAAGCATCATGAATTGTTCAAACTGCCGATCGTAGGCCGAAGGGGGGGCTTGCAGCGCCCCTCTTACCTTTCCCCAAAAGGTGAGCCTTCTGCCCCCGGCCTGATTGGCGGCGTGCTGGCGATACTTTGCCAAAGGCCTTTCAACCATGCCTACCCTGCCGAAAACCGCGATGACCAGACCGATCCAGTGGTCGTGCATCCACTCTGCCGGGATGGGAAGGAGCACCTCTCTGAACCGGGCCCGGAAGGCCATTGTCATGCCTGTTGCCACGTTGTGGCGCAGGAGAACCTCCAGGGCATGGCCCTCCCGGACAAGCTTTCTGCTGCCGACGGGAAAGAATGTGGTGCTCTTGTCCCAGAGCAGGAGACCCATGGGCTCAAGCCCTTCACGGACCAGCTCCGCATCGGAAAACAGCGCATCGAGGTCCGGGTGCTCCAGGAAGGCCGCCGACAGCGCCGCAATCTTTTCCGGGTGCCACACGTCATCCTGGTCGCAGAGAGCGATAACGTCGCCGCTGCAGAGGCCTATTGCTTTCTCGAAGTTCTTCGTCGAGCCCAACCGGACATCGTTCACGGAGATGGACACCGGGAAACCTGCTTCCGCCGCGAAGTCCCTGCAAATCTTCAGGGTACGGTCCGTCGAGCAGTCATCGGAGATGACGACCTCGTCAGGCAGCCTGGTCTGAGCCGCAATGCTCTGAAGTTGTTCGGCGAGATAGAGCTCACCATTGTACGTACATAGAGCCACCGATATTCCCGTCCCCGGGCCCGTCCCCGGCGTCCCCGGGGTCACATTCCTGTCCCTGTCCCCGTAAGGGGGCCCGAATGGGGGTTCAATTGTCAATTTTGGCTGCCTGCATTATCCCGGAGGCGAGAAGAGCCCAGGATGTTCTGGGTTTTGAGTTTTGGGTTTTGGGTTCTCGGTTTTAGGTTAACAGAAACCGGAACGGGAAATGGGAAATGGGAAATGGGAGAGGCCGTTACTGCACGGCCTTCACATACCACTCATAGGCCTTGCCGATGCCGCGGCCAAGCTCTACCTTGTGGTGCCAGCCGAGGCCGTGAAGGCGGGACACATCCATGAGCTTTCTCGGGGTGCCGTCGGGCTTCGATACGTCGAAGGCAATGGCGCCCTTGAAGCCGACCACTTGGGCGACCATGAGCGCAAGGTCCCGAATGGTCAAGTCTTTTCCCATCCCGATATTGATCTGCGAAATACCGTTTTCGTAGAGGTCCGGCGCGTTTATGCGCTCCGCGATGTAGTATATGGCATCGGCCACGTCATCGACGTAGAGGAACTCCCGAAGGGGGCTCCCCGTGCCCCAGACGGTGACGGTGACCGAAGAGGGGTCCGAAGGGCCCGATGGATGGGCGGCAATCGGTGACCCGGCATTGGTCGAGGGCGCGGCGGCGTTCGGTGACCCGGCGGCTCCTGCAAGGCCCGTTGTCGCCCCGAGGCCGGTGGCGGGCCGCGAAGGGTCCGTCCCCTGAGTACTAATATTGACAATTGAAGATGTGACCCCGGCAGGGTCCGTGCCCTGAATGCCGAAGGCGCCCAGGACGGCCAGAACGTCCGCCTCGGGCGACTGGCGGGAAATCACAATCTCCCTCCCCCCGGACCGGAGCCGGCCATTGCCGTATCTGAGAAAGTCGGCTCTGATGGCATCCCATTCTCCCTCGGCAAGAAGGCGGGCAAGGTGAAACTTGCGGATCAGCGCCGGCAGGACGTGAGACGTCTCCAGATTGTAATTGTCGTTAGGGCCATAGAGGTTCGTGGGCATGACAGAAATGAAGTTGTCCCTGTATTGGCGGTAGTAGCTTTCGCACAGCTTGATGCCTGCTATCTTCGCGATGGCATAGGGCTCGTTCGTGTATTCAAGGTAGCCGGAGAGCAGGCACTCTTCCCGCAACGGCTGGGGTGCGAGCTTCGGGTAGATGCAGGAGCTGCCGAGGAAGATGAGCTTCTTCACGCCGTGCTGGTGGGCCGCCTCGATGAGGTTGGCCTCGATCATGAGGTTCTGGTAAATGAATTCGGCCCGATAGGTGTTGTTGGCCATGATGCCGCCCACGCGGGCTGCGGCGATGATAACGTATTCCGGTCGCACCTCGGCGAAGAAGCGTTCCGTAGCGTCCTGGCGGATCAGATCGAGCTCGTCCAACTCTCGCGTAACGATATTCTTGTGGCCTTCCGCAGCAAACTTGCGCAGGATCGCCGATCCCACCATTCCGGCATGGCCGGCTATGTATATCTTTGCATCCTTGTTGATTCCGTGTTGGTCTGCTTGCGACATGATGCCTCCGCCCAGCTTAAGGTCGAGCAGAAAGGGCCGATGCTTAAGACCGCTCTTTCAAAAAACCTTACTGCTTCGGACTGCTTCGGAAGAATTGCGTTGCTTTTGTCCGTGCTCGAGAAACTGAATGTGCGGCTTCCGTCGTACGAAATATCTTCGAAGCGCCGGCATCGAGCACGCCCTCGGCCCTTTCGGTAAAGAATACCACAAGAAGCCTCGAATTCATAGAATGTCCGATAAAGGTCCGATAGTGATCTCGCAGGGCCCCGCACGCCTTCGATCACTGCCCGAACATGGCGACGGGCGCAGACACGGGTGCGCCGACATAGGAGAGGATGATGTGGCGGATGCGCTCTGCCGCCTTGCCGTCTCCGTAAGGATTGTGGGCATGGGACATCGTTGCGTATTCATTGCCGTCGGCCATGAGGCGGGTCACCTCTTCGACGATCGTTCCGTAATCGGTGCCAACAAGCCTGACCGTTCCTGCCGCCACCCCCTCGGGCCTCTCTGTCGTGTTGCGCATGACGAGCACGGGCTTGCCGAGGCCCGGCGCCTCCTCCTGAACGCCGCCCGAGTCGGTGAGGATGAGGTGCGCTCGGTTCATGAGGGCCACGAAGGGCAGATAGGGAAGGGGCTCGATAAGATGGATGTTCTGCGATGGCCGCTCGGCGAGGCCCAGAATGCGTTTCACGGGCTCCCGCACATTGGGGTTAAGGTGCACGGGATAGACGAACTGGGTCTCGGGGAAACGCCGGCCAAGCTCTGCGATGGCGTTGCAGATGTTCTCGAAGCCTTCCCCGAAGTTTTCCCGGCGGTGGCCCGTGATGAGGACGACGGGCTTGCCGTCCCAGGAGACAAAGGACTTGTCGGGCAATCCGTCTATGGCGGGTGGGGCTGTCCTCACCCGCTCCACCGCCATCAGGAGGGCGTCGATGACCGTATTGCCCGTGACGAAAATTCCGTCGGGCTTCACGCCCTCAGCCAGAAGGTTCTGCCTGTTCGTTTCGGTGGGCGCGAAATGGAGTGTCGTGATGCGCGTCGCTAACTGCCGGTTTATCTCCTCCGGCCATGGCGAATAGATGTCGCCGGTGCGCAGCCCCGCCTCCACGTGCCCGACCGGTATCTTGTGGTAGAAGGCGGCAAGGGCGGCGCAGAAAACCGTCGTCGTATCGCCCTGTACGAGGACAAGGTCGGGACGGTGCTCGGCCATGTAGCGGTCGAGGGCTCTGATCGCTCGGGCCGTCAGGTCGCCAAGCGTCTGGTTTTTCTGCATAAGGTTCAAGTCTACATCCGGCACGATGCCGAATATCTCCAGGACCTGGTCGAGCATCTCGCGGTGCTGGGCCGTCACACAGACGTGAGAGATGATGTCAGGGCTCTTTTTAAGCCCAAGGATAACCGGCGCCAGCTTGATAGCCTCCGGTCGCGTGCCGAATATGATGGATACTTTTTTCATCTATAGTCCTCAGCGTTCCCTTGCATGGTGTTGCTTCGGTAACGAACCTTTCCGCAGCAAGATGTGGAGACGGTCTCCTGCCGCATCTCCTACCCTATCGCTTGCCTCCGCCTCCGGCCTCTGTTTCTGACCTCTATCGCTTGCCCATCTCCTACCACATCTCCGACTCTACCCCCGCTTACTCCTCCCCCATCGAGGGGAGAGGATTGAGGTGGGGGTCAAAAGGGTGCCGGCTTATGGTGCGTCAGGCCTTGCCAATCCCGAATATTGACAATTGAAGATGTGACCCCGAGGAAGGCGGAGGAAGGCGGAGAGGGCATCGCGCCAGGGCCGCATGGTGATGCCAAGCTCGCGGGCAAGCTTCGCCTTCGACATGTAGGAGTTCCTCGGTCGCGTTGCCTTCGTCGGATACTCCTCGGTGGATATGGGGACAATGCGCACGTCCCTCGTCACGAGGCCCCTTTCCCGGGCCAGGCGGTAGATTTCGGCGGCAAATGCGTGCCAGTTGGTTCTGCCCTCGTTCGTCACGTGATAGGTGCCGAAGCTGCTCGCATCGGCCTCGATGATCTGGGCGATTGTCCGGGCAAGGTCCACGGCGTAGGTGGGGCTTCCCCACTGATCGCAAACCACCCGCACCTCGTCTCTCTCGTTGAAGAGCCTGAGCATGGTGACGACAAAGTTGCCTCCGTACCTGCCGTAGAGCCAGGCGGTACGCAGAATAAAATGCCTGTCCCACGTAGCCTCCACGTATTGCTCGCCCAGGGCCTTGCTTTCACCGTATACGCAGAGAGGGTGAAGGGGGTCGGTCTCGCAGAGCTCTGCCCTATCGTCGCCGCCGCCTCCGAAGACGTAATCCGTGGAAATGTGGATCAGCCGCGCCCCCATATGGCGGGCAATCTCGGCTACATTCCTGGCCCCGTCCGCGTTCAGCTCAAAGGCTCGGCCCCGTTCATCTTCCGCCCGGTCCACCGCCGTATAGGCGGCACAGTTGACGATCCATGAGAGCGGCTTGTGGCGGGCGAATTGCTCGAGGATCGCTTTATCTGCGATATCCACCTCGGCATCCGTGGCGGCGAAGGCCAAGCCGCGCTCCTTGAGGCACTCCTCCACCTCTCGGCCGAGCATGCCTTTATTTCCGATGAGCCAGATCATATGAGTTCGGGGTTGGAAGTTACGAGTTCGGAGATTGGAGGAAGGACAAAAAGCGACGAATGTCCCCTCAGGCGAAAAACCAACTCACCGAAATCCTTGTCGGTCGTGATTAGCAGGGCCTGTTTGTTGCGCGCCCCGAGATACGGTTGTCAGGGCTCTCCGAGAGACAAGCTTTCTGTCGTGCCTTATCCGGCATCAAGTATCCAGCGACCAGTATCCAAGACAACAAATTGACAATTGAAGATGTGACCCCGGAGAGAGGCAGGCCTTGTCAATCCGTAATATTGACAATTGAAGATGTGACCCCGGTTAGGCCCCGGAGAGGACGCTGTCGAAGACGGCCGCCAGTTTGCCCGTCAGGCCTTCGCTCGAATATTGGCGGTCGATGGCATCATAGTCGGGCTGAAAGAAGTCGTACCGGCCCTTTTGCGCGATGATCTTCCTGAGCACGGCAGCTATCTCCTCCACCCGGTAGGGGTTGACGCATATCCCTGTCCGCGTCTCGCCGATGAACCGCTCCGCCTCGCTTCCTGCCGTGAGGGCCAGTATGGGTTTCCGTGCGCCGAAGTACTCATAGAGTTTCCCGGGCGCCGCGCTGGCTATCCCCTCCCCCGCAAAGAGGAGCAGAACATCGGCCGATACCTGGTATGTCAGGGCCTCCTCCCTCGGGACAGGGCCGTCACACCGAACCAGGTCGCGGTAGCGATCCGAGCCGAAGAGGGCCTTCTCCTCCTCCGTAAAGTCGCCCACCATCTGGATCGCCAGCCGGGCCTGCTCGTCCTTCTGCAGGCTTGCCGCGGCCTTGAGCAGAGGCTCGATGGTGGCCACGGCCCGGCTCTTGTACAGCCTGCCCGTAAATACGATGTTCATCTTCCCTCCCAGGTCCCGGGGCTTGATATGCTCATAGTCGGACCGGTCGAAGCCGTTGGTGATGGTCACGGCGTTACAGCCCGGCCTTTGGAGGCAGAAGTAGTTCGTGATGGGATCGGACACGGCCGTAACAGCGGCGGCACGATTCACAACCTCGCTCTCGACACGAAGGTACTTTTTCGATACAAGCGGCGGTTGGCTCTTCACCGGCTCAAAGGCAAGGCCGTCCCGGAAATCGGCAACGAGAGGAATAGAGTGTCTTCCGGCAACTTCAAGCCCTATGGCAAGGTTGTCGACGATGGGGTAAGTGGCGAAAATGAGCTGTACGTCGGCGGCCTTCAGGAGGCCCGAGAGTCCGTCGAGAACGGCCCTCTGCCAAAGACGCCGCCAGCCGGGCCACATGCCCGCCCGCCATGCAACTGCCCTGACGCCCTGCCAAAAGAGGCTCTTCGCATCCTTCGATCCCTCCATGGCATCCATGGGGTCGGCGAAACGGAGGATGTCTTTCTCCCCCGGAGCCGTCAGGCCCACGTCGACGGTGGCCACGATGGCGCGATAGCCATAGCGCGGCAGATAGGCGGCAAACTTCACGGGCCGGTGCACGCCGCCGTTGTTCATTGGCGCGTAGTAGTAGGCGATGAACAGGACGTTACGCATCTTTTATCGGCCCGCAGGGCCGGACTCATTCTCCCTTTCCCACCAGCGGCCTATCTCCTTTGCCGGAGCGAACCAGGGGCCGTTTTTCGCGAGGGCTTCCAGAACCCTTCCGTAGAGCTGGAACGAGTCTTTCCGTACGCCGTAGCCTGCGTGCCAGGAAAGGGTCAGCACGCCGCCCACTCCCTCGACGGCCGAGGCAAGGCGCAGGACATACCGAAAGGCGGTCTCCGTGTCCAGCCTCAGGCCCTTCGAAGGGTTGAGCATGGCGCTGTCCTGGACGATAAGGGGTACCTCCAGGACGGACGTCCCTGCGGCCGCCCTCTCGCCCCGGAAGCGCCACGGGTAACAGGTTCCGAACCGAAAACCGACGTTGTCGTTAAAGCCTCCTGTCGAATCGTACCGGAGCCCCGCCCGGGCCTGCGCAGAAGGCGTGCAGCGGACGTCGTAGTGGAGGTAATGCTGCCGAACGCTTACCACGTCGCTGCCGATGGAGTCTTCCAGGCGTTCCCTTTCCCGCGCCATGGCGGCGCCGTCGTCAAAGGAATGCCACGCCGGATGAAGGCCTATTTCCCATCCCTGCGAGTGAATGAGCCGAAAGACCTCGCCCACCTCCCGCTCCCCTCCCGCGAAAACGACGGTATCCGACAGCTCGTAGGTGAGGTCCGAGACGTGGCGCTTCGTTACGCCGCTGAAACCGGACCCGACAAAGAATGTGGAGCGGACCCCCACCTCGCGCTCGACGTCCAGCCAAGGATTGAGGCTGTCGACAAAGAGGCCGTCCCGGTTTCCACCCTTTCCCATGAGGTAAGCGGCCCCTTTTGAAAGGGCGTGCCGCGCCGCCGCCTTGCCGGACAGCATCTTGGCGGCCCGCCTGGCCTCCCTGGCCGATTGCGGGGCCATGAAGTCCACGTCGTGGGTGAGGCAAACGGCAAAGGGCCTACCGTCGGGCCAGCGGGGCCGCACCCCGCCCTTGTCGAGATAGGCCTCGTCGACCACCGGCCTGTAGAGCAGCCCCAGAGGGTTGAGGACGTTGTAGCCGAAATCGGGAACGATGCCCTCCAGGAAGCGGCCCTCGTTGAGCTGCTCCGCCTCGTACCCGCCCGCCAGGAGCTTGTCCAGGTCAATTTCCATCGGACGGAACGGCGGAGAGGCCGTTGATGAGCGCCTTGGGGAGGTTTGCGTGGGGCGACGCATCGCCGCCCCGCATGAGCATGCGCGCCACACCGTAGGCACGCGTCATGTCGAACTTCAGGTCCTTTCCATCGATGTCCGTAAAGGTCCTCCTGTACGGGGCCCGGTCGATGGCTCCCCACACGCCGAACTCCCTCACCAACTGCCGGTAGGCAATAGCGGCCTGCGGAAACCAGAATTTGTATCGGAGACCGGCTTCATACGTGGGTTCGCGCGCGGGTGCCCGGCCCAGAAGGGCGTCCCGTATCATGCCGGGGAAGTCAACGCCCGCCTTGATGGAGAGATCGAGGGTGCCCCACAGCTTGGGGTTGATCTCGATGAGCTTGTACTTCCCGTCCCGCTCGTCGAACTTGAACTCAATCTGTGCCGGGCCGTGCCACTTCAGCGCCTCCAGGATGCGCGTCGCGTGCCCCCGCACCGTCCTGTTGTGGGTTGTCACATTGACGGCGCCCACACCCCCGTAGATGGGATACATGATATGGCGGCGCTGTGTGAGAACGGCGAGGACGCGGCCACGGTCGGTGACGGTGCAGGCGTCATGGATAAAACCGGGGACGAATTCCTGAATGAGGGGCAGCGTAAAGTCGAAGGCGCCCGTCCGGGCCTCGAAGGAGGTGACCTCCCGATAGAAGCGCAGCAGCTCCACCTTGTCATTGGCATAGCGCAGCCCCGTTGAGACACCCACGCCGCTTCGCGCCTTAATGACGACGGGATACCGGAGCTCCCCCGCAATTTCCTCAAGGCCTTTCTCGTCAAGACCGACGAAGGATTGCGGCGTTTCAATCCCCAGGGAACGGCACAAATCAAGGGTCTTCGCCTTGTCGTGGGCGAACCGGAAGGTCTCAAAATCCGGTGCCATGAACCTGACGCCGGCCCTTTTAAGCCTGTCGCAGTGTTTCGACACGGCATAGCAAGACGTGTTCCCGAAGGGAAGGATGAAATCGTAGCCCTTCTCCCTACACAGGCCGATAACATCGGCTATGTAGGCCTCGTCATCGACGTCCGACGGCGTGATGCGGATGAAATCATTGACGTAGACGCTCCTGACGCCGCAGAAACCCCAGGCGAGATCGCAGGTGTCCCCTCTCCTGACGAGGGCCCGCATACCCGCCCTGACCTGGGGGCCCAGATATTCAGGCACGAGCACCCTGGCCATCTACGGCCGATCCATGCGAATCTCTTTGTCCACCTCTTCCTCCAGCGACGTAAGCACCCGCTTGCGGAGGCTTATGTATGCGTCGCTCACGTAGTCCCTCGGCCGCGTGATGGAGGACTCGAATATGTGCTTCACGGTGCCGGGCCTGGCCGTCATGACGACGATTATGTCGGAAAGAAAGGTGGCCTCGATGACGCTGTGCGTCACGAAGATGACGGTCTTTCTGAGCCGCTCCCATATGCGCACCAGCTCACCCTGCATATACTTTTTTGTCTGCGCGTCCAGGGCGCCGAAGGGCTCGTCCATCAGGAGCACGTCGGGCTCGTAGGCCAGCGCCCGCGCAATGGCAACCCGCTGTTTCATGCCGCCCGACAACGTGTGGGGGTAGGCGTTCTCAAAGCCCTGTAGGTTCACCAGCTCCACATATTGCATGGCGATCTCCCTGGCCTCCCTTTTCGTCCGGCCGTTGCTCCTGAGGCCGAACATGATGTTACCGAGGACGGTCTTCCAGGGGAAGAGCGCGTAGTCCTGAAAAACGAACCCGCGGTCCGGCGCCGGGCCCTCTATCGCCTTGCCATTCAGCAGGATCTCGCCGGACGTCGGCCTCTCGAATCCCGCTATGAGGTTGAGAAGGGTGGATTTGCCGCACCCCGAAGGGCCGACGAGCGTGACAAACTTCCCGTCGGGAACGGCGAAGGTGATATCTTCCAGGGCCTGTATGTGTGCGCCTTCGTGGCGGTAGACCTTCGAGACCTTTCGGAGCTCTATCCTTAAGGGGTCCTGACTCATGAGCCCGCCACGATGCCCCACCGGCGCAGCGTGCCCGCTTCCACCCTCTGGAGGACGGCCCGGTCCAGAAGGGCGCCGATGATACCGATGGAGGCAAGCCCGACAAGCATTATTCCGGCGTCATTCCAGAATCGCGCATCGTAGATCATCTTGCCCAGGCCCCAGCCTACGGCCGCGGCCAGCATCTCGCTCCCCACCAGCGCCCGCCAGCAGTAACCCACGGAAAGGCGAAGGGCGGGCAGAACATAGACCAGGGTGCCCGGCAAAATGACCTCCAGGTAGAGCCGCGGGCCGCCGACGCCCATGATGCGGGCCGCGTTGACCTGGCGGGGGCTTAGTGCGGCCATGCCTGCCATGGTGCTCATGGTGATCTCAAAAACGCCCCCGAGAAAAACGGCCATGATGACGGTGCCGCTCCCGAGGCCTGCAGTCACGAGCAGTAGGGGCACCCAGGCGATGGTGGGCACTGCCATGAGGAAGCTCAGGGTGGGCGAGAAGGCCTCCCGGGCCGTTCTGCTCAACCCCAGGAGGGTACCCGCCGCTATGCCCGCAGCGGCCGCCAGCAGGTACCCCACGGAAAGGCGGCCCAGGCTGTTAAGCATATGGCGCATCAGCGTCCCTTTCTCGAAGAGAAGCACGGCAAACTGGCCGGCGATGGCCGTAGGGGGTGGCAGTATGGCAGGGTTCACGATGCCCGTCCTGCAAAGGGCCTCCCAGGCCGCGCAGATGACGAGCCAGGGGAGAATGATGTCGACGACGGTTCTCCTCACCGGCCCACCATGCCCCACTTGCGCACCGTCGCGCGCTCAAGCGCCGCCATGAGCCCCTTATCGATAACGGTGAAGGTGATACCCAGCAGAATGATGCCCCCGAAAACGACGCTGACGCGCAGGTGCTCCGCCGCGTCCCAGATCATGTAGCCCATTCCGAGGCCAGTGGCGGCGACAAGCTCGACGGCCACAACCGTTCGCCAGCACCGGGCAAGCCCTTGTCTAACACCCGTGAGAATGTGGATGGCAGCCCAGGGCACGTACACGTGAAGCACCATGGCAGGCCCCCGCACGCCCATTACCAGGGCCGCGCGCACCAGTCTCCTGTCGACGCTGCGCACCCCGGCCGATGCATTGTAGGCAAGGGGAAAAAAGCTCGCAACAGCCCCGATGGCGACGATCGTTCCGTCGCCGAAGCCCATCCAGATGATGAAGAGCGGCGCCATGGCGATGCCCGGTATGGGGAGGATCACGGCAAGGACAGGGGAAAGCAGCCGGTTCAGGCGGTCAAAAAGGCCCATGAGGACACCCGCCACTATACCCAGCGAGATGCCGATGAGCGAACCCAGCAGAAGGCGCCGCAACGTTGCCAGGAAATGGCCCAGCAGAACCGGTTTGCCTCCGGCCGAGAGGCGTTCGAGGCCCAGCATGTCGCTGAAGACCTGCGCGGGGGACGAGAAAAGGCCTTGTTCGAGCATGCCTGCCCATGCCAGGGCCTGCCAGAGGAGCAGGATGCCTGCCGGCGGCGCCAGAGCCAAGAGCATCTTTCTCACGGGGTCACATCTTCAATTGTCAATTTGTTGTCCTGGATACTGGGGGCTGGTGATTGGGTTTGTCTGGTTTGTCTCGTTGTGAACAAAATAAACCTAACAAACCATATAGACCATATAAACCGCCTCTATTTCGCAGTTCGGCGCTCCCGTTCGCGAAGGGCCTTGGCCTCGGCAAGCAGGGAGGCGTCCCACTTGATGGCGGGGATACGGTCGATCTTCTTCTCGGCGTGGAGGAACCTTGCCGCCTCCTGCACGTCCTTTACAATCCCTTCATCAAGGTCCAGAGAGAAGTCGATGCGCTTAAACACCCGCTCGAAGACCTCGGGGGACACGTTGTAGCCTTTCTGATTTGCGGCCTGCGCCGCCACCTTGGCCGCCCTTTTCGGGTCGGTCCGGATGAAATCGGCCTTATCGAGGTGGGCGGCCAGAAACCGCACGATCTCCGCCCGGTTCGTACGAACAAAGTCCGCTGTTGTGTGGAGGAGGACGGGAACACGCGAAACGTCGCCGTATGTCCGGAGCACCCGGCCCGACCCTTGAGCCTCCGCGATGGCGCAGGTCGGCTCCCATGCCGTGAAGGCCTCGATGGAGCCGCCTTTGAGCGCCGCACCCATGTCCTCGATCTTCAGGTTCACCCACCGAAAGTCGTCCCAGGAGAGGCCTTTTGTCCTCTCGAAATACTTCCTCAGCACCTGTTCGGCCCCGGTGCCGAGACGCGTCGCCACCGTCTTGCCCTTGAGGTCGCTCCACGAGCCGTATTTCGAGTTGGCCCTCACCACCGTGGCGTATCGGTCGCCCCGCTGAACGACGCCGACGATGACGGCCCGGTCGCCGAGGGCATTGAAGAGTTCTACGCTCTTGCTGTCGCTTCCACAGTTGATCTTGCAGCGCCCGGCAATGAGGGCCTGGTTGCCCTCCGTACCGGAACTGAAGAGGAGGTGCTCCACCGCCAGCCCGTAGCGTTTCCAAAGCTCAGGCTGCCCCTGGAGCAGAAACTCCTCCGGATAATACTGCCCTGCGTAGCAGAAGGGGCTGCTCTTCTGGGCCCAAGCCGTCGTGCCATGCCCTGCCAGGAGAAGTGCAAAAATGACGATACCAATGGATAAAGCGGTTCCTGTCTTCATTCTCTAATGATCCTTTGAAAAATGAAAGTATCTCCACGATAGATACTCAAGGGTCTCCCCCGGCACAAAGCCACGGGAGACACATTCGCGGCCCAGCCTCTTTTCGTCAAAACCCCCATAGCCCAGCTCCCACCTGTGGTTCTTAGTCTCCAGCCGGCTCTTTTTCCACCTGACGTACATGCTCTTTCTCAACCGGAGCACTTTGACGTCAAAGATGCACCTGCGCACGGAAAAAAGCGGCAGGCTTATGAACAGGCCCCCGGTGACGTAGTCCTTGATATTGTCCAGCACGACGCCCAACTCCTCAAACTCCATATGCTCGAATACCTCGAAGGCACAGAAATGATCGAAGGGTCCGGCGGGGCGGTAGTCAACGGCGTCGATGACGATATCGGGCGACTTTGCCGGATCGATGTCCAGCGTAGTCACCGTGACGCCCTTTGTCCTCAGGTAATTGGCCAGGAAGCCCGTCCCGATGCCAAGCTCCACGACAGAATCCCCCGGCCTAACGTGGCCCTCCATGAGCTTCAACTGATACCAGTAGGAATTCCAGTGCTCGATCCGTTCGAGACTGTGAATCCATTCCGAATCGTAGCTTCTCTTTCGGTCTGCCAAACCGTTACCGGATGAAGCCGTGCCTTCTGAGCAGGGCAAAGGCAGGTCTTCGCAGCTCGTCGTCTCTCAGAAAAACAAGGAGGTAGTAGCCGAGCGTTGCGGCCGCCATGACCGCCACCAACGGAAAATGTGACAGTCCGAACCACCACTTGCCGATTGCGATGGCTGCCAGGAAGGGGCTGCCGACGAGACAGCATCTTGCCAGGTGGAATAACGTCCGTCCGGCCGAAAGCCCGACCATGGTATTGAGCCACACGCAGAGGGCACCATAGCAGAGGGCGCTGGACACAGTGAACAAAGCGAGCGTCAGCATAATGTTGCCCGTCAGGCCGCCTATTACGAGCGACAGAAGCCTGACCGTGAAGAGTATGGCGTTAAATAGAAGGGCCTGGCTCTGCTTCTCCATGACGCTGGTGAGGGTGCTCATGGGGGACGAAATAAACTGGAGAAAGAGCCACACCCCCGTAATCTGAACGTACGTTCCAGCCTCCGCCCATTTGTCCCCGAAAACGATGATGAAGAGCTCCCGGCCCGCTATCGTGAGCAGGAGGATGGGAAACATGCCGTAGCCGATAAGCCTCTTGTACACGTCATCAACGAGCCCGGCAAGGTTGTCCCGCGACCGGAACGCCTCTGCCGTCCTCTGAAAAAAGACCTGCGCTATGGCCCCCCCGGCCAGGACCATGGGTGCGGCGAGCACCGTTCGCCCAAGGTCGTAGAAGCCCACGATAGCCGGTGAAAAATAGATGGCCAGGACCCAGGTGGGGACGCTGTGGGACGCCGCGTTCAGCAGGGCGGACCAGGAACCGAAAAGCGGAAACCTCTTATAGCGCCTCAGGCCCACCTGCACGGACCGCCAATTGACACCGGGACGGAGCCTTCGCCGGTCATCCCTTAAGATTTGGCCGCCCAGAAAGAGGACCGACAGGAGGTTGCCGAGAACGGCCGAGCAGATCAGAACGCCCCCGCTCACGAAGCCCGAAAACCCGAGGCCCAGCTTGGTCCCCTGGGCGAAGATCGATGAAAGGCCCTGGGCAACGGAGAGGCGGCCGAACCGCCTCCTCCTCGTGTTCCACGAATTGAGTGCCAGAAAAAAACCTCCAAGGCACACGGACAGGGGCATGAGCCAGAGGTATTTGAGGAGCATGGGCGCATTGAGGGCCCTCGCCAGGTCCTTTCCGAAAAAGAAAAGCAGTATCGAGACGAGGGCGGTCATTGCGATGGTAAGCAGAATGCAGAGCACGAAGAGACCCGCCGCCTCCTCGTCCGTCTCGGGCAGCATGATGGCGAGCTCGTACCGCAAGCAGGTCACGAGGGTGATGACGACGGATATGGAGACAAAGAGCGCGGCAACGCCGAAGGCCTCCGGCGCAAAGAGGCGCGTTGTTACCGGGGCCGCCAGGATGCCGATGGCGTGGGCGAAGACGTTGCCCGTGATGAGCTTGAACACACTGCCGGCAAAGCTGTAAGGCCTTCCCGTTTCCGGCCCTGCCTCCGGCCCGTCAGCCTGCAACAGGGGTCTCCAGGGCAGCGCGAAGCGCCTCGGCGACGACGGCCTGCTGACCCTCCGCCAGAAAGGCACCCATTGGAAGGCTCATGACCTCCCGGCTCGTTTCTTCGGCCACGGGAAAACTGTTCTTCCCATGGCCCAGGTGCGCATAGGCGGGCTGGAGGTGGACAGGCGTTTCATAGTAGACGGCGACGGAAATGCCGCCGGCGCGCAACGCCCTCACCACAGCGTCCCGGCGGGGTACGAGGATGGAGTACTGGGCGAAAACCGGTCTCACCCCTTCTCGAATGACGGGCCTCTTTAGGCCCGGCAGACCGGCCAAGAGCGCCCCGTAGCGGGCGGCGGCCTCCTCTCTTCTCGCGATCTCATCATCGAGGCGTCTCAGTTTGACCCTGAGGATCGCCGCCTGGATGGCATCCAGCCTCGAGTTCAGCCCGACCGAATAAGCCTCGCCTTTCCCGTCTAATCCGTGGCGCCTCAACTCTTTCAGCTTCAGGGCCAGGGAGGGATCGTCCGTAAAAACGGCCCCACCGTCGCCGTAGCCGCCCAGGGGCTTGGACGGAAAAAAGCTTGTGCAGCCTATGCCGGAAAGGGCGCAGGACCGCGTCCCCTTGTAACGGGCGCCAAAGCTTTGGGCACCGTCCTCTATCACAGGAAGGGAGTGGCGGGCGGCGACGGCGTTAATCTCATCAAAATCGGCCGGTTGTCCGAAGAGGCCGACGGCAACGATGGCCTTGGTCCGCTCCGTAATCTTCGGCTCAATCCGGGCGGCGTCGATGTTGAACGTCTCCTTGTCGATATCGGCGAAAACGGGTGTTGCCCCGCGCAGCGCGATGGCCCCTGCCGTTGCCGCGAAGGTAAACGGCGTGGTGATCACCTCATCCCCCGCCCCTATCCGGAGGGCCATGAGGCTCAGGACGAGCGCATCGGTGCCGCTGGCGCAGGTAACGGCATGCCTAACGCCCACATAGGAGGAAAGCTCCGTCTCCAGCGCCTCCACCTCTTCTCCGCCGATAAAGGCGGCAGAATCGAGGACACGCTGAATGGCGCCGTCGATCTCTTCCTTGTATGCGCGATACTGGGCCTTTAGGTCAACAAGGGGGATCTTCATGGCGATCTACGATTCGCGTAACGGCCGAAGCACTCCGTCTTGGAGGCTGTATTGGTTGCCGCAGGCGCGGCACCTTACCTCTCCTCCGGCCATGGCAGGCGCCCGGTAGTCGTCTGCCGGCAACGCCCCGGCCACACCGGACGGGGTAAACCCGATCTCAAGCGTCGTGCCGCACTTACAGACCCAGCCCTTCTGTACGGCGGGCACGCCGGCCACAAGGGCATAGTCGGGCACGCCGGCCGTAACGACGGCGCCGGCCGCCACCATTGCGTAACACCCGATGGTGTTTCCGCACAGTATGGTGGCGTTGGCCCCGATGGTGGCGCCTTGCCTCACCAGGGTTTTCCTGAACTCATGCTTCCTTTCGATGAATGCCCTGGGGTTGTAAACGTTTGTGAAAACACACGAGGGGCCACAGAAGACCTCGTCCTCCAGGGTGACGCCCGTGAAGACGGACACGTTGTTCTGGATCTTGCAACGGTCGCCGACAGAGACGTCGGGACCGATGGAGACGTTCTGCCCGATGGTGCAACCTTCGCCGATAACGGAGTTGCGGAGAATGTGGGAAAAGTGCCATATCTTCGTGCCCCGGCCGATCTTGACGCCGTCATCGACGCTGGCGCTTTCGTGAACGAACATTTGCGGTTCCGATCCGTTTTGTGGGGAGGTCATTCGCCCTCGATAATCAGCCGTCCGTCCCTGCGGGACACAAAGGCGAGGTTTCCGCAGAGGTAGTCCTCTGCCGCCTCACCTTCTGCGGCGAGGTAGGCCCGGAGCACCTCCGACCGCGTTGCCGGTCTTGTGGTCCACCAGATGGGATGGATGACAAGCTGGAGAGGCTGCCCCTCAAAGGATGGGACCTCCGAGCAGACACAGCCCGTCCTCCAGACCCTTCGCGAATCCGTTCTGGTGACAAAGACGCCGGACTGGCTCATGGCGTGAGCGTCCGGGGGAAGGTGCGCCGGCAACCGGCCCTCCGGTAACCCATCAAGCATCCCGTGGGTAAGGGGGCGGTGCCAGCTAAAGGAGTCGAGGGTGCCAAGCTCCAGGCGGGCCAGGGAGAAGAGCGAAAGCAGGGCCTCGCCGGCATCGGGCCGACCGTCGCCGTCGCCGAAAAGGGCCTTTGCGTCCACATGCAGCCCGACGTGGTGCCCCAGAGACCTCAGCTCTTCGATGATTGCCCGTGAACCGCCCGTGGCCGGATTGTAGGCATCGGACGTAACCATAACGTGGTATACGGCCGAGATACCCATCTCGGCCTCAATGCGGGCCATACGCAGGGCTTCTCGCAGGCTCAGATCCACATCGTGACGCATGACGATCCTATGGGGCCGGCCCGCCTCGGGCGACGAAAAGCAGGTGAACCGGTATCCCGCAGACAGGAAGGCCCGGACAATCTCTTTGTAATGCTCCTCGGTAAACGCACAGGTCATTTGACTATCTTTTCATCCTCGTCGCCGCGTTCGGGGTAGCGCTTCCGGAGCCTCCTCGCGGGCACCCCTGCCACGATCTCGTTTTCCCCCACGGACCGCGTGACGATCGATCCGAGGCCGGTCATCGACCGGTCACCGAAGGTGATGCCGTTCATGAGCGTCGTCGAAGGGGCAAGCCAGGCCGAAGCTCCGACGACGCTGCTACCGCCGAGCACATCGCTTCCCGTAACCAGGGCCCCCCGCCCGATCAGCACGTTGTGTCCCACGTTGACCAGGTGGCCGATCTTGACGTGATCCTCGATGATCGTATCGTTCAGGGAGCCCCTGCAGACGCAGGCGTTGGAAAGGATCTCCACGTCCTCTCCGATGCGCACCAGGCCGAAGTGGACGAACTTCACCGCCTCGCCCGTGGCCTCGTCGAGCTCGTATCCGAAACTGTCCAGGCCGATGGTGCAGTTGGCACCGATGACGCAGTTGGGGCCGATTCTGGCATGGTCGATGACCGTGTTGGGGCCGATGACGCAGTTAGGGCCGATCTGCGTGTCGGGGCCGATGACCACCCCCGGCCCGAGACGGACCCCGGCCGCTATCGTGGCGCTTCGGCTGATGCGCTGTCTCTGCCTGGCCACCGGCTCGTCGGACCGGAACGGCAGCAGAAGGAGCGCCATGACAAACCGCGGCTTCGCGGTGATGATCAGCACGCGGCCGGTGGAAAAGTCGTCCGGCAGGAGGCGGGCAAGGACGGGCGGGAGAACGATGAAGCAGGATTGTGAGGCCAGCAGCGCCTTGAGCCTCGCCGGTCCATCGTCCTTGCAGAAGACCAGGTCCGTCTCGGCGGCAAGCTCCAGAGACCTGCCGCCCGAAATGGCCAGCTCGCGCCTCAGCCCTCTCCTGTCCCGGATCTCAGCGATGAGCTCGCGCCACCGGGGCCGGATGGTCTCCAGAAGATCATCGAGGAAGAGGTTTTTGGGCTTCCTATTCATAACTCTAAGTCTCCGGAAGCAATGCGGGAGTCGCTACGGCGAATCCTTTACGAGGGGGTGATAGTCGCCTTTGAGCCCCACGGGTACGGCATGGCGGATTGCATAGACGATGTCGATCGACGGCCTCACGTCGTCGAGGCCGAAGCCGCTGCCCGAGAGGATCTCCTCGTAGCTGGCGGTGTGCAGGTCGAACATGCCCTCGGAAAAATCTATTCTGGTATCGTCAACGACCATGTATCGCAGCGATTTGGGGAGCGGGCAATCCGGGGTTTGGGGAAGGTCCCGCCCGTCGATGGAGAGAAACCATCGCACCCGGGCCCTTTTGAACTCCAGGTATCCGGCGGCGCGGGACGGCTCCGACAGGTGAACCTTCAGGTCTTCGAAGGGTCCGAAAATCCACTGAAGCGCATCGAAAAAGTGGATACCGATGTTGGTGGGCAGGCCGCCCGACTTGGGCGTCTCGCCCTTCCACGAGTAGAGGTACCAGCGCCCTCTCGGCGTAATGTAGGTCAGGTCGATGTCGGCCTTGCGATCGCTGGGCCGCCTAAGCACCTCGCTCTTCAGGGCAACGACGGACGGGTGGAGGCGAAGCTGCAGAATGGCGTTCACACGCCGGCCCGTTTCCGCCTCCAATTCCTTGAGGGCATCGACATTCCAGGGGTTGAGCACAAGCGGCTTTTCGCAGACGGCATCGGCTCCCACCCTCAGGGCGAAGCGAATATGGGCATCGTGAAGGTAGTTGGGAGACGTGATGCTGACGTAGTGAATCCGGCGGTCCTCTCCCATTCTCTTCAGCTTCTCGACGTGCCTGTCGAACCGTTCGAATTCAACGAAAAAAGAGGCATCGGGAAAGTAGCTGTCCATGACGCCCACGGCATCGTGCGGGTCCATGGCCGCAACGAGCCTGTTGCCCGTCTCCTTGATCGCTTTCATGTGCCTGGGTGCGATGTATCCTGCCGCTCCAAGAAGTGCAAAGTTTTTCATTGTCATCTTCTCCGGCTCATGCTCCGCAACTGCTCCATGCCCTGGAGTGCGTACTGGTCTTCGGGGGCGTAAACGAGTATACGCTCGAAGGCGCTGCGCGCCTTGGCAATGTCGCCGAGAGAACCGTAAGCACCGCCCACGATGAGGAGTGCTATTGCGTTATTGGGATCTTCCTTGAGCACATCCTCGGCCTCCTTTAAAGCCTCGGCGAAACGCCCCTGCTGGCTCAGGATGAGCGCCAGTGTGAGCTTGGCCGTCTCCCACTCTTCTTCTCGGTCTCCACGGGCCTCCAGGGCATGGACGCGGGCGCGATAGGTCCGCTCGGAAGCGGCAAACCCGCCCGCCGCTTCGAGAATCTCCGCCTCCAAAAGATAATGCGAGAAGTCGCCCGGCCGCATCTCCTTGGCCCGGCGGGCGGAGGAGAGCGCTTGGTCAAGCTTGTTCTGCTGCTTGTAATAAACGGCCAGCACCATGTGGACCGTGTCGTTGTTCGGATCCATCGCCAGGACTTGCCGAACGGCCTCTTCGGCATCGGCGTCCGGTTCGGAGGCCCTTCCGTGGGCGAGCTCGGCAGATTCCAGGTTTATCTGATGGAGCAGCACGTAGGCGTCAAAGGGGTTTGCCCGTTCGGCCTCGTCGAGCACCGTTGCGGCCGCCTCGTGGGCCTTGAGGTCGCCCGTCTCGGCAAACCGGGCCGAATAGATCTGCCCGGCCACGTCGTAATAGTGGTAATCGCTGCCGGCCAGCTCGAGGCCGGACTGTATGTTCGACTCGATCCGGGGCCACTGCCTCTTCACGTCCATGGACAGGCTCTGCCAGAATAGGCGGTCGACGACCATCGTTCGCGCCGTGTCTGCACATAAGAGGACCAGAAATATGATGGTGATGGACGCCCCGGCGAGGGCAGCACGCCTTGTCGACGGATGGGGCTGAGCGGCAGGCTTGGGGACCTCAAAAGGTACCGCTGCGGCGACGGCAAGGCCGAGAATGGCCCAGAAATATGCCGCATGGGAGATCTCCGGCCATCCCGTGAGGTCCTCTGCCAGGTAGCTCACAATGGCGGCCAGAAAGGCGGCCTTTAGGAGAGGAGGCGCGCCTGCGTTGTTAGGAGAGGGCCTGCGGAGGAGCAGAGAGAGCACGGCAGCGATGAGCAATAGGTAAAGGAGGAGGCCGGGGATACCGCTTTCGACGGCCACCTGGAGATACATGTTATGCACTTTCGTGGGGGTCATATCCTTGGTCTGAGCCAGTCGGCCCTCGGCCTCAAGACGATACCGCGGGTAGGTGAGCCGGAAACCGTCGAATCCCACACCAAACCAGGGATAGTCCCTTATGCTCAGCGCTGCGCCCCTGTACCAGTAGCCCCTGTCTGTCGTGGCCAGCTCGTCCTTCAGGGAAATGATGGCCCGGAAGCGCTCGCCGACCTGGACGACGCTTCTCCAGTTGGTCGCCAGGATGACCGACAGCCCCAGGAGGAACAGTGCGGCGACGATGAGCGCCTTTTTGCGATCCATACCTTTTTGGAGCAGCAACGCGCCGACCATGATCACGGCCGACAAGAGGCTGCCGACGAGCGGCGCCCTGCTCAGGGTCGCCACAACGGCCGAAAGCAGAATGAATGCCGCAACCGCCCACAGAATGCGCTCAAAGGGCCTGGCGGCGGAGATGGCAAAGAACAGCGCAAAGGGAAAGCACAGGGAGAGCAACGTCGCCGTTACCGTCGGATTGCCGATCGTCGACCCTCCGTTCCTGACAACACCCCTCCACGCCATGAAATCCATGCCGTAGCACTGGGCGATGGCATAGAGGGCTACCGGAATAAAGGTGCAGACCAGGATCCCCAGAATCCTCTTCAGCTTTCCCTCGTCGATGGGGAGGGTCGAGCAGGTCACAAAGAGGATGAGATAGTTTATGTGCGTCCAAAGGCCCTTGTACCCGTCGTGCACGCCGGAGAGCGCCGTGGGCTTGTGGAGGGCAAAAAAGGTGCTGAACACCCACCAGGCAAAGAGGGCGAACAGCGGGTAGGAGACAACCCTCGGCGGAAACCGGAGCCGGCCCTGCCTCAGCCGGTAGACCCACAGAATGACCAGAAGGAGCGTCGATATCCTGAGCGCGAAGAGCTTCGCGAGGATGAACTGTGACGCCAAGCCGGTGGAAAAGACGAAGGCGACGGATAGGAAGAGAATGGCAAGGGCTGCCTCTTCGAGGCCGAAGCCGGTGCCTGTCCGGGCGATAGCGGTACGGCCGGGAGTCGTCGCGGCACGGCCGGGGGCTCGAGCTGCCGGGGCTGATTTCTTACTCATAGGTTTGAAATAATGTTACGGCAATTAGGTCTTGACAGTGCTTGTTCGAGCAGGCTACCGCCCTCGATGTCTTAAAACACCCGGTATTGAACACGACTTCACAACAGCAAAAAAGGCCTGCGTCATACCCCAAGGGAGTATCGCATCAGCCCCTCATTCCTTCCTGCCCAAAAGGCCAACGATATCCCTCCGGAACAGGTCCCAGCATGCCAATGTATTATTCGTTGTTATATCCCACATGGTTAGTTGCCGTCAAGCTTGAGACCCCTTGATAGACAACGGAAAAGGGGGCATGGGGCGCTATTTTGCCAACGGCCGGCCCGAGGGCTGCGAACCGTCCGACACGATCTTTCGGGGGGTGGCCCCGGGAAAGAGGTCGAGGTACCAGAGATCGGATGTGGCCCTCGAATCGGCACCAGGCCTTTCGAAAATGATGGCCCTGCCGTGGCTCACGAAGGTGGGGTTCGACCCCTCGGTGATTCTGCGCTTTGTGCCCTTCTGAACGTTGACCAGATAGATTGTGCCCCGGGAGGATTCATAGTTGCCCGGACCGTAGCAGAGGATTGCGCTCCCATCCCGATCAAAACGAGGGCGCCAATAGGGGGTGCTATCGGTGCCTTGGGGGAAATGAAAAACAGGCTTTCCGCCCGACTCTATGACCTCCAACCCTCCGGACAGGTCATTCGTGTGCTCGCTGTATGCCACCTGCCTGCCGTCAGGCGAAAAGGAAGGCCAGGCATATACGCGGCCCGTGTCTATCAACACGTCGGAGCTGCCCGCAAAAACGGACGATGTGAGGCTCAGCAAATCGATGACGATAAGGGCCACATTGGCAAATGAAATGGAGTCGTCGCCGATCCAATATGTTTTCATGTTGGAAACGCCCGCAAAGATGAGACTCGTACCGTCGGGTGAAAAGGCGGGGTGGGCCCCTCCCCGTATGCCGCGCAGCGAAAATCGCTTGGCGGGGCCGCCTCTTGCGGGAACGAGATAGATGCTTCCGAGATCCGGCGATTCGTCGGTGCCGGTAATATAGGCCACCCACTTTCCGTCGGGCGAAATGGCGGGGTGGGTATCCTGCCCCGAAAAGGTCAATTGCTTCTCCCAGCTCCCCTTCGCATTGGCGACCCATATGTTGCCCCGGCGGACAAAAGCGATAGCAGCCTCTTCGGCCGCCGCGGGGATGGTCAAAAGGAGGGACGCGAAAATAACAAAGAATACCAACAAGCGGACTGGGGCACGACTCATAGGTACCTCATTATACCACGGAGCGGACCGGGAAAGTCCATGCATACCTCGCCTATCTCCGGAGCTGTCCCTATATTCTTTGACAATCGGTTTTGCACCTGGTACCATGCTTGTATGTTACGGGTTACAGCGCTTATGGCGGTTCTGGTGGGGACCCTTTTCCTCCCCGGTTGCTTCAACTACGTCTACGACATGAACCGGGAGGCCGACGAGGCCATCACCGCCGGCAATTACGGCCAAGCCCTCGGGGCCTACGACCGGGCCATCAACCTAAACCCCAGGGATGCCGAAGCCTATATGGGGCGAGGCTACGTGCACCAGCGTCTGGGCAACTATCATGGGGCGATTGCGGACTTCTCGCGCGCTATCGAACTCATGCCGAACAACGCCACGCCCTTCTTCCTGCGGGGTATGGCCTACAGCATGAGCGGCGACAACGAGCGGGCCGTGAAGGATTACTGGCAGTCCATAGCCCGCGACCCCGGCAACAGCGACGTCTACTTCAACCTTGCCGAGTCTTACAATGCCCTCGGCGACAGGGGTAAAGCGCTTGAAAACTATCGCAAAGCGGCCAAGCTCGGCAACGCCGACGCCCAAAACGCATTGAAGCAGCAAGGGTTCGGCTGGTAAGATACCCGTCGTTCCAGGTGCAACCCGGGCAAACTCCCAGCAAATTGACAATTGAAGATGTGACCCCGGTTAGCGGCGGAGGGCGGTAAAGAGACGCTCCGCCGTGACGGGCAGCTCGTCGATGCGCACGCCGACGGCATCGTAAATCGCATTCAGTATTGCCGGAATGGTGGGCATGATGGCCCCTTCGCCCACCTCTTTGGCCCCGAAGGGGCCGTTGGGCTCGTCGCTCTCGATGATGATCGTCTTCACGTTGGGCATGTCGAGAGACGTCGGTATGCGATACTCGCCGAAGGTGGGGTTGGCCACCCTCCCCGCTGCATCGAACTTCACCTCTTCAAAGAGGGCCTCACCGAGGCCCATGGACAGGGACCCCTGCATCTGCCCCTCCACGTTCGTCTTGTTGATGGCAAAACCGCAGTCGTGGGCGTCCGTCATGGCATCGACCGTCACCTTTCCCGTGGCCGTATCGACGGTCACCTCTACCACCTGTGCCGAACACCCGTATGCGGGCGATGTTCCCACTGCCGCTCCCTTGTACTTGCCGCCAAGCTCGCCGGGCTTGTAGGCGCCTGTGGCGGCGATTGTCCCGCGGGCGAGAAAGGCGACCCGTGCCGCCTCGGAAAAGGTGAGCACCTCTTCGCCTGGAGGCAAGGTCCAGCCTCGGTGCTCCTGCGCGTACCGTTTTCTCAGCGGCGTAAAATCGACGCCCGGCTCACGGAACAGGATGAGGCCGTCCTTAATGTCCATCTGGTCCACGGGGACCTTGAGGCTCTCCGAGAGCGCCTCAAGGATCCGGCCCTTCACCGATTCGGCGGCCTGCTTGACGGCATGTCCCGTCATCAGGGTCTGGCGGGACGAATATGCGCCAAGGTCGACGCCGAAATCGGTGTCTCCCGAATGGACGCGCACATCCTCGTAACGAACGCCGAGTGCCTCTGCTGCGATCATGGCGAGGGTCGTATCGGACCCTTGTCCTATTTCCGCCGAGGCCGTATAAAGGTTGACGGTGCCGCCGTCTTCCGAGACCTTGATCATGCACGTGGAATGGAAGGTGTCGGACCGGTAGATGGGGTAACCGGCGCCCGAAACGAAGAAGCCGCACGCCATGCCGATGCCTTTCCCCGGCGGCAGCTTGCCCTTCTTGGCCTTCCAGTCCGACCCGTCCCTAACGGCTTCGATGCACTCGCGCATGCCGAGGCTGCTCATGTTGAAGTCGTTGCACGTAACGTCTCCCCTCTCGATGATGTTTTTCAGACGAAATTCTATAGGATCTATGCCCAAGTCGTTCGCTATGGTGTCGAGCTGCTGCTCCCATGCCGCCCTGGCCGCCACGCCGCCGTGGCCCCGCTGGGCTCCGCAGGCAGGCTTGTTCGTGTAGATGCGGAATCCGTCGTACTTCATGTTGGGCAGCTTGTACGGTGCCCCCAGCAAGGAGCCTGCATAGTAGATCGTGGCGATGCCGAAGCTCGAATAGGCGCCGCCCTCGAGATAGCAGGTATTGTGTAGGGCCACGAGCGTCCCGTCCTTTTTGACGCCCGTCGTCAGCTCATGGACAAACTGGTGGCGGGACCTGGAATGGAGGAAGACCTGTTCCCTGGTGAAGCACATCTTGACGGGCCGCCCCGTTCGCATGGACAGCAGGCAGGCGCCGAGCTCCATTGTGTTGGCCGCAGCCTTGGGTCCGAACCCGCCGCCGACATAGGGCTTCACCACCCGCACCTTGCCGACGGGCAGCCCGAGAACCATGGCGATCGTTCTTTGCACATAGTGAGGCGTCTGGGTCGATGAGTGGAGGGTCAGGTTCCCGTTAAGGTCGTAAACGGCGACACATGCCTGTGGCTCAAGGAAGGCGGCATCCTGCCTCTTGTTGGTGAAACGGTCCGTCCGGATATAGTCACACTCTTTGAACGCCTCGTCGACGTCGCCGAAATGTTGGTGCACTTCGGCGCAGATGTTGCCGGGAAAATCGTCATGGACCAAAGGGGCGCCCTCGGCCATGGCCTCGGAAACGGTAAAAAGCGGTGGCAGCTCCTCATACTCGACGTCGATAAGGGATATGGCCTCCAGGGCCGTCTCCATGTCGACGGCGGCCACGGCGGCGATCTCGTCACCCACGTACCGCACCTTGTCGATGCAGAAGACCGTTTCGTCATACCGGGCGGGGCTGACGCCGAACCGGACCGGCCCCGCCTCTTTCGCCGTAACCACATCCTTGACTCCCGGCAGCCTGCGGGCCCTGGATGTATCAATCTTCAGGATCCGTGCATGGGCTATTGGGCTCTGCAGGAGGGCGCCGAAAAGCATGTTCGGCATGGAGAGGTCCGCGGCATAGCGCGCGTCACCCGTTACCTTCGACCTGGCATCCACCCTCGGAAGCCGCTTATTGATAACACGGTAGTCGTTCATCGTCGCCCCCTCCTCACGTACTCTTCTTCGCAGACCGGGAGGCTGACTGAAGGGCCTCGACGATCTTCTGGTAACCCGTGCAGCGGCAAAGGTTTCCCGAAATGGCCTCCCGAATCTCCGCCTCCGACGGCTCGGAATTTTTGTCCAGAAGACTCTTGCCCACCAGCACCATGCCGGGCGTGCAGAAGCCGCATTGCACGGCACCGTTCTCGATGAAGGCCTCCTGGACAGGGTGCAGGGTGGGCCCGTCGGCTATCCCTTCTATTGTGGTTACCGTCCGTCCATCGCACTGCACCGCCAAAACGAGGCAGGAATTGACGGGGTTGCCGTCGAGGAGAACAGTGCAGGTACCGCAGTCACCGACACCGCAACCCTCCTTTGTACCCAGCAGGCCCAGGTCTTCCCGAAGAAACTGCGTCAGGGTCCGGTTGGGGATAACGGCCGCTTCATAGTCCCTTTCGTTTACGGTGATCCGGATAAGCCGCTTCATCGGCCGGTCCTCCCTCTGTTCAGCCGTCCATGATCGAGCGCCTTTGCAAGCGTTCTCCGCGTCAGCACCTCCACCATGGCGCACCGGTACTCGGCGCTGCCCCGGCCATCGGTTATGGGGGCGCACTCGGTGGCCGCCTGTGCGGCCGCCTTATCGAAGAGCCCTTCGCCGGGCGCCTCCCCCAGAAGCATCGCCTCCGCCCTCGATGCGCGAACAGCCGTGGGCGCCACGGAGCTGAGGACGATCTTCGCCCCGCAAATTTTTCCGCCGGGGCTTTCAAGCGTTATGAGGGAGGCAACGGCGACAATGGCGATCTCCAGGGCGTTGCGGTGGCCGAGCTTCATGTACTCACCCCCCGTAAACGGCGGTGGTTCGTCAACGAGTATGGCCTCAATCAGCTCGTCGGCATCGAGAACCGTTTGGCCGGGGCCGACAAAGAACCGGTCCAGCGAAACCTCGCGGGTCCCGCGGAGGCTCGTTACCTTCGCCCGCGCACCGTAGGCGAGCAGGGCCGGTGGCAGGTCGGCCGCGGGCCTTGCCGTAGCCAGGTTGCCGCCTATGGTGGCACGATTGCGAATGAGAGGCGATCCGAGGCAGGACGCCGCCCGGGCAAGGGCCGGAAGAACGGACCCGATGGCGGGAGACTCTTTCAGCTCTGCGGCCGTCACGAGAGGGCCGATGGAAAGGCCACGTCCCGTGCGTCTGACCCCGGCCAAATCCGGCACCCTGCCAAGGCTCACGAGGGCCCGGGGTTTTTCAACGCCCTGCTTCATCTTTACGAGAATGTCCGTGCCGCCGGCGATGATCTTGCCGTCTGCCTTTAGCCCAGCCAAACAATCGAGGGCATGAGCAAGGTCGGGCGGCTCGTAATACTCAAATCCGGGTAAGAGCAGCATGAAATATTCCTCCTACGCTAAGCATGCAAAGCATTTTCGCACATCAATCATGGCCGGCGCAAGCGCCTCTGCGGTACACGCGAAGGGTCCCCTTTTTTTTACATATCCGACGGGAGACTCTTGCGCGTAAGGGCCCCGATGAAGATGGGGGCCAAACATCCCGCGTTGACAAGGGCCCACGCTCTCCGGTACTATTTGCCAGGTTTGATTGCCGCTGTCATACCTCACACCTTAATAAGGAGGGGCCATGGACCGCAACGATTTTCAGAGGAAAAAGGGGCTTAAAGGAGCGTACGTCGCTTTCTTGCTGGTTTGCCTCTTCGTCTTTGCGCTCTGCCCGGGCACGGCACGGGCCGCCAGCGCAGAGCTCGACGCCCGCCACCTCGTCGACAAGGCAAGGTTTACCTTTGAGAGCTTCATGCAGGCGCGAGAGATGGAGGCCTTCAGGAACCTTCTTAAGAATGCCCGCGCCCTTTATATTGCGCCCCAGGTTCTGCGCGGCGCCTTCATCTTCGGTGCCTCCGGAGGGAGCGGCGTCCTCATAGCCCGGGAGGGCATGGAGAACAAATGGGTCGGACCGGCCTTTTATACCATCGGGGACGTAAGCTTCGGGCTCCAGATCGGAGGCGACGCTTCGGAGATCATCCTTCTCATCATGTCCCAGCGCGGGATAACGGCCATGCTCGGAACAAGCCTGAAGCTGGGCGCAGACTTGAGCGTGGCCTTGGGCCCCGTTGGAATGGGCGCCAAGGCCTCGACGGCAAACCTGAGCGCCGATATCATAGCGTTCTCTCGCTCGAAGGGCCTTTACGGAGGCATTTCGGTCGACGGCGCCATCGTGGCCGTTCGGGAGAGTCTGAACTCAGCCTACTACAAGAAGCCGACGACACCTTCCGACATCTTTGTGATGCAGGAGGTCACCAACCCGCACGCCGACGACCTTCTCAACGTCGTGGCGCGGGGAGCCGCATTGGAGCCCCCAACCCCTCAGCCGTAGAGGATGACTGTGCCCCTTGTCGGATGCACCTCCATCGAGCCCTTTGAGGTCTGCTCTATCCGGCCTCCCACGGAGAACTACAGCCTCACCTTCAGACTTACCCGGAACTGCGGCTGGAATCGCTGCAAGTTCTGCCCCGTCTACAAGTTGGGGGCCAGGTTCAGCAGGAGAAGCATCGATGAGGTAAAGGGCGATATAGACCGGGCCCGCCGCATCGATGATCTCCTCGCGGACTTGGGGGTCGACAGCCCATCGCGACGGCACGACCTCTACGGAAAGGTCGGAGCGCTCATCGAAAAGCTGGGTGCCGGGAAAGGGAATCGGGAGGCCCACGCCACACCTGGCGACAACGATGATGATGAACGGATGGCCTGGTTCGCCTCGTGGTTCAAGGAGAAGCCTTCCCTGGAAGACAGCATTTACCACGTACTTACGTGGCGGCTTTACGGCGGAGGCACGGCCTTCCTTGGCGATGCCGATTCGCTTCTGCTGCGGCCCGACTTTTTCTCCGACGTCATGGGGTACGTCAGGGAACGGTTTCCCGCCATAGGACGGTTTACCGTATACGGCCGTACGCGGTCGGCAGTGCGGAAACCCTTCGACGACCTTCGTGCATTCGCCCGTGCGGGCCTTCACCGCATCCATTTCGGCATCGAGAGCGGGAGTGACAGGGTACTCACGTTCATGAGTAAAGGCGAAACGGCAGGGGACCACGTGGAGGGTTGCCGAAAAGCGAGAGAAGCGGGCATCTCCCCGTCCGTTTACGTTATGCCCGGACTCGGAGGGACAGCATGGTCGGAGGAACATGCCTACGAGACGGCACGGGTCATCACGGAGGCAAAGCCCGACTACGTGCGACTCCGCACCCTGGAGATCTTTCCGGGGACGCCTCTTGCCGAGGCCGTGGCCGCCGGAGGGTTTACGGAGGCGACAGAGGAGCAGGTGGTCAGGGAGATCAGGATCATTGTCGCACATGCCGACGGCCCCATGACGCTGGTGAGTGACAGCGCGTCAAACCTCCTCGACGTGGGCGGCAGACTTCCTCAGGACAGGGAAAAGACGCTTTCAGTGATCGATGGCTACCTGGCCATGAGCGGGCGCGAGAAGCTCGAGTTCAGCCTCCTGTCACGCCTTCAGTCCTTCCTCGGCCAGTACGGCAACCTGTCGCCTGACATTGCGAGGATCGTCGCGCCCTACCTCGGAGAGGATAGCATCAACACATCGCGTATGTCCGAGGAACTTCTTCACGGAACGATCAGGCTGATCCGTTCGAAGCTTATGCCTTAGGCCGCCGACCGTCCCGGGCCCCAGCCCTTCTTCGCTTCGAGCCATACGACATAGAGGATTGCCACCACCGACGTCACTGTTGCGGGAACGACTGCCGTCTCGTTGAAAAAAAAGAGCGCCAGGCCCCCTGCGAGCCCGAAGTTCTTGAAGGTCCCGAGGAGAAGGAGGCTCGTGGACCGTGGACCGGGAACCCCCATGGTTCGGGCCACCACCTTGATGATCGATCCGAGCACAAAGGTGCTCAGAACGGCGATTGCGGTAACCGGAAGGAGCCCCAGGGGATCGGACAAAAAGAGCCCCCTGTTGAGCCCAACCATGGTGTAGGTGAGGATGAAAAAGCTCCAGTTCGTAAGGGGTCCTTTGAGGAACTCGATCCTGGCTGCCGCACCGGTTCGAATAAGAATACGCGACAGGATCAGGGGGCCGGCGATGAGCTCCAGCAGGGTGATGATGAGCTTCCAGGGACTGACAAATCCGGCACCGAGAAGGGCCACGACGATGAGGGGCTGGATGGCAAGGGCACCGACGTAGCCACCGACGGTGCCTATAAGCGCGTACTCGTTGTCTCCCCCAAGGAAGAAGGAGAAGGGGATGACGGCCACTGCCGGCGGAACGGCGGCCAGAACGACGAACCCCGTCCAGAGGTCCGTATCGTCAATGAGAAACCGGGCCAGGAGAAGGAGCACCGTCGCATGAAGGGCATAGCTCATGAGGATGCCGGCCAAGGCCGGCTTGAGGATGTGCCTCGTCGATCGCAGCGATGCACCGGTCACGCCGAGCGTCGATATGGTCATGATGATCGCAAGCGCGGGCAGCGTGGCCCCACTCGTCCACCGGGCGGCCCCGTCCCAGACAAGGCCGAGCACGATGCCCAGCAGCATGACGGCGTTTCGGTTCTTCACAATGGTAAGAAAGGAAATTTTCATGTTGCCCCTTCACCTTCAACGCGTTATCAAAAAAAGTTAGGCAGCGGTGAGAACCGGAAACAAGTATGCCACAGGAGGCCGGCCCTGACAAGAAGCGCCGCGCAAGAGATAGGATGGTGGAGTGACGGCCCGTTGACAGATTAGAGGGTCGCTGCTACAATTCAAAAAAGGGAGTGGTGGTAAAATGGGCGGGGTAGATATCGAGGCACGGTCATTTCAGACTATTGAGGGGACATGGACCCTCATCTGCCGGGTTGTCTCTCACAACATAAGTACATCGAATCATTGCGCGAATTAGGAGGACCACATGGGCCGCCGTCTTTGCTTGTTCACCTGGACAGTCATTGCTGTCATTTTCTTTACATTTCAGGCATACGCTCACGCGTCCGGCGTACCCGGCGCGCCACAGGATGCGCTGGAGGACGCCAGCGACAACACCGTCTGGACGTGGGGCGCAAATTTCAGCGGCGAACTGGGGAATGGTACGTGGGAGCCCGGCACAAGAACCCCCGGCGAGCTGGCCGACTTTGCGGACGTAACATCCGTCGCCGCCGGCGACGCTTTCACGGTTGCCCTCAAATCGGACGGCACCGTCTGGACCTGGGGGAACAATGCGTTCGGCCAGCTCGGTGATGGGACGACAGTGAACAAGAATGTGCCGACCCAGGTGCCGACCCTCTCCGACATCATCGCGATGGCGGCCGGGCCGTATCACACCGTCGCCCTTACATCGGCCGGCACGGTCTGGGCCTGGGGCAGGAATGATTACGGTCAGGTCGGCGATGGGACGACGACAAACCGGCTGAGCCCCGTCGTCGTCGCGGGCGTTACGGGGGTTACGGCCATTGCGGCCGGGTATGAGCACACCTTGGCAGTCAGATCGGACGGCACCGTCTGGACCTGGGGACGCAACAATGGCGGCCAGCTCGGTGACGGGACGACGACAAACCGGCTGAGCCCCGTCCAGGTGTCGGTGCTCACGGGCGCTGTGCGCTTGGCGGGCGGGGGCTGGCACTCCATGGCCCTCAAGTCGGACGGCACCGTCTGGACCTGGGGGTCGAACCTCCACGGCCAGTTGGGTGACGGCTCGTACGACTGGAGCGTCATCCCCAAGGTGGTGCCTGGCTTCGCGGGCATAGCGAACATCGCATGCGGCGGCGACTACTCCATGGCCCTCAAGTCTGACGGCACCGTGTGGACCTGGGGTTTCGGCGGCCAAGGGTCTCTGGGGACGGGCGAGTGGACCAACAGGCTAAGCCCCGTTCAGGTGCCGGGGCTTACAGGCGTCGGAGGTGCCACCGCCAGGGCGTGCACGACAATAGCCTGGAAATCAGACGGTTCAGGCTTCTGGGCATGGGGCTGTAACGAAGCCGGCCAGTTCGGGGACGGCACATTCGGATACCAGAATCCGAGCCCCACCGCCGTGTCGGCGCTTTCGGGCATCGCGACCATGGCAAGCGGCGCCGGTCACACGGTCGCCCTTGCAAACCCGGCACCGCCCTCGTCCTACATCCTCACCGTTGCCAAGTCGGGGACAGGAGCGGACGCCGTGACATCGTCTCCGGCTGGCATCGACTGCGGCGCCACGTGCAGCTATGTCTTTACGGCTGGAACGGTCGTCACGTTGACGGCGACCCCTGCCGCAGGCTCCATGTTCACCGGCTGGTCAGGCGGGGGCTGCTCGGGCACGGGAACGTGCACGGTGACGCTTGATGCCGATGTTACGGTCACGGCAACCTTTGCAGCCATGCCGATCCTTACCGTTGCCACGTCAGGGACAGGGTCGGGAACGGTAACGTCGTCGCCGGCGGGCATCGACTGCGGCGCCACGTGCAGCTATGCCTTTACGGCTGGAACGGTCGTCACGTTGACGGCGACCCCTGCCGCAGGCTCCATGTTCACCGGCTGGTCAGGCGGGGGCTGCTCGGGCACGGGAACGTGCACGGTGACGATGAACAGCGCTACGGCCGTCACTGCAACCTTCGGCAATACGGCGGTCTTGACCCTCACGAGATTCGGTACCGGCCTGGGAACCGTCACGTCTTCCCCCGCGGGCATCATTTGCGGGAACACCTGCAGCGCCTCCTTCAGCCCCGGCTCCGTCGTTACCTTGACCGCAACGCCTGCGGCCGGTTCCACCTTTCTGGGCTGGCTTGGCGGCGGCTGCTCGGGCACGGGAACGTGCACGGTGACGCCCGGCGCCGCCACGATGGTGGCCGCCATTTTCTCGTCTGCCGCAACGGGTAACATGGTCTGGGCATGGGGAGACAATTATTATTGTCAGATTGGTGACGGGACGACGACGGACCGGCTGAGCCCCGTCCAGGTACCGGGGCTGACGGGCGTCGTGGCTGTTGCCGGAGGGGGCTATCACTCCATGGCCCTCACATCGGCCGGCACCCTATGGACCTGGGGACTCAATGAGGATGGTCAGCTCGGGGATGGGACAAGAACGCAGAGGTGCAGTCCTGTTCAGGTGCCAGGGCTTACCGGTGTTACGGCCATTTCGGGAGGTTGGGGTCACTCTCTGGCCGTGAAGGCTGACGGCACCGTCTGGGTATGGGGCGGCAACGGTTACGGTCAGCTTGGGGATGGGACGACGACGGACCGGCTGAGCCCCGTCCAGGTACCGGGCATGGCGGGCGTTGTGGCCGCGGCTGGAGGCGGCTATCACTCCCTGGTGTTGACATCTGATGGAACCGTATGGGCGTTCGGGCACAATACGAATGGCCAGCTCGGGGACGGCACAACGACGGACCGGCTGAGCCCCGTCCAGGTGCCGGGGCTGACGGGCATCGTGGCCGTAGCAGCAGGGGGCAGCTATTCTGCGGCCCTTAGATCGGATGGCACGGTCTGGGCATGGGGGGACAATTATTATTGCCAGATCGGGGACGGGACGACGACGGACCGGTTGAGCCCCGTCCAGGTGCCGGGGCTGACGGACGTTGCCGGGATAGCGGGCGGCGATGCCCACGTTGTAGCAAAAAAGACGGACGGCACCGCCAGGGCATGGGGATACAACGCTTACGGTCAGCTTGGGGATGGGACGACAACAAAGAGGTGCAGCCCCGTTCAGGTGTCGGGGCTGACAAATGTTGCCGGCATGGCCGGGGGGTACGGGCACAGCCCGGCGCTCACATCAAGCGGTACCTTTTGGGCCTGGGGCCGCAATTTTAACGGTCAGCTTGGGGATGGGACGACAACAAACAGATCAAGTCCTGGCCAGGTACCGGGGCTGACGGGAGGTCTCAGCGTTTCAGCGGGCTGGGAACACAGCATCGCCCTTCGGGCCGGTGAGACGCCCTCTTCCTACGCCCTTGCTGTCACAAGGACCGGTACCGGCGCGGGCGCGGTAGCCTCCTCCCCGGCCGGCATCGACTGCGGGGCCACCTGCAGCGCCTCCTTCAGCGCCGGCACCGTCGTTACCTTGACCGCAACGCCCGATGCCGGTTCCATCTTTACGGGCTGGTTGGGCAGCGGGTGCTCGGGCACGGGAACATGTACGGTGACACTGAACAGCAATACGGTGGTTGCCGCCCTCTTTTCACCGGAGGCAACCAGCAATGTGGTGTGGACCTGGGGACACAACGAATATGGCCAGCTCGGGGATGGAACGACGGCGGACAGACACAGCCCGATTGCTGTATCGGGCGTCACGAATGCCGTTGGGATTACCGGTGGGGATGCCCATACGCTGGCTGTCACATCGGCCGGTACGGTCTGGGCGTGGGGGTGGAACCTCTATGGCCAGCTCGGGGACGGAACGACGGCGGACAGGCTGAGCCCCGTCCAGGTGCCGGGCATGGCGGGCGTTGCCGATGCTGGGGCCGGCGCCTCTCATACCGTCGCGGTGAAGTTCGACAGCACGGTCTGGGCCTGGGGAAGCAACAACTCCGGCCAAGTCGGGGACGGGACGACGACAAACAGGCTAAGCCCCGTTCAGGTGCCGGGGCTGACGGGTGTGGTGGCCATCGCGGCCGGTGGTTACCACTCCATGGCCCTCAAATCGGACGGGACCGTCTGGGCGTGGGGATGGAATGCATTCGGTCAAATCGGGGACGGGACGACGACAAACAGGCTAAGCCCCGTTCAGGTGCCGGGGCTGACGGGTGTGGTGGCCATCGCGGCCGGTGCTTACCACTCCATGGCCCTCAAATCGGACGGGACCATCTGGGCGTGGGGAGGAAATATGTACGGCCAGGTCGGTGACGGGACAGTGACGGACAGGCTGAGTCCCGTTCAGGTGCCCGCCTTCACCGGTACTAAGGGTATTGCAGCGGGGGGCTTTCACTCTGTGGCCCTCAAATCGGATGGGACCATCTGGGCGTGGGGGGACAACACCCTGGGACAAATCGGGGACGGCACGACAACGGAACGGCGCAGTCCCGTTCAGGTGCCGGGCATGGCAGCAGTTGCACGAATCGGAGGCGGCGGCGGACACACGGTAGCCCTCGCGTCGAACGGCACCCTCTGGACTTGGGGCAACAACTCCAAGGGTCAGATCGGGGACGGAACGACGACGAACAGGCTGAGCCCCGTCCAGGTGCCGGGGCTGACGGCGGTTACGGGGATTGCCGGCGGGTGGAAGCACACAATGGCCGTCAGGGCCGGAGGAGAGCCCACTTCCCACACCCTTACCGCCACAAGGACCGGTACCGGCGCGGGCGCGGTAGCCTCCTCCCCGGCCGGCATCGACTGCGGGGCCACCTGCAGCGCCTCCTTCAGCGCCGGCACCGTCGTTACCTTGACCGCAACGCCCGATGCCGGTTCCATCTTTACGGGCTGGTTGGGCAGCGGGTGCTCGGGCACGGGAACATGCACAATAACGCTCAGCGGCGACAGCATCGTCGTTGCCCTATTCTCACAGCAGGGAACGGATAGCAGCCTCTGGACCTGGGGCAACAACGAGAATGGCCAGCTCGGGGACGGAACGACGACGAACAGGCTAAGCCCCGTTCAGGTGCCGGGGCTGACGGGTCTGCAAGGAACGGCGGGCGGAGCGGAACACTCAATGGCCCTGAAGTCGGACGGCACGGTCTGGGCATGGGGCAACAATTTCTACGGCCAGCTCGGGGATGGGACGACGACGGACAGCCTGAGCCCTATCCAGGTGCCGGGGCTCGCGGGCATAGTTGCCGTGGCAGCCGGGGACTATCACAGTGCGGCCTTGAAGTATGATGGTACGGTCTGGACCTGGGGATCAAACGGCAACGGACAGCTCGGGGACGGTACGACGACGGACAGCCTGAGCCCTATCCAGGTGCCGGGGCTCGCGGGTGTCATCGACCTTGCGAGCGGCGGTTATCACATTGTGGCGCTCAAATCGGATGGCACGGTCCGGGCCTGGGGTTGGAACGAGGACGGCCAGATTGGGGACGGAACCACTACAGAGAGACTGAGCCCTGTCCAGGTGCCGGGGCTCGCGGGTGTTAAAGCTATCGCCACCGGCGACTATCATTCTATGGCCATCAAGTCCGACGGAACGGTCTGGGCCTGGGGCTGGAATGAGAATGGTCAACTTGGGGATGGGACGACGACGAACGGGCTGAGCCCTGTTCAGGTACCGGGGCTTGCGGGTATGACAGCAGTCGCTGGCGGGAACTCCCACACCGTTGCCCTAAAATCGGACGGTACGGTCTGGGCCTGGGGTTGGAACGAAGCGGGTCAGCTTGGGGACGGAACGACAACCCAGCGGCTGAGCCCTGTCCAGACAACGGGGCTGACGGGCGCTGTCACTGTCGCCACCGGCGGCTATCATTCCCTGGCCATCAAGTCGGACGGTACCCTCTGGACCTGGGGCTGGAACGAGGACGGTCAACTTGGGGACGGGACGACGACGAACAGGCTGAGCCCTGTCCAGGTACCGGGGCTTGCGGGTATCGCGAAGATTGCCGCGGGATACGTCCATTCCCTTGCCCTCAAGTTTCCCTCCTCCTATATGCTCACCGTTACTAAGACGGGGGCCGGCACGGGCACCGTGACGTCGTCACCGGCGGGCATCGACTGCGGGGCCGTCTGCAGCGCCCAGTTCATCCAAACTACGGTCATTACCCTCACTGCCACGGCAGCATCCAACTCCTCCCTAACGGGCTGGTCAGGCTGTGACAGCACCCCTGCTGCAAACCAATGTGTGGTAACCATGAATGCCGCACGGTTTGTAGAAGCGTCATTCGCGCTGAAGACCTACGTCGTCACCCCGTCTGCGGGCGCCAACGGCACGATGACACCTAACACGCCACAGACCGTCACCCATAACGCCACCACCTCTTTTACCGTTACCCCCGCCACGGGCTACCACATCGACTCCGCAACGGGCTGCGGCGGGACCCTTTCGGGCTCCACCTACACCACGGGCCCCATCACCGCCGACTGCACGGTCAGTGCCACCTTTGCCATTAACACGTACACCATCTCCGCCTCCGTCTCCGGAGGCCACGGCACGGTCACCGTCGTAACCCCTACGGTTCCCCATGGCGGCACGGCTACTATTAATATTTCCCCCGACACGGGTTACCACATAGCAGGCATTACGGACAACGGCATCTCCGTGAGGATAATAAACCCCTACACCATCCAGAACGTCACGGCGGCCCACACCATCGTCGCCACCTTTGAAGTGAACAGGTACACGCTCACGGCTACTACATCCGGACCGGGCACCGTAAGCGCCGCCGGCCTCATATGCTCCGGAAGCACGTGCACGGGCACGTATGATTACGGCACAACCGTGGCAGTGACGGCCGCACCCGCTGCGGGCTCCATGCTGAGCGGCTGGTCAGGCTGTGACAGCTCATCGGGTAACACGTGTTCGGTGAGCATGACGTCCGACCGGAGTATCAGCGCAACCTTCATCGTTATCAAGACCTTGACCGTTTCCAAAGCCGGTTCCGGTACCGTTGCCTCGGCCCCTCCGGGCATCGCTTGCGGCAGCGCCTGCAGTGCACCGTTCACGCCCGGCACCGTCGTAACGCTCACCCCAACTCCTGACACAGGGAATGTCTTTGCTTACTGGTCGGGGGCCTGCACGGGTAAGCTTGCGACCTGTCTTGTAACGATGGACGCCGACAAGACGGTGGGGGCCGTCTTCGTGCCGGCGAAAACAAAGACAGTAAAGCTCACCGTCACAAAGGTGAAGACAGCCAAAGGGGACGGCACCGTCGAGAGCAGCGACGGTACGATCAATTGCGGAAAGGATTGCTCGGAACTTTTTTATCCCAATACACCCGTCCTTCTCCGCGCCACCCCCAACGCCGACTCGGTGTTTACCGGCTGGTCGGGCACAGGCATTACCTGTCCCGGTACGGGGACCTGCTCCGTTACCATGGACAAGGCCTATACGGTGAAGGCTACATTTGTCGGGCCGTCGCTTCTGAAGGTCCAAAAGGCCCCAAAGAACAAGGGAACGGGCGTCATCACCAGCAGCGACGGCGCCATTGACTGCGGAGAGGAGTGTCAGAAGAGTTATGTTTACAACACCGCCGTCACCCTGACGGCAACGCCTGATCCCGGCTCCGTCTTCATCTCCTGGACGGGCTGTGATGCTGTGTCGGCAAACGTGTGCACCTTTGCGATGAAAAAAGCGAGGACCGCCAAGGCCACTTTTGAAGGCCCCGTCATCGTCACGGTGACAAGGGCATACCAGAAGAAGGGCGCGGGGACCGTTACGTCTTCCCCGTCCGGCATCGACTGCGGAACCACATGCAAGGCCGGGTTTACGAAGGGGACTGAGGTCACCCTGACGGCTACCCCTGCTGCCGGCTCGGTCTTTGGCGGCTGGTCAGGGGGCGGTTGTTCGGGGACGGGGACGTGTACCATCACCGCCGAGAAGACTACGACCGTGAGGGCGACGTTTATCGGGAGGTGAAGAACTGCCAAAAGAACAGCGTATACGATTTTTGACCTGAAGAGGCTTTTGTAGAGTCGCGACTTTGAAGATGCGTGTTTATAGCAGGCACATTCTGTTCCTTGTCGTCTCAGCCGCCCTGTTCATGGCCGCGGCGACGGGGGCGAAGGGCTGCACCCTATGGGCTGCTGCCGGCGACCGAGTGGAAGGCGGCGGCACGCTCCTCGCCAAAAACCGCGACATGCCTCCTCAGGTCAGCGAGCTGAGGATATACACGCCGAAGGCGGGAAACCGCTTTCTTGGCCTCTTCCACGTAAAAGGCGCCAAGTCTTTTCCCGTGGCCGGCGTTAACGAGAAAGGGCTTGCCATTGTGTCCGCCACGGCGAGCAGCATTCCCAGGGCCGAGAGGTACGCAACAGGGCGGGGCCTCAACGAAAAGCTGCTCACGGCCTTCGATTCTGTCGACGGCCTTCTTGCGAGCCCGGATGCCCTGTCGGCAAGCCACCCCACCTTCTATGTGGTGGCCGACCGCACAAAGATTGCCGTCATCGAGATAGGCCCCAAGGGGCAGGTTGCAACGAAAACCGAGAACAGCGGCGTGCTCTTTCATACAAACCACTACCTCGACCCTAAGCTCCTCTGGGTAAACGAAAGAACCGGCAGGAGCTCGCAGGTTCGCCTCGACCGCATCCGCGAACTCCTGGCCTCACATGCCGGACCTTTGACCCTGGAGGCCTTCACCGCCTTCAGCGAAGACACGAAGGGGGGGCCCGATGACGGCATATGGAGAACGGGCAGCGCCCCCAACAAGGAGAGAACCCTTGCCACATGGATCGTCTCCCTGCCGAAAACCGCTGATCCCGTCGTCGCCGTTAAATTGGCCAATCCGGGGGAGCCGGTGAAGACCTTTACCTTCACCCTCGACAACTCTTTCTGGACAGATCGCTCCAAAGCCATAGTATACTGAGTGATACATTTACACAGGCTTTTTGCGGGGTGAGGGGGGGCAATGTGAACCTCTTTAATCGGTGAGGAACGATGACGGAAGAAGACCTTCGTTGCGTCAAGGAGCTTTACCACCTTTGGAAGCCCGTTTACCCCTTCCTGGCCCGGCACGTTGCCGGACTCTATGGGAGGCACGGGGGCCGGGCCGTTGAGCTGGGGCCCTTCGCGGGCGCAATCTACGCCCTTGCGGACAGGGGCGTGGCAGAACATTTCACCCTGGCACCCTTTTCCACCGAGCTGGCCACCTTCTTCCGGGAAGAGACGAACCATTCGGGTTACGGGTCGAGGATAGAAGTCTTGTCAACGGATCAGTCCTTTACCAACATTCCATCCTTCGGGGCTGATCTTATCGTTTTTCGCGGAGCTTTCTTCTTTCCCGGCCATTTTCATGCCGACCTGAAGGCCGTCGGCCGCATTCTCAGCCCCGGCGGCATGGCCTTTGTCGGCGGCGGGTTCGGCAGAGACACCCCTGCAGGCGTCATCTCCTCGATAGCGGCCCGCAGCCACGAACTCAATGAACGGCTCGGAAAACAAGATGTGCACCCCCATGACCTTAAGGGCAGGATAGCGGAGGCAGGCCTTGAGGGCATGGCAACGGTGACGACGGAAGGGGGGCTCTGGGTGGTACTGAGGAAATGAACGTAAGGTACGGCCTCGATGACCGCCCCCCGCTCAAACAGCTTATCGCCTTCGGTATCCAGTGGTTTGCCGTTTCCGTTCCCGCGCTTGTCATTATCGGCAAGATCGTGGCGGACGTCCACTCAGCCGATGACGCCGCTCAGGTGCTTTACCTGCAGAAGATGACGTTTATTATCGGCTTTACCCTTTTTGGCCAGATCCTCTGGGGCCACCGCCTTCCACTTCTCGCCGGCCCTTCCACGGCCATTCTTATCGCCGTCCTGGCCTCCCGCCAATCGGGCACGGCGGCCATCTACGGATCGGTCCTGGCCGGCGGCCTCATACTTACCGGCATCGGCCTGACTGGGCTCTTCGGCAGGCTGCGGCGCCTCTTCACCCCCCGGGTCGTTGCCGTAGTCTTGCTTCTCATCGCATTCACCCTCATACCTACGGTGCTGCAGCTCATGATGGGGAGCGGTGCGTCGAGCAGGCCCCTGTCAAACCTCCTCTTTTCTCTTGCCCTCCTGCTCTCCATGGCCATAGCATACCAATTCCTCAGGGGCACCTTAAGGCTCACGCTCATCATCTGGACCATGGTCGCCGGTTCGGTCTCCCATCACCTCCTCCTCGCAGGCACGCCGCCCCAGGGCGCCCTTGACAGCCCTGCGGTCTTTTCGTTTTTTTTCTCGGGCCTTACCACATCCCCCGCCTTCGAGTCGGGCGTACTCCTTTCCTTTCTTTTCTCCTTCCTGGCCCTCATCGTCAACGACTTCGGCTCCATCCAGTCGCTCAACGAGATCCTCAGACCGCAAGGTGCGGCGAGAAGGATAGACCGCGGCATAACGGCAACGGGGCTTGCCAATGTGGCTGCCGGATTTTTGGGGGTCCTGGGGCCTGTCAACTTCTCCCTCTCCCCGGGCATCATCATGGCTACCCGGTGCGCCTCACGATTCACCCTTCTGCCGGCCGCAGCGCTTCTCTGCGTGATCTCCTTCTCGCCCGCCCTCATCGGCGTCATGGGCGCCATTCCCGCATCCGTCATCGGCGCCGTCCTCGCCTACATCCTGTCGTCCCAGATCGCAGCCGGCCTCGGCGTGCTTATGCAGCAACAGATCCCTCTCGACTTCGAGGGAGGCCTCGTTGTGGGCATCCCCGTGCTCGTGTCGATTCTCATAGCCTTTCTCCCTGGGGCGATTCTCGGCGATGTGCCTCCATTCCTCAAGCCTTTGCTGGGAAACGGATTTGCGGCAGGCCTTCTGGTCTGTCTCGTCCTGGAGCACGTCGTTTTCCGCCGCCGGAGAGAGGTCCCTCCAACGTCATAACCCCCATTCTTGCGCTGCCATTTGCCTTCTGTTACAATTGATAGGCAGTTCAATACGTTACTACGAGGGGGAATAATGAAGCTTCCGGAGTACATCACACAAGAAGAAGTGAAGAGGGTCTGCAAGGAGATCAAGGTCCGCGACTGGACAACCCTCAAAGAACCGAAGACGACACCAAAGGAGGCAAAAACCATCCTCGACCTCGTCAATACGGAGAAGATGCCCATCGACGTCAGTGAATTCCGGGCGGGCCTCGACGTGGAGCTCGAACACGGGACCCGCTTTAAGGATGCCAACGTGACGAACAACCACCCCATCATCACGGGCATGATCGTCCTCGCGCACCTGAAGGAATCTCTCGATTACTACAAGCTCCTCGATGTAGCCGAGCTGGAGGGCGACCTTCTGAAGGCCGTCGCCAAGGGCGACATGAAGAAGACAAAGGAGAAATACAAAAAACTCGCCGCGGCGAGGATCGTCCTTGCCAAGGCGGAGGCGGCACAGGTCAAATAGGAGAAATTTGATCCGGGGCATCCATGTCTTTCGTAAGAAAACAGATGATATTCTCACCCTGATAGGCTATATTTATGACCGGGGAAGCTTCTGGAGGTGATTACAAATCATCACAAGGAGGCTTTACCTATGGAAGAGAAGCTCGCAAACCCGGCACCGCTCGGCCTCATGGGATTCGGCATGACAACGGTGCTCCTCAACATCCACAATGCCGGCTTTTTCCCCATCGGGTCCATGATCCTCGCCATGGGCTTGTGCTACGGGGGGCTGGCCCAGATCATTGCCGGCATCATGGAGTTCAAGAAGGGCAACACCTTCGGATTTACCGCTTTTACGTCATACGGCCTCTTCTGGTGGACCCTCGTGTTTATCCTCGTTTTCAAGGCCCTTCCCGGCAATCCCGAACCTTTTATGGGCTGGTATCTCTTCATGTGGGGACTCTTCACCTTCTTCATGTGGTTCGGCACCTTCGGCAAGAACAGGCTCATCCAGTTCGTATTTCTGAGTCTCACCATCCTCTTCTGGCTCCTGGCCATTCGCGATTGGACGGGAAGTCACACCGTCGGCACCATAGCGGGCTGGGAAGGCATCATCTGCGGCCTTTCGGCGGTCTACCTCGCCATGGCTGAGGTGCTCAACGAGGCAAAGGGTCGGACCGTTCTGCCAATCGGGGACCTGGGCAAGTAAGTTCGGAGTGGGGAGTTCGGAGTGAAAGGCAGAAGCGGGGAAACGGCGAGAAGAGTTCGGAGTTCGGAGACCGCAGCAAGTGAGTTCGGGTGCTAAAGAGCGTTCTCTTGCTCTGCGCTCCTAAAATTCAACGCTCTTGAAGGCCGTCAGACCGCTCGTCGAGTCCCGCAGTCTACCGCCGGTTTACGCTCCGGAGGAGTGCCTCCTGTGCCTTGGGTGAAAGACCAAGGCCAGGCAGGTCCTTCCGCAGGGATTCGACAGTACCGAAGCCCCCCACGTATCCGTTGACCCGCGTAACGGCCGGGGAAGCAATAAAATCCTTAAGGTCCGGATACCTGGCATAGTATTCCTTCGCGATCTCCGGCCGGCCTCGCAGGTAATACTTCTGGTGGTAGTCCTCGGCAAGATAGAACTTGCGAAAGGGTACGACCTCCGTTTGGGCCTTGTGGCCCACTTTCTTTTCAAGCTGTCCCAAAAAGGCCGCGGCGGCCTTCTGCTGCTCGGCGCTGTGGTAAAAGATGACAGAGGCATACTGACGTGACCACGACCGGCTGAAGGGTTCGTGGCTGTCGGCAAAAACCTTAAGAAGCCCTTCATAGGTCACCCTTGCCGGGTCAAAGTCTATCTGAATCGTCTCGGAATGGTCACCCAAACTTCGGTAGGTTGGATTTTCTTTGGTCCCGCCGCTGTAGCCGACACGCGTCCTCACCACTCCATCGATAAGCCCGAACCGGGCATCGGGACCCCAAAATCACCCAAGGGCAAAGGTGGCTGTTTCAAGCGCCTTCTTTTCGCCGGCCCGGCTGTGGTCGACCACTCCTGGGAGCATAAGCATGCAGATGGCCGTGAGTCCAACAAGGGATAGGTGGGCCAAGAGGCTGCCCGGGGACTTTACCCTGATACGCAATCTGCTTTTCATGCTCACAATATAAGTCCTTTTGGCCGTTTCGCAAGGGATGGTTGCGATGGACTCCGGTGAAGGGGCGCTTGCCGGCTCCAGCATTGATACGGAGGGAAATCGCAAAGGCAAAGAAGGGCGCGTCGTTCGTAAGGGAATTGGGGCGGAGAAAAAGCCGGCCCGGCATTATCCGGGCCGGCTTCGAGATGGCTTACCTTTTTACTACGTTTGCTGCTGCAGGACCCTTCGGTCCGCTGACAACGTCAAAAGTCACCGCATCCCCTTCTGATAAGGATCTGAAACCACTGCCCTGAATGACCGTATGATGAACAAAAACATCGGAGCCATCGTCTGTGGTAATAAATCCAAATCCTTTTGCATCATTAAACCACTTCACTGTACCTCTTGCCATATTGGCACCTCTTTGTTTGAATTTGAAGGATACGGAGTCTAAGTTAAGAAGAAACGAGAAACAAGAAAATTTCTGCGGTTGCTACTAACCGATACTTCCGGCTGCTTCGACCATTATTATCGCACAGACCGGCGAGAATTACAAGAGCCGTTAAAAAAAGCCACGCTATGAATCCTGCTTTGCCCTCTTTTGCCGGTACATCATCTTGTCGGCACGGCCAAGAATCTCGTCGAGGGTCAAAGGTGCATCGGGGTTGTAGCGGGCCGCACCCATGCTCGCCGAGAGGGCATATCGTCTGGTCCTGAAACGGTTAAATTCCTGAACGGCTGAAGACCATCGCCCGGCAATGACCTCTCGGGTCTCCTGAGAGGCGTCGATGACAAGGACGGCAAACTCGTCTCCCCCCATGCGGGCAAGAATATCGGACTCGCGAAACGTCTTCCTTAAAATGTCGGCCATGTCTACAAGGGCCATGTCGCCCTCGTGGTGCCCCAGCGTGTCGTTTATCCATTTCATGTTGTCCAGATCAAAAAAGAAAAGCTCCATGGCCCTGCCCGTTCTTTCGGCCAGCTTCATCTGTCTCTGAGCAAGGGCAAAGAACCCCCGTCGATTGTAGAGCCCTGTCAACTCGTCCATAACGGACATGGTGCGAAGCCTCTCCTCCAGCCTTTTTCGATCCGTCACGTCCCTGAGGTGAGCGAGAGAAACCCGTTGTCCATGATAGGCAATGCCGGCCACGGAGGTTTCTACGGTAAGAACCGAACCATCCTTGCGGACGCCTTTGAATTCGTACCGGGGAGGCACAGGCTCGCACCGTTGCCGCCTGCGGTTGAGCTCCATGACTCTCTGGCGGTCGTCGGGATGAACGACCACAAAGGGGTCTTGGCCCACAACGTCCTCGGGCTTGTCATACCCGAACATCTCAAGGAACTTTTGGTTCACATAGATGTGCTGGTCTCCCGAAACAAGTGCTATGCCGTCATTTGAGTGCTCGATCGCCATTCTGCAACGCTCTTCCGATTCCAGCAGCTTCTCCTCCGTCTCCTTTCGTTCCGTGATATTCTCGTGGGTGCCCTCGTAGTAGAGCAGGCTCCCTCTCCCGTCCCGAACGACCCGCGCGTTGACGGAGACCCAGACGGCCCCGCCATCCTTCTTCCGTATCTGGTGCTCAAAGTTTCGCACCGATCCCTGTTCGGCCAGCAGTTTCTTGAAGAGTTTCCTCTTCCCCGGATCGACATAGTGCTGCGTGGCGATGTCGGTAATGCTTTCCATCATCTCCCTGGCCGAATCATACCCGCACATCTTGACGAAGGCAGGGTTGACGCTTAGGAAACGCCCCTCCGGGGTGCTCTGGAAAATGCCTTCAACGGCGTTCTCAAAAATGCTCCGGTACTTCTCCTCGCTTTTTTTTAGGGCTTCCTCCGCCGCCCTCTTTCTGGTCACATCACGCCACACGACATGGGTCAACGTCCTGCCACGAAAGGGAATTAACGTCAGGGCCACCTCCACCAACAGGTCCTGGTCTTCCGCTGTCCGGTGAAGCCACTCGAAATGGCTGCCGCCATCCCTCTGGGCCACAGACAGCAGACCCTTCTCCTTCTCCGAAGAGCTTTGGCCGTCGGGCTGGAACTCAGGAGACAGCTCCGATGGGCGCCTCCCTATGACCTGGCCCTTTGTCGAAAGACCTAAAACCCGCACCGCAGCCTCGTTGGCATCAATAAAATTGTCACCGTCGATAAGAAGGACGGGGTCAGCCGATTTTTCAAAGATGAGATGAAACTTGTTCTCACTTTCCTCAAGCTGCTTTTCCACGCCTGCGAATCGGAGGAGGTCCGCTTCCAGCTCGGAAACGCGTTTCCGAAGCGCGTTAAGTTCCTGCTGAAGAGCAGTCATTCGGGGGTTTGGGTTTTTCATTCGCTATGCCTGACGGCAGGCCTGTCCTTGCAGGTAGGGGCCGATTCATTATACCATGTGCAGGCCGCCCTTCCAACCCTATTGCCGAAGCGGCCTGCCTGTCGGCGCGGGGAGATCGTTGCCGGAGAGCGGCCCTCGGAGGAGAGGTGCAGGGTCTTTTCTGATATAATCTGTAACAGGCCGGGTGGTGCCACAGCCGCGACAACAAAGGAGGGGACATGCCGTACGTTAACATCAGGATCACGAAGGATGGAGCAACAGCGGAACAGAAGGCAAGGCTGATCGCCGGGACGACCCAGCTCCTCGTCGATGTGTTGGGGAAAAACCCCCAGACCACTTTCGTCGTCATCGACGAAGTGGATACGGACAACTGGGGCATCGGGGGCGAAAGCGTGACGGTAAGGCGCAGACGGGGCTGATGGGAGCCCACTCAGGTTTCCAGTGGCGTCCAAAAAGCAGAAGCGGCAACAGGCCTCGGCGCCTATTGCCCTGACCGAGGAACAAAGGGATATCATCAGGCGTATTGAGGAGACGACCCAGACATTCTTCATTACCGGCAGGGCGGGCACGGGAAAGTCGACCATCATCGACCATTTCATGGGCCTGACGAAGAAGACCGCCGTCAAGCTGGCCCCGACGGGCGTGGCAGCCCTCAACATAGGCGGCCACACGATCCACAGCTTTTTTGGCTTTCCAACAAACCTGACGGAAGAGAAATTTCTGAAGCTGCGCAAGGACGAGGAAAAGTACCGGGCCCTCGACACGATCATCATCGATGAGATATCCATGGTCAGGGCCGACATGCTCGATTTTATCGACCGGTTCCTCGGCGAGGCGCGGCGAAAACCGAAGGCACCTTTTGGCGGCTGTCAGATGGTCTTCATCGGTGACCTCTATCAGCTTCCCCCCGTCGTTGAGCAGAGGGAGCGCGGCTACTTTCGGGAGGCATACGGAAGCGAGTATTTTTTCAGCGCCCAGGTGGTGCAGAAGCATAAGTTCAGGATTGTTGAGCTCAACGACATCTTCCGCCAGAGAGACCTCCAGTTTATCCAAATCTTGAATGCAATCCGACACAACGACGTGGGCAATGAACATCTGGCAATCCTCAACAGCCGCTGCGACCCCGAGTTTGAGCCTCCGGAGGAGGAATTCTTCCTCACCCTTTGCACGCGCCGGGACCTCGCCGCGCAGATCAACACAAGCAAGCTCGAACGCCTAAGGGGACCGCTCTTCGTAAGTCACGCCGAGATCGTCGGGGACGTGGAGCCCGGCGACTTTCCGGCTGAGGCGGAGCTTAACCTGAAAAAGAATGCCCAGGTCATGTTCATCCGGAACGACCCGTACGGACGGTGGGTCAACGGCTCCATCGGTATCGTAACGGCCATCGACACAGAAAACCAGTGTATTTACGTGGAGCTTTCGACGGGCGACGAGGTGGAGGTGGAAAGGGAGACATGGATTATCGAGCAGGTCGAGTACGACAAGCGACGCAAGCGTCTTCAGTCAGTCGCCGTGGGTCAGTTCATCCAGTTTCCCCTTTCCTTGTCGTGGGCCATCACGATCCATAAAAGCCAGGGAAAAACCTTTGAAAAGGTGATTGTCGACCTGGGAAAAGGCATCTTTGCAGGGGGGCAGCTCTATGTGGCGCTGAGCCGGTGTACGAGCCTCGACGGCCTCGTGCTCAGACAAAGAATCGAACCGAAACACATTCGGCTCGACCACACGGTATTGCGGTTTTTCTCCAACTACTACGTAGAGCTTGCCGAAACCATCATGACCTATGAAGCGAAGCGTCGCCTTCTTGAGGAATCGATACAAAGGCAGATTCCTATCGACATCCGGTACCTCAACGCCCGCAACATAGTAAGTACGCGGCGCATCCTCCCCCACTCCCTGGAGGAAAAGGAGTACCGGGGAACGACCTTCGTGGGGCTAACGGCCTTCGACCACAAGAGAGGGGAGGTGAGGACCTTCCAGCCGAAGAGAATCCTTGAAATACTGAACATCCAGGATATCCTCACGGCCTAGCCCTCCCATCCTCTCGCGAGGAGGATCCTACAAGAGGCGGGGGCCACCTCCAGCCTTACTGCTGCCTGGAGAATTCCAACCTGAGGTTCCCCGTTCCAATCACCCCCGTGTCGGCGTGTATCGTCGCCTTTCCCGTGATAATGACAGACATGACCTGCCCCGAAGCGTCCTTCTTCATCGTCCCCTTGGCCTCGAACATGGAGAAGCCGGGATAGTACCGGTCAGGCGGCAGAAGGATCGCTCCCGGGCCGCTTCCGTTCACCATCACCTGCTCCGTTTTCATCTTCGGCATCTCCGTTCCAAGGTGGCTGAGGTTTTCAAGCATAAAATAGGTACCGTCGAGGGCATAGCAGGAAAGCGCCGTCGGCCGTCTATAGGTGGCCGTCATGTAACAGGTGCCCTGTATTGCCTTTGTCGTGGTCTTGAATTTGACGTTGCCGCTCTTGTCCTCCTCCAGGGACGTGACCCTAAGGGACGCCGAGAGGGGGGCCGTCCAGAGCGTACTCGTACTAATGAACCGGCCGGCGCCGCTGGGGTTCGCTCCGACGGGTACCGTGGCGGCCACATACTGGGCCTTCCAATCGACAACCGACACCGTGTTGTCGAGGGTGTTCATCGTGTAGAGATACCGGTCCGACCGGTCTACGTCGATGTTGTAAGGGTAGTCCCCCACAGGTATCGTGGCCACCACCGTGCCCGTCGCTGTCTTGATGACGGAAACGGTATCGGACAGGCTGTTTGTCACAAATGCATATGTGCCGGAACGGTTGAAGACAACCGAGGTGGGCCCCGATCCGACAGGGATCTTGGAGAACGAATAGGTGTAAGGATTGACAACTGCAACTGCCCCTTCGCCATAATCGCAGACGAAGACCGATGCCCCCGACGGATGGACGGCTACACCGGCAAGAGATGTGCCGACGGCAATGGTGGCTATGATCGACTTGTAACGAGTGTCAACGATAGAAAGGCCATCGCCTCCTGAGACATAGACGTACCTATTTGACGGGTCAACGGCAATGTAGCTGCAAAGCCGGCCCATGGGAATAGTCGCCGTCACGGTCTGCGAGAAGAGGTCGAGAACCTGGACAGAATGGCTCGGCCCATCTATAACGTAGGCCGTCGTTTCCGTGCTGTTGACGGCAAGTGCCCCCGGTCCTCCCCCTCCCGTTGGAATGGTGGCCCACACCGCGTTGCTGACCGTGTCGATTACGGAGATGGTTTGGTCAGTGCGGTTCGTCACGTACACATTGTAACCGCCGGCGCCGACGGCGACTCCGCTGGGCTCACCGCCCACGGGGATCGTTGCGGTGACAACCCAGGCGTCCGTATCAACGACGGAAACGCTACTGCCGGCCCAATTGACGACGTACGCAAAGTGCCCCGGTGGAGGTGTAAGTGCCGCTGCGGGCGACAGGGTGAGCAACGAAAGTATAAATGCTGCCGATACCGATGCCTTTACAAGAAATCGATTCATGGCGCAACCCCCTTTGTGTAATGTGCTCATTTCCTTAGTATGCACCACAAATCCGTTTTTGTGAAGACCATACACACGGTCATTTTACGGGCCTCCGTGTCTCCATCGGCAGCCCTGCCTTTTGAATTTACTTGTCAAAGGCCCTTCCTTGAGCTAAGATTGCGGTGCAGAAGGAAACTGCCCCGGCGCCGTGCCACGGCCGGGGGCAAATTGGCTGGCGGTTACACCGCCTCCGTAGGGCAGGACCACACGGTCGCGCCTCGGAGAGCGGGAGATCCCGGGGCACCGGCGGGAAGACAGGCCCGCCGATAGGGCACCGTCCGAATCACTGACTTGGAGGTAGGGGTTTTACGATGGAACTAACTGCGGCCGAAAGGGACATGCTCGTCAAGATAGCAAACAATCAATTCACGGGGGGTGCCTACCGGCGCGCCACATTTATCGATAGGGTCTGCAGGAGCAAGGAGGACAGGGCCGTCCTTGACGAGCTCTGCCGGAAGGGACTGGCTGAAACGGGACTCGGCGGAACGGTGGCGGGCGATGTCTATGACGGCTGCTGGCTTACCGAGCAGGGCAAGGCAGAGGCGGGCATCGGTTAGCCGGTGGGCTTGAGTCTCCAACCCGGCCTGTCAGTTTTTGAACCAATACGCTGACGCCGGGCGCTCGCCGCCAATGGGCTTCTTCGCCCCAATCCACGCAAAGGCCTCCTCGGCCGTTCCCAAGTAGTGGTACTTGGCGAAAATTTCCCGGCTCTCCTTCGACACCATAAAACTCTTAAACCTTTCGGCCAAGGAAATATTCTCGGCGTGGGCAAGGACGGCTGCCTGTCCGGCCCCGATTCTCTGAACTTCGCTTGCCTTCAGCTTGATTGTGTCGATCTTCTCCGGGTACAGATCGCTCATGTTGTGAAGCCCGATGATTGCATCTACATTCTTGAAAGTGAGGGCCATCGCAAGCCTGTTGGCGTCGATGGGATAGGCGACCACGTTTCTCCTGAAGGCAGCCAGTTGCTCTGCGTTGAACGCCTTTTCTACAATCTCGGCAGCCACCATGCCCGCAAACACCACCTCCGGATTGGCAATGGCCACCTTCAGTGATGGCCTCGTAAGATCCTGGAGCCCCTTAATGTTCTTAGGGTTGCCCTTCTGTACGTTAATGGCGGGGACAAAATATGCAATCGGCTCTGCCGGTGATGTCGCCAGCAACCCTTTTGTTCTGGCCTGCTCCATGGCATAGACCGACGGCCCGACAAAGAGGTCGCCCTTCTTCGTAAGGGAGATTTGGGCAAGGAGCGTACCCACGCCCCCATAGCTCACCTGCACATTCACCTTGGTCCGCGATGCAAAAGCCTTGCTTATCTCCTCTATCGGCTGCTTAAATGCGGCCCCGCAAAAAACCATGAGCCGATCTTCCGCCTGAGCGGCAGCGGTCCATGTCAGTATCGCAACAACGAGCACAAAACCTACAAGCCTCATGAAGCTCACGATGCCCCTCCTTGATCCCAAGCCGATTCTTGTTTTGGCACATCGTTATATACTAATTTATATAACGCACTGTCAAGAGGTTTTCAGTACAGGGGACCGACGGGACACATACCGGCCTGCCTGATGGTCTTAAATTATTGCGTTGGAAGGGGTGCGAAAATCGCCAGAACCCCCAGCACGATGAACAGGGCGGCGGCTATCCAGTGCATCACCTTCATATTGATCCGGTGCGTGAGTTTTTCCCCTACCCATACGGCCGGCACGTTGGCGATCATCATGCCGAGGGTGGTTCCCATAACCACGGCCGTCAATGAATTATATCTCGCCGCCAGCGCAACGGTTGCCAACTGCGTCTTATCGCCCATCTCCACGAGGAAAAAGGCGATCAGCGTTGTGACAAATACGCCCGTACCCCTGAGCTTCTGGTCGTCACCCAGCTTGTCCGGCTTCAGGGCCCATATGCCAAAGGCAAAGAAGGAGAGTGCCACAATCCACTTCAGCGTCGTCGGCGAAACAAGTGAGGCAAGCCACGAGCCTACATAGCCGGCAAAGAAATGGTTGGCCACAGTGGCAAAAAAGATGCCCAGGATGATTGCCAGCCTGTGTTTCAGCTTGGCGGCAAGAACGAAAGATAGTAGCTGCGTCTTATCGCCCATCTCGGCGAGCGTCACAATCGACGTGGACAGAAAAAAGGCTTCCATTACGCGGTTTTCCTTTGCTGAAGATGAAGTCAGCTTGTGCCGGCTGGGCGGAACAAGGATCATACGAGTGAGCGCTAAACCGTAGAGTCTTTACCCTCCGGTATGGCCGGCAAGCCACCGCGCCCTTGCGGCGAGCTGCACTCAAGTATAACCAAAAATCCTCAACTGGGCAAGGGGCGGGAACAGGGCGCAGCCTCTGATTATGGCTCTCGTGGGCATGACAGGCATATGGTTTTGCTATGGCCGGAACAACAGCGGAACCATCCTTGCCCGAGTGCCGCAAGCAGGATGGCCCCAGGAGCCCCACGATGCCGGGAAACTCACAAGCCTTCTGCCAAACTGACAAGCCCTGCTGCCACGTTCTTGAAAGCAGCTATGAGAGACAGGTACAGGTACGATGCCTTGGGCATGCACGCGCCCGTGATAAGCCTCCCCTCATGCATCAATGCGCACCTGTCGGCCATTTCGATGATCTTCTCCCTCCCTGTCCTGATGTTTACCTTGAGGGTGGGATTCCTCGTGAGAATGAAGTCGTGTGTTTCCTTGAACTGTTGCTTCATCGCCACAAAAAGGTCCGATATCTCTACGGTGGCCTTCACGCTAAGCATAATGTTGAGCTGCAGGATCGTCTTCTGTCTGGCTGTCATGTCCCGAACGGCCAATGCAACACGTTGCAGGGGCACCAATAGGCCCAAAAACTTCTTTTCTATTTCGTTTTTCTGCTCTTTGGCCGCAATCTCTTCAAACACCGGAAGGTTGGAAGAAAGGACGGTCACGAACTGCTGCTCCCCCTGCAACAGCATCTTTTGATCCTGTGTCAAAAACCCTTTCGAAATATTCTCTAAAGCGGGCATTGCTGCATCGAAAATCTCATGAAGCTTCTGTGTCAAATCTTTTTCTTCCATGGCTTACACCTCCTCGATGAACCATCTGAGGCTCGCCTTCTGCCATGAGGCTGCGATTTCCGGCTCCGCACGTCTCCGAAACGGCATTCGGGCGCTGTGCTATTTAATGGAGCGCATACTATTCCTAATAGCACGCACAACCTATTTGTCAATCGGGATCCGACAGCGCCCCCCGTACCGGCCTCTACCCGTCTTTTTGGCAAGGCCACGCGGATAGCTCTTCTGGCGTCACCATTGGCGCTATGGGCCACTTTGTCGATGAAACCCTATCTCCCCTTTCGCCGTGCATCTGCTATGCCCTTGGCGAGAACGTCACTCCGAAAGCAACTATGCGGGGAAGAATGAAGGGATGGAGTTTGCTCTACTCTGCGGCCATCGACAACGGATGACATTCTTCCTTGGAAGTGTTATAAGCCTTGAAGGAGCACTGCTTCGGCAGACTAACGTTTCGAGAAAGCTTTTGGAGGGGTTATGAAGATTGTAACGTTGGAAGAGGGGTTTCTGACCCCGGATGTACTGAAGATATTTGGCGAGAAGGCCGACACAGATCCGTACACCATGAAGACTTCCGCCGCCCTCGTCGGCACCAATGTGATGGAGGCGTATCTGGACCTGGGGGAAGGGCGGATTGCCGCCATGGACGAAGCGGGAATCGATATGCAGGTCCTTTCCTTTTCCGCGCCCCAGATTGCAGATACCGAGACGGCCATTCACATCATGACGGAGGCCAACGATAAGGCCGCAGAAGCCGTCAGCAAATATCCATCGCGATTTGCCGCCTTTGCAGCACTGACGGCAACGGATCCCTCGGCCGTCGTTACGGAATTTGAGCGGGTCTTGGCTAAGCCGGGCTTTGTGGGCGGATTCATCTGCGGAACCATGAACGGCGAATTCCTCGATGAGAGGAAATATTGGCCCATTCTTGAGTGCGCCGAGGCGCATCGTGCGCCCATCTATCTCCATCCGTATTTTCCTCTTCCCGGGGTTATGCAGACCTATTTCAAAGGGCGGGAAGAGCTATCGGCGCCGGTATGGGGCTTCATGGTCGACGCGAGCTGTCATTTTCTTCGGCTGCTGACGGCCGGGGTCTTTGACCAGTTCCCGGAACTGAAGATCATCCTGGGGCACCTCGGCGAATCGATCCCCTACAACCTTGACAGGATCAACACGCGCCTATCCGCCTTCGCACGCGAGAAGCTAAAAAGAAGCCCGGCGGACTATATTCTGAACAATCTGGTCATCACGACCAGCGGCAACTTCTCTCCTCAGTCGCTGCTATGCGCAATGAACACGATCGGCGCAGACAATATTCTATTTTCGGCTGACTGGCCCAACGAATCGAACAAAACGGCCGTCGATTTCCTGGAACACCTGCCCGTCAGCAGACCCGATCTGGAAAAGATTGCTTACAGGAACGCGGAACGGGTGCTCGGGTTAACGTCATAAGGGAGAGGGCCGCCTCGGACATCCTTTCGCTCATCTGCCAAGAACAAGTGCCAAACGGTCAGGTACTGGAGCGGCAAGTTCGCCGCTGCGATGTCCCGTTCCCTGGGGGAGTCGCGAGACACTCCTGATGGGCCGGCACCCGTTCTAAGAGATTGGGTTCGTACCAGAACCGCATGTCAAACCCACACCGTTGCCATAGTGGCAGTCCTGCGTTGCTACTGAGCCATCATCACAGCCTGTCATTCCGCTGCCCGTTGCTACCTAGACCGTCGGCATACACCATCCCGAAGCCGAAACGCCATCTCCGTTGGAGCAGTGTCCATCATTGACCGCATCAGAACCACTTATGCACTGTCCCACGGCGAGTCTACTGGAAAGCGAAATACATTGCGGCACTTCGTATCGCATAGCTACTCCCCCTTTCCCCTTGACCTCATTGAAGAGCAACGTATGTTTTGAAAATAGCAGCGATTTTACCGATCGTCAAGGGATAGTTTTCCCCTTCCCTGTTTCCCAATGCGTACAACAGAACTTTTTTCTGCGGTTAGAACCCGGTTAGAATCTCTCTCCTGCACCAAAAACGTCCCGGGAACTTTCCCTGAGCCGTTGTCTGCGTTGGTTGCGGGGATTGGATTTGAACCAATGACCATCGGGGATGAGCCGGTTAAGTGACCTTAAATCAAGCAATGACAGGTATCGCGAGGAGAGACCACGACTTACCCCTGCTCTACGGTGTGTCGTGAGATTGGTCTTTGTGGATGACAAAAAGACATTTTTCAGGAATACTCAAAATGGTATAGTTTTGGATATCAATAATGCCGACGGACTCTCTATATGAACGCGGGCTCAAGGGAAAGAGTTGCCCATGCATATTAGATTAAAGATCCGGGAGCCCTCCGGGATTGTTGGTATCTACAAGAAGCGCTCACTATACCTATCCATGACGGGGTACCGATAATTATGCCCGAAATGAAAGAAGATCTGTCGGTTGAGTCTTCAGAGGAGGATTAGGTTTTGTCCGTAGAAACCGAAGACCCCATTGGGACAAACGCCTGAGGCTTATTCAACAATTGGTTGCGGCTCATTGCAGAGACAGGAGGAATCCATGGATAAAGACATCACTCAGGGTCGGTTTGACGGCCTGTCGCGTCGAAGATTTCTTGCAATGCTGGGGGCTGCCGGCGCAACTCTTGCTGCATACAAGATCGGTGCAAAGAGGGCGTCTGCCGCCGAGAGTATTGAACCCGTTTCCGTTCAGGACGTACAACAGGGCGAGGACATCTTTGCATACATAAAGAGAATGAAAGGCGGTTTTGATCAGAGATTCTTCCAGCAGGTTATCGGCGCCGCCAATGAGTTCAAAGAAGGAGACTTGACGATCGGAGTAGGTGCTAAGGATGACGCTGCCCGTCACAATGCCCGCGCTCTTCTGTCGAGCACGAAGATCAAAGACCTCTATGAGCATCCCCTTCTCGTAGACAGCCTCCAGAAATTGATCTGGCAGACTACCGACCAGGCCCGGTATGCCGAGATTAAAGAGTGGACCATGGGGCGGTTGAAAGAATTTCTCCTTACACAGCCCGAGGTCGAGATTAAAGCCATTATGGCTGGTCTCACAAGCGACACCATCGGCTGCGTGCCCAAGCTGATGACCAATGAAGAGCTTATAAAACTGAGTCAAAAGATCTTCAACGTGCTGCCCGGCGCCAAAATAGGGGCAAAAGGCTACATGGGCGCCCGCATCCAGCCCAATTCACCAACAGACCATCCCGATGATGTGGCGTGGCAGGTTTTTGACGCATTTTCCTATGCAACTGGTGATATCGTCATCGGGACCAACCCCGTCGACAGCCAGGTCAAGAATAACCTTGCGGTGCAAAAGACCCTCAGAGAGATTGTGGAAGCATTCCAACTCCAGGATACGATCCCCTGGTGCGTGCTTGCCCATATCGACGTGCAGGCAGAGGTGAGAAAACAATATCCCGGAATGGTCGAAACGATGTTCCAAAGCATCGCCGGAACGGATGACTGCAACAAGACCTTCGATGTCACCGTTGATAAGATTCTGCATTATGCGAGATCGAAGAGGGGCGAAAGATACGGGCTTTACTTCGAGACAGGGCAGGGTTCCGAGTTCACCAACGGGGCGGCAAAGGGCGTCGATATGATGGTGCTCGAGTCCCGTAAATACGGTTTTTCCAGGGCCGTCGGCATGGAGCTGGCCAAAGTTCAGCCCAAAGGCGCCTGGCTCCACGTCAATGATGTGGCAGGCTTTATCGGGCCTGAAGTCTTCAAGACACGCGATCAATTGGTGCGGTGCTGCCTTGAAGACCTGGCAATGGGCAAACTCCATGGACTGACTATCGGCCTCGATATTTGTTCCACCCTTCACATGACAGTGAGTTTGGATGATCTGGATTGGTGCCAGGATCAGATCATGCCGGCTAACCCCGTGTACCTCATTGCGCTGCCTACCAAGAACGATCCCATGCTTGGGTATCTGACAACGGCCTTTCAGGACCATGTTCGCTTGAGAGATAGATTCGGCTATAAAGTTGACGATGCAATGTGGAGTTTCTATAAAAGGATCGGGATCGTCGATAAGAACAACGGATATACAGGCCATTTCGGGGATCCGCTCTGGGTCTATTACCAGTATTGTCTTGCCAAGGAAGACGCACGCTCGAAGGACGCCATCTATGCCGAGGGGAAACGAAAAATGAAAGAGGTGGAGGAGAGAGGCGTTGATTTGGCCACCGGTCATGGCAAACATCTCTGGGATCTCAATCCCGAACTGGCGGCCAAAGTTACAACGCTCTACCATGATGCAAAAAAATGTATCCGGACGGAACTCACCCCCGAGTTCGTAAAAACAATACCCAATGCGTTGCCGATCAAGACTCTATCCGGGAGCCGCGATGAGTACATTTCCCACCCCGAAACAGGTGAAAAGTTACGCCCTCAGTCGATAACGGCCCTGGTAAAACTGAGAGATTCCTGGGTAGACCCGGCTAACCCGGTCAAAGGCCAAATCGTCATTTCCGACGGTCTGAACGCCAACGCCATTATGGACGAGAACCACCTTGCCCCGTATCTCGCTGAAATACGAAAACTCTTTGCCGAGGCCGGCGTTACGCTGAGCAATACAAACATCGTCGTCACCGGAGGAAGGGTCCGCGCAGGATACAGGATTGGGGAGCTGCTCTTTGAAAAGTCGAACGCCAACGAGTTTAGAGCCGTCCTGCACATCATCGGCGAACGGCCCGGAACCATGCATCATTCCTATTCCGTCTACATCACGGTTGTAAGGGGCAGCGTGTGGGCGCAGAAAAAAATCGACCATGACATAACAAAGGTCGTCTCCAATATCGCCGATACGGCCTTACCGCCCAAGGAAGCGGCTCGGGAGACGTTGATGATCATACGGGAGCTGGTAGGGAAAGAAGCCCATAACAGCCGCCGCCTCCGCTGAGAATACATGCAAGGCCGAAGGCACAGGCCAAGGCGGTGAACAGAGGAAGCCGGCAATGAAAGAAGAGGCGCAGATGAATGCCCTTTGTGTATCAATTGTTTTCGCATTATTTCTGGCAGGTTTTGCCATCCCCGGCGACTCGTACGGAAAAGATGAGGCGGTGCGGTATGCTGTTGTGGACAACCACATCCACTTCCTCGATTTTGTCCAGGAAACGGACGGCTTCGAACGGCTCATTCAGGCCATGGACAAGGCCGGCGTTGAGAAGGCGGTCATCTTCGGTGTGCCGGTCGTAAAAACCTGGACAGAGGCAGACCCGGTTCGGCCGGTCTACTACCTTGACACGGATTCTCCCGCTTACTATTTCAGCGGCACAGACTTCATCCTTGCCCACGACCTCTCACGGCAACCGCCCGAGGTAAGGAGAAGATTCTTCCCCTTTCTGTGCGGATTCAACCCCGTAGACATGAACGCTGCAAAGCAGATCGAGTTGATGCTGAAGACGTACCCGGGGTTCTGGAGGGGCATCGGCGAGATCATGTCTCGCCACGACGAATTGACCGCCTTCATCCATGGTCAGACCCCCCGTGCGGACCACCCGGCGCTGATGCTCGTCTACAAGTTTGCAGCCGCTCAAGGGCTCCCCGTTCTTATCCACCATAACATCTCCTCCGCCCGGAAGGAAGATCCTATCTATTTGAGAGAACTGGAGCATGCCATACGGGAAAATCCCCGGACGGTCTTTATCTGGGCGCATGGCGGTATCTCGCGGCGCCTTGAGGTCCCCTCTTTGCTCACCGATCTCAGGAGAATGCTATCGGCTTACCCGAACCTCTCCATCGATATCTCGTGGGTCATTTACCCTGACTATATAGCAAAAGACAAAGAATCAATGGCGAGGTGGGTCGCTTTCATAGAAGAGTTCCCGGACAGGGTCGTGATCGGCTCCGATATGGTCGGGCACTGGAAAACATATCCCCGGGAAATCATGAAGTACTACCGCCTGCTCGACTCCCTCAAGCCCGCCACGGCGGAGAAAGTTGCGAGAAGCAACATCCTGCGCCTCCTCGGCGAGAAGGCTCCTTAGCTGCTCCCCCTTCCCTCCATTTCATTAAGGAGTACCGTATGTTTTGAAAATAGCAGCGATTTTATCGATCGTTAAGGGATAGTTTTCCCCCTCTCTGCACGTCAATGCATACAAGAAAACTTCTTTCTGCGGTTAGAACCCGGTTAGAACAGGATCACTTCCCCGGCAGCGTGTAGGTCCAGGTAAAATCGCTAAAGACCCGTGCAGCCTCTTTTTCTCCTGGCGGGAAATTTCTGCCCGTAGCAGAGCCCGTTCCTTTGATCCCTTCAAAACGTCCTGTCCCTTTGACGAATTCGCTGGTAGTCTTGGCGGAGTAAGTTCCGCTGCTGTCGGGAACGAGCAGCCGCTTGCTTCGGTTGACGACGGTGGAACCATCATCGAAGGTCCAAATGTTGTACGTGATTGCCTGAGAACTTTTTCCCGGCATCATGTCGATAACGCTGTGGCTTCTCAGCTTTGCCACGTCTCCGTTCTCGAAGAACGCCAAGCCTTCATATACTGCCAACTCAAGGTGATGCCCGGGTTCGTCGTTCACTGCGATTGTCTCGTCTTTCGTAGCCGTGGCGACACTCCTCCCCTTAAGCGTCTCGGCCGCCTGCGCCAGAGCGCCAAGCAGGAAGCCTGCTATAACCACGATGCTTATGAAACCCAGAACTGCGCCCTTCGCCTTCATTCCTCTCTTCATGGTTCTTCCTCCTTTCTCGGTTAACACTCAGAAAACATATTCTTCCCGCATACCGCTCAATGGAAACGAGAATCGCCGAAGCCGGTAGGGGGTGCAGAATAACTCTTGTCGATCGGTCACAGCCTCTATTTCTTGCACTCCCGATATCGTTCTCGAAGTATAACTCAACTTGTTGGTGGGTGCGTGATTGATAATGGCGTGAGAAATGAATTTGTCAATATCATGTCACTGCGCCACAGATGCAAACCATTCTCCTCGAAAGGCAGGCCTCCATCATGTCTCGCTTCACAGCGCCAGACATACCAGCGCCGGCATGAGGACACATGCAGGCCAGAACATCAAGCGCGTATCGAGTCAGTTGGGGCATGCTTCGATCAAGAGATCACCCTCGACACCTACAGCAACCCGTCTCAAGGTGTAGCGTCCATCAAGCAGCAGGTGGAGCTGCTGGGGGGATCGCAGCCACATCGAAAGAGGGCGACAAGTCCCAAGTTCATTCTCCATTGATATGACCAAATACAGGAGCAGGCCAACCCGGACAGTTGCATCGGCGGATCAGGCGACGAGGCTCAGAGCATCAAGAAGCCTGAACCAGGGTGGATTGTCGACTTCCGCCGTTCACTTCGGCGGTTTATTTACTCTCGTCCTTCACTTCCTCAACGGCTCGCTTCTTCTCTTCCCGGGCATCCATGATGAGCCGGTAGGCAATGTAGTACTTGTAGATGTTACTTACATAGGTTACCGTTTCCGCGCCGATTTTCTCTGCGGCGACATATTCGACGTTGTGAAACCAGACGTTTGGGTCCAGTCCGCGTTTCTCCGCCTCCCTGCGTAACTGCGAAATCCGACCCGCTCCCGCATTGTATGAAGCGAAGGCAAACAGGGCTTTGTCCAACTGTGTCATCGGTTCTTTGCCGTAGTATTGATCGATCATCCAGCGCATGTATTTGACGCCTGCGTGGATGTTCGGCTCCACCTGGGCGATGTCCCCCACCCCGAGATCCTTGCCTGTTTCGGGCATGATCTGCATCACTCCAACGGCGCCCACCGAGCTGCGGGCGGCCTGATTGAGCTGGGATTCCTGATACCCCTGGGCGGCCATGAGCAGCCAGTCCACATCATATTGGTCTCCGTACTTCTGAAAATACTGGATCAAAGCAATGAATTTCCTGCGCTCAGCTTCAGAGGCGGCGTCCTTCACATACTTTGCACTCTTGAAGTACCGTGCCAGGATTCGACTCCCCACCGCCGTTTCTTGACCGTGGCGTTTCAAAAAATCGTCGAGGGCGGCCTTGAGGTGTGGGCTCCCCTTTCGGATAGCCCAACCGATATCTCCTCCGGCCCTCAGGGAAACCCCGTCGTGCACCATAATCCCCGGGAAGACCTGCTTCCAGAAAACCGCCTTATGACTGTCCACAACAATGAGAGAAACAAGGCCCGCGCTCACCATCTCGATGAGATCCTCGTCCTCCAGCGTCTCCGGAGCGTCCCTGAGGATGACTGCCGGCTTTTTCTCTGTTGAGAAGCGCTTGTTAAGAGCAGTCAGGCTCTCGTAATAGCTCGAGGACTTACGGACGAAGACTTCCTTTCCGGCAAGGTCATCCAAGCTGGACACCTGAGGAGACGCAGGACCGGACACCAGCAGTTCTCTCACACCGGAGTAGACAGGCGAAGAGAAGTCTACCAGCTTCTGCCTTTCCGGGGTAACCGTGAGGTTGGCCGCGGCAATGTCCCCCTTGCCGGCAACGAGGGCGTTCAGCAATTCGTCCCTGGCCACGGGAATGAACAGCACCCGCACCTTGAGATGCCTGTGTTTCAGCTTCTTCTGCTTTGCCAGTTTCTTGTTGAGGTCCTCCTCGAAGAGGCGAAACGCGTCGTAGGTCGCGCCGCGCTGGGTCGCCTTGTCGAGAAAATAGAAGGTCTTGCTGTACGCCGTCAGCACCCGGATGGTTCTCCGGTTGATCATTCCGTCGAGATCGCCTTTCCAGGGCTTCATGGCTTCGGAAGGACTGAGGGTGAGCTCTTCACGTTGCTGCTTCTGAGCTAACGGCTTGGGCTTAGGAGCTGCATGAATGGGGCCGGCAAGAAGAAAGCAGAGAACGCACACGGTGGAGACAAGGGCCGCTAATGGCGCGATCGACAATGCAACCCTGCAGCATGTCGGCCTGCACAGAGCAGAGACAGGGTCCTGGGTGCGCCTGTTCAGCATCTAAACGTATTACTATTCCCGGAAGCAGATATCAAGCCAAAAGTTTGAAAGCCGTGTTGCTCATTACATGTCGGTGTTCATCCCTGTCTATCGGTAACACGTTCGCCTCGGTCTTGCCTTTGAACAGCAGCAGAGCGCGCCTGTTCACCGGCTGCCTCATTTCAAAATCACTTTTGATCCTTACTGCTTATCTGCGCAAACGTCGATTTGATGAATTCGAGTACCGTTGCCGAAAGGTTCTTGAAGAGGTCTTGCAGCGAATCTTCGTAATCGCTGACGGTAGCCACTTGAATGTTCCCTGTCTTTCCTTTCTCAACGATGGATTCTTTGCGGACTATCTGGGACCCTTTATTCAGTTGGAGTTCGCCGTGCATCGTCGAATCAATGCCGGCATTCCAGAAGCCTATTCTCGCGCGAGAGTCCAACGAGAGAATCCTCCCAGACAACACAAATTCGCTATCATTCACCAGTTTAATGCCTGCATTTTCAGCCGTTTTCCTAACCACTTCAGCAACAAAATCAACTACAGCGACATCCTCGCTCGTCAGTCTCCCCATGGACTGCCCCATATTGCTGTTTTTGTAATACACAAATTTCGGATCATCCACCTTTCTCGAATCTGTGAAAGTTTTTACGGTAATTGCAGGTATTGAATCGAGCTTCTCAACCGTGATTCCTGGCATCCAGCCCCTCGCGAGGGCCTACGAGAATGCCTTCGGATAGGATGGATAGGCTAAGCGGACTAGGAGCCTGTCGGACTTTTCCCGTCCAATAACCATCGTAATAGGTTATAATCATTCATCTTTAAAGCAACTACCCCCAGGAGCGTACGAGAATGAGTGTGCGGTTTGTCGACTGCGATCGAGCCACCCCCTACTTACTTCCTCCCTCACTGGAAGACTGGCTGCCCGAAGGCCATCTTGCCAGGTTTGTGGTGGAGATTGTGGAACGCCTTGACCTTCGTTCAATACGAGACTCCTATACCGGCCGGGGGTCTTACCCCTACGAGCCTGCGATGCTCGCAGCGCTGCTTTTCTACGGCTACGCAATGGGAGTGTTCTCCAGCAGAAAGCTGGAGGCGAGCACCTATGATTCTGTTGCATTCCGGTACATTGCCGCCAACAGTCACCCCGATCACGACACCATCGCCAGTTTCCGGAAGAGATTCCTGCCGGAACTGGAAAGCCTCTTTACGCAGATCCTTGCCATTGCAGGACAGATGGGGGTTCTCAAGCTGGGGGCCGTGAGTCTCGATGGCACGAAGGTGAAGGCAAATGCATCCAAACATAGGGCGCTCAGTTATGGTCATGCGACCGTGCTTGAGGAGCAATTGAGGGCTGAGGTTGCCGACCTGATGCGACGGGCGGAAGCTGCCGACGAGACGGACATTCCCGACGGCATGAGCATTCCCGAAGAGCTGGCCCGACGGGAAAAGCGGCTCACGGCAATTGCCCAAGCGAAGGCCGAGATCGAGCGACGGGCCCAAGAGCGCCATGCCGCTCAAGCGGAAGCCTATGCGAACAAGGTGGCCGAGCGGGTGAAGCAGGAGCACGCTACCGGCAAGAAGCCTAACGGTCCGGCGCCGCAGGCGCCCCTTCCGGGCCCTACCGCCAAAGACCAGGTGAACCTGACCGACGGCGAATCGCGGATCATGCCCGCATCGAACGGCTTCACACAGGCCTATAACGCCCAGGCTGCTGTGGATGTGGGTTCCATGCTCATCGTTACCGGACAGATAAGCCAGCACCCCAATGATAAACAGGAGCTGAAGCCGATGCTCGACGCCATTGCCTGCCTGCCCGATGCGCTTGGCGCAATCGGCGTCCTGCTTGCCGACAGCGGTTATTTCAGCGAAGCGAACGTGGCGGGCTGCGAAGCAAGGAAGATAACCCCCTACATCGCCCCGGGCCGTGAAGCCCACAATCAGTCACTCGTGGAACGATTTACCGAACCGCCCCCCATTCCCTGTGAGGCCGATTGCGTCACTACGATGCGACACCGGCTCAAGACGGCTGCCGGCAAAGCGCTCTATGCCCTCCGGAAGAGCACGGCGGAACCGGTGTTCGGGATTATCAAATCGGTGATGGGGTTCCGCTCTTTTCTCCTGCGTGGTGTTACGGCCGTGAGCGGCGAATGGAACCTGGTATGTATCGCCTGGAACCTGAAGCGGCTTCACGCATTACAGAGGTAAGAGGAAGTAGATGAGAAGCTCTTCACCAAACACCGCCTACTCTACGGCAGCGAGCAGCGGGCTGAAACAAATGGGGAACAGATGACCGGCACAGAAGGTGCGCGCGCTCCTTTTTTGAGACGATGACAGTATTCCTGGATGGAGCTATCAAGACTTCAAGTCCGACAGGCTCCTATCAACAGGCTCTTACATCATTACCCCAAGCAAGGTAGATTACAGCTTTAGCCCCTTTAGTCTGACTGTACCAATAGAGGACAGGAGCGTGCTGGGACAAAGATTTGTAGGGAATTGAAGAAAGAAGAGCTCTTTGGTTTTGCCGGTCTCTATAATCACTGGCACACTCCCGACGGCAGCGAAATCTCTACCTGTACCATCATCACCACGGAAGCCAACGAGGTCGTCAAGCCCATCCACGACAGGATGCCGGTGATCCTTCCCAGAGACAAAGAAGACCTGTGGATTGGCCCTTCAGCGTGAGATAGTAAGGCTTTGCAGGGATTGCTGATGCTCTATGCCGCCGGAGAGATGAAGATGCATCCTGTCCCTGTGAGGGTAAACAATCCGGCATATGATAGGGCGGAAAACATTAGACCGGCATAACCGACGCACTGATCATCATAATCTTGACAGACCCATGCGCTTGGATGACAATGGATAAGGGGTACGGGAATGCATGTGAGGTAGTGATGCCACAGAGTAAAACGAGTGTAGTAATCTTCGTGATCCTGTTCTTTTGCGTATCCGGAGCCTTTCAGGTGACCTGCGAGGCCGACGACCGGCAGAAAACAGACGGGCACTTCAAGCAAAAGATCGTTGGCACCTGGCTCTTCATGGAAGACATGGTTTTGGGGCGGACTACTTATCGGGAGGATGGTTCCCTTGAAGGGCGGGCCGATGCGCGCATGCCGGGCGGGACGATATCGATAACGGTGCGGGGGCGGTGGCAGATAGAGGATGGTGCGCTGATCGAAACAATCGATGAGACAAGCCGCGATGACATTGTTCCAAAAGGAACGGTGGCCAGGGACAAGATCGACTCCATTTCCGATGATCAGATGGTCGTTATCGCAAAGGATGGGAGCCGCCTTGTGAAGATAAGGGAGATCTCGCACAAGCTGGCGTCAGCGTACGATGCATCCATCAACCGCGAGGCCGCCATAGCCCTCAGCCATGCTATTGTTGAGGATGTCCTTCAGGATCTCCACGAAGACATGTACGGAAAGATGGAAAAGATGTTCCGTGATACTATCCCGCAAGGACAGATGAAAGAACTGATGGACACCGTGTATGCGGCTTTCGGTGGAAAACCGTTAGACGCTCAATTCAAGTGGGATGAAATTGGGCACAGGTTCTACCCTACCGGCCAGAAAAAGCCGATGCGCAAGTTTTGGTATGCCGTCCGTACAGCCCGACACGAAAAGGGAAGCTGCTTCCTTTTTGTTGAGATAGTGCCCGACGGGAATGGATTGGCGGCTGCCTCGGTCATGATGGCCAGATTTGCCGATGAGGTGCCTCCACAGTTGCGGTAAGGCCGGAACTGGATTGAGCGCGCAGGCAGTACGGCCCTGAAAGGATTGCTATGTCCGTATACATGATTATCGACTCCAAGGTAACGAATCGGAAGAAGTACGAGCAATACATCGACCAGGTATATCCCATCGTCACGAAATTCGGAGGCCGCTACCATGTCCGAGGGGAAAACATAAGGGCTCTCGGCAACTGGAAGCCCGAGCGGATCATCGTTATCGAGTTTCCCAGCGAAGACCATGTCATGAGATGGCTTGCATCACCGCAATACAGGGACATTGCGCATCTGAGAGAAGAAGGAGCAGAGACCCAGGCCATCCTTGTAGATGGGTGTCCGGATAAGGAAGACCGGAACAGCTCTAACGCTTCTGAGCCGGGACCACTGATTCCGTCTATGCGAGGGCTATGAGGTCACCTTTGGAATAAAAACCATGATGAGAATAAAGATTGCCTGGGCAATACTGGTAGGCATACTCATCTGTCTGCTTGTTTCCTGCGCGTCGACGCCAACGGCTATCCATCAAAAGGAGTTGCAGAATATTCGGAAAATGGCCGTTGTAACGTTCTTAACAGGAGAAGGCGCCCATATCTCGCATTACGGTGGAACTACTCCCAATCCTTACTTGAGTCCGTTTGGCCCGCTTGGTCTTCTCGTTGGCACTGCGATACAAAAAGCAGCTATGCAGTTGACACTCGCCAACTATTCTGATGCCATGAAGTCTGGACTGGCTGATTTTAGCCCTAAGAGCGTGCTTGCTGAAGCGTTTGCACGATTATTTGCCATGCCGTTCGAAACAGTCAGTCCGTTGCAAGTCGAAAAGCTTGGAATGGCACGGCATGTCGAGAAAGAGAGCGGAGAAGGGACAAGAACAAAGGATTATGGAGTACAGGCCAACAAGTTGGGCATAGACACAGTTCTTGAAGTGGATTTTACCTATGGTCTCGAAATCCATGGACAAACCATGGCCGCCGCTGTTGTATCGGCCGATATAACGGTGATCAATGTTGGCGACAATGTCGCCCTCCTGAACAAACGGATATCGGCAAGCACGATGGCAAAGACATGGCACAGGGTTGATGAATTCATGCGTCATAACCTTCGGCTCTACAAAGAGGAGTATTCGAAAGCATGTGAGGCAATCGTCTTTCTGGCCGCGTTAGATCTGGGCATCAACTTAGGGTCGACAGGCAAATTCTATTGACAACAGGAAAATACCGACAATGCGCTAAGCCAAGGGGTGGGAAAGTGAAGGGCCTGATAACCCGAGGAGCCTTAGTGCGCCGTGTTAACATCGCCATGCTTGCTCTTTCTTGTCTGATGGCGACAGCATGCGCACCCACAGGCCCAGGCGTGAACCGCAACATTGTTTTTGGGGAAACGTCCAAGATTGTCTTGCCGTATAAGGCAGTAGCGGAGGACGCGTCAAAAAGTTCGGGCACTCTGGAAGATCGTTCCGGTATCAAAGGGAACCAACGGTTTGGCCCGCTCTTCGGCCTTGTCGGGGTTGCTGCAGATATGGCTGTAGACTCTATACAGGGACCGCCGGATCAGATAACGGAAAAGGAGTCGAGAGGGCGGTTCGCGGCAGGTGAAGCGTTTGAGGGGGCTGTTCGGGCTGTGTCTTCCACAGCAGAGGATGCTCCGGCAGCACTAAAACTCCAACTGATACGGGCTCAGCCTGTACTACAAAAGAACTGTTACCCGGGGTGTCCCCGGCTCTGCTTTGACCTTCAATTCATCGCAACCTTTATTGCCACCGGGAGCACCACAACATCATACTACAGCTTTGCCTACCCTATCAGTGTCTGGGGCTTTTTCGGAGCAAGCAAAGAATAAGGATGTCCTTCGCGAACTGACGGAGTATGCCGTTACACACTGGGCGCAGCAGTTGGTTCCCGGAGCGCCCGAAGGCCACATGAAAGGATCGTTTCCACCTTCGATATCAGACAGGGAGACTGTCGAAGACGTTCAGTGCCAATACAGTATATTTGTGCGGCCCGAATGATGCTTGCGAATAATGCGGTTTCAACCAATGACAGCCAGTGCCTTAATAGCCTGCAACGATAGCGGGAGCAGTTGGCGTCTTATTCATCATTTGGGGTTTGCTACTCTGGCTTTTTAACGGGTTCTCTGCCCGGCTTCAGCTCGCGATTCAACGTCAGATGACAGGCTGTGTGGAATGTGACGAAGAGGAAATGCGTCTACGAGTGCTAATTGGCGGTTGGATTAGCGCATCTGGAGGAATTGCCGCTATTGTCTACACGATCATTACGTGAGGAGTCTGCCCAATTACGCACCGGGGAGATATGGAGGCTTGCCTGTCCTATGTCAGTGAGCACGACTTGGTCTTCCTCTCTCCTGAAGGCAAGACGGGCATTCACGAGAACGTCATCAGACGATACTTTAACGCTACCTTGCGAAAGGCAGGCCTTCACCACGTATCGTTTCACAGCGTTCGCCACACCAACGCCGGCATGAGGATACATGCCGGCCAGAACATCAAGTATGTATCGAGTCGGTTGGGGCATGCTTCGATCAAGATCACCCTCGACACCTACGGCCACCTGTTTCATGACGCTGACTTTACGAGGCAACAGGTGGAGCTGTTGGAGAATTCGTTCAGGCTGGCCGAAGTCGTCGCTGCGGGCCCGCCAGGGAGGCGCAAAGCCTCTTTAATACTGAGCGAGGCGGTCTGCTTCGATGACTCCCGAAGACTCTCCTGAGAAATGTATTGACAAATCGGGATTCGTACACAATTTCGTTATTCTCGTGGTATTATAACCATGGGACAAGAAAAGCCCGACGGGGTCGGAAGTGGTAGCGTGTACGCCGAAAAGCTGCGCGAATTGTTGATTGTCTGCTTAATGCAAAGCACTGTATCTCTTTCCGGGTTCGGTCAACGAAACTTCAGGAGGTTTGCTATGTTTGCCGCCAGTAGACCAGCAGCTTCACGTCTTGACGTTACAAGGCGACTTCCCCGACACACACACCGTCTTACCTGCCGTGCGCTTCCTTGTATCCCGCGCATATCGGTTCGTTTCGGCGCCTGCCTACCGGTATTGCTGCTTTTCTTATTTTTCTGCCTCTCCTCTGCCGGTCCAGCGATTGCGGACGGGACGGATTATTGGGCGCCCTATGTTACAAACCTGGCAACAACTTCGGCCACCATCAACTGGCACGGGGCCGACGATTCGGCGGGCTCGGTGGAGTACGCCACATCGAGTTACTATAATGAGCATCACAGCTTTCAAAAGAAGGTAGAATCAAAGAAGACCGGGGCCTATCAACACGTAGCTCTTAGCGACCTCGAGCCCAATACCTCCTATGTGTACAAGGCGAGACCGTCGGACAGCCCCGACCAGTTCAGCAACCGCACGTTCAAGACAATGCCCGAGAGCGGTCCCTTCACCTTTCTTGTGATAAGCGATACCCACGCCCAGGAGAAACGGTTCAGGTACGTGGCCGATGCCATTGACAAGTACGAGACGGATCCTCTCTTTATCCTCGACGGCGGAGACTATACGAGTAAGGATTGGGAGCCATACTGGAGCATTTACTTCCAGTATGGCGATAAGATGTTTGCGAAGTTTCCCCTCTTCCATGCCATCGGGAACCATGAATATCATGTGAAAGAACAGGTGGAGAGCCAGCCTCCCCCTGCCGACCAGTACCATTGGACATTCGATATACCGACCGGCGGGGCCCTGAACTACTCCTTCGACTGTTCGGATGTCCGGTTCGTCGTTCTTAACTCCCCCGATCCGAACAATGCCGGCCACGATCAGGATCCTACCCTGGCCCTCACCAAGAGCCAGGTGCCTTGGCTGGAGGAACAACTGAACAATACCATGTCGGGAACGTTTACCATCCATCACCACCCCATCTGGGATTACGGCAGGACCAAAATTAATCCTGCCCTTGGGCCGTGGGAGACCCTGTATCACAAGTATGGTATCAGTGCAAATTTCGCCGGCCACATCCATACTTACCAAAGGTACCTGGTGAAGGGGATCCCCTACTTTATCGTGGCCAATGCCGGCGGCGGATTTGTAAACATGAGTCCACATGGCCGCCATGCCGTATGGTGGCAGTACGGAGAAACACGGCAGCTCGGGTACCTCAAGGTCACGGTGGACCCGGAAAGCAACACGGCCACGGCACAGGAGATCTACGTCGCCTACGTGGAAACAAACGATGCCGAGGAAGCTACGGTGTATGACCCGCCGATCGTTGCCGATACGGTTACATTTCCCCTTTCAAAGAAAGTGAGAACCCTCACCGTCAGCAAATCCGGCCTTGGCTCGGGCACTATCGTCTCATCCCCACCCTACATAGACTGCGGCTCCACCTGTCGTGCAAACTTCAAGGGAGTTACAGAGGTAGTCTTTACGCCCGTCCCTGAAAAGGGTTCCGTCTTTGCAGGCTGGACCGACGCATGCAGAGGCCATGGAAAATGCTCTGTCGCCATGGCAAAAGACATCATGGTAGGGGCTGTTTTCGATAAAGGTTCGTGCAAGTACTCCATCTCACCGAGCGAGAAGACTATCGGCCACAGGGGAGGTGAGATTACCGTACATGTAACGGCAAAAGAGTATGCCTACTGCCGCCCGCCCGAGATAAAGAACAATACGGACTGGATCACCTATACCGCCACGCCCTTTGCCGACAACAGGGGATCCGTCGTGCTCTCCATACCCCAGTATGACGGCCACGACGGTCGATCCGGCACGCTCACCATAGGGGGAAACACCTTTACGGTGACGCAGAAGAAGAAGCCGTGACCACGATGATACCGTAGGATAGGGCGCCACTGGGCACGCACGATGTCATCACTCGTCCTCACCTTTCCCGGCATCGGAAACTCGGGGCCACAGCATTGGCAATCGCTCTGGGAGAAATGCAATCCTGAGCTCGTGCGCATCGTTGAGCGCGATTGGGATAACCCGGCGCGCGAAGAGTGGGTCTCTGCTCTCGAAGGCACGGTTCATCGCCTTGGCCCTTCAGTGGTAGTGGCGGCACATAGCTTGGCCTGCCTCGCCGTTGCCCATTGGGCCGCCGAGGCGCATTCGCCGATCAAGGCCGCTCTGCTTGTTGCCGTCCCCGACCCGGAAGGCCCCGGCTTCCCCGCCGAGGCAATCGGTTTTGCACCTCTGCCAAAGCGGCACTTCTCCTTTCCAAGCATCGTTGTCGCCAGCACCAACGACCCCTATGGTTCGCTTGCCCACGTACAAGCATGTGCCTCCGCATGGGGCAGTCGTTTGGTCAATATCGGCGCCGCAGGCCACATTAATGCCGATAGCGGTTTTGGTCAGTGGCCTGAAGGCTATGCTTTGTTGCAGCAACTATGCGGCTAACGCCTAACCCATCATTATTCCACCGGACTTGCGCGAAAAACCGGGCAGCCGCGCCAATTAAAACGTCTCGGCTTCAGCAAGGGACAATTCACCCGCATGACCCAAGAACCCCAAGGAGGTAAAATGGCCATTCACGCAGATGCAGTTCGCCGGATCTTCACGCATCTCGAATCCGGTTCGGGAGACAAGTTCTTCGACCACGTTGCGGACAAGGTTGATTGGACGGTTGAGGGCACCCACCCTCTCGCCGGACGATATCTGACAAAGGCCGATTTCCATGCCCATACCTTTGCGCGACTCAATACTATTCTCCCCGGCGGCACTAAGCTTCATGTCCAAAACGTGCTCACCGATGGCGACTGGGCCGTCGTGGAGTTGCGTTCCCATGCCACAGCAAAGAACGGGATGCGGTTCGACAATCGGTACTGCTGGGTGATGCGATTTGCAGACGAGATGATCGTGGAAGTCAGGGCCTATCTTGACTCCGCGCTTGTCCAGAAGCTGATCGACGAGAATGAGTCATAGGGGTCGCGTGTGTGAGATTGAGTTAAATCTTCCCCTAAAAGAAGTCTTGCTGCACGCTGCAATTCGGCATCACCAAGCGACAGTTCATCGAGGCGCTTGAGCCCGAAGATGAAAGATACTCCCCAGAAACAAGAACGGCCCAGGGGGATTACCCTGAGCCGTTGTCTGCGTTGGTTGCGGGGATTGGATTTGCATCCAGCATCCAG
>CAZYVU010000011.1:0-34287 GCA_964651435.1 uncultured Pseudomonadota bacterium
GCGGATGTAGAAAGGCAATTTTGGATTTTGAATTCTGGATTGATAGACGAAAGGACTGGTCTCTCGCAGAGCACGCAGGGTACTGCGGTTCTTTAGGTTTGTCTGGTTTGTTATGTTTCTTTGGCCTTGCCCTTCATCGTCATGAAGTATATACTAAAGGTATATACATTGGAGGGAGGTTCTGGTGATATGAAAGTAGCCAAGGTGTTCAAGTCGGGAAACTCTCAGGCCGTAAGGTTGCCGAAAGAATTTCAGGTAGAGGCAAGGGAATTAGAGATATCTGAAAAGGACGGCGCTTTGATCTTGGAGCCGCTGCGGAAGAGCTGGCGAGACTATTTTCTGCGCGGGCGACGATTCACGTCTGATTTTCCCGACCATATTGAAGACTTGCCGCCCGAGGAAAAGGCCACATGGTAGTGCGCTACATGTTCGACACGGACACGTGCATCGCCACGATCAAAGACAGACCGGAGTCGATACGGCGGAGGCTGGTTGAGCTTTTGGAAGGAGAGGTGGGAATATCAAGTATCGTTGCCGCAGAATTATGGTATGGTGTCTCTCTCTCCCAAAGGCAGAAGCAAAACAAAGCAGCCTTGAAAGACTTCATGGAGTACGTGAGGATTCTTGACTGGCCTTATGATGCCTCTCCCGTGTATGGGCGTGTTCGTTCTCTACTGAAGAAGAAGGGAACACCTGTGGGCGCTATGGACCTCCTGATCGCGTCACATGCCCTGTGGCTGAATGTGACCTTGGTTACCAACAATACGAAGGAGTTCAGCCGCATACCAGGCCTGAAAATAGAGAACTGGGTCTCGGAGAACCCTGAGGGCAGGTCAACAACAACTTAGGCTGTATCCTGTGGTTATCCGCAGAAAGGCAATTTTGGATTTTGGATTCTGAATTTTGAATTGAAAGGCCAAAGCAAGAGGAAAAAGCCGGGATGAAGGCGGATAACAGCCCGGATAAAAGCCGGATACGGCGGTTAGAGCCAGTGGCTGGAATCGGGATGCACACAGTTCGGAGCTTGGAGTTCGGAGTTCAGAGCAAACAGCAGAAGAAGAAAGCAGATTCTGCGATTCCCGCCACACCCTCGGCGCTCCCGCGCAGGGCGGGTGTTTTCAATTGAACTATGCGGGCAGGTGCGGTCTCGTGTACTCGCTGCTTGACCAACGTAACCTTAGCCGTTACAATACTCGCATTGATTACGTCATTCAGACATAAGGGGCTTAAACTATTCTACGAGGCAGGGACAAAGAAGGGAATCATTCCTGAACATGCCGACAAGCTCGCCAGGATCCTTGACAGGCTTGCCGCATCGATCTCGCCGGGAGACATGAATTTGCCCGCATACAGGCTGCACAAGATGACAGGAGATGAGGAAGGGACGTGGTCCGTTTGGGTAAGCGGGAATTGGCGGCTAACTTTTCGATTCGAAGGGAACGATGCCACAGCAGTTGATTATCGAGATTACCATTGAGGAGGTTTGACGTGCGGCAGAGGAGACCAACACATCCGGGCGAGGTCTTGTTTGAAGATGTGATCAAGCCGCTGGGGATTACTATAAGTGAGGCGGCCAGAAACTTAGGCATTTCCAGAAAGACCTTGTCGGAACTGATTCATGGCAAATGCGGTTTAAGTCCGGAAGTCGCGGTCAGGATTGCGAAGGCCACAGACACATCGCCGGAAAGCTGGCTTGCCATGCAGACTAATTTGGATCTGTGGAATGCTTTACAGAAAGAACCAAAAGGCATCGTTGCGTTTAGAAGTTCGGTCGCGGCACAGTGACCTGCGCGTGTCGGCGAGAGGCTACAAGAATTTTGAATTGTGGATTTTGGATTGTGGATTGAAAGACGAAAAGACTGGTCTCTCGCAGAGCCCGCCGAGCCCGCAGGGTACTGCGGTTCTTTAGGTTTGTCTGGGTTGTTAGGTTTCTTTGGTTGTGAAACAAATAAACTTGATAAACGTAATAAACCTAATGAACCACAGTATCGAGAGAGATTCTGCGATCCCCGGCACGGTTGCCGCCCTGCGGGGCGGGAGAAGAGAGAAGCGAAGGAAGGTCCCGGAGAGGTAGTCAGTTAGATACGGGCCGTGGTACAATGGATGTACGATGAACAGAGACGAGATCATAGCCTTTCTCAGAGGATTTAAGGCAAGACGTGCCGAGAAATATGGCATCATTAGTCTGGGTATTTTTGGCTCAGTAGCTCGTAAAGAGATGCGTGAGGGCAGCGACGTAGACATCTATGTCAAGACGCGGAACCCCGACCCGTTTGCACTGGTTCATCTTAAAGCGGAAATAGAGGACCAGCTTCGTCGGCGCGTGGATATCGTCCGGGTTAGAGATACTATGAACCCCTTTCTGAAGAAAAGGATCGAGGAAGAGGGCATCCGTGTTTGACGCGGTCTTGGTCCGAGAGATACTGCTGCAAATCGACAAGGCCATCGAGAAGATCAGGTATCGCAGTGCGCAGGTAGACACTGCCGACTACTTTACCGGGACGCCGGAAGGCATGGAGCGGCTTGACGGCATCGCGATGCTGTTCATTGCGATTGGAGAAAGTCTTAAAAACATCGATAAGATGACCGGCGGAGGCTTGTTGTCCAAATATTCAGAGGTTGATTGGACGGGGGTTAAGGGGCTTCGGGACATCATCGCGCACCATTATTTTGACATCGATGCTGAGCAGATTCTTTGGCTATGCAAGAACAGCCTGGAACCGCTTTCGGTTACGATCAGGGAGATGCTTGGAGATTTTCCTTGGATCGCCGGCGACACGAACCAGAGCGAGAAGTGAAGCGACGCAAACAGTTTCCATCCTGCCGTTATCCGCAGAAAGGCAATTTTGGATTGTGGATTCTGGATTGATAGACGAAAGGGCTGGTCTCTCGCAGAGCACGCAGAGCACGCAGAGAGAGGCAGCATATCCGTGAGCAGAATGAGAGGCGGAGTCTGTGAGGAAGAAGAACCTTGCTGAAGCGCGGGTTTGATTTCTTGGCTGCGCTGGTGGGCCTGGTGCTCCTCAGCCCCCTGCTTCTGCTCATTGCCATTGCTGTGCGGGCCAAGCTCGGGACACCCGTTCTCTTCAGGCAGACCCGCCCGGGGCTCCACGGGGCTCCTTTTGTCATGTACAAGTTCCGCACCATGATCGACGCCTACGACAAAGACGGTAACCGTCTCCCCGATGAGGTGCGCCTCACCCGCTTGGGGAGGATGCTGAGAAGCGGAAGCCTTGACGAGTTGCCGGAGCTCTTAAACGTGCTCAGGGGAGACATGAGCATCGTGGGACCGCGGCCGCTGCTGACGGACTACCTGGCACTCTACAGCCCGGAACAGGCGCGCAGGCACGAGGTCCGGCCGGGGATCACGGGCTGGGCCCAGGTCAACGGCCGCAATGCCATCACTTGGGAGGAGAAGTTTCGGCATGATGTGTGGTATGTAGATAGTCGGACATTTTTTCTCGACATAAAGATCATACTGATGACGGTGGCAAAGGTTCTTAAGAGAGAGGGCATATCGCAGGAGGGCCGGGCCACGATGGAGCGGTTTGCGGGTTCGGTCATGAAGGAGAGATGATGAAGCAGGTGATCATTTTCGGTGCCAGCGGGCACGGCAAAGTGATAGCGGATATATTGGAAAAGCAAGGTACCCCGATCGCCGGCTTTGTAGACGATGATAACACGAAGTGGGGCCAGGAGTTTTTTGGGTACAGAATCCATGGCGGCATTGGTTATCTTGCCTCCACGCTGGCCTCGCAGGTAGACATTGTTGTGGCTATTGGAGACAACGAGGTGAGAAGGAAGGTGGTGCTGGATTTGCAGACCCGGGGCTTCCGCTTCACGACCGCTATTCACCCATCGGCCCGTATTGGAAAGAATGTTCAGATCGGGGCAGGTACCGTGATGATGGCCGGCGCCATAGTCAACGCCGATACGCACATCGGCAGCCACTGCATCATCAACACCGCGAGCTCGGTAGGGCACGACAACATCGTTGGTGACTTTACCCACATCTCCTCGGGGGCGAGGCTGGGGGGAAACGTTAGTGTTGGTGCCCTGAGTTGGGTGGGTATCGGGGCCGCGGTGATCAACAATGTGACGATTGGCGAAAACACGATTGTCGGGGCCGGATCTGTCGTGATTAGGGACGCGAAGCCACATTCCTGCTACATCGGCAATCCTGCCAAACTCTTGAAACGGTTCATCGAGGAGAGAGAGCCCATAGCCATATACGGCGCGGGTGGTTTCGGTAGAGAGGTGGCTTGGCTTTTCGAGGACATGAATGCTGTCGGCAAGAACTACGAGGTGGTCTGTTTCATAGACGACGACGAGACCCTCCTGGGCTCTGTGCTGAATGGGATCCCAGTGCTGAGCCTCGATGAGGCAGCGAAGCGCTTTCCAGGTGTGGCTGTGGTAGGCGGCATCGGGGCACCGAAGGTTAGGCAGAACCTTATGGAAAATGCTGCTGCCAGGGGGTTTCGCTTTCAAACCTTTATCCATCCAACGGTTCAAATGTCCCAATGGGTCCGGATAGGAAGCGGAACGCTCATCTGTGCGGGCAACATTCTGACGACAAACATCACGGTTGGTGAGCATGTGCAGATCAATCTCGAATGTACCATCGGCCACGATGTTATCATGGGCGACTACACAACGCTTGCGCCGGGTGTTCACGTCTCCGGATACGTGTACTTCGGGCGCAGAGTGTATGTGGGAACAGGGGCGGTAATAATCAACGGCACCCAGGAAAACCCAATTGTCATAGGCGACGACGTTGTCATAGGGGCCGGCGCCTGCGTTATCCGGTCTGTGTCTGCGGGCTTGACAGTCGGCGGGGTGCCGGCTAAGCCGCTCCACCGAGTCTAACTTCACCGTTGGCGCCTCCGATGACCAGTTTCCATGCCCGGAACGCAAAGAGTTTGCCCCAGGACGGTCCGACAGTCTTACCAATAGCGCGATTAGGGTGTACCCGGAGCTTATAGGATGGGTTCGAAAAACCAGGAACGTATTTTTCTCTCACCGCCCCACATGTCGGGCCGGGAGCTGGAATACATCGGCGAGGCCTTTGCGACCAACTATATCGCCCCCCTCGGGCCGATGGTCGATGCCTTTGAACGCGATTTCGCCGAGTACACGGGTATCCCCTACGCCGTTGCCCTTGCAAGCGGTACGGCAGCCATGCACCTTGCCCTTCGTAATCTCGGCGTCGGTCCCGGCGACGAGGTGGTTGCCTCGACGCTCACCTTTATCGGCAGCGTCACGCCCATTATCTTTGAAGGCGCAACGCCCGTCTTCGTCGATTCCGACGGCCGGTCGTGGAACATGGACCCCGTTCTGCTCCGGGAAGAGCTCGAGCTCTGCCGGCAGCACGGGAGAATGCCCAAAGCCGTTGTGCCCACGGACCTCTACGGACAATGTGCCGACCTGGACAGCATACGTGAGGCCTCCGAGCCCTACGGTATACCTGTCATTGTCGATGCCGCCGAGTCTCTGGGTGCCACCTGCGGAGGGAGGCACGCCGGTGTGGGGGCTGCCGCTGCGATCTTCTCCTTTAACGGGAACAAGATCATTACCACTTCGGGCGGCGGTATGCTGGCCTCCCACGACAGGGCCCTTATAGACGAGGCGCGTTTTCTCTCCCAACAGGCGAGAGACCCGGCACCGCACTATGAACACTCCAGGATCGGCTACAACTACCGTATGAGTAACGTCCTTGCCGCCATCGGCAGGGGCCAGATGGAGGTCCTTGACGAGAGGGTGAGACGAAAACGGGAGATATTTGACTACTACGTGAGCGCCCTTCAGGACCTTCCCGGCATCGATTTTATGCCCGAGGCACCCTACGGCCGGTCGACGCGCTGGCTCACGGTGGTGCTCATTGATCCGGACCGTTTCGGCGCTGACCATGAGCAGGTAAGGGTGGCCCTGGAGAAGGAGAACATAGAGTCCCGTCCACTGTGGAAGCCCATGCATCTGCAGCCGGTGTTTGAGGTAAGGCAGAGTGGAAAGTTAGAAGTTAGAAGTGGAAAGTTAGAAGTGAAAAGTGAAATGGGCAGAGCGGAGAGTGACAAGTTAAAAGTTAGAAGTGCGAAGTTAGAAGGGCAGAGTGAAATGGGAAATGGGAAATGGGATCAACTCAAAACTCAAAACTCAAAACTTAAAACCGTTTCTTGCTCTCCCCGCTACCCTGCCCGTGTCGTAGGCGGGGCAGTAAGCGAAGAGCTCTTCCGCCAGGGGCTCTGCCTGCCGTCGGGAACGCAGATGACGGAGGCGGACCTCGACAGGGTGGTAAGGACTATCAGAAAGCAGCAGGGACGATGAACGATAGGGGCGGACAAGAGGGCGGCTTGCTGCGAAGGCTCTTCAGGCCCACCCTGCAGAAACGGGTGCTCTTCTTCGTCATGAGCGACGGGGCCCTCATATGCCTCTCTTTGTTCATATCATTCCTCATCCACTTCGATTTCAGCGGCGACGTGAGCTATGCATCGGTGATTCTCGAGGTGCTGCCCTATTTTCTGGTGGCCAAGCTGGGGGCTTTTGCCGTCTTCCGGGTCTATCGGGCCACGTGGCGGTATATCGGGATCAATGACCTGGCCAACATCGTTCTTGCCGTGGTGTTTGCCGAGCTGGCCTTGCTCGCCGTCAGCGTGCCCAACTCCATTTTGCCTCCCCTGGGCATTACGGGGTTTCCCAAGCGAGCGCTTTTCGTCGACGGGGCGATCACGCTCTGTCTCGTAGGCGGGCTTCGCGTGTCCAAACGTCTGTTCCTCGAAGTGATTCGAGAAAGACGGCCGCTCAGGAAGGGCGCGGCCACGGCTATCCTGGGCGCCGGCGACACGGGTGAGATGATCCTTCGGGACATGATACGGAACCATTACGAACGGTTCTATCCTGTCGGCTTTCTTGATGACGACCGCCGGAAGCATGGCGCGTACATCCACGGCATAAAGGTTCTCGGCGCCATGGACGATCTTCCGCGTATCATGTCGAGGCACGCCATAGAGGCGGTCATTGTCGCGATCCCCACGCTGAACCACCAACGTCTGAAGGGCATCTACGAGATGGCGAAGAAGCTGAAGGTGTCGACGATCAAGATCGTGCCGCGTATGTACGATTTTACCAAGCCTGACATCAACCTGAAGACCCTGGAGGACATTTCCATAGAGGACCTCATAGGCAGGCAGTCTGTGCAGGTAAACTATGACAAGATCAAGCAGTTTTTGGCCGGAAAGTCCGTTCTTATTACCGGGGCGGGGGGTTCCATCGGTTCTGAGATTGTGGCCCAGGTGTGCTTCTTTTCCCCTGCCAGGGTTGCCCTTCTCGATATCGATGAGACTGAGCTTCACGATCTCGATTTGAGGCTGAAGCGGGTTCATCCCGAGCTGACCGGTACCATCATGCCCGTTGTCGGCGATGTGCGGGACAGCGCCAGAATGGACGAGATATTTTCCGAATTCAAGCCCGACATCGTTTTTCATGCCGCCGCCTACAAGCATGTGCCGCTCATGGAGTCGAACCCAAAAGAGGCGGTGAAGGTCAACGTGTTTGGTACCTATGCCCTCGTTCAGGCCTGCCTGGCCCACGGAGCTGAGCGCTTCATCATGATTTCGACGGACAAGGCGGTGCGGCCCACGAGCGTCATGGGTGCAACGAAGCGGATTGCCGAGTATATCTGCCGAGCGTATAACGAAGAGTCAAGAGTCAAGAGTGAGGAGTTCGGAGTTCGGAGTTCGGAGTTCGGAGGAGAGGGGAAAGAGGAGTCAAGAGTCAAGAGTCAAGAGTCAGAAGTGAGGAGTTCGGAGTTCGGAGTTCGGAGTTCGGAGTTCGGAGGAGAGGGGAAAGAGGAGTCAAGAGTCAAGAGTCAAGAGTCAGAAGTGAGGAGTTCGGAGTTCGGAGTTCAAAGTGCAAAGTTCAAGGTGCAAAGTGAGCAATTCAAAATTCAAAATTCAAAATCCAAAATCCAAAATGAGGGTTCTTCCACGCGATTTATCAGCGTGAGATTCGGCAACGTCTTCGGGAGCAGGGGGAGCGTTCTTCCCATCTTCCTCAACCAGTTGAAGCACGGCGGGCCGCTTACGGTGACGGACAGAGAGATGAAGCGGTATTTCATGACCATACCGGAGGCGGTGAGTCTGGTGCTGCAGGCTTCCACGATGGGCAACGGGGGCGAGGTCTTTGTGCTCGACATGGGAGAACCGGTGAAGATCGTTGAGCTTGCCGAAGAGCTGATCCGCATTCACGGTCTTGAGCCCTACGAGGATATCGACATCGCATTCACGGGGCTTAGGCCCGGCGAAAAACTCTTCGAGGAGATCCTGACGGCCGAGGAGGGGACGGAGGCGAGCCTTCACCAGAAGGTGTTTGTCGCCCGCAACAGCGGGTGTCATTCGAGAGAGGAGATAGCCGCCATGCTCGATGACTTTCAAGGGGCCCTGGAGCTCGGGCAGGGGCAGGGCCAGGAACAGATCCGTTCGATCTTGAGAAAATACGTTGTTCACTACTCGTAGGGAGCGCTGCGCAAGTTCGGGGTGTAGAGTTCGGAGAGGGGCGGCCGTGAATCGTGCATCGGAGAAACGGAGAGAGGGAGAAACGGGGAATGTCAGCATACTATGGAGGAATGTCAATGAAAGCCGCTGTGGGAAAATGGTGCTGTCTCGCAAGCCTCTTTGCGCTTCTGGTTAACGTTGCCGTAGCCGCCGCCGCCGATTCGGACTGGAACCGGAGAACTCTTGCGGGCATCCAGGGCGTGTACGTCATCATCGAAGAACTTCAGCCGAACATCCAGCGGTACGCCCCCAAGGCCAATCTTACCACGGAGCAGCTCAGGAAAGACGTGGAGGCCAAGCTCAAGAAAGGGGGCATTCGCATTCTGGCCCAGGACGAATGGCTGAAGACGAAAGGACGGCCGACCCTTTATGTGAACATCAACACACACGCGTTTGAAAAGTACAGCTATGCGTACGATATCAGGCTTGAGTTTCAACAGGTGGTCCAGATGGAGGCCAACGCCACGGTAAGGCTCCTCACGGACACCTGGTCGATCAGCCAGACGGGGGCCTTCAATATCGGCTCACTGCAAACCGTGAAGACCCAACTGGGCGTCCTCGTCGACAGGTTTGTAGAGGCATACCTTACCGCGAACAAGAGACAATAGACAGAACGACGGTGCCGTTTTTTACATTGAAGGCGCCATGGTGTACAATGAGACCGGTGGACAACAGATGAATGGAGGGCCCATGAAGACAGGAAAAAAGGGTCAGCGGGGTTTTACGCTGATCGAAATCATGATCGTTATCGCCATCATTGGCCTCATCGCCTCCCTTATCATGCCGAACCTCCTGGGGCGATATGAGAAGTCGAAGGAGGAGGTAACGAGGGCTCAGGTCGAAATGCTGTCGTCGGCCGTGCAGGCATTCATTGTCGACGTGGGCCGCTGCCCTACAGCCCTCAATGAGCTGATCGCAGTGACAGGGACGGACCCCAAGTGGCGCGGTCCATACCTTTCCAAAAAAGAGATTCCCATGGACGCCTGGGGGAAGGAGTACCAGTACAAGTGTCCGGGGGAGAACGGGCCCTTTGACCTCTACTCGTTTGGCCCCAACGGCAAACTCGACGAGAAATCCCTCAAGAACTGGTAATAATGCGCATCGGGGAGGTTCTCAGAGATCTTTACGGCGTGAGCGCCGAAGACGTAGCCCGGGCTCTCGATATCCAGCGGGAGCTGGGGGGCTACGTGGGGCAGATCCTTATGCAGATTGGCTCCATCACAGAGCGGCAGCTCTACCACGCCCTTTCCGTCCAGCTCGACATCCCCCAGTTTGACAGGGAAACCTTTACGGGGGAGGTGGCCGTTGACGACCTGGTCTCGTATTTCAACGGAAAGATAGACCTGGCCTACCTGCTGGGCTGCCGCTACGTTCCCATCGGCATCGACGGTGATTCCCGCCTCATCACCTTCGTTACCTCCGATCCGCTCAATGGGCCCGCCAGGGACTATCTGGCGAGGCACGTCGATTACCGCTACCAGCTTCTTTTGGGTACGGACCGGGTTGTGGCTGAATTTGCCCGCTATTTCGCCACAGCGACGGCAGGCGATGCGGCAATTCTTCAGGTGGAGGAGAACCCTGAGCGGTTGAGGGATATGGCCTTTGAGGCCCCTATCATCAAGTACCTGAACGACCTCGCCAGCCGGGCCGTAGAGCTGAACGCCTCGGACATTCATTTTGAGCCGGGCGAAAGCCAGTACCGGATCCGGTACCGCATCGACGGCGTGCTCCACGATATCGATGCCGTTACAGAGGACTTCTTTCTGGCCATTGTATCCCGCATCAAGCTTCTGTCGGGCCTCGATATCGCTGAGAAGAGGCTTCCCCAGGACGGGAAATTTTCGACGAGGGTGGGCTCGACGCAGATCGACATACGCGTATCCACCATACCCATCGCAAGGGGTGAAGACGTTGTCATCAGGCTGCTGTACAGGGGAAAGCTGAGCTTCGACCTCAGGACGCTGGGGCTCATGGAGGACCACTACGAGATTATCAGGCGGATGATCTCGAGGCCCGACGGCATGATACTGGTCACGGGCCCTACAGGCTCCGGCAAAACGACAACGCTCTACTCGGTGCTGAGCACGTTGAACGGCAGCGAGAGAAAGATCATCACCATTGAAGACCCCGTCGAGTATCAGCTTGAAGGCCTAAGCCAGATACAGGTAAAGCACGAGATAGGGTTTGACTTCGCCAACGCCCTGCGGTCCATCCTGCGGCACGACCCGGATATCATCATGGTGGGCGAGATCAGGGACAAGGAAACGGCGCAGATCTCCATTCAGTCGGCCCTGACGGGCCACCTCGTTCTGTCGACGCTTCATACGAACGATGCGCCGAGCACCCTTTTCCGCCTTCTTGACATGGGCGTGGAGGATTACCTGATCAACGCCTCCGTCATCGGCGTGGTGGCCCAGAGGATAATCCGCCAGAACTGCCCTTACTGCACGGTGGACGAGGAGCTTCCGGAAAGCGTCATACGGCAGCACAACCTTGACGCGCTCTACGAAAAATTCGGTTCTTCCGTTCGTATCAACCGCGGCTTCAAGGTGGGAAAGGGTTGCAAGCAGTGTGCCGGCACGGGCTTCAGAGGTCGTATCGCCGTGTTCGAGCTCTTTGAGCACGACGAAGATCTCAAGGAAACCTTCGTCAGAAGCGTGTCCCTGGCATCCATCGCGTCGGGCCTTCGTGACCGGCCCTATTTCCGCACGCTCCGGGAGGACGGTCTGTTAAAGGTGCTGGACGGCCGAACGACCATCCGCGAGGTGTTGAGGGTAACGTAAGTGGAATTCGAGTACCTTTCCATCGACGCAGCCGGGAAGGAGTTCAAGGGAAGCCTGTCCTCCCCCGACCTTCACAACGCCCGGGCCAAGCTCCGGGAGATGGGGCTCACGGTCATCGAGCTCAGGGAGAGAAAGGCCGCCTCGGCCCGGCGGGTCTTCGGCGGCAAAGACATCACCGATACGGACCTCTACAACCTCTTTAAAGAGCTTAAGGTCCTCGCCGCTTCGGGCATCAACATCGACAAGGCCTTGAGCCTTCTCATCGGGTCGACGGCGAAGCCGCTTCTCAAGAGGGCCCTGGAGGAGGTGCTGCGTGACATAAAAGGAGGCAAATCGCTCGCCAAGGCCTTTGAGGACACAGGCAGATTTACCCCCCTGGCCGTGGTCATGCTCAGGGTCGGGGAAGGCGTGGGAGACCTCCGGTCTGCCTTTGAGAACATATCGGACTACCTGGGTTTTCAGATCAAGTTCAGGAGTGAGGTTCGCAATGCCATGGCCTACCCGTCTTTCCTGGTTATGGCAAGCGTCGTCGTCCTCATCGTTATCTTCAAGTTCATCATCCCCAGGTTTTTCAGCATCTTCGGCCAGAATACCCAGACCCTGCCCGTCGTTGCCCGATGGCTGTACGGCGTGAGCCAGCTCCTGAGCGGATGGAGCCTTGTCGTCATACTGGCGCTTGCGGCGGCGGCCGTCGTCCTAGTACGCCGGGCGGGAACAAGAAAGGTGCGGGACGCTATACGGGACAGGCTTTTTAGGGTCCCATTTCTGAGCGGGCTGATCCTGAACCTCGAACTCTCCAGGTTTGCATACTCCATGCATACGATGCTGAAGAGCGGCGTAGAGTTTATCCATGCCCTGAAGCTGTCGAGAGAGGTGATTCAGAACCGCTTTATAGCGGCAGAGATCGAGCGTACCATCCCTCAGGTGAAGGAGGGCAGGGGGATCGCTGAGGCCTTTTCCCGCGTCAGCTTCATCCCGCCCATCATGGTGAGCATGCTCGCCGTCGGCGAGGCCAGTGGAAACCTAAAGGACATCTTCTACGAGATCCACGCCGCATCAGACGAGAAGTTCAAGAATTCCATGAAGCGGGTGCTCGTGCTCGTGGAGCCCATTATCATCGTTCTCATGGGTGTTGTGGTAGGCGTAATCGTCATCTCGCTCATCCTCACCGTCATGAACGTGGGAAGCATAAAGTTGTGAAAAAGTGTTGGGTTTTGAGTTATAAGTTTTGAGTTGAAAGGCAAAAGGCCATAGAGACAGAGAGAAGTTAAAGCGAATTTTGGATTTTGGATTATGGATTTTGAATTGAAAGAGGCAGAAAACCTTAAATCTGAAATTTGTAATTTCAAATTGACAAAGATGAAAGCTACAAGGGACAGTGAGAAGTGAAAAGTGAGAAGTGAAAAGTTAAAAGTGAAAAGTTAAAAGTGAGAAGTGAGAAGAGCAGGCGAATTATGGATTTTGGATTTTGGATTGAACTCAAAACTCAAAACTCAAAACCTAAAACTCAAGACTACGCAGTCGGCGCTCAACGCTTCAGTCGCGGGCTTTACCCTCATCGAGATCACCATCGTCGTTGCCATCATCGGACTGATGCTGACCGTTGCCCTGCCCGTCTCGTACCGCATGCTGCAGTCATACCAGAATTCGCTGGAGGCGCAAAGGGTTTTGACGGCCATCTCGGCTGTACGGCGGGAGGCCTTCCTCTACAGCGATGAGCGGCAAGTAGACGCGCAAAACGGACATCTTCTCATCAACGGCAAAAAGGTGGAGGTCTTCAAGGATATTTCCATAGCGAGCGATGGACCCATCACCTTTTATCGGAACGGTACCACGTCCGGCGGAAAGTTGCGGCTACGACTCAGGGACGATGCATTCGCCATCGAGATTGTGGGGCCTAAGGGCGACCTTCGGCTGAACCGCGGCGGATGACGGGAGATGAGCCTCAGGGACAAAAAAGGCTTTCTGCTCATCGACACGCTCATCGCAGGCCTCATCATCACGGCGAGCATTGCCGCTACGATGTATCTTTTCCGGGTGGGGCTCGAGAACCTCGGCCGGGCCAACGATGCCAACATGCTGTCGTCGAAGGTGCCCACCATCGTCCACATGGCCCGGATGGTCGATCCGAGCCTGCAGGAGGGCAAAGAGGACCTTGGAGACGGCGTTTCGGGCAAGTGGCAGATAGCCCTTGTAAACCGAAGGCAGATTCAGCTCGAAAAAGACGTGGGGGCAACCGACGCCATCGAGACTTCGCTCTACAAGGTAACGTTTACCCTCTCCTACAAAGGAGCTTTGCGAACCTATGAGATATTTTCGCTGCGCTGGAAGAAGGTCAGGGGACAGACGAAGGCATAGGGCTTCCCCCGGCTATACCATCATCGAGGTGCTCATATCGGTGGCCATCTTCAGCGCCGTGGTGACCCTCGCCTGCGCAGCCCTTGACCAGGGCTTGAAGCAATACCAGAGGGTGGCGGAGAAGGGCGTCAACTTCTGGGACAACGCCAAGCTGCTCTGGATTTCCAAGAGCTTCAGCTCTACCATGGATTACCTCGTGGAGACGAAGAGCGCCGGCATCTATCCGTATTTCAATGGAACACAAGAAATGGTATCCTTTGTGACGGCCTCGCCCTTTGCCTCCGATACGCCTGTCGTGGCGTGGATACGCAAGGAAGAGGATGGGAACGGGAACATCTCTCTTGTCTATTATGAGCTTCCCGTACAGACGATGAAGGTGGAGGATATCGAAAAGGCATACATTTTTGAGGATTACAAGGCCGGAAAGTCGGCTGTCATCCTCAGTCAGATCACCGACCTGGAGTACAATTTTTACGGATACGACGCAAAGGGCGCTGAGCTCCGATGGGCAAGCACCTACGAAGGGGCAAGGACCAAGAGACTACCTGCGGCCGTAACAATTACATATACGGATCTCCAAACAGGTGGTCGGAGGCAGCTCTTTTTTGGCATAAACACGGTCACGAATATAAGGACCGAAAACTTTGGGTAGCTTGACGGGCAACGATAGGGGCTCGGCGACACTGTTGAGCATTTTTCTGGCCTCCATCATTATCACGGTGGGCGTGGGCTTCAACTGGTATGTTCGGGAGCACCTGAAGGCTGCCGAAGGGTTCCGGCTCAAGACAGACGCCATGGCCGGTGCATACTCGGCCTTCGACAAGGTCGTCTACGCCCTGGCGGCAGATTTGCCGTCGGGCAGGGTGTGGCGCCTCCAGGACGTGCAGACACTTGGCGTTCAGGAGGTCCTGCTCACCGGAGATCCTGTTGGGTTGCCGGGCAATACGGAAGTTTCCATCCGTGACGGCAGCAGCTTCGTGACGCTCCAGCCCGAGAACGCAGACGTGTTGAGAAGGCTTGTGGCGAATGCAGCGGGCAAGGACCCGGCGGAATTTATCGACAGCTATCTGGACTGGATCGACACCGATTCGCTGGTGAGGCTTAACGGGGCCGAGCAGGGCTATTACCGAACGATCGGTGCCACCGTTATGCCTCGTAATGGACCGATACAGTACAAGGAGGAACTGCTTTTTATCCGTGGGATGGACAAGGAAACGTACAAGAAGATAGAGCCTTACATCTCCGTTCTTCCGCCGGGTGGTTTCAACCCCAATACGTCCCCCGTCCCTGTGGCGAGGGCATTCCTCAATATGGATGAGGGAAAAGCAAAAGAGCTCGTTCAATTTGCCGGAAAAAACATACTTAGATCGGCCAACGATGTCGGAACGGCTACGGGTACCTTTGTGCCAGGCATGGCCGATATGGAGTTTACGGCGGCGCCCTACCTGGAGGTAACGGTGAAGGGCGGCAATAAGCCGGGATACTACCGGATACACGCCGGCGTAGACATATCCAAGAATCAGGAAGGCCCGTACTCGATCATCTTTTGGAGAGAGGACTGATATGCTGCTCTGCCTTCTGCTGAAGGATGATTTCGATTTTTACCGGGTGCGCCAGTCTGCTCTGACGCACCTTGGGCGGGGCCGACCCGAAGAGCAGACACCCACCCGCGGCCTGGAAAAGAAGGCCCTTGTAATTTCCAGGGAGCTTCTCTTTCACACGCGGAAAAAATACCCCCCGGCAAAGAAGGAAAACCTCCGCAAGGCAGTAGAAGCCGAGCGGGAGGAGCTTCTTCCGGTGAAGAATGCGCAGTTTCACATGGAAATCACGGAGCAAACGGACACCTTCAGCCTCGTCGATCTTTGGGGTTGGGACGGAGGCGTTCTCGATGAGGTGCGAAAGTCTTTCCGTTTCGACTATGTGGTGCCCGAGGACCTGCTTTTCCGCTCAGAGGAGCCGGAGCTCGTTATTTTTGAGAGAGATGGGCTGTTTCACGTGGTGGCCTGCGGACAGCAGGGGTGGAGCGGCAGCAGTACCCTAAGGGAGGTCAACGCCAGGGAGGTTGAGCTTTTCATTCGAGGATTGGGGCGGTACGGCGCCGACCTGACGCGCATCCGCTGCCTTCTCGACGAACCCCTCTTTCCCGAAAGGGAGATCATGGGCATAGCCATCGAGTACGCGGACCCCTCCGAGTACGGCACGATCTTTCTCAACGTTCAGTCGCTCAACGTGAGGGATTTCAAGGCGCCCTGGAGTCTCGAGCTGTCCGACAAGGTCCCCGTTCTGGCCCGCTGCGTCATTTATGTGCTCCTCGCCTATGCACTTGCCCTCTATATGTCGGGGCGACAGTACGACAATGCCATCAAGGACGCGTCGGCCAAGCTGAGCACCTTGCGCACCAAGCTTTCCCAGGCGACGGTGAAGGGCAAGGACGAAACGGCTGTTTTTCTTCAGGAATTCCAGACCAAGCGACAGTCGCTTGTCCGTCCCGTGCGGGTCATGGATGCCCTGGCCGGAAGGCTGCCGCCGGAAACGACGGTGACGAGGCTGAATTTCGGTGAAAAGACCCTCGATATGGCCCTGACGTCGAAAGAGCCGCTTCGCATCATGGATGTCCTCTCGGAGGGTACGGACTGCGTAACCGCTCCGTCCATCAAGGGGGCCATCAGCGTAAAGCAGGGGAGCCCCATTACGTTCAATGTCTCGGTGGAACTCAAACCATGCCAATAGATGTGAAAGACTTACAGGACCGTTTACGGAGGATTCCCGAGACTATCCGGTCCATTAAGATAGATCGGGCGGACCTCTCCAAAAACTTCAGGATCATCGGCATCTACGGCATTGTCATTCTCGTTGTTGCCAAGTTTCTCATCGTTCCGCTTAAGGGCTCGCTGGAGGCCAAAGCAAAGGCCCTCGCCGAATACCGCACTGCCGTGCGGGAGGCGGAGCTGAGGGTGAAACGTGTGGACGGCAGGGAGAAGCCCGGCGAGGCACCCTCGAAAGAGCTGTTGGACACCGTGTTCAGCAAAGAAAAGACGGAGTATGCCGTTCAGGCCGACATGATGCGGTTTATTTTGGCGCTGTCCGAAAGGTACCGGCTTACCGTCACCAACATCGAGCTCCCGGCAAGCGTGAAAGGGTTGGCCATGAGGGAGGTCTTCGTGACGCTGAGATTCAAAGGGCCTACGAAGGGCGTTGTCGAATTCCTACAGGAGTCGAGACGCATCGTTTACCCCCCCGATTTCTCCGCCGACGAATTCTCGGGGCTCCTCACAGTGGAGAAATTGTGCCAGGCAATAGAGGCAGACAAGTATCCTTTCAAATTGAAATCAAAAGAGAATTCTATCGAGCGCATCAATGAGTTGTTAAAAATCCCCGACTTTTATGATAAACTCACTGCGACCAAGCCGGGCCTCCAGTTCTCCGCCGAGGTGCAGGCCCTGGCGCAGAAGACGGAGGAGATGAGAAAAGATGCTGTTGCATCAGGAAGGCTTGGCCAGGAGGACGAGTTGCTTGTCAGGAAGCTGAACCGCCTGGCCCTGGAAGAGGCATACAAGACCGTGGTGCCGAAGGGAAGGCCCCCCAAGCTGCTCGACATGAAGAGCCTTCAGCTCGACAGGGCCGGCATGGACTTAAACGGTGTCGCCGCCTTTGTGGCCTATAAGCTGGAAAAATGACAAAGAAACCTCTGTTCGAGATCCTCTTTGCGGTGGTCGTTTTTGCGGGCACCCCCCTTTTCCTGCTCCATAAGCCCCCGGAGGCGGGAAGCACCCCCGTCAAGGCAGCGGCGCCTGCAGCAAAGGCCCAGCCGAAAGCCGCCGCAACAGGCACAGAGGCGAAGGCCGAAGAGAAAAAGGATGCCTCTTCTCCTGCGTTGGCACATTTGCCCGAGCGGAACATATTCGCGGAAAATGGGACGTACATTGTGCCCAAAGATCCCAAGGCCCAGGGAAAGACAGCCCAGGAGCCAAGGCTGCTCGGTATTACGAATACGGGTATGAGAAGGGCTTTTATCATAGACCCCTTCGGCGCGCTGCTCGACTTAAAGGCAGGCGACAAGGTAGAGGGTCTGGAGGTTAAGAAGATTACCAATACGAGCGTTTTCTTGCGGATGGGAAACAAGGACCTGGAGCTTAAAGTATTTGCCCCGCCCGCCCCAGGAACGATACGTGCTGCTGCCGCCACTCCGGCGGGAGCGGCAGGGCCCGCTATAGTGACGCCCCGGGGACCGGCAGGGCCGCCTCAACAGCCGGCGGTCGTCGGTGAGCAGCCCCGCCAGCCGCAGTCGTTTATTCTGCAGCGGCCGCGGAAGTAGGGTGGGTGGTAGAGTGGCGACGGGAAAAAGGATAGTATGACAGGAAAAGGGTGCATACGGGCCATCGTTCTGGGGTTGATCGTTCTCAGCCTTGCGGCGTGCGGGCCCAAAGCGAAACGATATCCCATGCTTTCCGACATGATCAGCGACATGGAGGTGGCCGGGGGAGCGGACAAGACGCAGGCGCCGTCTCAGACCCAGGAGTCGGGGCCGCTGTCCACAACGCCGGACATAGAACGGATTCCGCTACCTTCATACGGCGTGAAAAAGGAGGCGGGAACGCAGCAGCCTTTGCCTCCCCCTACGCCGCAGCAGCAGATAAATTATGAATTACTGGCACTGCAGAAAAAGCCCATCATGATCAACGTGGAGGGGATGCCGCTTAATGATTTCATAAACTTCGGAATGGCCGAAACCCTGAAGGTGAATGTTTTTACCGACGACCAGGTGCGGGCCATGAAGAACCCCGTGACGTTGCGGATGACGAGAGAGCTTCCGGCGCCACAGGTGCTGGAGGCCTGCATAGAAATTCTTAAGCGGTACAACCTCGAGGTGGAGCAGCGGGGCGGCACCCTCTACATCGGAAAGCCCAAGCCGAGGCCGCCGGCGCAAAGGCCCGGCGAGGTGTCGATGGGCCGGACCGTCACCGAAAGCCCCTTCCCCATACTGCAGATCGTCCCGCTCCGCTATATACCGTCAAACGTGGTGATTCCCCTCATCAACGAGTATTTTAAGCTGGGCCAGGGATTTAGGGAGCTCTCGCGGGACACGATCATGATCTCCGGATCGACGGCGGCAATCAAAGAGATCATTAGCTTTATCGAGGTTGTCGATGTGCCGTTTTTCCAGAATAAGCAGATATTCAACCTCAAGCTTACGTACTGGGCGCCGGAAGACTTCATCAAGCAGATGACGCTCATCCTCAACGGTCTGGGCATCAGCGTATCGGCATCGGCCAAGGAGCCCGGGGTCTTCTTTCTGCCCGTAAAATTCCTGAACAGCGTACTCTTCGCCGCGCCGGACGAGCCCTCGTTCAAGCTTGTCATGGACTGGAAGAAACGTCTCGACACGCCGCAGTCGGCGGGAACGGAGGAGAAGCTCTTCATTTATCGCCCCCGCTACTCCAAGGCAACGGAGCTCGTGGAGGCCGTGAGGAAGCTCTACGGCGGCGGCCCCGTCATGCCCATGGGTGCGGGCCCGGGGGCGGGCCAGCCGGGCGCTCAGCCGGCAGCAGCGCCAAGCCAGCCCCAGTCTTTTTCGGGCCCTGTGAAGGCGGGGCTCAGGATGTCGTCGGACGACCGGAAAAACCTCGTCATCATCGGTTCTTCGCCGGCCGTGTATGCCGACCTGCTGCAGCTTTTCGACGAGCTTGACAAACCCCAGCGGCAGGTCCTCATCGAGGTGACCATTGCGGAGCTTACGCTGAAGGACGACCTAAAGTTCGGCCTCGAATGGTTCATCAACAACCGGATGTATGACGGCGGCTACACGTTGGGCACCCTTTTCGGCGTTGGAGCCACGTCGCCGGGCCTTGTGTACAGCTTCCTCTCCGACTCGAAGCAGTTTGCGGCCCTTCTCAACGCCTTTGCGCAGAGGAACCTGATCAACATCCTTTCCAGCCCCCGCATCATGGCCCTGGACAATCAGGAGGCTTCAATCCAGGTGGGAACCGAGGTGCCCATCGTTACCTCGGAGCAGTCGGTTCAGACCACGTCCGTTATCCAGCCCCAGGTGTTACGGAACATCCAGTACCGGCAGACGGGCGTTCAGCTCAGGGTGCGGCCCACGATCAACACGGAAGGTGCCCTGACCCTCAATGTGTCGCAGGAAGTGAGCGAATCACAGAAAAACGCCTTCTCCAGCATCGACTCGCCGATGATCCTGGTGCGACGGATGAATACGACCGTCGTGGCGGAGACGGGCAAGACGATCGTGCTCGGAGGGCTCATGTCGGAGACGGAGAGCGAGGGCGAGAGCAAGATCCCCTTCCTCGGCGATATTCCCCTCCTGGGCTATCTTTTCAAGACCTATTCAACGGGAAAAGTGAAGACGGAGCTCATCGTCATCATGACGCCGGTCATCCTGTCGAGCGTGACGGAGGCCGTCGACCTGACGGAGGAGATGAAAAAGGCGCTCAAATGGTACTGGCAAGGTGAAATAAAGCGGTGACAGCACAAAAAAAGCTTGACAAAAGCTTCGCGGTCTATTAAAAATTAAAATTAAACGTTTTTAATATTTGGGTTGGCTGTTAGGATACGTGGCTTCAAAAAGGTGAAAAAGGCTTCTGGAAAGGTGAAACAGATTAAATTGAAAGGGGGTGGTGAGCAGGTTCGGATGAAGAGGGAAACTCTTATCACGTTTTGTTGTGATGCTTTGGTAGTAAATTCAAGAAAGGAGGTTTAGTGGATATGGCGAAATACTTAAAAGCTTTACTTATCATGCTGGCACTGACCGTGGGTCTTTCCGGTGTGTCGTGGGCCGGTTGTCTCTACATCAACGCCGACGTACCGAAGACGGTTTCCCAGGAAGCGGCCTGTACGTGCTGGTACAACGAGGGGTACTACGGGTCCTTTGGAACCCTGAACATCCCCGGTGACGTGCGGTACGATCTTGGCATAAACTACACCTGTACGTCATTCATCGATGGTAGCGCCAACGCCACCATCATTTTCGAGCTCTCCGCCAACGCGACGGGCAACTGCGCCGACCAGCATTCAGGCATGCAGGGTCCCTTCCCGAAGTTCTGGCACCCCACTTCGGCGGGCAGCAAATTCTATCTTCAGATAGCCAAGAAGGATGCCTCCGGCAATATCACCGGCTGGACCTGTAAAGACGACCAGGGCCGTCAGGTTTGGGATTACGACGACACCAAGGCCGTTGATCCGGCTCATCCCGAGCCTTTGACCGGACCTCCCGGCGGAAGCGGCTCCAACTACATCCGCTTCAAGATCCTGAACAAGGGCACAGACATTAAGGTCAATAGCGTATCCCCGTTTGCAGCCGGCACCACCGTACGGCTGGCCACGGCTTGCGATCCTGCAACGCCCGAGGATTTTACCGGTAAGATTCCTGTCGACGATTGTACCCTTTGTACAAACTGCTCCTGGGTAAAGATCACCAAGAAGGGAACGGCGACCTGCCCGACCAACTGGGATTATGACCCGCCTGCATCAAGCTGCGCACAGAAGACCCCGATCACCATCTTCAAGTCTATGAATCAGTTCGCCACGACCATCGTTCCGGGACCGGGCCCGATCCATGGCCAGATTCTTGGAAAGGTGCTCTTTAACGGCATCATCGACGTTTACTATGCGCCGGACATCACCAAGTCCCGCACCGGCTTCACCAACAACCCGCAGTCCTGGGATGTGGTGGATAACTACACAGACCTCGGATGCTTCTATGTGTGCGACAACGCGGCCCAGGTTTGCGGCGACTACTGCTGCTACGGCCCGATGGAAGCATGGATCGACTACGAGTACATGATCAGCGAAGCAGTGGCTTTCAACTTTGACGTCGTAGCCAGCCAGAAGTGGACTGACGCTTCTCAGGTAGTCAAGGCATGGGTTGGCGACAGGTACACCGCATATAAGTATGTCGACGGCGTACAGGGCGACACCCCGAGCGCAGGGCCGGTTGCACTCCAGACGGCCTACAACATGTGGTTTGCCCTCAACAACCAGACTCTGAAGGATATGGGCTTCGACACCACCTGCCCTGAGTCCACAGTGGCCAATGTCTGTGTGTTTGCTCAGACGACTCGCGATCAGATCATCAAGTCCAGGCAGTTTACGCTCGACTACGCAAAGATTGTCGTCCCTGGCGGAAAGTTCAACATCCCCATGTTCGACAACAACGGCTCCATCAATGTTCTCCCGCCTGACGGCAAGAGGTGGATGGGTGCATGGAAGCAGAACGGCCAGCAGTTTGCCCTGACCCATGCAGTGACCTCCAGCTCCTACACGACCCGGTGCTTCATCAGCAACAAGAGCGCAGAGCCTGTAAGAATCTGGGCAGACATCACAGCCGCTCAGAGCTGCAAGGGTCTGTCTGAGGCCGCATGCCTCGATAAGCTCGCACCGATGACGAACCTCAGCCTCGGCGAGGTCGCACCGCAGTCACTGAAGTATGTCACCCTTGACACTCAGATCACCGTTTTCAACGGCGAAGCAGTTGACTTCACAGTAGCACTGCCCGGCCTGGCAGCGATTGACCGGTACTCCGTACTCTTCACCGCCGGCTCCGATCCTACCAACCAGATCACCAACGTAGGTTCTATCGCCGGTCTGGTACACGGCTCCGATGTCATCCCGCCTATGCCGCAGGGTTGGGTAAATCCTGATCCTCAGACATATCCTGAGGGATGGCCGCAGTGGTATGCAGCACAGATCAAGAACAACGAAGTGTACGCAGGCGTACCCATCGGCCCCGCATACGAGCCGCCGGTACAGCTTATGTGCATCCAGAAGGATGGCGACCGCGGCAACTGGAGAACGATTCCTATCCTCCAGGGCACCTGGAATGCCAACCCCTGGCAGCAGTAATTAGCCAGGTCAGTACGAAACAGAGAGGGCGGGCCCACAAGGCCCGCTCTTTTTTTGTGCCGAAATAGGCCGAATAGGTTGAACGGGGGCAGCAAATAAGGCTATACTTGTAGCCGGTATGCAGGAAAACGGAAAGTCGGATCAGATAAACCTGATGGAGTATTGGGCCCTGGGGCGCAGGCGGTGGCGGCTGATGGCGGTCATTGTGGGCGTAGTTGTCGTGGCAACGGCAGTGGTGTCGCTGCTCATGACGAAGATGTATGAATCGAGGGCGGTTATTATTCCGGCCGGTGTGCTTGCAAAGGACCAGGGTGCGGCATCGACGTTTCTGGCGACACAGTTCGGCCTGGCGCCGCCCACAACGCCTGCCTCTGCAGAGATACTGAATCTGCTCAGAAGCAACGTGATCAAGGAGAAGGTGGTACAGAGACACAACCTGGTGCCGGTCCTTCTTTCGGAGGGAAAGAGGAAAGGTAAGACTGAGAACGAGATTGCCTGGGAGTGCATTAGGACCCTTCAGAAGATGACGACCATCAACTTTACGCCCAAGGACAACGTTATCGACATATCAGTGCGCTACAAAGACCCGGAGATCTCCGCAAAGCTGGTTAACGCCTATCTCAATGAGCTGACGGAGCACATGAGCGGTGAGGCTAAGAGGGTGGCGGAGCGCAACAAGCAGTATCTGGAGGCGCAGATCGATGGGACGTCGGATCCCTTCATTCGGGCGAAGATATACTCGCTCATTGCGCAGCAGATAGAGACGTCCACGATGGCAGAGGTTAAGGAGAATTTTGCCTTCAAGACCGTCGACCCACCGAGGGTGCCTGACCGGAGGGTCAGCCCGAAAAGGACGCTCATGGTGGCCATCGCTTTCGTCGTCTCCTGTGTCGTGGCCGCCGTGGTGGCCATGGCGGTAGATGGGCTCGAGCGGCGAGGGATCAGGCTGAGAATGCCCGCATGGCGGCGAAGAAAGGATGGGAGGTAGGTTGGTGAGGAGGGTTTGGTCTATTGCCGTTATTGTTGCTGCGCTGTGTCTGCCCGGATGGGCCTCGGCCCAGACACCGGGAGTAACACAGTTGCCCTTTGCCCAGCAGGCGCGGCCCGGAACAGCGCAGCAGCCGGGAGCGGGGCAGCAGCCTGCGCCGGTGGTGCCGGGCCAGGCGGCGACGCCGCAGCTCGGGGAGCGGCCACGGACTGGGTCCATCGACCTGCAGCAGGCAGCGCCGGGTCAGCAGCTCACATCGCAGCAGCTCGACGCGATCCAGGGGCTCTCAGGGGACCAGAAGAGGGCCATTTCAGATATGCTCAAGTCTTCAGGGGGGAGCCTGCCCCCGCAGGTGATGGAGATGCTGAAGGAGCAGGCTGAGGCTCGAGGCATGTCGGCGGAGGAAGTGCTCCGGGCAAAGGACGTACTTGAGAGAAGAGAGGGAACTGCGAAAAGGGAGGCCGATCGGAAGCTGAGGGAGGCGGGGCAGGAGACGGGCCGGCGGATTAGCGATGACAGGGATCGGGCATCACTTTTCGATCGCATACGGAAGGTTGGGAGATACCAAGACATTAGCCTGGACCTGAAGCCCTTTGGCTACGACTTCTTCCTGGAGGGGGCGCGCGTTGCGTCGGAGCGGAGGGACGTGCCCATTCCGGCATCGTACGTGGTAGGCCCCGGCGACGAGGTGAGGATCCTCCTGTGGGGACGGGTAAACGCGGTGCACAATGTGACTGTGGAGCGGAACGGGACGATCTTTATCCCACAGATTGGTTCTGTTGCCGTGGGCGGGCTTACATTCGAGGAGATGTCGAAGCGGCTGGTGGCGCAGGCGAACCAAATCGTTGGGGCGAACATCGATGTGACCATGGGTGCGCTGAGAAGCATCCCCATCTTTGTGCTCGGCGACGTAAAAAGGCCGGGAACGTACACCATCAGCGCCTTCGCCACGGTAACGGATGCGCTCATCGTGGCAGGGGGGCCCAGCGAAATCGGGTCACTCCGGAACGTGCAGGTGCGGCGTAACGGCAGGCTGGCGACCACTTTTGATGCCTATGAGCTGCTGTTGAAGGGTGACAAGTCCAAGGACCTGGTGCTTCATCCGGGCGACGTGGTCTTCGTGCCCGTCGTCGGCAGGATAGCGGGGATAGCGGGGAATGTGAGGCGGCCGGCTATCTATGAGCTGAAGGAGCACCACGACATTAATGCGATCCTGGAGCTCGCCGGGGGCATCCTCCCTACGGCCTACATACAACAGATTCAGGTGGAGCGGATAGTCAACAACGAGCGGCAGATCGTCATTGACTTTAACGACAAGGACCGGAAGAGGCTAACAGGTGTGGCGCTGCAGGACGGCGATCTCGTGAAGGTGTTCAACATCGTGGATCGGGATGCAAATGCGGTATTCCTGGAAGGACACGCCAAGAGGCCGGGGAAGTATGAGTTCAAGGAAGGGATGCGGGCGTCGGACCTTGTCCGGGACTACGGCGACCTTCTGCCGGAGACGTACCTGGACTATGCCGTCGTTCGCCGGCTGGAGCCAAAGTCGGGCGGGACGCGGCTCGTGCCCTTTAACCTGGGCAGGCTTCTTGCCAAGGTGGGTGAAGATCACGATGTGGAGCTCCAGCCCCAGGATATCGTGACGGTGTTCTCCATCTGGGACTTTAGGGAAAGGCCGATGGTGACGGTGGAGGGTGAGGTGAGAGGTGTCTATGCGATGGCCGCAGCCCTGGGGATGAAGAAGAGCGAGATGATCCCCCTCACCACCGAGGACCGGGAAAGGATCATTTCTCTTATGGGCTCGCCGGCCATCTCGCAGGAGAATAGAGAGAGGCTGGCCGAAACGTTGAAAGGGAAGGTCTTGAACGCGGAGGACCGGCAGAAGCTTTCGGCGGCTGCCAACTCACCGCTCATGACCTTTGAGGACCGCGCAGACCTTCTGTCGCTGCTCCGGGCGCCGGCCGCAACGCGGAGGAGGGGCACGCTGGCAGAGAAGGACGTGACGCGCCTGGAGAAGCAGCCCGATACCATCGAGATTCCGTTGAGGGACGACATGCGGGTGCGGGATGCCATCCTTGCCTCCGGGGGCCTGACAACGGACGCCTATTTTGACGAAATGGAGCTTTATCGCACGGAGGAGGACCGGCAGAAGACGTCGCTTCTCCGACTGGACCTGAAAAGGGTAATGGCCGGCGACCCTGCCCATAACGTGGTGCTGAAGGACCTTGATAGGGTTGTCGTGAAATCGGTCTGGGGATTCAAGTACCGCAGAACGGTGACAGTCGAGGGCGAGGTATACAAGCCCGGCGTCTATCAGTACGCCGACGGAATGCGCATCGCGGATTTGATTTTCGCGGGCGGAAACGTGCTGGAATCGGCATATCTTGAAGAAGGAGAAATTACCTCGCAGGAACTGGACGGGGGTAATACCGTCAAAACGACGAGACGAGTGGTGAACCTTGCGAAGGCCCTTAAGGGTGATGGCGCCGAGAACGTGGCGCTGCGTCCTTACGACGTCGTTACGGTGAAGAAGTACCTGAACTGGCGGGACGACAAGTATGTGTTCATCCGGGGAGAGGTCAAGTTCCCGGGCAAGTACTACATCAGCAGCGGGGAAAAGCTTTCGTCGCTCATCGAGCGGGCAGGCGGGCTGACGGAGCGGTCCTACCCCAGCGGTTCGGTGTTTACGCGGGAGCGGGTGAAGGAGACGCAGAAAAAGATGCTTGAGGAGCTCATTATGCGGACGGAGCGGCAGATGAGCTCGGCAAGTGCCGCCTCCCTGGCCACTGCCGCAACGAAGGAGGCCGTCGAGGCTCTGGCGCTGGAGTCACAGCAGAAGAGGCAGTTCATCGAGACCCTGAAGAAGTTGGAGCCTTTAGGAAGAATGGCCGTCAGGATCGGCCCGGCGAGGCTCTTACGGGGGAGCGAGTTCGACATCGAGCTGGAGGGTAACGACAGCCTGTTTATACCGACAAAGAGCAATGCCATCACCGTCGCGGGGTCTGTTATGACCCAGGGGAGCTTCCTCTACATTCCGGAAATGGGTTACAAGGATTACATAGAGCTGGCCGGCGGGTACTCGGATAACGCCGATAAGGATAGCATCTACGTCATCAAGGCTGACGGTACGGCCCGCAAGGCAAAGAAACTTCTTTCGTGGAACGAACCAAAAGGACAGTGGGAGATCTCGACCCTCAGCGGGAACGGGACGGGTCTTGACCCAGGGGACAGCATTATCGTTCCGGAGAAGCTCGAGCGGATCGCCTGGCTGAGAGAGTTCAAGGACATCACGCAAATTCTCATGAATTCGGCGGTCGTCGCCGGTGTCGTGATTCAAATGTTCAAGTGATGTAGGTTCCTCTCGTTGGTTGTGACGAAGAGACCCGCTGAAGATAGAGGCGCCCTGCGGTCCTTCCTTGCCTTGACTCTGTGCCTCCTTTTGATTGGCGCCGCCGCCGAGGCCTCTGAAGACAACTTCATTACGCCTAACAACTGGGGCGCCACGGGGCTCATGGAGATCCCTTCGGCGAGGATTATGAAGGAGAACACCTATCGTGTCGGGGCCGGCCAGGTGTACCCCTACCGCTACTACTACGCAGCCCTCGGGGCCTGGAAAGGCCTTGAGGTCGACGGCAGATTTACCGAAATCATCGGGGTGAAGGCCCTGACAGAGGGGTATGGAAACTACAAGGACAAGGCCTTCGACCTTAAGTATCAGCTCATACCCGAGGGCGTCTACCTGCCGGCCATTGCCGTCGGTATCATGGACCCCCAGGGCACGCGGCTCTACCCCGGCCAGTACATCGTGGCGAGCAAGAGGATTTTCCCCTTCGACCTCACCATAGGTCTGGGGAACGGCCGCTTCGGCAAGAGGCCTCTTGCCCCTTCCGATGAGAGCTTCAAGGTGGAGCTCTTCCAGGACCCCGCCCAGTGGCTGAGAGACTCCAATGTATTCTGGGGCATCCAGTTTTCCCCGTCGCCCCGCTACGCCCTCATGGCGGAGTACAACCCCATCGAGTACGATAAGCAGATCTACGATCCGGCCTACAAGAAATACTTTACGCGGGGGGTACCGCTGAAGTACAACTTCGGCTTCCGGTGGCGCCCCTGGGACTGGGCCGATATCGATGTCACCTACCAGCGCGGCAACCAATGGGGCCTTAACCTCTCAACCCTCTTCAACATCGGAGACCCGCTGTTTCCCATGGCCGACAAGCCCTACATCGAGCTGCCTGCACAGAGAGGCAATCCGCTGGAGGTGCGGCTCACGCAAGCCATGCGCCTGTCGGGTTTCAGCAACATCGGCATTGCCTTCGACGGAACGAACCTCTTCATTGAGGCGCAGAACGACAAGTATTTCTACACGACAAGGGCCATCGGCGTTATCTGCGGCTTGGTGGACAAGATCGCGCCGCGGAACGTGAAGGACGTGAGGATCCTTATCACGGACGTAGGTATTCCCGTCGTCGATTTTTCGACGACGCGGGAGGATATCTTCGAGTTTCTTGAAGAGCACTTGACGCCGGCCCAGTTCTTCTACATGGCCAAGATGAAAACGGCGATCTCCGAGATGCCCGATACGACCATCCGGGCACGGAAATATTTCGACTACGGCATAGCGCCGGCCTTCAGCACCTATCTGAACGACCCCACAGGCTTCTTCAAATACCGGCTTGGCCTGTTGGGCTGGGTCGGGTTTCACCCGTGGAAGGGTAACACGATCCTGGCCTCCGTCGAGACCTATCCCTTCAACACGGTCTCCACAAACACCCCCCCGCTTTCCATACCGGTCAGGAGCGACATAGTGCCTTATCTGGAGGAGAACCTGATCCTCTCGCGCCTCATGGTCAATCAGGTGTACAAGACGGACAACTCGATCTATGGAAGGCTGGCCTTCGGATTCCTGGAGGTGGAGTACGGCGGGGTGGAGGGTGAGGCGGCCATGCCGGTGCTGGACGGAAGGCTGCTGGTGGGCGTGAGCGGGGCGGTGGTGAAGAAGAGGGCCGTGGGCAAGCCGCTGTGCTTCAAGGAGAATGACGTCAAGAACTACTATGACCCCATCTTTTTCAAGACGAGGCTCAACGTGCCGGAGAAGGAGGTGTACCTGGACGTTATGGCCGGCAGGTTCCTTGCCGGGGACAAAGGCGTGAGGGTTTCTGTGTCCAAGTTCATCAAGGGGGTGACGATCTCGGCATGGTATAGCTGGACCGATACCTCCATCTTCTCCGATCCCTTTAACCGGGGCTACCACGACAAAGGCATCTCCGTGACCATACCGATACGGCTCTTTGAGGGGACCGATTCAAAGACTACCTACAACTATACACTTACGCCCTGGACCAGAGACGTGGGCCAGGACCTTTACCACTATATGAACCTATTCGATTACATGGGCAGAAACATTCCCATCTACCTTCGGAAGGACCTGAAGATGATGCAAGGCGGCTGAAACAAAGGGTTCCCAAGTTTTCTCTTGACAACCTTGTGACCGTGGTATAACTTTGTATTGTCGAGCAAAAAGGAGGGTAACAAAATGCGTAATATTACAAAATGCGTCGCTGGAGTAGTAGTCTTTGCTCTGCTCTTCAGTGTCGCCCTGCCACGGGTTGTGCTCGCAGACGCGGCTATGGATGAAAAGTGCGCGGCCACTAAGGCGGGCACGGAGACTGATGAGGCAAAGAAGAAGGAATGTGCAGCGTATCTGGAGCAGCAGAAGGCAGCGGCAGGGGCTGGAGCAGGTGCAGGTGCGGCGGTTGCCGGCGGCATTGAAGGCGGTACCATTGCCCTCGGCGCTGCAATCGCGGCTGCAATCGCGGCTGCAATCGCCATAGCGGCGAGCGGTGGCGGTGGCGGTGGCGGTTTCGTGCCGGCCCATCACCATTAATCCCCGATTCGGACACTTTAAAGGACTGTGTGGCGGGGTGCCGTTGCTCAGTCCTTTCTTTTTATCACCATGAAGACGAAGAACATTTACTTGATAGGTCTGGCTTGCTGTATCGGCCTCTGTTCCATCCTATCGTTTCCTCCCTTCGCCGTGGCCGACGACGAGGAAGCGGTGCTCATGGTGGGGGAGAGGCTCTTCAAATCCCTGAAGGCGCGACAGTTCCGGGGTGCCTGGGAGGTCCTCTCCAAGGAGTCTCAGGAGAGCATCGTGACGGATACGCTCCGGAGCATTGAGAAGGAGCGGCCGGGTTCGGTGACGCGTGAGCAGGTAACAAACGATTTCGCACAGGGGACGGGCTTTGCTGTTCTCTACTGGGAAGGTTTTCTGCAGGTTTTCGACCCCGACAAGGTCTTGGAAAGGAGTCGGTGGTCCGTTGGCTCGCTGAAGGCGGACGAGGCGGAAATCGTTATTCACTACAAGAGGGCCCAGCGGCCGGCGCGAATAAAAGTGGTGAAAGAGGGCGGGCAGTGGCGCGTCGGTCTTGCTGAAACCTTCTGGAAAAAATAGCCTTTTCATAAAGATAGGGTGCCCTGCCGTTGAACGCTCAACGGTTTTGTGTTATAGTGCCGAACGAACTTTTGGGCGGTTTTGAAGCTGCCGCCGGCAATAGTGTCACGAGTGGAACAGAATAATCAAGGAGGAGATTAGGGTGAAGAGATTAGTCATTGCTGCAATGGTGTTGGGACTGATGGTGTCGTATGCGCATGCCGACCAGGCCTTGCTGAAACAGGTGAAGGGCATGGATATTGTCAAGACGGTTCTGGAACCTGCCGGTATTGAGCTGCTCGATGCCAGTGACATCGGCAACCTGTATGAGGTGGTCATTCAGCAGGGGAAGCAGAAGGGCGTGCTCTATGCGACGAAGGACGGCAAGTACCTGGTGCAGGGCGCACTCATTGACGGGAAGGGCGCAAATGTCACAAAGGTCCGGTTTGAAGAGCTCAACAAGATTGACTTCGCAAAGGTCTCCCTGAAGGATGCCATCGTCATCAAGAAGGGGACAGGCGCCAAGAAGCTCATCATGGTGACGGACGTGGACTGCCCTTTCTGCATCAAGGCGTACGACTGGCTTAAGACCCAGGATAACTACACGCTCTATGTCTATCTCATGCCGATACCGCAGCTTCACCCGAAGGCGTACGACAAGAGCGTAAAGGTGCTTTGCTCCAAGGATGTCTTGGCTGCCCTCGACCTGGCGAAAGCCAACAAGGATATCCCCGCCGAAAAGTGCGCTGACGGCGAGGCCAAGCTGAAAAAGCAGATGGAAATTGGGGCCGAGCTCGGCGCCACCGGTACGCCTCTCTTTATACTGGATAGCGGAGCGAAGGTGGTGGGGTTTGCGCAGCAGCCGCTGGAAGACTACCTGAAGAAATAGAAGCGTAGAATAGCCGATTTTGTGCCGGGCCTCCCTGGGCCGTCAACGTCCGGGAGAGCCCGGCTTTTTTGTCTGCCCCTTTTGCTCTTGAGTACATAAGCCCCTTTTTTGTAAGATATTGAAACGGAGGATGGTATGCGTCTAAAGGACAGGGTGGCGATTATCACGGCGGCTGCCGGGGCGGGCATCGGACAAGCTACAGCGAGGACCTTCGCGCGGGAAGGGGCGACTGTCGTTGTTACGGACGCCCACCGTGAAAGGGCCGTAACGGTGGCTGAGGACATTAGCAGGGAGTATGGGGTGAGGGCGCTGGGTCTCGTTTGCGATGTGACGAGCCGGAGCCGGGTGGAGACCGTAGTGGCCGAGACCCTGGGGGCCTTCGGCCGAATCGACATTCTTGTTAATAATGCGGGAACGAACAGGCCGGGCCAAATCGTCGACCTGACGGACGAGGCCTGGGACCTGGTGATCGACACGTCGCTCAAGGGAACATTCTATTGTACGCGGGCCGTCTTGCCGACGATGATGAGCCGGAAATCGGGCCGTATTGTAAGTATCACGTCGACAGCGGCGTTCATGGGGCTCAAGGCCGGTCACGCACATTACGCGGCGGCGAAGGCAGGCGTCACCGCCTTCACCCGCTGCCTGGCCATGGAGGCTGCACCCTATCACGTGACAGCCAACACGATTGCGCCAAGCTTCATCTACAATGAATTCATACCCCACATCTATCCAGAGGAAGAGATCGACCGGATGTACAGTGAGATCCCCTATCCACGCAAGGGGACGCCGGACGACGTGGCCAACACGGCGCTGTTTCTCGCATCGGACGAAGGGGAATACATAACAGGGCAGACCATCTGCGTAACCGGCGGAAGCTGGATGCGATAGGGTGGGCACTGTCGACAATTCCGAAATGGGAGGTCATGTATTATGGTAACGAGGCTTGGCCCCGAGGCCCTTTTCAAGGCCTGTGATCCCGACACCTTTGCTTTTCAGACAACGGAAGAGGTGGCGCCCTTTTCAGGCATTATAGGCCAGGCTAAGGCCCTGAGGGCACTCGATTTTGGCCTGACCATGGACAGTAGGGGCTTTAATATCTTTGCCCTCGGCGAGAGCGGCACGGGGCGCATGACGACGATCATGAACCTCCTGAAGGAGAAGGCCATCGGGGAAAAGGTGCCTCCCGACTGGATCTACGTCTACAACTTCAAGGACCATGACGCCCCCATAGCCATCTCCCTCGACGCAGGCCGGGGCATCGTCCTGCAAAGGGAGATGGAGGAGCTGATCAAGATTCTGAGGATAGAGATCCCCAAAGCCTTCGAATCGAAGGCCTACGAGGTGCAGAAGAGCAAGATCGTTACCGAGTTCCAGGAGAAGGAGGCCGAGTATTTTTCCAAGCTTGACGCAGAGGCCAAAACGCGCCGGTTCACCGTGCGAAAATCCCCCTCCGGTATCCTCATCGTACCCCTGAAAGAGAACGGGGAGCTCCTCACCAAGGAAGAGTTTGACGCCATGGATGAGCAGACGAGGCGGGGCCTCGAGGAGATAGGCCGCTCCCTGCAGGAGAAGCTGAACGATATCGTGCGCGTTCTCAGAGAGGCAGAAAAGCTCGTCAAGGACATGGTGGCAAGGCTCGACAGAATGGTTGCCCTCGAGATCATCGACCCCCTCATCGAAGGCATGAAGGCGAAATACAAGGAGAACGGCAAGGTGGTCGGCTATTTGGAAGGCGTGAAGGAAGAGCTCCTTTCTCACCTGGACGAGTTCAGGGGCACGGAAGAGCAGCCTTCCCCCGTTCCTTTCCTGAAGATGCCCAAGGCGGAGCCGTCTTTCGCCAAGTTTCTCGTCAACGTTGTCGTCAACAATTCCGGTCAGGAGGGGGCCCCTGTCGTCCTCGAAAACAACCCGACCTACCTGAATCTCTTTGGCAGGATAGAATATAAGGTCGTCTATGGCATGGCCATGACCGACTTCTCCATGATCAGGGCCGGATCGGTGCAGAAGACTAACGGGGGATACCTCGTCATCAATGCCCTTGACCTGCTGAAAAATGCCTTTTCCTATGATGCGTTGAAACGGGCATTGAGGCACGGCGAGGCGCGGATTGAAGACATTTTGGAGCAGTACCGCCTTATGAGTACGGCTGCGCTCAAGCCGGAGGCCATACCTTTGAACGTGAAGGTAATCCTCATAGGTACACCCCACATTTACTACATGCTCCATGCCTACGACGAGGAGTCCAGGGACCTCTTCAAGGTAAAGGCCGACTTTGACAGCCGCATGGAGTGGACGAAGGAAACGATAGACCAATACGCCGCCTTCGTTGCGTTCTGCCAGCAGGAGGAGAAGCTGCTTCCCGTGGACCGGTCAGGCGTTGCGCGGATCGTCGAGGCAGGCGCGCGCTTTGCCGACCATCAGGACAAGCTTTCGGCACGGTTTAGCGCCATAGCCGATCTTATCCGGGAGTCTCATTACTGGGCGAGGAAAGAGGCCAGCCCCGTGATCCGGGCGAAGCACGTGACAAAGGCCATCGAGGAGAAGGTCTCACGCATGAACAGGGTAGAAGAGCGGCTCCAGGAGATGATGCTTGAGGACACGATCATCGTGCAGACATGGGGGGCAAAGGTGGGGCAGGTGAACGGCCTGGCCGTCCTCGACCTCGGAGACTACAGCTTCGGCAAGCCTTCCCGCATCACGGCCAAAACATACGCGGGCCGGGCCGGGGTGGTAAACCTGGAGCGGGAAACGAAGATGAGCGGCAAGATACATGAGAAGGCCATCCTCATCATAACGAGCTACCTTGGAAGCAAGTATGCCGTAAAGAAGCCGATCAGCCTATCGGCCTCCGTAGCCTTCGAGCAGCTTTACGAGATGGTGGAGGGAGACAGCGCCACCTGCGCAGAGCTCTACGCCCTGCTGAGCAGTATTGCCGGGGTTCCGCTCAAGCAATCCTTTGCCGTCACCGGCTCTATGGATCAGAACGGTGACGTGCAACCCATCGGCGGCGTGAACCAGAAGATAGAGGGGTTCTTCGACCTCTGCAGCATGCGGGGGCTCGACGGCAGCCATGGCGTCATTGTCCCGAAGAGAAACATGAAAAACCTCATCCTTAAAGAGGCCGTCGTAGATGCCGTCCGGCAGGAAAAATTTGCCGTCTATGCCATCGAGACCATGGAGGAGGGCCTGGAGCTCCTGACCGGGATGGCTGCTGGGCAGCTCCAGGAGGACGGAACGTATCCGGAGGGAACGGTCAATTACCTCGTCGAAAAGAGACTGACGGAAATAGCGGAGGCGATGGAGAAGAAGAAGGGGGGAGATAGTTCGGAGTTGGGAGTTCGGAGTTCGGAGTGAGGAAGGAAACGGGGAAGGGGAGATAGTTCGGAGTTGGGAGTTCGGAGTTCGGAGTGAGGAAGGAAATGGAGAAGCGG
>CAZYVU010000011.1:34387-37733 GCA_964651435.1 uncultured Pseudomonadota bacterium
ATAGTTCGGAGTTGGGAGTTCGGAGTTCGGAGTGAGGAAGGAAATGGAGAAGCGGGGAAGGGGAGATAGTTCGGAGTTGGGAGTTGGGAGTTCGGAGTGAGGAAGGAAACGGGGAAGGGGAGATAGTTCGGAGTTGGGAGTTCGGAGTTCGGAGTGAGGAAGGAAATGGAGAAGCGGAGAAGCTAACAAACCAGACAAACCAAAAGAAGAGGCCCGGCAGAGAGCCGGGCCTCCGTTTGTTACGGTGGTACCGTCAACTTCTTGATTTGATCATCTGAATAGCCGAGCTTTTTGAAATCCATGACGCCCTGGGGGCTGTGGCAGGCGGTGCACTTGAGGGCCTCGCCCTTAGGGGCCACCTGATGGTTCACGGAAAAGACCATGGTCTCCCGGTGGCCTTTGATGGCGCCGCTGAATTTGAGGCCCGACATTTCGACATATTTCTTTGCCGCTGCCAAGGGATCGCCGGTCACACTGTACGTGCCCGTGTGGATGAATATCGGCTTCCCTGATTCCGCATCAGCTATAACGTTGTACGTCGACCGTTTCCAGGGGTGAATCTTTGCCTTTGGGTCCTTGATGGAACCCACGGGTTCGGGCGGGTTCTTCATAAACCGGTTCCACCAGAGGTACTCGGGCCTCACGTTGGAGGCGGGCTTGTTTTGGGGCCCGTATAGGCCTGTCTTTTCGTTGAGCACCGGCTTAAGCCAGTCGCGCTCTACAATGGTAGGAAACTTCGGGTCCCTGGCGATGGCAGGGATGTGGCAGGTGTTACAGGCGATGCGCGCGACATGCATCGCCAAGTAGTCTGCATCCTTGCCCTTGTGGACCTGACCCTTGTGGCAGTTGGTGCACTCAATCTTCACATCCGGGAGCTCCTGGGCCTTTAGGTCCGAGCCTCCCGCCACCTTGTGGTTCTTTGTGGTGTGGCAGTCGACGCAGTGGAGCCCCTTGGCCACGTGAATGTCCGAATCTTTTGTGGGTATGACTCCGTGCTTGTGGTTCGGCCCGCCGCCAGTGCTGAGGTGGCAGCGCAGGCACATGTCGTTGGTCGGCTTACCGACGCTCTGAGCGGCCTTCAGTGTATCGATTTCGGGAGAGGGAACTATTCTGAACCCCTTCTCCTGCCTAACAGTTGCTCTCTTGTAGCCCGGAGCGTGACAGAGCAGACAATCGATGTTCTTGAAGTCGGCATCCGTCAGCTTTCCGACCGGGTTAGGCTTCTGGCCGAAACCGGGGTGACACTGGGCACAACCACCCGGCTGTGCCGGTTTTGAGGCGTCCTTGGGCTGGAGGATTCCAAGCCAATTGTGCCCCGCAACCGTGTTGGGAGGCGCTCAGTAGGTGTCCAGCATTCCGGCGTATTTGCCCTTTTCCCAGCCCTCAACGAACTGCGGAACGGCATACTGCTGGTAGTGGAGACTTTCCGCCACCTCTTTGGCCGAGTTCTTGTGGCAACGCGTACAGCTTTCTGTCCCATCATATTTGGGAACAAACTTCTGGTGTTTGTTGTCGGCCGCCGAGACATCGGGCGCGAGGACCGGCAACATGACCATAATTGCCAAAACTGCAAAAAACACTTTCATTCTGAACATCGCACCTCCTCTGAATTGATTTAGCGAAATCCCCTCTCACCTCCCTTCGCGCTCCGAAATGTAGTCCTATTTGATTATAGCAGAGGAGGCAAGGAAAAACAGCGACGAAAAAGGCCGTGAGGTTACACAAAGTGGCTCTGTGCAGGACCATAAGGCCTCGATGTGAAATAATTCACAGATAGTACCGCATAAATATACCGATTCTGACCCTCCGGGCCGACTGAAAAAAAATTATAAAAAAATGCTTGACAAATATTCGGGAGTAAGTTAATATTTTCACATGAACAACGCAACACAAAACCGCTAATCACCTCCATAAGCTTCTCATAATAACCCCCCTTCCCCCTGGGCTCCCCCCCAGGGGGTTTCTCTTTACATGGGGTAGTAACTGTTATATAATGGCCCAATGGATTTTAGCTGGATAAACGTTCATACAGGCGGTATTCTGAGTCTTCTTTTTGCTGCCGGCCCGGTGGCAAAGGCGGTGGTCTTCATTCTGTTCCTTTTCTCCATTGTGTCTTGGACGATCATGTTTTATAAGTGGCGAGAGTTCGGCCTTGCGGAGAAGGAGGCGCAGTCCTTCGTGCGGACAGTGAAGGAGGCGGGCACCTTCAAGAAGCTTGCTTCCACCTACCGGGAGACGAAGAGTGGGGCGTTCTACAGGCTCATCCTTGCGGCCTACAAAGAGATCACGGCGAGACAGCGGGAAAACCCACGGGTGGAGCCGGAGACGATCCCCCTCATCGAAAATGCCCTGAGAATTACCGTGTCCGAGGAGACGACGAGGCTTGAGCGGCGGCTCTCTTTCCTTGCGACCACCGCCAATGCGGCACCTTTCATAGGGCTTTTCGGTACGGTATGGGGCATCATGGACTCATTTCGTGAGATCGGCGTCCGCGGATCGACGAGCCTCGCAGTCGTTGCTCCGGGTATCAGCGAGGCGCTCATTGCCACGGCCATCGGGTTGGCAACGGCCATTCCTGCCGTTCTGGGCTACAATTATTTCCTCGGCCGCCTGAAGAGACTGGCGTCCATGATGGAAAACGCATCGATGCATATCATCAATGCCCTTGAGAGATGAAGTTTTCAAGGGAATCAAAGGGTCCACTTTCTGAGATCAACGTAGTTCCGCTGGTAGACATTATGCTGGTGCTGCTTATCATATTTATGATTACGGCACCCATGCTGCAACACGGTATGAATATCGACATACCGAACGTGACGGCCCGTCCGTTGCCCGCAAAAGAGGACCCTCAGGTCCTTAACGTAACGAGGGACCGCCTTCTCATTCTCAACGAGAAGAAGCTGGACATAAAGGACTTGAAGCCGGCCATCGAGCTGCTCTTTGCCAACAGGCGGGACAAGGAAATCTTTCTCAGGGCCGACAAGGACGTGCCGTACGGCTTTGTGGTGCGCTGCATGGGGATTATTCGGGAGGCGGGCGTCAGCAAGATCAATATCGTCACCAAGCCTCTGGAAGAGCAGTGAGAGAAGAAACGTGGTACAAGATGCTGGTGCTCTCGGTGATCATCCACATCGCCCTGATGGTTGCCTTCAGCATTCCCATGCGCCAGTCGACGAAGAAGCTGACCTCTCTGGGTTCCTTTCAGTCTGTAAACCTTGTTGGAAACATCGGCGCCGGCCAGCTTAGCGGGGGGCCGGGCCCGGCACCTCAACCCCAGCCGACGGTGAACAAGCCTCCGGCACCCGAGAAGAAGCCGGCACCGGTGAGGGTGAAGCCTCAGCCGACG
>CAZYVU010000011.1:37833-79658 GCA_964651435.1 uncultured Pseudomonadota bacterium
GCCTCCGGCACCCGAGAAGAAGCCGGCACCGGTGAGGGTGAAGCCTCAGCCGACGCGCAAAGAGGCAGACGCCGTTTCGCTGTCGAAGAAAAAGGCCCCCGAGAAGGCGCCGACACCGACGAAGCAGGAGCTTGCCCGGCTCGAGGAGCGGCTTCGCGACATGCGCAAGAGAACGGAGCCCATCGCTGTGCCGGGCTCGCGCACGGGAGGAGGGGGGCCAGGGAGCGGTGGTAGCCCTATGAGCGGATCGTCGTCCGGCGGCAGGACGCTCAACCCCATGGAAGAACGATACATAATGGACGTATGGGAAAAGATACGGAATGCCTGGGCCCTGCCCGGCTTGGCCTCCTTCAAGAAGGATCTGGAAACGGTTGTGACGATCCGCATCAGGAAGGACGGGAGGATTGTGGACGTCAACGTGGAGAAGCGGTCGGGAAACAGGGTGTACGACGAGTCCATTCTCAGGGTCTTGAGAAGTGTCGACCCTTTGCCGCCCATCCCTGACTCGCTGAACACCGATGCGCTTGAAATCGGGCTGCGGTTCCTGCCCGGAGATGTTGCATGAGCCCACTCGAAGCGGTGGTGCTTGGGGCGGTCCAGGGCGTTACGGAGTTTCTGCCCATCAGCAGCTCGGCCCACCTTATCATTGTGCCCCACCTGTTCGGGATCGGGGAAGCGGGGGTGAATCCACTGACCTTTGACGTTATGCTCCACCTCGGCACGCTGCTGGCCGTCCTGCTGCTGTATGGCAAACGCTTCTGGGACATCCTGCGGGAGTGGCTCCGATCGGTGGCGCGGGGACGGTTTTTTGAGCCTATGCTGACCAAGATTATAGTCGCCACGGTCCCGGCGGCCGTCGCAGGCGTGCTCTTTAAGGGTGTCATCGAGGCCTACCTGCGCACTCCCGCTGTTATCGTCGGTACGCTCCTTGCCGTCTCGGTGCTCATGATCGTGGCGGAGCGAATGTCGACGGCGAAGCGCGAGGTTACCTACGGGGTGGCGCTTCTCATCGGCGTTGCCCAGGCCATAGCCCTCGTGCCCGGCATTTCGCGAAGCGGCATCACTATTGTTGCGGCCATTCTCTTGGGACTCCGTCGGGACGAGGCCGTCGATTTCTCCTTTCTTTTATCTATTCCTATCATTGCCGGCACTTCGCTGTACGAGGGGCGGCATGTGGGCTTCAATGACGGGTCTTTGCTGCTTTATTTGGCAGGCATAGGCTCGGCCTTCGTTTTCGGTGCTCTGGCCCTGGGCTTCCTTATCCGGTATCTTAAGCGCCACACCCTCGATCTGTTTGCCTACTACAGGATGGGCTTGGCCCTATTTCTGCTTTTTTTTCTTCACTAAGCGGTGCGCTATGTTCCCGAAGATCCTGACGATGTGGTTGCGGAGAAGGTAAAGGACAAAGCTTAGGGCCACACCAACGAAAAAAAGGATAAAGAACTCGCTGTAATGCTGCTCTTTGACGGCCGTGCCCTGGAGTGTCAGCATGATGGTGCCCGGCAGTCTACCCAAGAGGTTCATAAAGAGAAAGTCCACAAAGCGGATGTGGGTGAGGCCCAGGAGGTAGCACAGCGAATCCTTGGGAAACCCGGGGATGAGAAAGAAGATGTAGGCGATGTACAGCCCTTTGTGGGTCACGAAGGTGTTGAACCTGTCTATATACTGCTTCTTCACGATCTTTTCGACGTATCTCATGCCGAAACGGTGCGAGAGCCAGAAGGCGATGAGAGAACCGACGGTGAGGCCGATGGTGGAATAGAATGTGCCCTTGAGCGTACCGAAGAGGAAGCCGCCCACAAAGCCGGTAATCTCGCCGGGGATCGGGGCGACAAGAACCTGAAGCACCTGGATGGCCATGAAGACGACAGCCGCAAAGGGCCCGAAGGAGGAGATGAAGATCCTCAACCGCCGGGTGTCGAAGAAGTAGCGGTAGAAGCTCAGAATGTCCCGCCATCCGCCTTCGTGATAAATGTAGAAAACGAGAAAGATGAGCGCGAAGGATGCCAGTCCCAGGAATATGCGCAGGGCCAGGGACGTGCCTGGCGATTTGACGATCTTTCTTTTCACTATTCGATGGCCACGGCCCTGAGTACCTCGTCTACCGTTGTCAATCCTTCCCGCAGCAGGTTGCAGGCGTATGTTTTCAGTGTCCTCATGCCGCTCCTGACAGCCTCTTCCTTAAGGGCCTGAGCATCGGCGCCGGCGGCGATAAGGTGGCGCAAGGTCTCCGTAACCGGCATGACCTCAAAGATGGCTATCCTGTTGCGGTAGCCTGTGTAGTTGCAGTTGGGGCAACCGGCGCCCTGACGCAGCGTGATGCCGGGCTCGAGCCCCAGATAGTCGATTGTCGTCCTGTCAGGTCTGTATTCCGTTGAGCAGCTTTCGCAAACCCGCCGGACGAGCCGCTGCGCCACGATTCCGAGCATTGAGGTGGCCAGGAGAAAGGGCTCGATGCCCATCTCGATGAGTCGCACGCAGGTCGACGGTGCATCGTTGGCGTGAAGGGTGGTGAAGACCAGGTGCCCTGTCAAGGCGGCCTCAATGGCAATCTTCGCCGTCTCCCGGTCCCGTGTCTCGCCGACCAGGAGGACATCGGGGTCTTGCCGGAGAAAGGCCCGCAACACCCGGGAAAAATCGAGCCCAATGTCGGGGTTCACCTGTACCTGATTGACGCCGTCGAGGTCGTACTCGATAGGATCTTCGACGGTGCATATGTTGACCTCGGGGCGGTTCAGTTCCGCAAGCGCGCTGTAGAGCGTCGTGGTCTTGCCCGAACCGGTGGGTCCCGTGACGTAGATGATGCCGTAGGGCTTCGAGATCATCTCCCTGATGAGCCGAAGCGTCCTGCCGTCGGTTACGAAGCGTTCGAGGCTGAACGTCCCGCGTCCCTTGTCGAGAATCCTGATGACGATTTTTTCGCCGAATTTTGCAGGAATGGTCGAGACGCGGAAGTCGACGGAGCGGCCGTCGAGGCGCACGGTGATTCTGCCGTCCTGCGGGAGCCTCCGTTCCGTTATGTCGAGGCGCGAAAGGATTTTGATCCTGCTCGCCAGCGGGGGATAGACCTTCCTGGGTAAGGACTGGTGCTCATGGAGCACCCCGTCGACGCGGTAGCGGACGGCAAGGGCCTTTTCACGCGGTTCGAGATGGATGTCGCTTGCCCCTTTCTTGAGGGCGGCGGCGATGATGGTATTTGCCAGCCGGATGATGGGGGCGTCGTCCGCCTCCCGCTCAAGGTCGGAAATGGCCATATCCGTGTCGGGGTTTGTGTCCCCTATGTCTCTTAGCAGGTCGTCGGACGCCATGTCCTCGGGCAGGGGGCTGATGTGAGCCTCCTGAGACAGGTCACCTGCCGGACCACCGGTCCGTGACGCCGTCTCCATGAATCGCTCGAAGTCGTCGTCCGAAATGGCCACCGGCTCGATGGTGACAAAGCCCCTCAAGAACCTCTTCACATCGTCCAGCGCAGGAAGGTCGAGCGGATTGGTCATGGCGAGGAGGAGCGTGCCCCGGGACGCCGTCACCGGAACGACCCTGTACTTCTGAAGAAGCTGGGGAGGGAGAAGTGATGCAACCTCAGTGGCCGGCGGGACGTTGGAAAGGGAGATGAAGTTGATGCCCCGTGCGGAGCTCAGATTGTCGAGCCTTTCCGCCAGTATCCTGTTGAGGGTGACGGCGAGGCTGGGGTTCTGCCCGAGAAAAAGCAGAAAGGCGTCACGATGAAGGACAAAGACCTCCACGGGCTCGTCGGCCGCCTGAACCGTTGCCGATCGGGGCCGGTCCGTGAGGAGCGCCATCTCACCGAAACAGTCGCCGGGTCCCAGGGTCGCTATGGTCAGGTCCACACCGAGCGACGATTCCCGCTTTTTCACAAGGACCCGTCCGGCCTTCACCAAGAAAAAGGAATCACCCGGCGCCCCCTCGCGCATGACGATGGCTCCCGGCGGGTAGACGGCCTCCCTCAGTTCGGCTGCGAGGGTGCCCACCTGCTCCCTTGAAAAGCCGTGAAACAGCTCCTGGCCTTCAAGGAAGGATACTCTGCCATCGTCGTTCTGCATGCAAGACTCCCCCATGTGTGCTGTCGTCTGAAGGAAAGACCATAGAAAACGTGGTTTTGTTTCGGTCTTGTCAGGATACCACAGCGCGGGGCGTCATTGCAAAGATTGCGGTCAGCCGGTACTCAGTTGAGGAGGAGGGGTTTCGCCCTTCCTGTGAGCTGCTTGATGGCGTCCTTGAGGCCGTCGAGGGTGAGCTCGAACATAGGAAAGACCTTGCCGATGCTGTCGACGGTGTAGTGATTCCAGTAAGACTTGTGGGTGGGGTTGAGCCACACGGCGTGGGGAAAGTGCTGTTTGATCTTGATAAGCCATTCGACGCCCGGCTTGTCGTTGGTGTAAAAATAGTCGATGCAGCCATTGATATCGAAGAGCTCCGAGTATGCCATTCTCGCGTCCCCGACAATAATTACCTTGTAACCGCTGTGATAGGTGCGGAAAAGCTTCTCCGTGGGGAGGTGCTTGTAATTGGCCATGTCCTCGTAAATATCCTGATAGATGCAGTTGTGAAAGAAGTAGTATTTGAAGTCCTTGAAGTGATCGGTCTGGGAGGCTGCGGAAAAAAGGCGCTCGCATAGTTCCGTGTAGGGCAGCATGGATCCCCCCGTATCCATAAGCAGAAGGAGACGAACGGTGTTTTCCCGCGATTTGCCGAAGACAAGCTCGATCTCGCCACCCTCTTTGGCTGTCTTGTCGATCGTCTGCTCCACATCGAGCTCCTCGAGGATGCCGTCCCGCTTTAGCTCCCGGAGCTTCTTCAGGGCCATCTTGGTCTGCCGAACATCGAGGATAAGATCGTTCCGGTAATTCCTGAAGTGCCGTTCCCCGGCAACCTTGGCTGCCGACTGCATCCACGACTCTCCGCCGACGCGGATGCCACCGGGGTGGTGTCCGTAAGCCCCGAAGGGCGATGTCCCTCCCGTGCCGATCCACTTGTGGCCGCCGTCATGGCGCTCCTTTTGCTCCTTCAGCCGCTCCTTGAACTGCCTCATGAGCTCTTCCATGTCGTGCTGTTTCCGGAACTCCTCGATCTGCTGCTGAAACTCGGCCATCTCATCGGGTGTAAGTCGAGGGAGACGATGGAGAGGGTTCTCCAGCCAGTCCATTACTTTGTCGAGCTCCACCGCCTCCGTTGCTATTCCGCCGAAATACTCCTGAAAGGCCAGATCAAACTGGTCGTAAAAGGCCTCGCTCTTGACGAGAAATGCCCGGCCTACGTAATACAGGTGGTTGATGCTTGACTGGAAGTGCCCCTCGTAGAGGGCTTCCATAAAAGAGACCCACTCGGTGACAGAAACGGGCACACCTTTCTTCCTGAGCAGGTAGAAGAAACCTGTGAACATCTGTTAGTAGCGCCTCCTGAAAGAAAAGCCACCGCCACCGCCGCTGCCGGTCGAGACCTTGACAAAGCGGTCCGTGTCCTGCTCGTTCTTGAGCAGCGTGCCGAGGAAGGGTATTTCAGAGGTAATCTTGTCGGGATGGATGCCGCCGAGGGCCAGGGCCTTGATCCAATCAAGGAGCTCGCTCGTCGAAGGCTTTTTCTTCAGGCCGTCGACCTCGCGAATCCAGTAAAACTTCTTGATGGCCTCCCTGACAACCTTGCTTTCGATGTCCGGGTAGTGGACCTTGACGATCTTCTCCATCATCTCCTCGTCGGGAAACTCGATGTAGTGAAAGATGCACCGTCTCAGGAAGGCGTCGGGAAGCTCTTTCTCGGAGTTGCTCGTGATGATGACGATGGGTCTATGCTTGGCCCTCACCTCCTCGTCCAGCTCGTGAATGTGAAAAGACATCTCGTCCAGCTCGTTAAGAAGGTCGTTGGGAAACTCGATGTCGGCCTTGTCTATCTCGTCGATGAGGAGCACGACGCGCTCTTCGGACATGAACGCCTGGCCCAGCTTACCATGCTTAATGTAGAGGCGAATATCGGAGACGTCTTTATCTTTGAACCTGGCGTCGTTAAGCCTCTGAACGGTATCGTAAACGTAGAGGCCGTCCCGTGCCTTTGTTGTTGACTTGATGTTCCAAATGAGGATTTTTTTGGCAAGGGCCCTGGCGATACTATGGGCGAGAAGTGTCTTGCCCGTGCCCGGCTCCCCTTTTATGACGAGCGGTTTCCCAAGGGCTATGGCGACGTTGACGATCTCCATGAGGGCCTTGGAGGCGATGTAGTCGTCGCTTCCCTTATAACCTTGACCAGATTGTGCCATTCGCGATCCTCCTGACAGTAAGTGAAAAATGTCACTAATAGTATAAGGTTTGCCTCCTCTATTGTCAATGAAGGTGATTACTTGCATATTTGGAGAAGCCTGCTATAAGTGAGAATAAGAGCGCGATCATATGAAGGGAGGCAGTACCATGGTGACAGTCCAACTGAATGAGGAAGAGGCAAAGGTATTGCAGAACATCCTGGAAAACTATCACTCGCACCTGAGACTGGAGATTGTGGGAACGTACAAGAGGGAGTTCCGGCAAGCCCTGAAGGACAGGGAGAAGTTCCTGAACGAGATCATCGGACGGCTGGAAAAGGCGAGGGAGGTGTCCTGAAAACAAACTTTTCTATTGACAGAAAGTTATATTTTCAATTAAATATCGGTATGGATATGGAGAAGGCAATGTCAGCAATCGATTTTGGTTACTTTTACTTTAGGAACTCGCACCCGGGCATACTCGCGCTCTGAATGAGCTTGAGGGCCATGGGTGCAAGCCCATGGTCCTTTTTTTGTGTCGGGCCATGGCGGTGACCATGGCCTTTTTTGTTTCCTGGAGGATGGCATGATTGTGTCGCGCAACGTACAAAGACAGATGGAAGAAACAGGGTGGATCAGAAGGATGTTCGAGGAAGGCATCATGATGAAGAAGACCTACGGAGAAGACAGGGTCTTCGATTTCTCGCTGGGCAACCCCGTGGTGGAGCCGCCCGGAAAGCTGAAAGAGGCACTCCTCGATGCCCTTCGGGAGCCGTCGCCGGGGATGCACCGGTACATGCCCAACAACGGGTTCGAGGGCGTGCGGGCCGATATCGCCGACTATCTCAGGGGTCGCTACGGCCAAGATTTTTCGGCCAAACACATCTACATGACGGCGGGAAGTGCCGGCGGCCTCAATATACTCTTGAAGAGCATGCTCGGCAAGGGCGACGAGGTTATTGTCCCTTCGCCGTACTTTATGGAGTTTAAATATTACATAGAGAGTCATGGCGGGATAATCCGGACCGTCGATGCGGACGACGAGTTTCAAATAGATGTTGCGGCGATCGATCGTGCGATTACAAGGAAGACAAAGGCCATCATCCTCAACAGCCCGAACAACCCGACGGGCGTTGTGTACCGTGAGGACAGGCTGAGGGAGCTTGCGGCACTTCTCTACGGACACCGGGAGAAGGGCAGGACAATCTATCTCATTACGGACGATGCTTACCGAAAGGTGGTCTACGAAGGTATGGAGTTGCCCAACGTCTTTGCGCTCTACGACTTCACCGTGTCGGTGACGTCGCACTCAAAGGACCTGGCCCTGCCGGGGGAGCGAATCGGGTACATGGCCATCTCCCCGCAGATTGCCGAGGTGGATCAACTGGTTTCCGCCCTTATGTTTTCGAGCCGTGCCTTGGGCTTCGTCAACGCCCCGGCCCTGTTTCAGCGGGTTGTGGGCAAATTCCAGAACAATTCGGTGGATATCAAGGACTACGAGGCGAAAAGGGACGTGCTCTATGACACCTTGATAGAGGCGGGGTTTCATTGCACCAAGCCTATGGGCGCCTTCTATCTCTTTCCGCGGTCGCCCATCGAAGACGAGGTTGAGTTTGTTCGGGAGTTGCAGCGCGAGGAAAGGATTCTGGTCGTTCCGGGAAGGGGTTTCGGCAAGAAGGGTTATTTCAGAATTGCCTACTGTGTCCCCATGGAAAAGATTACCGGTGCCCTGGATGGGCTTAGGCGCACCGGCGAACGCTATAACTTAAAGGGGTAGTGCCATGCCAATTTCACGAAAGATTTCAGCCCTTATGAAGGATTCTTCCTGGATCAGGGCTATGTTTGAGGAAGGCGAGAAACTGAAGAAGAAATACGGACCGGAGAATGTCTTCGATTTTTCTCTGGGAAACCCTATCGCGGAGCCGCCGAAGGAACTGAAGGAGGAACTGCTCCGCATCGTCACGTCGGATGCCCGTGGAATGCACAGGTACATGACGAACAGCGGCTACGAGGAGGTGAGGGAGAGCATTGCCCTTTTTCACGCCGGAAAGACGGGCCTGCCTTTCACAAGGGACCACATCGTTATGACCGTCGGCTCGGCCGGGGGGCTGAACGTTGCCCTGAAGGCCATTCTCGATCCCGGCGATGAGGTGATAGTCCCCCGTCCGTACTTCGTTGAGTTTCGTTTCTACATAGAAAATCATGCAGGTTCTATGGTGCTCGTGGACAGCCGCGAAGATTTTCAGCTCGACATCGAAAAGATTCGCCAGGCCATAACGCGAAAAACGAAGGCCATTATCGTCAACTCTCCCCACAACCCCACGGGCGTGGTCTATTCGGAGGAGACCCTGAAGGCCCTCGTCGCCCTTCTCGAAGAGCGGAAGAAGAAGGGCCACAGGATCTACCTTATCTCTGATGAGGCCTACCGCAAGATTGTTTACGACGGCGCACCGTTCCCGAACCTTTTCAGGCTCTACGATGAGACGATTGTCATTACGTCCCACTCGAAAGACCTTGCACTGCCGGGGGAGCGCATCGGCTATGTGGCTGCCTCTCCGCTCATCAAAAACGGACGGGCCCTCATGGATGCCATGATCTTTGCCAACAGGATTCTGGGGTTTATCAACGCCCCGGCCATGATGCAGCGGCTTGTGGGTAAGTTTCAGGAAAACAGCATCGACATAGCCGACTACCAGAGGAAGCGCGACCTGCTCTGTGGCATACTCACCGGGGCGGGCTATGAGGTCGTCAAGCCCATGGGGGCCTTCTACGTTTTTCCGAAATCACCCATGGCCGACGACGTGCAGTTCATTCGGGCCCTGCAGAGGCACCATATACTGGCCGTGCCGGGAGTGGGGTTCGGAACGCCGGGGTATTTCCGTCTCGCCTACTGCGTCGACACCACTGTGATAGAGCGGTCTGCACCGTATTTTGTGGAGGCAATAGAGGACGTGCGGCGGGGTTAGAGCGCGGCGAGGATCTTGTCTGTGTCGATGTGGCGGGCGAAGGCTTCCGCCAGCAGGGCCCGGTCGACCTGTCCTCCCAGGAGGCCCTTTCGGTGGGGGAAAGTGCCGAGAAGGGGCACATCGAGATAGTGCTTCAGAACCTCGGGATTTGTCTTGGCCGCCAGGTCTCCTGCACCCTCCGTATCATTGAGAATGACGCCGATGACGGGGACGTCGTGGGATTTGAGGTAACGGCAGGTAAGGAGCGTGTGGTTGATGGTGCCGAGGCCCAACCGGGAGACAACGATGACAGGGGCCTTCCACCGCTTGATGAGGTCGAGGTAGAAGAAACCGTCTTTGATGGGAACGAGAATGCCTCCGGCCCCTTCCACAATGGTTACGTCGTGTCCCGCCAGAATGGTACGGTATATCTTGTCGAGCACGTCAAGATCGATGGAGACCCCGGCTATCATTGCGGCCACTTCCGGAGCAAGGGGCGCTTCAAAGGTGTAGGGGCTGACCATGTCAAGATCGTCTGTGCTTCCCGACGCCTCTTTAAGGCAAATTGCGTCCCAGGGGAGAGAATCCTTGTCGCGCTTCGCCAGTCCGCTCTCAAAGGGCTTCATGACGCCTACGTTGAGTCCCTTGGAGACGGAGAGAAAAGCGGACAGCGATGCCCCTATGTGGGTCTTGCCCACGCCCGTATCCGTTCCTGTGATAAATAGCGGTTTCATCAGCGGACGATGGACGATAAGAGTATGGCGAGGCCGATAAAGACGGAGGCGAAGACGATGGCGAGCCCTATGTTCCCATCCTCGCCAATCTGTTTCTCAAAGCTCGGTGACAGCGAGGCCCCGACCACCTTCATGGATACAAGGACGATGAGCATGTACGCCGCCGCATAAACGAACATGCTGATAATGGTCTCGATGGTCTTCCACATAGAGAATTTACTTTGGCAAGTAGTAGACCAGATTGTCCAGGGCTGACGTAAAGAAGAGGTTGCGCAGCTTCACGGGTTCCGATGACCTGACCGGCGACGGCGAAAGGTTGAGAATCCCTTTAATTTCAGCATCAATAAGCTGATCGGCCACTTTCTGTGCCTCCTGGGGAGGCGTCGTGATGATGCCTATCTCGATGTTGCGTGCCTTGACCACTTCTTTGAGCTTATCCACAGGAAGTATCTCGACGGGCTTTCCCATCCTCTCGCTGATGTGGCCGATGACCTTTACCGGATCGATGTCGAAGGCAGCTACGATCTTGTAGTTCTCCTTCAGGAAATCCTTATAGACGAGGAGGGCGCTTCCCAGATTTCCGATACCCACGACGGCGATGCGCCACTCCCTGTTGCTTCCAAGGATTTCCTTGATCTGGAACTTAAGATCCTTGACGTTGTAGCCCATGCCACGAATGCCGAACTCGCCGAAGTAGGCGAAATCTTTTCTCACCTGTGCTGCGTTGACGTTGCAAATGGCGGCAATGTGTGCGCTCGACACAACCTTTTCGTCCTTGTTCTCCAGGTCTTCGAGGCACTTCAGATAATTGGAAAGCCGCCGAATGGTAGCCTCAGGAATTTTATTGTATTTAGCCATTTTTTTCACCTTTACTTGCTCTTAAGAATTTGTATCAGACCTGCAGGGGGAATGCAAGAGAAAAATTTCTCAAGCGTTGCAAGGACGGATTTGGTAATTCTCGGGGCGAGGTGGGGGTTTTAGCGCCCTGCGCCGGGCCTACAATCCCAAGACGTCCTTCATGGTGTAGACGCCCTGTGGCTGGCTCACAATCCACCGGGCGGCCAGGAGCGCCCCCTGAGCAAAGTTGCCACGGGTCGAGGCGCGATGGGTGATTTCCAGCCGCTCGCCTATTCCCGCAAAGGTGACGGTGTGGTCGCCGACGACGTCGCCGCCGCGAAGGCTGAGCACGGCGATCTCGTTGGGCGATCGCTCACCCGTGATGCCCTGGCGGCCGAAGACGTCGATCCACTGCCTGTCTCTTTGCCCACTCTCGACGGCCTCCTTAAGGCGAAGGGCCGTGCCGCTCGGTGCATCTTTTTTCCAGCGATGGTGCATCTCCGTGATCTCGACGTCGTATCCGGGGCCCAGTATGCGCGACAGCCGGGCGGCCACATCGAACATGACGTTGACCCCGACGCTCATGTTGGGCGATATGACGACCTTGCCCCCTTGCGCTTCGTGAATCTCCGTCATCATGGCGGCTGTGAGCCCAGTGGTCCCTATGACGATGGCTTTGCCTGCCCCGGCCGCGGTATGGAAGTGTGAGATCGTTGCCGCAGGGGATGTGAAATCTATAACAACCTGAGAGGAGGATATGATTGTGCTCAGGCTGTCCGTTACCACAACGGTGGCTGCCCCGCCTGCTCCGGTGCGCGCAATCTCGCTGCCCACGAGCGGATGGCCTTTCGCCTCCGTTGCCCCGACAACATCGCAGTCCGGGTCTGCCAGGGCGAGATTGAGGATCGCCCTACCCATCTTGCCTCCCACGCCGGTGACAATTACCTTTACCATCCTTTACGCCTCCTCATGATACACCTTTCGTTCGTAACGGTGAGCCGGTGGTGCCCGCCGGTCCACATCTGCCGCCTCCGTGTCAGACCTTTCCGATAAGCCCGTACTGGGCCATGATCTGCTGCATAAAGGCCCGGTTCCTTTCCGACAGAGGGCAAAGGGGAAGCCTGTATTCGCGCTCTATCATGCCCATGAGATGAAGGGCCTCCTTGACCGGTATGGGATTGGTCTCCACAAACATGGCCTGCATCAGCGGGATGAGGTCCGTATGGAGATCGCGCGCCGAGACCACATCCTTCTTGAGAAGAAAGGCCTCGTACAGGTCCTTGAGGCGGCGGGGCATGATGTTGGAAAGCACGGAGATGACGCCCTGAGCACCGACGCTCATCATGGGAAGGAAGAGGTTGTCGTCTCCCGAAAGAATGGTAAAGGCGCCCTTTGTCAAACGCCATATGTCGGTGACCTGGCCGAGGGAGCCGGAGGCCTCCTTGATGGCCACGATGCTGGGTATCTGCGCCAGGCGGGCTATGGTTTCGGGAAGCATGTTGATGCCTGTTCTGCCCGGAATGTTATAAAGGATGAGGGGTATGTCGACCTCTTCGGCGATCTTCTTGTAGTGGAGATAGAGCCCTTCCTGCGTCGGCTTGTTGTAGTAGGGCGCAGTGAGCAGGCACATATCGGCGCCTATCTTTTTCGCGTTCCGGGTCAGCTCAACGGCCTCTTCGGTGCTGTTTGATCCGGTCCCGGCGATGACCGGAACAGTGCCCTCGACGAAGCGGACCGTCAGCTCGATGACTCGCTGGTGCTCCTCGTACGACAGCGTGGAGGCCTCGCCCGTCGTGCCGCAGGGGACGATGCCGTCGATGCCCTCACGAAGCTGAAAGGAGATAAGCTTACCGAGGGCCTCCTCATCGACGTGGCCTGCCCGAAAGGGTGTGACAAGGGCTGTAAATATGCCTCTGAGATTCATGATGCCTCCTTTTTAGCTTAGTGCTTCCTCATGGAGAGTGGCCACGTATATGATGCGGGTATCGCCTTCAAGAAAGACGTCGTCGTTAAGATGAACCTTCAGCGTTTCGCCTCCGCGGGTTACGACATCGACGGGGCTTTGGACCAGCCCCTTCTTGCTGAGCACTACCCCCGACGCTACCGCCCCCGTGCCGCAGGCCAGGGTCTCGGCCTCGACACCCCGCTCGTAGGTTCTGATGCGGATGCGGTTTTTGCCCTCGATCTGAACGAAGTCCACATTGGAGCCCTTTTCCCCAAAGGCCTTGTGGAACCGGATGGTCCTGCCCAGCTCCTCGACATGCAGCCTGTCCACATCATCTACGATGAGCACGGCATGGGGTACGCCGGTGTTGACGCTGTTCAGGAATATCTCCTTGTCGTCAATCTGAATGGGGTAGTCGAGCTTCAGCTCGTGAGGGCTGGTAAGCTGGAGCTTTACGTTCGACCCCATTACCTGGGCCTTGATGGCGCCGGCAAGGGTTCTGAACGTCATCAGCTCGGGGGCTATACCCTTGAGGAAGCAGTACCGGGCGGCACACCGCCCGCCGTTGCCGCACATTTCCGCCTCGGACCCATCGGCGTTGAAGAATCGCCACGAGAAATCGACGTCATCACCATTCTCTATAAGAATGAGTCCGTCGGCCCCGACGGAATGGTTGCGCCTGCAGACCTTGACGGTGAAGGCGCCAAGGTCCGGGAAAGGATCGCTGACCTTGCCATCCCTGTTATCGATAATGATAAAATCGTTGCCACTGGCGCTCATCTTGTAGAATTCCAGTTGTTTCATTCTCGCTACACCTCTAAGTATGGTGGAATAACCTCGTTTCGAATGAGGTCCTTCATAGACTCCCGTTTTCTGACGACAAAAAAGGCATCTCCCTTCACCAGCACCTCAGGGGCCCTGGGCCGGGCATTGTAGTTGGACGACATGGAAAAACCATATGCACCGGCACCCTTGACGGCAAGAAGATCGCCTCGCTTCAATTCGACGATCTCTCTGTCCTTGGCCAGAAAGTCTCCGGACTCGCATATGGGGCCCACAATGTCTACCTCAACCTTGTTTGTATTTTCGTTCTTGACGGGAAAGATCTCGTGATAGGCGTTGTAGAGGGAAGGCCTCACGAGGTCGTTCATAGCGCCGTCTACGACGTAGAATGTTTTCCCGCCGCTCTTCTTCACGTAGAGCAGTTTGGTCACAAAGATGCCGCTGTTACCCACCAGGACGCGGCCCGGCTCCATGATGAGCGTCAAGCCGGACCCTTGTAGCCGGCTCGCAATGACCGCTGCATATTCCTCGGGATGGGGCGGTAACTCGTCCTTATAGGTTATGCCGAGGCCGCCGCCGATATCAAGGTGCGTCAGGTGCATGCCTTCGGCGGCGAGATCTCGTATCATCTCTCTTAAGGAGTCCACGGCATCGATGAAAGGAGCGACGTCGAGTATCTGGGAGCCGATGTGCGAGGATATGCCCCTTACCTCAAGGAATGGCTCCCTGCTCATCTCGCGGTAGAGGTCCCGGGCGTCCTTCCAGAGTACCCCGAATTTGTTCTTTCGCAGGCCTGTCGTAATGTAGGGGTGGGTCTTGGGGTCGATCTCGGGGTTGACGCGAACCGAGACAGGCACGCTCGTCTTGAGTCTTCGGGAAATGCGGGAAAGTGTCTGCATCTCGTCGGCCGACTCGATGTTGATCATGAGAATGCCGGAACGGATTGCATAATGCAGCTCTTCCTCCGTTTTGCCGACGCCCGAAAAGACTATCTTCTCAGGTGGTATCCCGGCGGTCAGGGCCTTGAAGAGCTCCCCCCCCGAGACGATGTCCGCCCCCGCTCCAAGACGGTTCAAGGTCTTCAGCAGTGCCAGGCTGGCGTTTGCTTTGCAGGAGTAGCAGATAATATGAGGAAGGGCGTGGAACGCAGCCTGAAAGACCCGGAAATGTCTTTCAAGCGTCGCGGAGCTGTAAATGTAGAGAGGGGTGCCCACCGACTTTGCGATCATACCGACGGGTACCTGCTCGCAGTGCAGCTCGCCTGCCTTGTACTGAAAATAGTCCATCTTCTAATCACCCTTTAACATTACGGCGATTTCCCTGGAAGAATCGCCTTCGTTTCCCGCCTCATCGATCGCGGTGACCCCATAAAAGACATAGCGCAGATCGGGGGGATTGTTGTCAACGAACGTCTCCAGCTCTACGGGCTCGTCGTTAAGCTTTTGACGTTGGCCCCTTGCCGTCCGGTACACGTTGTAGCCTGCCGCATCTTCGAAGGGATCGGTTTCCCAGGTCAGTAACACGCCCCAGCGCTGCACCTTTGCAGTCAAGCCAAAAGGCGCAGGAGGCGGAGTGCGATCGGCGGGAGTGGCGTCCACGGCGGTGCCCATGCCCTCCCAAAGCAGGCCCTTCCGTTCCTGGACCTTTCTTACATTGTAGCGATATGCCCGTCCATTCTCAAGTCCCGTGTCGAGGAACGTTCCCGCCCCCAGAGGTTTCGTATTGAGAGGGAAGAGGGGATAGGCATCTCCGTCGTATCGGTAGACGTTGTACAGGGAGCCGGGCTGATGGGGCCACTTGAGTTCCACCATGCCGTCTCCTGTCCGAACCGAGACAGGTGCGGGAGGCTCCGGCGTTTTGTCCCAGGCTATGATAACGGTGTTCGACGGGTTGCCGCGGGTGCCGCTCCGGGAGATAGGCGAGACCCGATACCCGTACTGGTAGCCCGGGACGAGGTCGTCGTCGTAAAAAAAGAGCCTATTGTTGTGGACCACGAAGCCTTCGCTGCCGTCGAGGAGAATCTCCCTGAGCGGCTCAAAGGGCCCGCTACAACTGAGACAACTCTTCAGAACCTTGAATCCCGCAAGGTCATCGACGGGGCTGCCGTCCTGATTCTTCCGGGGGACGGTGAACGAGAGGAAGAGCACCCCGTCTTTGACCTCCCCGGAAAGGTCTCCCACATTGCCCGGGACGGGCAAGCCGATGGGTGTCGGATCTCCTTTCTTGCCGCAGCCGAAGAGGAGGAGAACAATGAAGAGGCTAATGACTAAGGTAGACCTTTTCTCTTTCAAGCACACTCTCTACTTCCGTCATGGACGCCGCCCCGTCCGTTTGTCTCTGCCGCAGGACGGCGACGGGGTCCGTTAGCGTTGCAGCATCCTCTTCGAAGAGCTCCGAAAATCCCTTAAGATCATCAATGCTTAGGCCTCTCAGGTCTATGTTGCGGTCCTCGCAGTGGCGCACCATCTCTCCCACGATCCTGTGGGCCTCTCGAAAGGGCAGATGCTTTTTCGTCAGGTATTCGGCCAGTTCGGTGGCGACAATGAATCCCTGTCGGGTAGCCTCCCCCATCCGCTCGCGGTTCGGTGTCAGCCCCCTCATGCACAGGGTGGCTATTTCTATACAATCGCTCGTTGTGTCTATAGCATGGAAAAGGGGCTCTTTGTCCTCCTGGAGGTCGCGGTTGTATGTCATTGGAAGGCCCTTGAGCAAGGTAAGGAGGCTCATGAGGTCTCCGATGACCCGGGCGCACCTTCCTCGGGTCAGCTCAAGGGCGTCAGGGTTCTTTTTATGGGGCATGAGGCTGCTACCTGTGCAGACCTCGTCGGGCAGCGAGACGAAGGCGAACTCCTGGGTGGAAAAGATAATGAGGTCCTCGGCCAAACGGCTCAGATGAATCATGATCATCGTAAGGCCGAAGAGGGTGTCGGCCACGAAGTCCCGGTCTGCCACCGTTTCCATGCTGTTTTCAGAGACTTTGCCAAATCCCAGCTCCTCCCTCACCATCTCCCGGTTGAGGGGCATCGTCGAGCCCGCCAGGGCTCCGGCGCCAAGGGGAAGGCTGTCGTTCAAGGACCGGGAAAGCTTGAGCCGCTCCCTATCCCGCTTGAGCGCGAAGTAGTGGGCAAGAAGATAGTGGCCGAAGGTCACCACCTGGGCCCTCTGAAGGTGGGTGTAGCCGGGCATGATGGAGGCCTTTTCATCCTCGGCCCTACCAAGAAGAACAGTCAGAAGGTCCTTGAGGCGGCCGTCTATCTCCGCCAGCTTTTGGCGGACGAACATCCTCATGTCGAGCGATACCTGATCGTTGCGGCTCCTGCCCGTGTGAAGCTTCTTGCCCGCATCGCCGATCTTTTCCACAAGCCTCGCCTCGATATGCATGTGGATGTCTTCTTTTTCGGCCGTCAGCGGGAGCCGGCCCGCCTCGATCTCCCGTTCAATCTCGCTGAGGCCTTCAACGATGGAATCCTTCTCCTGCTCCGTCAGTATGCCCTGGCGATGGAGCATTGCGGCGTGGGCCTTGCTGCCTTCTATGTCGTGCTTGTAGAGCACGTGATCGAACTGAATGGAGGCTGAGAAACGCTCCATCAAAGGGCTCGTCCCGGTCCTGAACCGGCCGCCCCAGGCCTTCACTGTCTCTCTCCAAAGATGGCTGTGCCTACGCGGACGAGGGTGGCCCCCTCCTCGACGGCAACCTCAAAGTCTGAGGACATACCCATGGAAAGTTCCTCCATTGTCATGTCGAACTGCCTGTTGACCTCCCGGAGCAGGGAATGGAGGCGCGCGTAGTAGGGGCGCGCATCCTCGGGATCGGGGCTTGCCGGGGGCATGGTCATGAGGCCCACGGGCCTTACCAGCTTCAGTTTGTGAACGTTCTCCAGCATGTCTTTCAGCCCCCGTTCGTCCGTCCCGTGCTTAGAGTGCTCGCCCGACAGGTTCACCTCAAAAAGGACCTTGAGCGGCGAACCATAGCGCTCCAGGCTCTCCAACAGTTCCCACCGGTCGATGGAATGAACCCACGTAAAAAGCCGCCGCACGTATTTTGCCTTGTTTGACTGAAGGTGCCCTATCATATGCCAGGTGGCGGCCTGTCCCAGCTCTTCGATCTTTCCCTGTGCCTCCTGAATATAATTCTCCCCAAAGTCGGTGAGACCCAAAGCGAGGGCAAGCCTCAACCTGTCGGCACTGACGCCCTTCGTGGCGGCAACGAGCCGGACGGCACTTTCGGGCCGTTCCGCTCTGGCACATGCCTTTGCTATCCGATCCTTTACGCTCGCTATGGATTCTTCGAGACCACTCACGAGAGGACGCCTAAGGACAAAAGAACCTCGGCAATCTCACACACGGGAAGGCCAACAACGTTGGAGTAAGAGCCCTTTATCTCCTTTACCATGAAACCACCCCTGCCCTGGACGGCATAGGAGCCGGCTTTGCCCATGGGTTCGGAGGTTTTGATGTACCGCTCGATCTCCTCGTCCGCAAGGTCCTTGACAAACACCTTTGTCTCTACCGCATCCCGACAGATGACGTTTCTGGCAACGTTGAGAACGCAGTACGCCGTAATGACCTTGTGCCATTTGCCGCGCAACGTACTCAACATCTGAAATGCGTCCCTGTCGTTTTCCGGCTTTCCAAGGATCCGTCCCTTGTAAACCACGACCGTGTCGGCGCCTATAACCCACCTGTCAGGAAAGTGACGACCCACCTTCTGTGCCTTTTCCAGGGAAACCCTGAGCACGTAATCGTGGGGGGATTCGTCTTTGCGCCTCGACTCATCGATGTCGGGCGGAACGATGGCAAAGGAGATGCCGAGGGTTCTCAGAATATCCACCCTGCGGGTCGATTCGCTTGCCAGTATTATGGAGTCGCCTTCTTTTACTTGAAACATCACAGCCTCCAGCGTAAGAAAAATTATATGATATTCTAATGAATTTCAAGTTAAAATGTCGGTGCCGCAGTGTTGCTTTCCGGGGAAATGACGAGGAGGTGTTATGGAAGAGGCCGTTCTCATCACCACAACGGCAAGCGATAAGGGTGTTCTGGAAGGCATCGCACGCACCCTCCTTTCCCGGAGGCTTGCAGCCTGTTTCCAGATCCTGGGGCCCATACGGAGCATGTACTGGTGGAAGGGCTCCCTGGAAGAGACCGATGAGTGGCTGGGCGTCATAAAGACGAGGGCGGGCCTCTATGATGAGGTGGAAAAAGTTATCAGGGCGGGCCACCCCTACGAGGTGCCTCAAATCGTCTGCATGAGGCCGGAACGGCTTGGGCTCGACTATCACGCATGGATCGTAGGGGAAACAACAGGCCCCGGTTGTCCTGGGGGTCAGGGTAGGTAACGGCAAGGGGCCGTTACCGAAAATCCTCGGTGAAAAAGTCTAACATCCTTTGATTACACACATATTTGCGCGCATTCTATCCTTGACAAAGCGTGAAACACCCTCATATAATATGTGAAATTTTTCATATACGTAGGGGAGGACCTATGTGGGACAGCTTAAGTCTTAAGGAAGTTGTGCAGTGTGCCGACGATCCTTACCCATCCATACGGAAATGGGCTAAGGACACGGGAAAAAAAGTCATAGGAAGTACGCCGGCGGACGTGCCGGAGGAGGTGATCTACGCCTTCGATTTTCTCCCCGTCACCATCTTGGGGACTCACAAACCATTGAAGAAGGCGCCAAGCCATTTGCCTGACAACGCCTGTTCGCTTGCCCGGAGCAATCTTGAGCTTGCGCTGAGCTATGAAGGCGACCTGTTTGACGGCTTCGTGCTGCCTCAAGTCTGTGACACGACCCAGCATCTCTCCGACATTTGGCGCATAAACTTTCCCGACAAGTACGTGGAGAGCTATCTTGCGCCGCGACAGGTCGACAGACCAAGTGCAAAGTATTGGGTGAAGAGGGAGATCGAGCGGCTTATCGGTTCGTTGAGCGCTTATTCGGGCAAGACGGTGAGCGATGGGGACTTTGAGCGGTCCATCGCCGTTCACAACGAGAATAAGGCCCTCCTGGGCGAGATATACGACTTCAAGAAAAAAAATCCCGGCTCCATCAGCAACAGGGAGTTCTTTTCCCTGGTCAAGCTTTCGCAGCAGACCGACAAGGGCGAGTTCAACAAAACCCTGAAGAGGGTCAAGGATGGGCTGAAGCCTTCCAATGCTGCGGGATACACGAATGTCATCCTCGTCGGCATCACCTGCGATCCGCCTGAGGTGCACGATCTCTTCGATGAGATCAAACTGAACGTTGTGGGCGACACGCTCATCGACGGTTCGCGGTACATCCAGGGTGTGGTCCCGAAGAACGGCAATGCTGTCGACGCCATAACGGATCGGCATTTCAAGAGGGACTTCTTCTCTCCCATCCACGACAACGTTTACCGCAACTTTGAGGAGGTAAAGGCGCTTTACAAGGCAACGAAGGCCGAGGCGATCGTTTATGTCCACATCGAGTTCTGCGAGTCTCAGGAGTATGATCTCCCGGACCTGAAGAAGATGCTGAAGCAGGAGGGTATTCCCATGCACACCCTCGATACCGAGTACCAAACCCTGTCGCTCTCCCATACGAGGACGAGACTTCAGGCATTCTTTGAATCCTTGAAAGGGGGCTCCTTATGAGCGATAAACCGAAAAGAGAGTTGACGAAGGCGCAGGCGCTTTCGAAGAAGATAACTGAAGACTATATGAACGAGGCATTCCACGCCCACGAGCTTGGAAAGCTGATCGGTTACTCCACGGCCATTTCTCCGGTGGAGGTCTTTGTTGCCCACGACATCGTCCCTATCTACCCGGAAAACCACGCCGTGGCAAACCTGACGGCGAAGAAGGGATCGGAGCTTTGTACGATTACGGAGAATCTCGGCTATACGAGCCATCTGTGCGCCTATGCAAGAAGCGACCTGGCCTACCGTGAATCGGGCATCACCGTCACGAAGGGCATACCGAAGCCGGACCTTTTCATTGCCTGCAACGCACAGTGCTTCACGCTGACAAAGTGGTTCCAGGTACTCTCCCGCCGCGGCAACATACCGCTCTTCGTCTACGATACGCCGGAGTATGTTCTGGACAAGAAGGCCCGTGAAGAGATCGTCAAGTATTGCGTTGTCCAGCTCAAGGAGCTGATCGGCTTCCTCGAGGAGGTCACAAAGCGGAAGTTCGACTATGACCGGCTCAGAGAGGTCATGAAGTACTCGGCCGCCTCAAGTCTCCTCTACAAGAAATTCCTCGATATGGCACAGTACAAGCCTTCTCCCATCAGCATCTTCGATGCCCTCATCGGCATGGCCATCGCCGTGTACCGGAGGGGCACGCAGGAGTGCGTCGATTACTACCAGGCCCTGTGCGACGAGACTCAGGAAAAGGTTGACAAGGGTATCGGCGTCCTTCCCAAGGAGAAGGAGAAGTACCGCCTCTACTGGGAAAACCTGCCCGTGTGGTTTAAGTTCAGCGACCACGCCAAGCTCCTCGGCTCCTACGGCGGAGTGATCCTGACCTCGCTGTACGTGCACGCCTGGAGCCTCGAGTTCGACCTCGACAAAGACCCGCTTCTTACGATGGCCGAACAGTATGTAAACAGGTTCTCCAACTCCGTCATCGAGGACAGGGCCGACATGGCCATGGACCTCTTCAAGAAGTACGATATGAACGGAATGATCATGTTCATGAATAGAAGCTGCAAAGCCGTATCCTTTGCCGTCCCGACCCTCAAAGACGTTCTGACGAAGAAGACCGGTATTCCCGCCCTTGTCTTCGAAAGCGATATGGGCGATCAGAGGTTCTATGCCGAGTCTCAGGTGAGAACGAGAATTGAAGCCTACTTTGAGACGCTGGACAGGCTTATGGCCGACAAAACGAAAGCCGCGTAACACTATCCTCCTATACCAACGGAAACCCCGGCGGAGAACCGCCGGGGTTTTTTGTCTGCCTGCTCGTGCCCGGCCCCGGCCTGCATTCTCCCCCTAAATTCCCGTAGACATTGCGAGGGAGACCATATATAATCCCACCATGGGCGTTGACAACGTAGTGTTCCTTGAGCTGCTCGAATGGTTCGATGAAACGGGATTGGAGATCGTCCACCGGCTTCCCGAGGCGGGCTCGGGAGAGATCAAGTGGGGCGCCCAGTTGGTTGTTCGCGAGAGCCAGGCTGCCGTCATGTTTTACAAGGGCAAGGCCCTTGACGCCTTCGGCCCCGGAAGGCACACGCTGACGACGGCCAATATTCCCATCATAACCAAGGTGCTCAGCATCCCCTGGGCCATGAAGAGCCCTCTGCGTGCCGAGGTTTACTTTGTCAGCACCAAGCAGTTCCCCAATCTGAAATGGGGGACCCGCGACCCTGTTGCCTTCCGGGACAGCGAATTGGGGCTCATCCGTCTCAGGGCCTTCGGCGTGTCGGCGATCCAGGTCGTTCAGCCTGTTCTTTTCATCAACACCCTTGTGGGGACCCAGGGTGTCTATACGACCGATGCCGTGTCCGAATATCTGAGCTCCATCATAGTCTCGCGCTTCAACGACTACCTCGGAGACCACCTTGACTCGGTCCTCAACCTGCCGGGAAGATACGACGAGATAGCGCAGGGGTTGACGGAGCAGCTTCGAATCGACTTCGGCAAGCTGGGGCTGGCCCTGCCGGCCCTCTACATCAACTCGATCACGCCGCCGCAGGAGGTTCAGAAGGCTATAGACGACAAGAGCAGGATCGGGGTGTTCGATGACCTGAACAGGCTACTCACGTTGAAGGCGGCCATGGCCCTCGAAAAGGCGGCGGAATCGCAGGGCGAAGCGGGCGCGGGGCTTGGTATGGGCATGGGCTTTATGATGCCGGCGCTCTTCGGCGGCATGTTCGATGCCTCGGCCACCCGAAGGGTGCCGCCTGACGGCCAGGCATGTCCCGACTGCAAAGAGGCCGTGCCTGATGGAGCACGATTCTGCCCCTACTGCGGGCATCAGATCGTCGTATTTCGGAAATGCGAGGGGTGCGGAAAGAACCTGCCTCCCAACGCGCTCTTCTGTCACGTCTGCGGCAGGAAGGTGACGGATAAGCTGCCGGCACCGACGTGCCCCGCCTGCGGTGTCGAGAACCTTCCCGGTGCCCTTTTCTGTAACCACTGCGGTGGAAAGATCGGAAAGCCATAGCTGGCCACTCGAATATCAATGTCCCCAATGCGGGGCCCCGGCCCGCCTTGACGAAACGGCCCGCCTCTTTCAGTGCCCCTTCTGCCGTGTGAAGGTTTTTTTTGCGCCGGTAGACCATTTTCGATACGTCCTCGTGCCCCCCGCACCCGCTCCGCCCAATCCCTTGTATATTCCGTACTGGCGGCTCAAAGGAACAATATTCACCTGTGAGGGCACAGAGATTAGGGCACGGTATATCGATGGAACGGCGAGGGCCCTGGAATGCGGGGCATTGCCTGCATCCCTCGGCGTGAGGCCAAGGGCCTTGCCGCTCAGGTTCGCTGCGCCGGGAGTGGAGGGTCTTGTGGCGCGAGAGAACCGCGGGGCCCGGGTTGCCTTGGCCGAGCTTGAACAGGCCTTTTGCCGGGCCACGGGGTTGGGCATGCAAGACCCCCTTTTTATGAAGGCCTTTGTCGGTGATTCTTCAAGCGTCGTTGCCATGCCCGTTTATGAGCATGGCGGGATGCTCAAGGATGTGATGACGGGGGAGGCGCTGCCCCGGGAAACGGTAGAGGCAACGTGGGACAGGATCGGGGCGTCGGAGGCCGGGGCAGCGCCAAAGGCTGTTGGGTTCATTCCGGCCCTCTGCCCGGTCTGCGGCTGGAATCTGTCCGGAGAGGGCGATAGCGAGGTGGTGCTCTGCGAGAACTGCAACAGCGCCTGGACCAGCCGGGGCCGCGACTTCGTCAACGTGCCTCTCGGCGTTGTCGGCGGCGGTCAGGGCCAGGGTCGAAAGAGTGGTCCGTTCCTTCCCTTTTGGTGCATAAAGGCGCAGGTGCAGGGCATAGCGCTCTCAACATACGGCGACCTGGCGAGGTTTGCCAACGTGCCGAAAGTTGTCCGTGCCGACGAGGCCGGAGAAGGTGTACATTTCTGGATCCCCGCCTTTAAGGTGCGGGGCGAGCTGCTCCTGAGGCTTAGCCGCCTCATGACCCTGGCTCAGCCGAAAGGCCCGGTGGAACGGGAGCTGCCCAAGGCATATCTCTATCCCGTGACGCTCTCGAAAAGCGAAGCGAAGGACCTGCTTCCTGTGCTCATAGCCGCCTTGGCTATGGCAAAGAAGAAGGTCTTTCCGCTCCTGGAGGGCATGGCCATCACGGTCGGTGAGGCGACGCTTACCTTGCTGCCCTTTCGGCGCCAGGGCGACGAGCTTGTTTCGGCCCTCTTTCCATTCAGTGTGAGCGCCAACGCGCTGAAGTACGGCCGGAACCTGTGAGCGGTGCCTGCGTCAGGGCTTTGTGGCCTCCACAAGGCAGTCCATCCGTTCCCCGGTCCTGAGCTGAGAGATGTTGACAAAGCCGGCTTTTTCCAGGGCGGCTTTGATCTCGTCAAAGGTGTACGTGTCCCCACCATGCGTATTTGCAAGCATGTTGACGGCGAAGACGGCGCCGGCGGCAGGACTGACACGCGATTCGTCCATGATGTGGTCCCTGATGAGGAGCGCTCCGCCCGGTTCCAGGGCCCGGAAGATCTTCTCAAAGAGTGCCACGTTCTCGGTCAGGCTGTTCTGATGGATGATGGCCGAAAGGAGGGCGAGATCACAGCCGCGGGGCAATTCATCCTCATAAAAATCCCCAGCTATCGATTGCGCCCGGTCCGAGAGGCCTTCGGCCGCGAGACGTTCTGCAGCCAGCGGGATCACTTCGGGAAGATCAAAGACGATGGCTTTGAGGTGGGGATGTCTCCTGAGGAAGGCGATCGTATAGGTGCCCGAGGCGCCCCCTATGTCGATAAGACATGAAAAAGGGCCCGCATCGAATCCGGCGGCTATCTCCTCCGAGAGGCCACGGGCGGCGACGTGCATAGCGCCGATGAAGGCCTTCCAGTGCCGCTCGTCGAACTTGAGGCCCGTCTTGACGTCCCGGTCCGTACCCTTACGGAGAATTTCAGTAAGCTCTCCCCACGTTTCCCAGAGATGACCGAAGTGCAACACCATGGGCAGGACTGTGTCGGGATGATCGGATGTGAGGAAGCGGGCCTGCGGAGCCGCCGCGTAACGCCCGCCCCTTTTCTCCAGCAGCCCGAAGATGACAAGGCAGTCCAGGACACGTGTCAGCGCCCGCTCATCCAGGTGCATCCTCTTCGCAAGTTCCGGCGCCGACAACGGCTCCCGGTCGAGAACCGAAAACAGGTCGAGCTCGGCGGCGCTGAGGATGATGCGGCTCTTCATGAAGCCGCGCGCCTCCGCCAGAATGCCTTCCGGTGTTACAGCCTGATTGTTCTGTGTATTCATCGCAGCTCACCCCTTCTCATGTGCAGCACATTGGATTTTCCCTGGCGACGAGCCGGGTCGCCTTGCTAAATTGACAATTGAAGATGTGACCCCGGCACCGACAGAGGGCCTCCTTAGGCCTGGTAGCGGCGGCGGGGGTCGAAAACGTCGCGCAGCCCCTCGCCCAGCAGGTTATATCCCATGACGGTCAAAAAGATGGCGAGTCCGGGATAGAGGCTCAACCACCAGGCCACCTCAATGTTGTCTTTGGCCTGCGTCAGGATGTTGCCCCAGCTCGGCGTGGGGGGCTGAACGCCGATGCCCAGGAAGCTGAGGGCCGATTCGGTGAGAATGGCGCCGCCTATTCCCAGCGTGGCAACCACATAAATGGGAGAGAGGGCGTTGGGCAGGATGTGGCTGAAGATGATCCGCGTCTCCGGAAGGCCCAGACCTTTGGCGGCAAGGACATACTCTTTGTTCTTGATGCTCAGTATCTCCGCGCGGATGAGCCGTGCAATGCTCATCCAGTTCGTCAGACCGATGACGATCATGATGTTCCAGATGCTCGGCTCCAGAAGGGCAATAACTGCAAGGATCAGAAAAAAGGTGGGGAAGCACATCATGAGATCGACGAAGCGCATGATGATCTCGTCGACAATGCCGCCGTAGTAGCCGGCTACGGACCCGATGACGAGGCCGATGAGGGTTGCGATGCCCACCGAGACGAACCCGACAAGAAGCGAGATGCGGCTGCCGTAAACGACGCGGGCGAAGACGTCCCTTCCCAAAGTGTCGGTGCCGAAGGGGTGAGAGAGGGAGGGGGAGGCGAGAACGTTCTTGAGGTCCGGCTCGACGGGGTTGTGGAAGGAGATGAGGGGAGCCAGAACGGCGCAGAAAAACATGGGAATAAGGATGATGAGTCCTGCCGTGGCAAGATGGTGTCTGCCTATGCGCCTGATAATCGTCATGGAAGTCATCCCTGTTATATCATCGACCTCGACTCCGTGCAACAGGTTTTGAGGGGTCTGACGGCAAGAGCAAGACCATGGTTGATTTGCCTGGAGTCAACTGCTACAATAGGGCATGATTTCTGCCCTGCGGGAACGCCTCGGCCGGTATGAGCCGAAGACCATACAGTGCAGCCGGAGCCTGGCAGCCGGCGTCGTCATCCCCATCTTTGAGAACGGTTGCGGAGCCCATATCGTGCTGACGAAACGGGCCTCTTCGGTGGCCATGCACAAGGGGGAGGTCTCCTTTCCCGGCGGCATGTATGAGGAGAAGGACGGCAACACACGGAATACGGCGCTCCGGGAGTGCTGCGAAGAGATCGGCGTCAGAACGACGGACGTAGAGATCATCGGCAAACTCGATGAGCTCTACACGCTTACGGGTTTCGTCATCTCGCCATACGTCGGCATCATTCCGTACCCGTACACGTTTTCCCCCAACGCGGCCGAGGTGGCCTACCTCATCTTTCTCCCCCTGTCGGTCCTTCTCAGCGTAGAGCCTCACATTGAGGCGGCACCGTATGAGGGCAAGACGTATGACATCCCGTCCTTTCATTACAAGGGCGACCGCATATGGGGTGCGACCTGCCGCATACTCCTGAGACTGCGAGACATCATCAAGAGTGAAGAAATTTAGTCTCAAAGTCCTCATTATTCTCTCCATAGGGCACATGGTCACCGACATCTACCAGGGGGCCCTTCCGGCCACGCTGCCCTTTCTCAAAGAAAAGCTCGGCCTCTCGTACGCTATGACGGGGACGATCCTCATGATGTCCAACTTTGCGTCGTCCATTCTGCAGCCCCTCTTCGGCTTCTATTCGGACAAAAAGGAGAAGGCCGTCCTCCTGCCGTTGGGCGTCATCTGCGCCGGCGTCGGGTTCTCCCTCCTTTCCCTACCCTCTCATTTTGCGACGGTTCTTGTCCTGACGGCTATCAGCGGTCTTGGCATAGCCGCCTACCACCCGGAGGGGTACAAGACGGCCCACTTTTTTACCGGTGAGCGGAGCGTGACGGGGATGTCGATCTTTTCCGTAGGGGGAAACCTGGGGTTTTCCCTCGGCCCCGTCATCTCTCTGTATGTGATCAGGTATCTCGGTCTTTCATCGCTGCCTTTGATGGCCATTATTTGCATAGTCTTCACGGCCGTCATTCTCTTCTACAGGAAGACCATCGCCATCCCTGAGCATTATCGGGTAAGGAAACAGAACCTCGCCGCCTCGGCCCCGAAAGGTGCGGCAGCATCGCTCGCCATGCTCATTGCCATCGTCATCACGCGCACCTGGACGCAGATGGGGCTTTTGACCTACATTCCGTTTTACTATATCAGCTACATGAAGGGCGACCCGCTCTATGCGGGCAAGCTGGTTTTTGTGTATCTGGCCTCGGGTGCCGCCGGGACGCTCATCGGCGCCCCCTTTGCAGACAGGTGGGGACACCGGTCTTTCATCCGGCTGAGCCTTTTTCTGGCCGCCCTCGTGCTGCCGCTCATGTTTTTTGTCAAGGGTCCATGGCTCTTTGCCGTGCTGGGCCTCCAAGGCTTCCTTCTTATCTCAACCTTTTCCGTCACAATCGTCATGGCCCAGCGCCTTCTTCCGAACAGGCTGGGCATCGCCTCGGGCCTCATGGTCGGTTTTGCTATCGGCACGGGCGGTATCGGCGTTACGCTTCTCGGTTTGGTTGCAGACAATTTCGGCGTGCCGGCGGCTCTGGAATCGATCATTGCGCTGCCCCTTATTGCGTTCATCTTGAGTCTGCTGCTCCGCTATCCATCGGAGAAGGCCCAATGAGTCCCGTCATTGCGGTAGTGGGAAGGCCCAACGTAGGCAAATCTACGCTTTTCAACCGGCTCATCGGATACAGAAAGGCCATTACGGAGGATTCGCCGGGCGTCACGAGGGATAGAAACTATGGCGAGTTTGAGTATGGCGGACGCACCTTTCTGCTCGTCGATACGGGCGGATTTGAGCCGGCAAAGGAGGAGGGCTACTTCCCCCTCATCAACAAGCAGATCGAGGCCTCGGTAGCGGAGGCTTCGCTGGTGCTCTTTATCGTTGATTTCAAAGCGGGTCTGCTGCCCCAGGATCGGGAGATCGCCCATCTCTTAAGACGATCCGGGAAACCGGTGCTCCTGGTCGTCAACAAGGTTGATGCCCTCCAGGGAGACCGCCTGACGGGAGAGTTCTACGAGCTGGGTATGGAACGGCTGTTTCCGGTGAGCGCCCTGCACGGAACGGGCCTGGTAGAGCTGCTTGACGACATTATGGATTTGTTGCCCCCGAGCGAGGCGGCGGCCGCTGACGATGCCGTCGAAGGTGGTGCGGCGCCTGACGAGGACGCGGTCGTCGAAGGGGGTAAGGGGGAGCGAGGAAGGCCCAAGGGCCCTGTGGGAATCGCCCTCATCGGAAGGCCCAATACGGGAAAGTCGTCGCTCATCAATATGATCCTCGGGGCGGAGCGGATGATCGTCAGCGACGTGCCCGGAACAACGCGCGACGCCATTGATTCAGAGATACGCTTCCGGGGCCGGGGAATGGTGATCATGGACACGGCGGGCCTGCGACGGAAGAGCAGGATATCGGAAAAGGTGGAAGAGTATTCCATTTCGAGCGCCTTGAAGAGCATAGACCGGGCCGATGTGGTGAACCTCGTCCTCGATGCTTCCGAAGGCCCCTCCCATCAGGACGCCGGTATCGCGCACCTTGTCATATCGAGGGGCAAGGGGCTCGTGATTGTGGTGAACAAGTGGGATCTGGCCGAGGGGCGGATGACTGAAGAACAGTGCCGGACCCTCGTTGCCGAACGTATCCCCCATGCGTCGTTCGCCCCCGTTGTCGTTGCCTCTGCCAAGACGGGCAAGAATCTGACAGCCGTTCTGGAGATGGACCTCAAGGTCTTCGGCCAGCTCAACCGAAGGATTGCAACGCCGCGGCTCAACGAGAGCCTGCAGGAGATGCTCAGGTGGCAGGCCATCCCGCGACAGAAGGGGAGGGAAGTGAAGATCCTCTATGCACACCAGTCAAGAACGGCGCCTCCCACATTCACCCTCTTTTCCAATCACCCGCAACTGCTGCCCGAGAACTACAAGCGATACCTGGAGAACTCCCTTCGGCGGCGCTTCGGCTTCCAAGGCGCCCCTATACGGTTTGTCGTAAAGCAAAAGTAAGGAAACGTCAATACTCGGCGAAGATGCGCCGGATCTCGGCGATGTCCTCAGTCCTGGTAAGGGCCAGCATAAGGAGAATGCGTGCCTTCTGGGGGTTGAGCGTGTCGGCGGCAACAAAGCCGTCCTTGTCGTCCTGGGCCGTGTGTCCAACGGGCCCGCTTCCGACCCTGGATGAACGGACGACGACAACCCCTTTTCGCCGTGCATCGAGGAGCGCCTCCTTCGTAACGTGGCAGATGCTTCCATCGCCCGCTCCGGCATGGACGATCCCCTTTGCCCCGGCGCGGACGGACGCATCGACGAGGTCGCCCGTACACTGAGCGTGACCATAGAGGATATCGACACGAGGTAGCGCTGCCCTGCCGTCGACTGAGAACTCGGAGCGGACTGTGTGGCGCCGTAAGGGACTTCTGTAAAATCTCACCTTCCCGTCGGTGACATAGCCGAGGGAGCCGAGGTCGGGGGACCGGAAGGTGTGAACACTCGTTGTGTTTGTCTTTGTCACGTCCCTGGCGCCGTCTATCCTGTCGTTGAGGACGACGAGAACCCCCTTGCCCCCGGCCGTCTGGCCGGCCGCCACGGCGACGGCGTTGAAGAGGTTGAGGGGTCCGTCGGCGCTGATGGCCGTTGCGGGGCGCATCGCCCCAACGAGGACCACGGGCTTGTCGCTCTTTACGGTAAGATTGAGGAAGTAGGCCGTCTCTTCCATGGTATCTGTGCCGTGCGTAATCACGACACCGTCCGCCTCGTTGCTGTTCAGGAGGTGGTTAACACGCGCTGAAAGCCGCAGCATGACCTCGTCGGTCATGTCGTGGCTGCCGATGTTGGCCACCTGCTCGGCCGAGATGCGGGCTATTTTGTTGAGCCCCGGGACTGCCTGTATGAGGGATGCAACGTCAAGGGCGCCTGGCTTATATTCCGTCGTCTGGGTAGGAGAGGGGGCTGCACCTGCAATGGTGCCGCCGGTGGCGAGAATGGTGACGCGGCGCAGAGACGCCGGACTGTCGGGCCCTTCCGCCGCCGCCGGCTGCACAACAGATGCCAGGCCTGCAAGAAGCAGAAGGGCCATGAAGAGATGGCGGGCTGCCCTGTAGGCACGCCTACACAGCGCATGCATGGGGACCCCCGTTGCCATAGGATTTCCGGTTACGGCTTTTCAACCTTTATAGCTATTGCTTCTGTGTAGCGCACGACTACTTCATCTCCCTTCTTGATCTCCTTGAACCGCTTCACGCTCTGGTCGACGGTGAATGAACGTACGTTGCCCTGGGGGCCCTTGAGACTGATCGTGCGCTTTTTGTAGTCGATTGCCTGCACTGTTGCAGTGATTTCCACAGTGTCAACGGCCACGACCTCAGGTTTCTCTCCCTTGGGCGCCACCTGCACTGCAGCCGTCTTGGCCACGTCGGCCGGTGCAGTCGATTTTCTCACAAAGATGGCTACCGACTCGAAGAGTTCGACCGTGACCTTGTCGCCGACCTTGACCTGGTCCAGGTTGCGGGCCCTCTTATCGATCTTTATCGTCTTGCTCTGTCCGTCGGCTCCCTTGAGGGTAACGGTCCGTTTTTCGTAATCGACGGCCTCGACCGTTGCCGTTATTACTGCTGCGTCCGTCACGACGACCCCGGGTTTGTCCTGCGCCTTCTTGGGTGCCGTCTTTTTCTCTGCCATAGCCGTTCCTGCAAGTGCAAACGCAAACAGTGCAATTACCAATACGACAAAAAGCTTTTTCATGATAATCCTCCCGGAGTTTTGTGGTTTGAGCGAAATTATGCACCCCTGTATCGCAGGAGTCAATGTGAATGATGTGGATCTGGAGTGTCGTGCAAAAAAGGAGGGGTGGCCATCAGGGTTTTCCCCCTTGTCCCGTCGCTTTTTCTGAGCAAGTTTCAGCAAGACTGATAGGGCATATCAGGCCCCTCCCGATTACCCCGCCTGAGCGGGCGTTGTATCCTTTGAGCACACCGATAATCGCAGAGTAGGAGGAGGTTGCATCCCAATGAGCTATACGACGTTTATGCACGGCATCTTTGACACCCAGTTCGTTTTCGCCCTGTGTTCCATCATGCTTGTAAATATTATCCTCTCGGGAGACAACGCCGTGGTCATCGCCATGTCGGTCAAGTCCCTTCCAAAAAAACAGCGGAGACAGGGGATCTTGTTTGGCACGGGAGTTGCCGTACTGCTGAGAATAGGTCTTACGTTCGTTGCGGCCCAACTGCTGAACGTAGGCTTCATGAAGCTCGCCGGCGGCCTCTTCATAGCGTGGATAGCCATAAAGCTCTTTGTCGACGGCGCTCCCGGAGAGCAGCAAGGGGGGACGCCCAAAAGCCTGGGCAAGGCAATTTTCACCATTCTGGCCGCCGACCTCGTCATGAGCGTTGATAACGTCCTGGCGGTAGCAGGCGCCAGCAAAGGGAATATTGCGCTGCTTGTCATCGGCCTCGCCACCAGCATTCCTTTGGTGATCTTTGCAAGCGGCATCCTGTCGAGGCTCATGGAAAGGTACCGCTTCATCACCTATGTAGGGGCTGCGGTGCTGGGCAGGGTTGCAGGCGAGATGATCATGACCGATCCTGTCATGGCACGATTCCTTCCGAGCCAAGGCCACTTGGCGGAATATGCCGTAGAGGCCCTATTTGCTGCCGGGGTTGTAATGGCAGGGAGATTGTTGCTGCACCGGCGGCCGTCCCGGCTCGCGCAGGCGCCGGCCGCGATCAACAACCCCTTCGCTTTACCCAACTGGGACATCGTGTAGACCGCCGTGCCCACCGGCTTGTGGGTGAGGCGGCAAAGGCCCTGGAAGGCTCCGGCTTAACAACCCTGTTCTGCTGTAAAGCAGAGGTTGGGCAATAGCATCGATACCCTAAAGATGCGGCACCTGGGTGGTGGAAAGTGTCAAAATTCAAGGGCTGACCCCAGCGAAGCGGAAGCCCTTCTCCTTGAAAAGCTTGACGCAGACCCCCACCACATCGGCATCGTAGAGCGTTCCCTTGTTTTTTTGGAGTTCGGAGAGGGCTCCGTCGATGCCCCGGCCGGGCCTGTACGGGCGTGGAAAGGCGATTGCTTCCACAACATCGGCAACGGCGAGGATGCGCGCTTCGAGAAGGACGGCGTTGCCCCGTATGCCCTGCGGGTAGCCTGATCCGTTGAGCCTCTCGTGGTGCTGACGGATGATTTCGGGAACGGGGAAGGGGAGCCCGGCGTCCCTGATAAGGTCATGGCCCGCCTGTGGATGGATCTTCACCATGCTGTGCTCCATGTCGGTAAGGGGTGCCGGCTTCCGCAATATCTCGGCCGGTACGGACAGCTTGCCGAGGTCGTGAATGTGTGCGGCAATGCGAATGGCCTCCTTCGTGTCGTTGGTCAGGCCCATCTCTTCGGCAATGAGCGTTGCGAGCTTTGAGACGCGCCTGTGATGGCCCACGATGCCGGGATCCCGTGCTTCAACGGCCGAAGTAAGGGTCTGGAGCAAACCCTCGGCCACCCTTTGCAAGCGGTTGCTCTCCTCCTTTGCGAGCTTGCTGGAGGTAATATCCTCAAGGGTTCCTTCGTAGCAGACGATGGAGCCGGCGGCGTCGGTGACGGCGTGAGAGGTGATGGACACCCAGTGGAGGCTGCCGTCCCTTCGGCGCATCATGATTTCGAAACTCCTGACGATACCCTTTTCTTCGAGGACACGCGTTAGTTCGGCCCGGCGGCTCGGGTCAACGTAAAGCTGGTGGGCAATGTCGGTGACCGAGGCGATCATCTCCTCGGGGGAGGCAAAACCGTGTATGCGGGCAAGAGCGGGGTTGACGCTGAGGTATCGTCCGTCAGGCGTAATCTGGAAGATCCCTTCGACGGCGTTTTCAAAGATGTGGCGATATTTTTCTTCCGACCTTTTCAGCTCCTGCTCGGCGGACTTGCGGGCCGTAATATCTTCCATCGTCCCTTCGTAGTAAGTGATCTCGCCGGTCTGCCCTCTCACGGCCCTGACACTCAAGGAGCCCCAGAGGAGCGTCCCGTCCTTTCTGTAGAAGGTTGCCTCAAAGCCGCGCACCGTTTGCTGGTCCTCAAGGCGTTGCCGGAACGTGCGCCGCTCGTCGGCATCTGCGTAAAGCTCGTCACCTATGTTGGTTACGGAGGCGAGCATTTCTTCCGGTGAAGCGTAGCCGAATATGCGAGCCATAGAAGGATTTACCGTCACCAGCCGCCCTTCGGGGGTGCTCTGAAAGATCCCTTCGACGGCGTGTTCGAAGATGCTCCGGTACTTTGCCTCACTTTGCAGCAGGGCTTCTTGGGCCGTCTTCAGTTCGGACACGTCGGTAAACATGGCGAAGGACCCCTGGAAGACGCCGCCGTCGTCGAGGATGGGGCTTGCAGAGACGTGACACCAGAGCGTGGAGCCATCCTTTCTTCGCAATCTGCGTTCGTAATGCTCGGCCATGCCCTGCCGACGCCGTGCCTGTTTTTCTTCCAGGTCACCGATGTCCTCATCAAAAAGGAAGAATCGGTGCCTCTTGCCTGTCATCTCTTCCTGGGAATAGCCGAGCATTTCGCCGAGCCGCATATTAGCGAAAACGGTCTGATAGTTCTTGTCGAGCACCCAGATGCCCTCGTATGCCGTATCGACGATGTGGCGGTAGTATTCCGCCGCCGATCCATCGGTTTGCACGGCCTCCCTGCGCACGTTTCCCCGGCGGGCACCTTTGCCGCCCTGTTGCGATGGGTTGTCGCCGGTTCGCTTCACAGTTTTTGAAGGCTCACTCATCCGTTGTTCTCCTTATCAGATTTCCTGGGTTTTGCCGTACTGGGCACCTGCGTTCCTGCCGAAGGGAATTCCCAGCTTCCTCATCCTGTGGCGTAACGTTCCGGGATTCATGCCCAGCCGGGCCGCCGCGCCCGTTTTCCCCTCAACCCTTCCGCCTGCCTCCTCCATTGCCGCCCTGATGTAGTGGGCCTCAATATTGTGCAGGGTTAGATCGGGGCGATCGGGGCGCTGAAGTGCCCCCTCGTCCTTAATCAGCTTGCCTCCTACGATGTCTTCGAAGGTAAGAGGCGTGCCCTCCTGTATGATGACGGCCCGCTCGACGGCATTGCTCAGCTCCCGCACATTTCCGGGCCAGTCGTATTCGACGAGTCTGTCCATGGTGCCGGGCCCCAATCGGGGCATAAAGTGAAGCCCCATCTCCTTGGCCTTTTTGCGCATGAAGTACTCGACAAGGGCCGGGATGTCAACTTTCCGCTCCCTCAGCGGCGGGATAGAGATGGGGAATACGCACAAGCGGTAGTAGAGATCATCGCGGAACGTATTGTCGGCCACGAGGCGGCGCAAATCCTGATGTGTAGCCGAAATGATGCGTATATCGATCTTGATGGACTGGGTGCCGCCGACGCGCTCTATCTCCTTTTCCTGAAGCACCCTGAGCAGCCTCACCTGCGCGTTGAGGGGCAGTTCGCTCACCTCATCAAGAAAGATCGTTCCGCCGTGGGCCCGCTCGAACCTGCCCCGCCTTTGGGCCAACGCACCGGTAAAAGCACCCTTCTCGTGGCCGAACAGTTCGCTATCTATGAGGGTTTCCGGTATTGCACCGCAGTTTACCTTGATGAGGGGTCCGCTATTGCGTGGAGAAAAGTTGTGAATTGCGTTTGCGATGAGCTCCTTGCCCGTCCCCGTCTCTCCATAGAGAACAACGGGGCTCGATTGAGGCGCGATCTTCAGGACCTGCTCCATGACCCCCTTGAGGCCGAATTCGGCGCCGACGATCTCCTCGCTGAAGTCTCGTCTGAGCTCGTTTTGGAAGTATTTGCTGTCATCGGCAAGCAGCTCCTTGAGCTGCATCAGTTCGAGGTAGCGGCGGCTGTTGGCTAAGGCAACGGCAGCCGGTTCGTTGATCAGGGACCAGAGCCTCCCGTCCCCGTCCGTGTACCTTCCCGTGCCGTCGGCCCGAACGATGAAAGAGCCCACGAACTTATCCTCGATAATAAGCCTGCCGACTATGAGCGAGGAGTCGGGCCAATGGTACCTCTTCGCAACTATGGTGAAGATTTCGTCCTGAAAAACGTCGTCGGAGACCCTAACGCGGGGAAACTTCAAGGGCTCCTCGAGTTGGCGGCGCAGGTGGGGCGGCATGGGAATTTTGTCCGTACCCACGATCCCGCCGCTCTGAGACGCCGTAGCCACAACATCGAGGGTCCCTGACGCGGGATCGTAGACCGTCAGCATCAGTTCGTCGGCAGGGATGATGGTCCGGATATAGAGAAAGCAGTGCCATAATGCCTTTTCTATCTCAAGGCTGCCGCAGATCCGTAGTGTAATCTCCCGAAAGAATCGGTTCTCGTCCATAGGCATCCCTGCTCCTCCACGACCATGAGGGTAACGTATACTGCAGTTTATACCACGACGGGCCCCCTTGCCAAGGAAATTCTATCATATATGTCAGATACATCGACCCAACCGGTAGCTATGAAGCAACGTTTCTTAAGGCGCAATACAAATAATAATAACAAAATCATAAATATGGCCATGGCCGGACATGCCGCTACGAGAGACCAATGACAGTGGCGGGGCAGATATAACCTGCCAAATACGATAGCATGTGGTAAGCCTATCACATATGACAGCTCAAAACTATCACATATGATAGTACAAGGGGCCTAATCATCGTAACATCTTGATTATACGTGTCAAATTGCCGTGGCACGGGCTTTGCTTGCTTAATAGTAGTTTCAAAAAGCAAGATGGGTTGAGGATAGAGTGAAAAGCTTAGAGGAGGACAAAATGGCAAGGGAATGGAGAGTGGAAGAGGAAGCGCGTGGCATCGACGGCGCAATGGAGGCAATGCTTGTTGAGGTGTTCGGCTGCACGTCTTTCGGCGACAACGAGATGAAGGGCGATTTCATGAAGGGAAAGAGAATATCGTACCGCGACCGTTTCGTGCCTGTTCACGAGATGGAAGAGATGCTGGTTGAGATCTTCGGCTGCACCTCTTTGAACGGCAGGGACGCCAAAGCCCTGAAGAGGACGAAGGTGGACTTCTCCCGGTATGTTGCCGCAATGGAGCCCGCTCTGGTTGAGATCTTCGGCTGCACCTCTTTGAACGGCAGGGACGCCAAAGCCCTGAAGAGGACGAAGGTGGACTTCTCCCGGTATGTTGCCGCAATGGAGCCCGCTCTGGTTGAGATCTTCGGCTGCACGCCGCCTGACCATAAGGTCATATCCTTTGAGATGATCAAGGATCGGAAGAGAGACAAGAAGGATCTATCGGCAGAACTCCCGGTGGCTGATGTCGAGGCGCAACGGTCCGGCGCTATGCTGAAGCTGGCGTAAAGCCAATTATTTCGTTAGCGTTTCGCATCGTCCTGTGGTATTATATAGAGAAGAGGGGGCCCGTCGAGGTCCCCTTCCAAATATTGCTTGTTTAATAAGCACACAAATCCCCCAACCTGCAGCGATCAACTGGGGCAGACAAGAGGTGTAATGATGAGTGGATTAGGAGAAGGAATCGGTTTGGCACTGGCCGAGAAGTACTACGCGCAGTACGGGTCGAGGGCAAGGGAGCTAAGGGCCCAGGGTAAAAAGGTTATCGGCTATCTGTCGGCCCTCGCGCCGGTGGAGATCGTGACAGCGGCCGGCGCGGTGCCCATAAGGCTCAAGGGCAACGTTGCCGAGGCGATCACCAAGGGTGATGCCTACATGGAAACAATTGTGTGTCCCTTTGTCCGGAACGTTTTTGACAGCGCGGTGAAGGGAAAGTATGATTTTCTCGACGGCATGGTGCTTCCCCATCAGTGTGACAGCATAGACCGGACGAATGATGTTTGGAGCTACAACCTGAACCTGCCTTACTGGCATTTTCTGAACATGCCCCATGTCACCGGTGACCCGTCCATTGAGTTTACAAAGGATATCCTCCGCGTTTTCATCGGGACGCTCGAGGAGTTTACGGGAAAGAAGATAACCGACGAGGCGCTGGCCGCCGCTGTAAAGGCGCACAACGAAAACAGGCAGGCCATGAGAGAGCTGTATGCCCTCAGGAAGACGAACCCGCCCCTCATCTCCGGCGTCGAGATGATGAAGGTGTTGGTCGCCGCGATGAGCCTGCCCGTGGATGAGTCTACGGCGCTGGTGAAGGCGGTTATGGAAGAAGTAAAGCAGAGAGGAGCAAAGGCCGACGGTAAAGCGGCCAGGATCATGCTCGTTGGTGACCAGATTGACGATATCGCCATCGTGGAAGCCATCGAAGGGGCAGGCGCCTATCTGGTCATGGATGACCTCTCTGTGGGCAGCAAGATGTACTGGCAGGACGTGGACGCAACGGCCGATCCCGTCCAGGGCATCGCCGAGCGTTATCTGAGAAAGCTCAAGATTCCGACGACATTCGTTGGCTCCGCCGACACCTACCAGGGGATTCTGGAGGAGCGGTTCGGTCATTTGAAGAAATATATCGAGGAGTTCAAGATCAACGGGGCTATCCTGTTTATCTACAAATACTGTGATCCCTATGGATTCGAGGTGCCGGCCATGAAGAGCTACATTGAGTCCGCCGGGGCGTCTGTCTTATACCTGGAAGACGAATACAGTACTTCGTCGCTGGCCCGGGTGAAGACGAGAATCGAAGCCTTTTTGGAGATGATTGCTTAGAGAAAATATGTCCCGCGAGCACGACGAGCCGGGTACCCGCGTGCGGGTGCGGAAGGCTCCAGCGGCTTTGCCGGTGGAGGGGGCGACGTAAGCCCCAATACAGTAAGGAAGTGACCTCAGCGAGCACGGCGAGCGAGAGGGGAAGGCTCCAGCGGCTTTGCCGGTGGAGGGGGCGACGTAAGCCCCAATAAAATGCAGAGAGGGTAATTACATGGCTGAAGAAAAGAAAGGAAGAGCAGTTGCTACAGCAACGGCGGCAAAGATACCGAAATTTGTCCGGGGCAACCTCGGTGCGACTCTGAAGGCCAAAGAAGAAGGCAAGAAGGTGGCCGCTGCCTTTATCGCAGACGGTCAGGATGAGATCATGCGGGCCATGGATATCGTGCCTGCGTGGGGAGAAAGCTTTTCCGGTGTCTGTGCAGCCAAGCGTGATGCCGAGAAATACCTGCAAAAGGCTGAATCGGACAACTTCTCCCGGTCGCTTTGCACCTATGCCACGTGCAACATCGGGTTCGACATGTTGCGGGAGGAGCTTGGCGGGGCGACGCCTGAGGGGGCACCCTGGGGTGGCATGGCCCGTCCGGACATGATGCTTGGGAACGGGCAGCTTCTGTGCGATCCACGGTTCAAGTGGCCGCAGGCGACGCAGCATTATCAGCAGGATGTGCCCGTTTTCGTTACGAATATGTACTATCCCCCCTGGGATCCCAAGATCGACCACCATTCGCAGGAGAAATTCTACGTTAAATACGTCACGGAAGAGCTGCGCGAAACGGTTAAATTTTGCGAAAAGGTAACGGGGAAGAAAATGGACTGGGACCGGCTCGCGGCGACGGTTGAGCTTTCCGACAAGACCTGGGACCTGTTCATCGATACCTACGAGCTTCGAAAGGCCATTCCGACGCCCATGGATACCGGCGACGCCATGAACACCATGGTGCCGTTCACGTTCAACCTGGGGACGCAGGAGGCCTATGACTTTTATGTGGATCTTTACAAGGAACTGAAGCAGAAGATCGCTGACGGCGTGGGGGTGGCAGACCCGGAGAAGTACAGAATCCTATGGGGTGCCGGGCTTCCGTCTTGGTTTGCCCTCGGTGACTTCCAGTATTTTAACAGCAAGGGCGTTGTGTTCCCTGTCGAGGTGACGTACCGGGGCTGCGAAAAGATTGAGCGCCTTGACCTCCCGAAGACAAACGATCCCCTGGAGCACATCGCGTGGAGATGGGTACGCTACTGGACGCACTGGTACGATGCTGCGCGGAAAAGGCCCGGGTCCATACCGAAGGTCGAGAGGATCATAGAGTATATCGAAGACTACAAGTGTGACGGCGTTGTGTTCCACTCCGCCTTCTCGTGCCGGAGCTGGCATGCCGGCATCATATTCCAGGCTGAGACCCTCAGGAAGGTCTACCGTGACATTCCGATTCTCATCATGGAGGGCGACATCGTTGATATCAGCTCCTACAACGAGGCTGATACGCACAACAGGATAGACGCCTTTGTAGACACGCTGGAGGCCTACAAGAGCAAAAACAGGTAGAACTGCAGGCCAGGCCTCGTGGGCACGCCAAGAAAAGGGGCAGCGATGAGCTATTTTGCAGGAGTCGATATCGGGTCTACGATGACGAAAGTCGTTATCGTGAGCGACAAGATCGAGACATTTCTTATAGGGCCTACGGGGCCTGAGCACAGAAAACTGGCCAATAAAGTTATGGAGGACGCGCTCAATGGGGCGCGTCTTGATTTTACAGACCTGGCCTATATCGTGGCTACGGGGTATGGGCGGATTAACGTGCCCTTCGCCGACAGGCAGATCACGGAGATCACGTGCCACGCGAAGGGGTTGCATCACCTGCTGCCGACGGTGAAGACCATCATCGACATAGGCGGGCAGGACAGCAAGGGTATTAAGATCAAAGACGGCAAGGTGACGAGCTTTGTCATGAACGATAAGTGTGCCGCCGGTACAGGGCGGTTTCTCGAAGTTATTGCCGATTCCCTCGGGGTTTCGCTGGAAGAGCTGGGAGAGCTGTCCTTGACGGCCGACAAACCGTCGTCCATCAGCAGTACTTGTACGGTCTTCGCCGAGCACGAGGTGACGAACCAGCTCGCCAACGGAGAGTCGGTACCTAACCTCATTGCGGGCGTCCATGACTCCGTGGCCACCCGCGTCGTTTCCCTGGTAAATAAGCTGAAGGTGGAACCGGACATCGCCGTCACCGGAGGCGGGGCCAAGAATATTGGCTTGGTGAAGGCGTTGCAGGCGAAGTTTCAGTCTGTCGTCCTTGTTCCCCCGGAGCCGTTGATAACGGGGGCATTGGGGGCCGCACTGATGGGCAAGGAAATCTACGAAAGATACGTGCTCGAGGGGCAGACGCCCTCCAGGAGCGGACGAGGCCTGGAGGAGGCAAAATTTTTCACGTGAGGTGGCTGGATGGCTTTTGTCGTTGGCGTTGATATAGGTTCCGGCTACTGCAAGGCCGTGGTCCTTCAGGATAGGGTCGTTCGGTCCTCGGCCGTGCTTCCCTCGGGCGGCGACTATCGAAAGACTGCCGACGGTGTGATCAGGGCCGCCCTTGCCGGGGCCCACATTGCTCTTTCCGACATAGCCTGTACCGTTAGTGCGGGGTATGGTGCCGCTTCAGTAGAGTTTGCCGATTTCAGCGTCCCCGATATTTCCTGTCACGCAGCGGCAATTCATCATCTCTTTCCATCGGTACGAACGGTTGTCGACGTGGGGGCCCAGTTTAGTCGCGCCATCCGGCTCAATGAGGAGGGAAGAGCCACGAGCTTCCTTCTGAACGAAAAATGTGCCGGCGGAAGTGGAAAGTTTCTCCAGGTGGTGGCCCGTATCCTGAAGATCGGCGTCGAGGAGATAGCCGCGCTCCCCTTGGCGGCAGCGAAACCGGTGGAGTTCACGACGGCTTGCGCCGTTTTTGCCGAATCGGAGGCCGTATCGCGCATTGCCGAGGGGGCACCCCCCGCCGATATTGTGGCGGGCGTCCACAAGGCGATGGCGTCCAAGATAAGCACCCTGGTCATCCGCGTAGGCCTTGCTCCCGATTGCGCGGCCACAGGCGGAGGTGCGAAGCACCAGGGTCTTGTCAGAGTCTTAGGAGAAGAGCTGAGGACACGCATTTTCGTGCCCGAGGAGCCGCAATTGACGGGCGCCTTAGGGGCTGCTCTCATGGCCTCCGATAAGGCCTCCTCGTAACAGGCCATCCTCCCTCGGTCAGCGTCCCCCGGGAGATGAGGAAAGGGGCCCAGCGGGCGCCAGGTTCGAACCGTCGAGTGTAATGACGAGAGGCGCCAGGGTTTTTGAGGAGTCGGGTCCACTTTCCGTACGCGGTCTGATGTAGCTGCGCTGCACTATTTTGAGGGCCTCGCCGTACGGCCCCATCTGTGTGTTGTCCCTTCCTTACGGCTGGATACTTAACGACGTGGTTGGTATACTACATTTGATAGGTTCGTAAAAAGTCCCAAACCGTGTCACCCTCGCGAAAGCGGGGGGTCCAGAACATATTGAAGCTACTGGATTCCCATTTTGATGGGAATGACAAAATAGCTTAATGTTCCACTTTTTACGGGTTCATCACATTTGGTCGGCCCGTCGGGGATAGAAGACGGTCGGCCGGCTTGGCCGACACGGTTAAGGAGGGTATGATATGTCCATCTTTCAAGTTATAGGGTGAGTAACCTGAGTTGACCCCAACGCCCCGACAGTTAGTCGGCGTACGCTCAGGTTTGTTGACGGAACGCAGGTCGCAGTGAGCAATCTCTATGAGATTATGGCAGAGCTGTACTCGGTGGGGAAAAAGCCGAACCGGGAAACGGTGGAGGAGATCATTGCCGGACTGGAGGCCATGGGCAATTATGTCTCGAACTCGGAAATTGTTCGGCGGGAGTACAGAGATGTCCTGCTGAAGGAATATGAGGAATTCGTAGAGACCTACAAGGACACAATGGCACACCGGGCCTGCAAGCACGATTCAAAGGGAGAATAACGAAAAATCAGACAAATGGTCACGTACGGCGCAGATGGCTGACCTCTGTGCGGACAGGGCCGCGAAGCCTGAAGCCATAGGGGAATCTTTTTTGGCTCCTCGCCAAATCCTGTGGGTAATGAGGGATTCGTCATGGTACCATGG
>CAZYVU010000012.1:0-77569 GCA_964651435.1 uncultured Pseudomonadota bacterium
GAAAACCGTTGGGCGTTCACGCGCCCCGTGGGTTCGAATCCTACTCCCTCCGCCAACTTACCAGACCCTGGAGTCAGCCCTTGAATTTTGACATTGAACGGTAGGATCGAGCCTATGGAAAAGACAAGGCTATGCACCATCGGGTTTACGAAGAAGAGCGCCGAGGAATTCTTTGAATTGCTCCGGGGGAGCGGCATCAAGAGGGTTATCGACATCCGGCTCAACAATACGTCACAGCTTGCCGGATTCACCAAGAGCACCGACCTTGCCTATTTTCTGAAGGCCATTCTGGGGGTGGAGTACCTTCACCTACCCGCGCTTGCGCCGACGCAGGAGATGCTGTCGGCATACCGCAACTCCAAGGGGGGCTGGGCGGAATACGAGGCTACGTTCAGGAAGCTGCTCGAGCAGAGAAGGATCGAGGATACCATGGACAGAAGGCTCTTTGACAACGCCTGCCTTCTCTGCAGCGAGGCCACCCCGGACCAGTGCCACAGGCGCCTCGTGGCCGAATACCTGAAGGAAAAGTGGGGGAACGTCCACATCGAACATCTGTAAATCGTCGGGGCTTGGGGTTAGCCCTTGAATTTTGAATCTTGCTGATCTGTCGGCAACGCACCATCACCTTTCCGCCTGTGGGCGCGGTCTGGCAGCTCCTTCCGGACCGGCCGCCGCGCTATCGAAAAAACGCTCATTTTTCTCTTGCAAACGGCGCGTTAGAGTGAAAAAATACGGACGTAAAAAATGGGGCGGGTAGAGGCCGGGTGGCCAAGGTCGAGTAGTGTTGAGCCTTGGCTGCAACGCGATTTCCCGCTGAGAGGAAGAGCAAGGGGCGTCACGAGGCACGCCCGATACCCATAGGGAGGCAAGGATGGAGCTGAAGCCGCGGTGCTACGACAAGGTGGTGGAACTGATACGCAAAGGGGTCCAGATTCCGAATCCGCTTACAGTCGATGTGGGGGACGAGGTCAACATCGACAACATATCAGGAAAAGGCGTGACGATCTACCCCGGTTGCAGGCTCTACGGCGATGGGACCGTTATTGCGTCCAATTGCCGGATCGGCTACGAAGGCCCAGCGACCATCGACAACTGCCAGTTGGGGCCCAAGGTCGAGCTCAAGGGAGGGTACTTCACGAGGTCCACATTTCTGGAGAAGTCGAACATGGGGCTCGGGGCCCAGGTCCGGGAGGGGTGTATCCTCGAGGAGGAGGCGGGCGGGGCGCACTGCGTCGGCCTGAAGCAGACCATACTCTTCCCCTTCGTTACCCTTGGCAGCCTCATCAACTTTTGCGACTGCCTGATGGCCGGGGGGACAAGCCGCAAGGACCATAGCGAAGTGGGCAGTTCGTACATCCACTTCAACTTTACGCCCGACGGAGACAAGACAACGGCCTCCCTCATCGGCGACGTTCCGAGGGGTGTCATGCTCAATCAGCCCGCTATCTTTCTCGGCGGCCAGGGCGGCATCGTCGGGCCCATACGCATGGGCTTCGGCAACGTGGTTGCTGCCGGCTTCGTGCTGAGAAACGATTTTCTTGAGGACAACAGGCTAATCGTGGGAAAGACCCACTTACCTAAGACAATCCCCTTCACCCCCGGAACATATCCGAACATCGGCAGGATCGTCGGCAACAACATCACCTACCTCGCCAATCTCACGGCCCTGGAGGCGTGGTACGTCCACGTGAGAAGGCCATTCCTCGAGGCGCAGGAGCTGGGCAGCCTTCTCTTCGCTGGATTGATTGATAAGCTCGCACTGGCCAAGAAGGAGCGGATCAAGCGCTTGCAGGTGTTGTCGGAAAAGGTGGGGGGCTCTGTGGGTAAGGGTGTCCAGCGCCCGTCCGACGCGGCGGGAAGGCGCGAGTTCGCCGAAAGGTTCGCAGCCATAGAGGCACTTTTTTCCGCTGGAACGAATGACGATGGTGTGGACAAGTGCCGGGACGATTTCCTTGCCGCCTTCGGGCAGGCAAAGGGCCAAAGCGCATCCCACTATGTTGAGACCATACAGGGTCTGCCGGCGGCGGTTTCTGAGAAGGGCGTGCTGTGGCTGCAATCCATCGTTGGGCTATACCGTGAAAGGGTAAGAGCAATCGTGCCGGGGCTCAATTTGTACGGCAAGCAGTTTTAGAATATACGACTGAAGGAGGAGAGGTCATGGGCAAACTGTTTGGTACCGATGGTGTGAGAGGCGAAGCAAACCGATATCCGATGAACGCCGAAATAGCCTTTGCCCTGGGGCAGGCCGTTGTCTATATCCTGAGAAAGGATCACCACCGCCCAAGGATAGTCATCGGAAAAGATACGCGTATTTCCGGCTATATGCTTGAGAGCTCTCTTGAGTCGGGCATAACGTCCATGGGGGGCAACCCCTACCTGCTCGGGGTTCTCCCGACGCCGGGCATAGCTTTTATTGCCCAGAGCATGAGGGCTCAGGCGGGCATCGTCATCTCTGCCTCCCACAACCCCTACCAGGACAACGGTATCAAGATATTCTCGGGCAACGGCTTTAAGCTGTCCGACGAACAGGAGGAGGCCATCGAGGACCTGATGCTGAGCAACACCCTTCACACCCTCGTGCCGCCTGTCAAGGACATGGGCCAAGCCTTCCGTCTGGAGGATGTGCACGGCCGCTACATCGTCTTCCTGAAAAATACCTTCCCCAGGGATCTGTCCATTGAAGGTATGAAGATTGTCCTGGACACGGCGAACGGGGCTACCTACAAAGTGGCGCCTGAGACGTTCTGGGAGCTGGGTGCCGACGTAGAGGTGATCCACAATGCGCCGAACGGCATCAACATAAATGATAAGTGCGGCTCCCAGCACACCGGGGACTTGAGGAAACGGGTCGTTGAAAGCGGTGCCTCTATCGGCCTTGCCTTTGACGGGGACGGTGACCGGCTCATTGCCGTGGACGAAAAGGGCCGGGAGATTACGGGCGATCAAATCTTGATGATATGCGCCAAGATGCTCAAGGACCAGGACAGGTTGAAGAACAACCTCCTTGTGAGCACCGTCATGAGCAACCTTGGGCTGAGGGTGGCCTGCAAGAAATACGGCTTCGAGTACCACGCCTCCAAGGTGGGTGACCGCTATGTTCTGGAAGACATGATGAAGATGGGGGGCATCATCGGCGGAGAAGAGTCGGGCCACATGATCTTTCTTGATCATCATACGACGGGAGACGGCATCGTGACGGCCATGCAGCTCATAGCGGCCATGGTAAGGACGGGCAAGCCCCTTTCGGAGCTCGCCAAACTTATGGATATCTACCCGCAGAAGCTGATCAACGTTGACGTGAAGAGCAAGCCCGACGTCTCGACGGTGCCGGAAATCGCCCAGGTGATTGCGAGAGTAGAACGGGAGCTGGGCGAGGACGGCCGCGTGCTTGTTCGCTATTCGGGAACGCAGAATATGTGCAGGGTGATGGTGGAGGGACCGTCCGACAACGTGACGGCAAAGCACTGCAAGGAGATCGCCGAGATCATAGAGGCCGTGCTGGGCTGAGGACGGGGCGGTTCTGCGTGTAGCCGGGCATTGAACGATAGAGGGGAGGGGATATGGCCATCAGGGTAATGGTAACGCGTGATTTTGACCATTTGAGCAGGGTGGCGGCGGACATTGTAAAGGGCCAACTGGCGCGCCTTCTTGACATGAAGAGGGAGGTGGTCATCGGCCTCGCCACGGGAAATTCGCCGACGGGCATGTATAAGTACCTCGCCGGGGCGGCAAACGACGGGGAGTTTGATAGCGGACGCATCCGAAGCTTTAATCTGGACGAGTACGTAGGGCTGCCGGGCGAAAACGCCCAGCAAAGGGTCATGCACCCCGAAAGCTACTGCTATTTTATGGTCCAGGAGTTTTTCGGTCTCCTGAAGAAGAAGTTCATCGAGACGAACGTGCCCTTCGGCTCCCTGATCGATCAGAAGATGCTCATGCGGGAGCTGAAGAGGTATCCCAATGACTGGGCCTACCGGGGCACCGATGCGGGCAAGTCCATCGCCATACGGGACAAGGCCGAGTCCGCCTACCTTGCGTGGGTAAGGAAAGAAATTCTCGACGGCTACAGGGCCAGAATCAGGAGGGCGGGAGGTATCGACCTCCAGGTAATCGGTGTCGGGGGCAGGGGGCACGTTGCCTTTCACGAGTCCGGCATACCCTTCGCCGGAAGCTCGGTGATGCTCGTCAAGCTGGACGAAAACACGATCCAGAACGCAGTGGCGGACGGCCACTTTGCCTCTGCCGAAGACTCGCCCAACTATGCCGTCTCCATGGGCGCCGAACTGGTCTACAAGGCCGGCATGGTGGTGCTTTTGGCAAGCGGTGCGCGGAAGGCCGAGTCTGTGGCCAGGTCGCTCCTGGACCGGGCGACGCCCCAGGTACCCATCTCATACGGCCAGAAATATGCACAGAACGGCGGCAACCTCGTCTACGTTCTCGACGCCATAGCCGCCTCCGGTCTGCCGGCGGACCGCGAGGTCCTGAAGGAGAGGAACATTATGCTCGAGGACCTGACGTCCGGGTAGCGGTCCGGGGCATGTCTGAGCTGGAAGAAATGATTGTAGGGCTCGTCGGAAGGGAGGGTCCGCTGACGGGCCTGGAGATCAAAAAGGCCATTGACGTCGACAGCCTGCCCCTCTGGAAGGTGTGCAAGACCTCTCGCAGTCTGCAGGTGCGGGCCGTGGGCAGGAGATACCTGCGGCTCGACCGTCACGTAGAAGGTTTTGCCCGGCTTTCCCCTTCCATCCTGAGGGAGTTTTTCACCTACTCCGTCGTGGGGCTTGCGAGCGATCCCGATGCGCTCGACAGCAGTTGCCGCGAGGCTGCGGCCCGCATCGGCGAGATAAGCAGCCGTAAGCTTGAGCTTGCCCGCCGGATGGTGTCCCATATCATGACCGAGCTTGGGGAGGGCGGTCAGGAAGACGATCGGTTTTCCTTCATCGTTGCCGGCGACATCGTCTACGGCATGGCCCACGAGGTGCCGCGGCCGGAGAGGAGCATGGGCCGGTTGGTTCGCGGTTCCGATATCGACCTGGTCGTGGCCGCGCGGGACGACGTGCCTGACAGCTTCATAGAACGCCTTGACGGCATCATCTACCGGAAGAAGTACAGGATGCTCATCGACCCTGACGTGAACGAAGAGGTGGACTACAAGATCAAGAAGCTGGCGCTCATCAGGGAGCAGACCGCCTTTGACAGTTTTCCCCGCATGGTTGCCATGAAGATCTTGCAGGAAGGTGTGCTCATACACGGAAGTAGGGAGCTGTTCGGGGAGATTAAGGGGATGATAGAGGAAAAGGGCCTTCTTGCAAGGCTGAGCGAGCTGGAAGGGCTTGCAGAGACGTTCAGAAGAAAGGCCGAAGAGTCCATTCTATATGAGGGCCTGAACAAGGAGGCTGTGGAAAGAATGCACCTCTTCTATTCGGCCGAGGAATTCGAAGAGTTTGAGTAGGCCCGCAGCCGGTTGGAGTGGGGGTGCCCTGCCGGCGATCAGGCGAAGACGAAATTGAGCCGCTTACCTTCCGTGTCGGCAGCGGCGACCCGCACGGTTACAGTGTCGCCAAGGCGGTAAATGCGTCCCGTTCTCCGCCCGATAACACGGAATTTGTCCTCCTGGAAGTGGTAGTAATCATCGGCAAGATCGGAAAAGAGTACCACGCCCTCCACGAAAACGTCCCAAAGCTCAACAAAGATGCCGTAGGAGGTGACGTTCGAAATGGTGCCCTGAAGCACATCGCCCAGCCTGTCCCTCATAAAGAGGATTCGCACGCGGTCCTCCATGTCCCTTTCCGCCTCCATTGCAATCCGTTCCCGCTCCGAAAGCGCAGCGGACATTTTCTCTAACTCCTCGCTGCTGTATGGATGGGGGAGGCCGGCAAGGGCGTTCTTTAGGGCCCTGTGGCAGACGAGATCAGGGTAGCGCCTGATGGGAGATGTGAAGTGGAGGTATGACGTGGACGCGAGGCCGAAATGGCCCCTGTTTGCCGCCGAGTATCTGGCCTGCTTCAGGGAGCGAAGAAGGGTTCTGTTGACGATGAACTCGTATTCAGACTTTCGCACTTCGTCCAGGACGGCCTGGAGGCGCCTGCCCGTAAGGCGGCCTGACGCGATGGAAAGCCCCTTGAGCAGCCTTTCGAGATTGGCCAGCTTTTCCCGCTCCGGAGGCTCGTGAATGCGGAAGATGGCGGGCACCCCTTCCTTCTCCAGAAACCGTGCCACGGCTTCGTTGGCGGCGATCATGAACTCCTCGATGAGTGCATGGGAAAAAAGCCTGGGCGCCCTGACGATGTCCTGGAGGTCTCCTTCCATGTTTAGGATGACCTCAGGCTCGGGGAGGTCGAAGTCCAGGGAGCCGCGCCGGCGGCGAAGGTCTCTGAGGCGGGCGGCCAGCTTGGCCATTAAGCGCAGGTCCGGAAGAACGGAGGCGCACTGCCGTGCAGCCTCCCCGTCATCGTTGGCAAGGGCCTCCTCGACGAGGTTGTAGGTGAGGCGGGCGACGCTTGCGATGAGCGAAGGGAAGAATGTGGCATCGCGGATTTGGCCGTCGCGGCTGAAGGAGAGGCGGGCCGTCATGGCGGGGCGGGGTTCCCCGGGGTTGAGGCTGCATGCGCCGTTGGACAGGGCCTTTGGCAGCATGGGGATGACGGAGCCGGGAAAGTAGACGCTCGTTCCCCTGGCGTAGGCGTCCCGGTCCAGGGGCGAGTCCTTGGGGACGAAATGGGCCACGTCGGCGATGGACACAAAGAGGGTGAAGCCCCCATCATCCTTCTCGATGGCCACGGCGTCGTCGAAATCCTTAGCCAGTTCGCCGTCGATGGTGACATGCCTGGTGCCGCGCAGGTCAACGCGCCCCTCGCCGGGCGACAGCAAGGCTGCCTGCTGGGCATCGCCGAGGGTGCGCCGGCCGAAGGCGGCCGAAAGGCTGTAGGTGTAGGTGATGAAGCGCTCGATTGAGGCGACGGAGTCGAGCTGTCCCAGGGCCGCCACAATTCTGCAGGCAGGCAGGGCGTTCTCGCCGGGGTAGGCGGTGATTCGGGCTGCCGCGAGATCGCCGTTTTTAAGGCCTCGGCTACGGGCCGTCTCCTCGACGACGAAGGAGGGGAAGAGACGATCGTCGGCAGGCGTGAGTGTCATAATCTGTCCCTGACGGCTTACCCTTCCGACCACGTGCCGGAGGCGCCTGCCCAGCACGCGTATGACCCTTCCTTCTCTTCCCCGGCGGTCGTGATGGTCGACGCGTGCGACAACGCGGTCGCCGTGCATGGCCGCACCCAAGGCCCTTCCCGCAACAAAGACGTCCTTCTCGCCTTCGCGGTCCGGAATGACGAAGCCGTTGCCGCCCCGGGAGCAGGCCAGCGTTCCCGTCACGAGGTCCAGCTCGCCGGCAAGGCCTATCATTCCCTTCCGAAGCCGCACAATGAGCCCCCGGTGCAGCATGTCCCTAACGTGCCGCTTCAGGTTCCTTTGCTCCCGTCTTCCGAGCGAGAGGGCCGCTCCGATGTCCTGCAGCGAGAGCGGTCTTTTTTCCTTGCGAAGAAAGGAGAGGAGGAGTTGGTCTGTTATCTCTCCCGGCTGTGCTGTCCCTTCGGTGTGCCTGCTTTTTTTTCTCATGTCGGTTGGCCTTTACTGGGTTGGCGTAGGGGTCGGAAACATCGTCCGAGGGATGCCATTCGCGGAAAAGGGGTAAGGATTTGAGCGGGGGCGACGGTTGTGCGGGATCCGTAGCTTCACGTGTGAACCGGATACTGGCGGAGAGAGAGGGATTCGAACCCTCGGTACGCGTTTAGGTACGTACACTCGCTTAGCAGGCGAGCACCTTCGGCCTTCTCGGTCATCTCTCCCATTGACAAAGTATACGTGGTTACACTATAAAATGCAACACCATCGGCGCCGCTTCACCGGCGTGGAATAAGGAAGATCAAGCCAATGACAGACAAGAAAACCCTTCTGATGACACGCCATGCCCTTCTTAAGGCCGCCAGGGAGTTCTTCTGGGGGAGGGGCTATTGGGAGGTGGAGACGCCCTACCTTATGGAAAGGCCGGCGCCGGAGGCAAACATTGATCCCCTTCAGGTCAGGCTCGGGCCGCAGGAGGTGTATTACCTCCATACATCGCCGGAGATGGGCATGAAAAAGGCCCTCCTTGGAGGCCATGACCGGATTTTTCAAATCTGTAAGGTTTTTCGAGAGGAGGAGCTCGAGGAGATCCACAACATGGAGTTTACCATGGTGGAGTGGTACGGCAAAGGCACATACCTTGCAGCCATGGATGAGGTTACCGCCCTGGTCCGCCACGTGGCGAAAGCATTGGGTGGCGGCGAGGACAGACGTTTTTCGGGGTCCTGGCATGCATTCGATATTGCGCATCTTTTCGAGACAACGATCTCCGTCAATCCCTTCGGGCTCACGAGGGGGCAGTTCCTTGAAGCGCTGCGGGCTGCCGGATTCGGCGGGGTGGATGAGGCCGATTCATGGAACGATCTCTTTTTCAAGGTTCTCATACAGGAGATTGAACCGGCCATAAAGAGAGAGTCTCCGTGTTATCTCGTGGACTGGCCCTGCTCCATATCGTCTATGGCCAAAAGGAAAGACGCAGACAGAGTGGAGCGTTTCGAGCTCTACATGGATGGGCTCGAAATCGCCAACGGATACACGGAGCTGCTGGACAGAGTCGAGCAGGAGGAGCGGTTTCGCAGCGACCTGGCCGAACGGGAGAGGCGGGGTATGCCCGTTTTTCCCATAGACACATCCTTTCTGGGGGCGATCTCGCGCCTTGAGGGGCCGATCTTTGGGGTGTCCGTGGGGCTGGACCGGCTGCTCATGGCCATCCTGGGTGAGGGGTCAATCGATGCCGTGCTGTTTGACCGGGTCCGGCGGTGGTAGTTAGTCGTGGAAGATGTTATTGGCGACCGTGGCGGTTTAAAACGTCAAGATTCAAGGGCTGACCCCAGCGGCGCTGACCCCAGCGGCGGTTGTTTGAGGTGGTAGAAGGCGATGCCGAGGTATTCTTTGACGGCGAGCGCGACGCCAAGGATGTTGTTTGAGTCGGGCAGGAAGCTTCCGTAGCGGTACTCTGTCCCTGCGGTCTTGAAACCCGTGGGGAAGACGACGGGCCGGTCAAAGAACCTGCTGAATATGATCTGCGACCGCTTCGCGTGATAGGCGCTGGTGATCACGAGAACGCGCGTCGCGCCGACGGGACGGAGGACGGCCCTGACGTAGCGGGCGTTGCCGATTGTGTCGACGTCGCGGCTTGGCGTGTTGAGGTAGATGTGGCGCTGCGGGACCCCCATGGCGAGCAGAATCTCGCGCGTCAGCTCCGCTTCTGAACGCTTTTGATCCGTTTTTCCTCCGGTGGGCAGGATCGGCTTCGGATCGGCGCGGTAGAGCAGGAAGGCTGCGAGCACCCTGCCGTAGCTGTCCGTACCCAGGTTGCCTTTGAAATCCAGCTCCGGCGTCGCATCGTAGAAGCCCCCTCCAAGAATTACGTAGGCCTCACAGGCCTTGATCTCCTCCTTCGACGGTACGGGCACTGCCCTCTCCAGCGGGCCTATCAAGAGATCTTTCACGGGCTCGATGGAAATGATGTAGAGAAGAGCGGCGGCGGCGATGACAAAGACCTTGAGCCTCCTGACAAACAGAGCCAGGCAGAGGAGAAGGAGAATGATGAGGCCCGGCGGCACGATCAGTGCCGTCAGCACCTTCTTGAGCACGAAAAGGAGGTTGGCGAGGTCGACCATCAGCGCCCTGCACCGAGGGCTTGCTTGATGGCCGGCATGGCCGCCCGGGCCGCTTTCATGCCCTCTTCCATGAGGGCCTTTTTCTGGCTGAAATCGAAGAGCGAGACACCCCGCGTATCGGGCTCGATGACCACATCGGCAAACCTCATCTTGGCCTTCGTTGCTTCGTGAACCATGATATTGACGGACTGGCCGATGATATCGATGAGGGAGGAGATGTCGGTGTTGCGCACGTCCTTCTGAAGGTTGACGGCGATGACCACGTCAGCCCCCTTCTGCCGTGCTATATCGCAGGCAAGGTTGTTTGTGACGCCCCCGTCGACAAGCGTGCGGCTGCCGAAGACAACGGGGACGAAGATGCCGGGAATGGACGAGGATGCGCGGATGGCCTTGGCGAGGGGACCCTTTTCGAGGGTTACCGTTTCTCCCGTGTTGAGGTCTGTGGCCACGGGCACAAAGGGAATCTTCGTGTCTTCGATGCGCTTGGCCTTTACGTGCTGCTCCACAAAGCTTTCGAGGCGGGCCCCCTGAACGGGCCCGAGCTTGGAGTAGATAAGAGAGACATCCATAATGTCGTTCTTATCGAGCTTAAAGGCGGTCCACTCGAGCTGAAAGCTGTCCGGGTCGGCCGCGTAAAGCCCGCCTATGAGGCTTCCCACGCTGGTGCCCACGATCAGGTGGATAGGTATCTTTTCCTGCTCCAGGACGCGAAGAACGCCCACATGGGCGAAGCCGCGGGCCGAGCCGCCGCTCAAGACCAGGGCCACCTTCGGCTCCCTTCCCATGCGCCCGGTGGGAACGGATTGGCAGGCGCTTAGGGGCAGAACAAGGCAGAGGAGGAGAAGGGCGGCCTTAATAGCCCGCGCGCATGCCCACATAGGGATTGTAGACCTTCTCTTTTCCTATGGTGCTCTTGGGTGTGTCGCCGTAGTTGTGGCCCGGCGCCACGATCGTATCGTCGGGGAGGGTGAAGAGACGGTTTCTGATGGACGATGACAGCACCTCCCAGGAGCCCCCTCCCAGGTCCGTCCGGCCGACGGCCCCCACAAAAAGGGTGTCGCCCGTAAAAACGATGCCCTTGCGGTAAAGGGATATGCTGCCCGGAGAGTGTCCCGGCGTGTGGATTACCTTGAGGGAGACGTTGCCCACAGAAATGACATCGTTATCTTTGACCGTCACGTCGGCCGGGGGCGACGGCTCGGCTCCGAACATATGGAGGGAGTAGCTCGACTGGCTGCCCAGCGCCTGCGCCTCCCGCTCGTGAATGATAATCTGCGCGCCCGTCGCCTCCTTCATATACCGGTTACCCATGATGTGATCGACATGGGAATGGGTGTTTACGATGTAGCGGATTACGTAGCCGCGGTCGGTCACCTCTTTGAGAATCCGGTCGCCCTCTGCCGCCGGATCTATGAGCAGTGCCTCCTTTGTCGTCTTGCAGCCCACAATGTACGCAAAAATTGCGAATCCGCCCACTTCTATCTGCTTTACGAACATAAAACCTCCTTTCTGGCCCATACAATAATACTTTTCACTGCCATTTATCAAATTATCTGCTAAAATGATAAGTCCTCAATGGGCCGCTAACAAGGGGAGACGTGATGAAACCGGTTTTTATAGAGGCGCGGGACCTGCCCGATGCCTGGTTCCAGTGCATATACAGGATTTTTGACGAAGGAGGCGTTCACGGGTACTGTGTGGACAGGGGCTCCTTCGAAGGCCACGAGAGGCGCGAGTTTGACCTCGTCATGGTGCACATCAGGCATCCCGGCACAAGGCCCCTTATCCCCGACATCCCGTCTGAGCTCGGTATCCCGGCGCCGACGAGCATGGAATATGTTGAGGACTACCTCCAGTATCTCATGACGGACAGGAAGGCGGAGAACGAGCTTTATACCTACGGCGAGAGGCTGACAAACCCGAAGGTTATCGTGGGCGGACAGGAGTGTGCCTGCGGCGTCAACCCCGTCGAAGAGGTGATACAGATTTACCGGCAGGGAAAATACGGCACGAACCAAGCCATCATGGAGGTGGGTATGCCGCAGGACATCCTTCTGGAAGACCCACCCTGTCTCCGGCTTATCGACACCCGGCTCTCCGATGGAAGGCTTCATTTCATTCTCTATTTCAGAAGCTGGGACCTTTGGGCGGGCTTTCCGTCAAACCTGGCGGCCATTCAGTTGCTGAAAGAGTACATGTGCCAGGAGATAGGTGTTGAAGACGGCAGCATTACGGCGGTCAGCAAGGGCCTCCACCTCTACGAATACACCTTCGGCCTTGCGCTGAAGCGGCTGCGGCGCTCCTGACCTCAGGACTGCAGAGCGATCTTCTTGTACAGGGTCAGAATGGACCCCTGAATCTCCGTCACCTCCCCGTCTTCCGTGACCGGGTGCGTCCTGTAGGTGTTGGATAGGACGTCGAGGATGCTGACGAAGATGTGGTCGTCCTCTATGATTACCATCTCAACAAAAACCCTTCTGTGATAGACGACGAGGATACCGAAGTAAGAACCGGTGATGACGGCGTCTTTGCAGTGGTAGGCGATGAAGCTGAGAAGGTCGTTTGCCTTGTGGCGGAGGGATTCCGATTTGATCCGGTCGATGTGAACCCTCACACCCTGCAACTTGAGACGGGGGGCCAGTTCGGCTTCGAGACAGAGCGGAGGTTCCTGTGCCCCTGCCTTCCGATCCTCCAGAAGCCTGTAGCTGAAGTCGACAATTTCAGGATAGGTGTAGGACTCGCTTTCCCAAAGTTTCTGAAATAGGCTGACGGCCTTGTCGCGGGGAAGGTGGTTGGCGAGGTCGACGAAGAGGTTGCGCCTCACGATCCGGTCGTAGAAGTTTTCGATGCCCCGGCGCTCGATGCGGCTGTCCACGTAAATGCTCCATACCTGGTTATAGATGTCCCGGACATCCGGTTCGCTTTCCTCGTTCGGCGTCAAGCGGGGATCGTACATGAAGGGAGGATCGAGGACGTCATAGATGTAGAGGAAGATGTGGTACATCCGCCCGAGGAGAAAAAGGTTTTCCTTCCAGAGGGTAAACTTCACCTCCAGAAGGCCCCTCTTTCTCTTGATCATGGCCTTCTCGTTCCACGGGGAGTCTACTCTTTCTACGTAAAGGCGTTGAATCCTGTCGGCAATGCCCAGGTCGGAAACAACCCGGTGCGCTACGGACAGTGCTTCGGGCACTTAGAATTCGCCTTCGAGCTGGTAAAGACTTAGAAGGAGGTTTTTCGACTTCATCCACGTTGATTCGGTCTTTAGCGAGAAGGGGAGCGTTTCGACCGCTTCCTTAAGGTAATGCTTGGCCTTCTCTGCAGCACCCTTTTTTGCATAGATGAAGCCCAAGGGATAGAGCACCGCCCCGTGAATGGACTCGTACTTGGCGATGAGCTGGCCGGACCGCTTCAGTTTTATGTGGGCCTCCTCCTTCTCTGTCTGGGCCAAAGAGGGCTGATTTACGGCCTTATCGTACTGCCCCCTCATGAACTTGACAAGCGGCAGCACTTCCTTGGTGTAGTCATAGATGTCCTGGTAAGGCTTCAGTGCGGCGTCGTAATTCTTGTTCTTAAAGAGGTCCTGGGCCTTTTTCAGTTGGGCCTGTATATTTGAGTCCGATACGGCCGGCTCCCTGGACACCTCTGCCTTGGCCGGCGGGGTCTTCTTTGCCTTCGGGGCTGCCGCCTGGGCCTGGAGAAGGGCGGGGGCGCACAGAAAGACGAGAAGAAAGGAAATGAGAAAAGATGCCAAGACGCACCGTAACCGATTGAATGTATTGGAAGACTGTTGTTCCCCAAAGACCTCTGTCGAATCTTTCATTTATTGTCCCTTTTTCATGGCTGGAATGACGGAAGAATGGCGGTGCAGGGAGTCGAACCCCGGACACTGCGGATATGAGCCGCATGCTCTGACCAACTGAGCTACACCGCCCCGTGCTTTCATATATGATAGAAGCCTCTCCGTTGTCAACAAGAAATTGGCCGCCGGGGCCGAATTGGATTGGTTAGGCCGGCCCTTCTGTGATATAAAATCACGTCATCTACTCAAGGAGGCCTTATGAAAGTTTGCGTTACGGGAGGGTGCGGATTCATCGGCTCCCATGTTGCCGATGCTTACGTGGGGGCCGGTTACGATGTTTTCATCGTCGACAACCTGTCGACGGGAAAGAGGACGAACGGGAACCCGTCGGCCCGGCTTTATGAGGTGGACATTCTGAGCGACGATCTTTCATCCATTCTTGCGGACGAAAAGCCCGACATCGTCAACCATCACGCTGCCCAGATCTCGGTCCCCCTTTCGGTGGCCGACCCGTTCCATGATCTGGAGGTGAACATCAAAGGGTCTCTTCGCCTCCTCGACCTGTCTCAGCGCCTGGGGGTAAGAAAGTTCATATTCTCGTCGACGGGCGGAGCGATCTACGGCGAGACCGCGGTTGTGCCGACGGACGAAGAGGTAAACCCGGAGCCTGCATCGCCCTATGCCATCGGCAAGCTGGCGGCGGAGAAATATATCAGGTATTTCTTTTATCAATTCGGCCTGCCGTACACGATCCTGCGGTACAGCAACGTATTCGGTCCGAGGCAGATCCCCCACGGCGAGGCGGGCGTCGTGGCCATATTCATCGAAAAGCTCCTGGATTGCGTGAAGCCGACGCTCTACCACTTTCCCGGAGAGCCGGCAGGTATGGTCCGGGACTACTGTTACGTGAAGGATATCGCTCGTGCCAGTCTTTTGGCTGCGTCGAATGACGCGACAGGTATCTGCAACATCGGAACGGGCAGAGGCACGACAACACTCGAACTCTACCGTGCCGTTGTGAAGGCCTTGCGGGATCAGGGCGTGAGCGTTGCGGCGGAGTGCGATGAGCCTTTCCACGGCGCCGCCAGGCCCGGGGACATCCATGTGAGCACCCTCAATGTTGCAAAGGCAAAGGCCGTCCTTGGCTGGGAGCCGCAGTATGGCCTGGACGAGGGTGTCTCCGAAACGGTACGCTGGTATCTGAGGGATGCGCGTTAAGATCCTCGGGACGGGAACGGCTGTCCCGTCTCTGAGGCGCGGGTCCTCTGCGTACCTGCTGTCTTCGGAGGGTGGCGTGGCCCTCATCGATATCGGGCCGTCGGTGGTACGAAGGCTCGTTGAATACGGGTTCACGTTGGACGACGTGGACGTCATCTGCCTCACCCATTTTCACGTCGACCACACGGCCGATCTGGCAACGTTCCTCTTCGCCTCGAACTACGGAGAAAGGCCGCGAACGAAGCCCCTCCTAATCGCAGGGGGTGCAGGGACGAAGCGGTTCTATTCCCGGCTCAGGGCCGTCTATCCGTGGATAGCACCGCTTCGCTATGACCTTTCATTCCACCTCTTGCCGGGTACCGACCTGCGAATCGGGGGTGTCACCCTCTCGGCTGTCAGGGTGAAGCACCGAAGGGAAAGCGTTGCCCTCCGTTTTGACGAAAGGGGGAGCGTTACCTTGTCCGGCGACACGGAGTATTCGAAGGGCCTTGTGCGGCTTGCCCGGCAGACGGACCTCCTCGTCATTGAGTGTTCCTTCCCGGAAGCGAAGATGGACGGCCACCTGAACCTGGAGGCCGTCGAAAGGATAGCGAGGGAGTCGCAGGCGAAGCGGGTTCTCTTAAGCCACCTCTATCCGCCGTGGGAGTCCTTTCAGGGTGTGCTCCACCGGCCCTTTCTCCTCGCCGAGGACGGCATGGAGTTCGAGTTGTAGGGCTTGTTTCCTTACAGGGGCCGGGACCGCCTTCTGATGACGACGAGGCCCCCGGCCAGACCTATATCGTATTTCTTTGACGTCTGCAGCTTCTGGACCAAGGCCTCTCCATCATCAGACTCCGGTATGATCAGAAAGGTTCCTTCATTTCGCAGGTAGGCCATGCCCCGCTTAATGTATGCCTTGAGGGCATCTTCGACGGGAAAGTCGTCTTCCCACAGATAGGTGAGGGCCGGACGGGCAATGATGAGGTGAAACCCCTCGGTGAGCAGGAAGGGGAATTCCACCTCCATGTGAAAGAAGCCGTTTCTGGCCGCGATCTCCTTGGAGTCGACAAACCATTCCTTTCGGGAAAGCCCCTTCCACTGGCCTTCGGGCCCGCCAAGGGCAAAGAGCACCTCCTGGATCTTCCTGTCGTCGACCTTTTTGTGGAAGTAGAGGGAGGTCATCACGTCGAGCGCATCTTTAATCCGCGCCGTCAGCAGCGCGAGCTGCCGTGCCAGATCGTCCTTCATGAGGGCGTCTTCGCGAATGCGCTCGGAGAGGGCAAAATACCGACGGTACATGTCGTAGAACTCCTGAATCACCTCGTGGGGGTGCCGGGCAAAAAGGCCCGGCTGACCGTGTTCGTCAAACCTGGCAAGGAGATCTTTCATGGACAGGCCTATGAGCGGGTTGCCGAACCTGAAGTTTCTTGCGTCGGAGTTGTAGCGGCGTTTCAGCGAGTCCCGCAGGATGTCGAGGCTGAAATGGAAGCGCTCGATACCGAAGAGGAGGTTGTTGACGATGTACCGTTTCAGCCTTGCCTCATTTTCCCATTCGGCGACAAAGGTGTTTCTGTCCTTGTACGACAGCAGAAAGGATATGTAGGCCATGTTCTCGACAAGCTCCACTGATGTCCTTCCAAAGGATGGTGTCATATCGAGAATCCGCCAGGAGAGAAACTCTTCCTTTGTCGGTTGTTGCCCCCCCAGGACGAGGTCGCTTAGGTCCACGTGCCGCTGTGTTTCCCTTTTCAGAAAAAGGTAGCCGCAGACGTCCGGGGCCTTTTCAGCCTCAACGGGAGGGGCGGGCGGGGGCTGAAGGGCGGGGACGGGCGCATGCCTGTCTCGGAGAAATGATGTGACGTCCCGGAATTCGGTTGCCGGGAAAAGGGGGCCGTGAATCTCCATGGCCGCCGGATAGATATCGATCTTTTTGCGAAGCCCCTGGAGAATCTCTTCTGCGGCGCCCCTCTTCTCCTGGAGCACCTCGATGAGGCTGAGCCTCTGCTGCTCCACAAGGGAAGGCACCAGTGTCTTTAGGCCTTCCGATGAGAAGATGTGGTAGAAGAAATGAAAGACCTCTTCGCCGTAACCATCCAGAAAGACCTCAAGGTCGAGCTGAAGGAGCCTGATTTCGAAGGCCGAAGGCCGCTTGGCCAGGATCCAGTGCTTGCCGTTCGTAAGGATGCCCCAGGGGGACCGTGAGCGCTTGAGCAGGTAGAGGAGTTGATAGAGTGGAATCCGATTCTCAAAATCGAGGAAAAAGCCGCCTATGCCTTCCTCGAGGGTTCTGCCGTAGCGCTTCAAGACGAGAATGCCAATGGTGTTCCAAAAATAATCTTCCTTGCCCCACGATCCGGAGTTCTGCGTCATGTCCGATTCGTCGGCAAAAAGTGCCACGTCGGGGCCCTTCACGTCGGGCTCGAAGAACTTGGGCTTCGATTCGTAGACGTAGCCGAGGATCTTGAGGATGGGTTTAATAAGGCTCGTCTCGGTGTGTATCTCGCTGGCAAAGCCCTTGATGCCCTGAAACTTGAGTAGCACCTCGGAAAGGGCCCGGTATGCGTCTTCACGCTTTGGAAGCCGCCGGCACGCCTCCAGGCTGTCGGCAGAAAGGAGAGTGTTTCTCACTATAAAAGGATAGATGGCCATCGTGCGCGATCCCCTCAGACGCTCTTACTCAAGAAAGGGCGCGTTTTCCTCTTCTTTGTCAATACCCAGGCTTTGAACGCGGTGGATTTCCTTGAGTTTGATCCGGAGAAGGACGATGAGGCCCAGAATGGCTATCCAGAATATGGCCAGACTCTGGTAAATGATATATTGGTCATAGGGGGCCGAGGGAACAAGCTCTATCGTATCCTGGGCAAAGAGGCATGGCGATGCTGCGATGAAGGCTGCAATGCCCGATAGTGCCCTCGATATGGTTTTCTTCATGGTCACTCCTAACTGATGAACCCTATTACCGTCATCACAATGAAATAGGCCGTGTAGAAAATGCCGATCCATGTGAAGAGCGGACTTGGCTCACCCCGACTCGACTTTCTGTCGAAAAAAGGGATGAGAAAAAAGAAGAGAATGCCACAGGAGATGAGAAGGATGGCGATGGTTTCGCCGTTTAGCCCCAGCATCTCCCCGGGAAAAAGCTTGAGTGTCTGAAAAAGGAAGAGGAAATACCATTCCGGCTTTATGTTCTCCGGCGCCGGTGCCAGCGGGTCCGCCTTCTTGCCGATCTCCGGCGGCAGAAGGACGGAGAGGGTCACAACGACGCCGAGAATGAGAAGCCAGACAATCATATCCCGGTAGAGAAGGTTGGGGAAAAAGGGTGTCTCTTTGTACCCTTTCTTTTCTATCGACGGTGGGACGCTCATGCCCTGAACCTGCACGAGAAGCAGGTGAAAGCCTACCAGCAGCAGCGTAAGGAGCGGCAGAACGGACACGTGAAAGGCGTAGAAGCGAATGAGCGTGTCGCCCGTTACGTCTGTGCCCCCACGGAGGAAGTGCTTGATAAACTCACCGACGACGGGCAGGTTGCCTGCGCCCCCCGTAGCAACCCGCACGGCCGCGAAGGCCCGTTCGTCCCAGACGAGAAGGTAGCCGCTGAGGCCAAAAAAGATGGAGATGCCAAGGAGGATGAAACCCGAAATCCAAAGCAGCTCCCGGGGCTTCCGGTAGGACTTGAGAAGCAGCGTGCTGAAGGCGTGAATAAAAAGGACCGTTATGGCAAGCTGGGCGCCCCAGTGGTGCAGGGAACGGAAGAACCAGCCCATGTTGAGCTTCGTGACAATCTCGATAACGCTCTTGTTGGCATGCTCAAAGTGCGGCATGTAATAGAAAGCGAGGACCATGCCCGTAATGAACTGCATGGCAAAGAGGAAGAGGGCGATGCCACCCGTGTAGTACCACAACTCGTGTTTGTGCTGGGGCACGCCCTTGTGGCGGGCCAGGTCTCTCAGGGCCTGCAGGTTGTAGCGCTCGTCAAACCACTCTCTAAGCCTTGGGAAGTTCAACCTTCACACCTTTCCTGGCGACGATCAGTTTTTCCCCTTCCACCGTGTAATCGAAAAATTCCAGCGGTTTCGGGGGCGGCCCTTCTATGTTTTTACCGTTCTCATCAAACCACCCCTTATGACAGGCGCAGTAGAATTTGCGCTCCTCAGGGCGGTATGAAATGTTGCATTCCATGTGTGTGCAGATGCCTTTAAGTGCTGCCAACTGCCCCGTCGGTCTCTTGTAGAAAAGGCCCAGCTTCCCCCCCCAGGCAAAAGGTTTCACCGAATTGGGGGGGATGTCGAGAAAGTCTGCAGCCTTGAGAACGACGAAATCGGGCTCTTTGCCCAAGGTCGGGAAAGCGAACTTCATGAGGGCATAAAAGCTGCCGAAGAAAAATGCGAGCAGCCATCCACCGAAGAGGGTGTTCAGAAAGGTTCGCCTCGTTATGACCGAGGAATCGAGTTTCATCGCTCTTTACCACCCCCGAAAAGCCCTTTCGCCTTTTCTTTCACGAGGGCCTTCCGAAGCCCGACGATCGAGTCTGTGGGGCGCACGTTCTTGGGGCATGCATCGATGCAACGGAGAATCGTATCGCACCCCCACACGCCGGAGTCCGTATTTACTGCATCCAGGGCCTTGGCCGACCGCTCGTCCCGCGAGTCGAGAACGAAGCGCTCGAGCTTTGCCAGGGCGGCAGGGCCTACGTAGTCGGGATTGCGGGCCAGAACGGGGCAGGCGCCGTAGCAGCAGGCGCAGAGGATGCAGTTGACCGTTTGGTCGATCTTCCGTCTCTGCTCCTCGCTCTGCTCGATCTCCTTTTTCGGGTCGGGGCTCCTTCGTATCAGCCAGGGTTGAATCTTTTCGTACATGTTCCAGAAAGGCGTCATGTCGACGACGAGGTCTTTGACGATCTCCATGTTCGGTAACGGTTCAAGGATGATCTCGTTGCTGCCGAAGGAGGCAACCTGTGTTCTGCATGCCAGATCGATCTTTCCGTTGATGACCATGGCGCATGATCCGCAGACCGCCGACCGGCATGACGACCGGAAGGAAAGCGTGCCGTCGATCTCGTCACGGATGCGGATGAGCACAGCGAGAACGGTAAGGCCCGGGATAACCTTGACGCGGTACGTCTGAAACCCGGCCGGCTGCCCGGGTTCCTGGGCGTCATAGCGGAGTATCTTGAAGGTAAAGTAGGATTCCCTGATCAATAGACGCGCTCCATGGGCTGGTATTGTGTGATCACCACGTCCTTGAATGAGATGGACGGCTCTTCCCCGTCCGCGGCCCGGGCTATGGTGTGCTTCAGCCAGGTCGTGTCGTCGCGCTTCGGAAAATCCCGGCGAAAATGGGCGCCCCTGCTCTCCTGCCTCAGCAGTGCGCCAAGGGCTATGGTATGAGCCACCTCGAGCATGAACTCCAGCTCCACGGCGCTCAAGAGCTCATAGTTCATGTGGCGCGCAGCCGAAGAGACACCGACGTTCCTGTAACGCTCCTTAATGGCCACGATATCGCGAAGGGCCTGTTCAAGCTCGTCGTGCTTTCTAAAGATACCTACATTTGCGCTCATGGTATTCGCCAACTCGCCGTGAAGGGCATAGGGCTTTTCCCGGCCGCCGCCGGCAAGGCGCGTCATCGTCCGTTCCATTTCGTCTGCCCTGGCGGCCAGCAGCCTCTCGTCAGGCCCTGCGGGCCCCGTGGAGAGGTAGTCTGCCATGGCCAGGGACCCGAGCTTCCCGAAGACGATGGTGTCGAGAAGGGAGTTCCCCCCCAGTCGGTTGGCTCCGTGAACGCTGACGCAGGCGCACTCCCCTGCGGCATAGAAGCCCCGAACGTCCGTTTCGGAACGCTCATTGGTGTCGATGCCTCCCATGGAGTAGTGCTGGCAGGGCATGATGGGTATGGGTTCGAGAACGGGGTCAATGCCGATAAAATCAATGCATATGTTCCTGATACCCGGCAACTTGTCGAGAATCTTCGTTTTGCCCAGGTGTACGAGGTCGAGCTTGATGTATCGGCCCAGGGGGTGGTCGAAGCCCCGCCCTTCGTTGATTTCGGTCTGGATGCTCCGGGAAACGATATCGCGCGGCGCCAGCTCCATGGCCTTGGGGGCGTAGCGCTCCATAAACCGTTCACCCTTGTTGTTCACCAGATAACCGCCCTCGCCCCTGCAGGCCTCCGTCATGAGGATGTTGGTGCCGATCAGGCCCGTCGGGTGGAACTGGACGAATTCCATGTCCTTGATAGGGACACCGGCCTTGTACGCAATACCTATGCCGCTTCCCGTGTTGATCAGGGCGTTCGTTGAAAACTGATAAACGCGCCCGTACCCGCCAGTGGCGAAGAGCACTGTCTTCGCCCCCATGGGAACGATCCGGCCATTGAGAAGGTCAAAGGCGATGACGCCGTGGCAGCGCCCGTTGTCCACGACGAGGGCCGTTACGTACCATTCCCGGTACATCCTCACGTTTTTGGAAACGGCGCGCTCGTAGAGGGTGTTCAGGAGGACGTGACCGGTCAGGTCCGTCGAATAGCAGGTGCGGGGATAGCCGGCGCCGCCGAAAGGTCTCTGCGCTATAGATCCGTCGGGAAAGCGGCTGAAGGGGCAGCCCCAATGCTCCATCTCGTAGACGATCTTCGGGGCCTCGTTGCACATGATCTCCGCCGCATTCTGATCTGCAAGGTAATCGCTGCCCTTGACGGTGTCGAAGGTATGCTTTTCCGGCGTATCGTCTTTGCCGTTGGGGTTGTTGGCAAGGGCCGCGTTGATGCCCCCCTGAGCGGCTATAGAATGGCTGCGGATGGGGTGGACCTTGGAGATGAGGGCGACGTCATATCTGTCACAGAGGCCTACGGCAGCGCGAAGACCGGCCAGACCTCCACCAACAATAAGAACATCGTGGGAAATCATAGGCCTCAAGACAGCTTGGCGTATAAATAAACAAGTATCGCCGATATGACGACGGCCACGACGTTTGAAAGCCAGAAAAGTTTCTTTTCGCCCCTGTACCCGAGGTCCATAATGATGGTACGAATGCCGTAAACGCTATGGAAGGTAAAGAGAACAAGGAGAAGGACGTCAAGAACGGGCTGCCGGTGCAGGCTTAGCGCCCAATCCGGTTTCTTGTCCTTCGTGAAAAGAAAGTAGCTTGTCAACACCTTGAGGCCGATGAGCACGATAAGCGATACACCGCTGATCCTATGAAAAAGCCATATGAACATTCCATCTTTTAACAAGTCGGTCAATATACTGTCAAGAGAATTGTCAATGCCGGAATGATAGGTCAAGATGGGTTTTTTTTGCTTTCATAGGGTGCGGTGACGATGGTACTATGAAAGAACCGCTGAAGGCATTCAAGCAAGGAGCGTATGATGGGAGATGACGACGAAAGGCCGAACTGGAGAGAGATTGACCGGAAGCGCGATAAGAGCCGCCATTCGGACCGCCGGGAGCAGGGTCGCACGCTGGAGGACCATTCGGACCGTTGGCGGTCCGGGAGAGTGAAAGAGGCCCTCGACAGGGTGTTGAAGGGAGAGAAAGGCACGGCGGAACATGACAAGCTTTTGGGCAAGGTCGATCGTGCGTACGGTACAGCCCGTTTTCTGCCTGCGGTGAAGCTTTACATGGAGCGGTACGGCCTGCCGGACGATGTGAGGATGCTCTTGCTTCTTCTCGATACCCGGGACCCGTCGATTTGCCTTGCCGCCATCGAAAAACTGAAGGAGAAGGTGGCCGAGGGAAAGATGTTGGCGCGCCAGAAGGAGGATGTGCGGCGGAAACTTTCGATTGCGGCCCTCGCGGACACGTCACCTGAAGTAAGAGGTGCGGCGGAGGCCGCCATTGAAGAAGGAGGCCTGAGTTGACCTATCTCCTGCGTTCCCTGTCCCGCACGAGGCCGGCGAAAGAGCGATCGTAGGTGCGTTCCCCTTCGGGCGTGAAAAAGCAACCGGGAAACTGCCCTTTGTCGCGGTGGTAGACCACACATTCGCAGCATTTTCCCCGTCGCGGACACGATTCGTAGGTGCATGGGCAGTCAGTGCGATTATTCTCCAGGGCACATTCCATGTTTTGTCTCTCCTACTGGAGAAGCAGCGTCTGGGAAGCGTTAGGGACGATGTAGCAGAGCCGGACAGGCTTGGCATTGGCAAAGGCTATGGCCTCGGCAAGGGACTTCTTCGGTATGAGACCCATACGTTTCACCACGTCCTCATCAAGATCCGACACAAAGACGATGTTGCAGTACTCGCCCTTCAGCCGCGTAGCGTAGGCCGTCTGTGCGTAGACCTTGTCCGTTGTGCGCGCCTGCTGTTCCATGGATGCCGAATCACCATAGTCAAACCAGCGCAGGAAGTCGTCGTGTCCCAGGCCGTCCTGACATTTGCCGACGACGATGAGCGTCCCCCCTTGCCTGACCCCTGCCAACCCGTGTTCGATGGCCTTGTGGGCCTGAATGAAGTTGATGTCCTTCGGGTATCCGCCGGAGCTGACGATGACGACGTCGGCCTTTTCCTCCGCCGCGACGGCAAAGCGGTCCCTGTACCAGTCACAGCCCTTGCGGTGAGCCTCTCTCATATCTCCGGCAAATATGTTGAGCAGGTTCTTCTTTTCGTCGAGAACGGTGTTGATGAGAAACATGGGTGTCTTGATCAGGGCGATGGCCTCCATGATCTCCTCATGCATGGGGTTCCCATCAAGAACGGCCGACCGTGCTTTCGGGTGCTTGCCGCGCTGCTCCCTATGAAACACGGCCCTGTGAATGCCGATGATCGATTCATAGCCGGCTACGCCCGGAAAGATGGCCTTTCGCCCACCGCCAAAACCGGCCAGGTAGTGAAAACTGATGGAACCTGTGACAATGAGCCCGTCCGCCTCCGTGAGGGCCCTGTTGACGACTACCTCGAGACCCGAAGAGGTGTTGCCGAGGGAGACAAGCCGTTCCCTGTCGTAGCAGTCGTGATCGACGCAGGGGACGCGATCGAAGATGGTGTCGGAGACAATGCCCCTCTGTTCCTCGACGGATTGCTTCCGGTGGTTTCCAAGGGCGTAGAGCACCGACAGCGCCTTGCCCTTGAGGTAGTTCTCGTAGAGGATCGGGAGAAAGCGCTCCGAGGCATTGTAGCGGGTCACGTCGGGAACGATCGCGACGATGCGCTGAAGCGGTCTGAGCCAGTCGCCCAGGGGTGGAGCGCCTACGGGGCCTTCGAGGGCTTTGTGCAGTGTGGCGCCCATGTCGAGGGGTTCGGGGTTCCGGGCGTCAAAGGTGGTCACCTGCCAGCCCTCTGGAAGCCGGCAGGTGACGTATTCCAATCCTGACTTAAGGGTGCAGTTCATCCGATGCTGTAGAAGACGTCCTCGCCGCCGAAGACGGAAAGTCCGCCAAGTTCTTCCTCGATGCGAAGGAGCTGGTTGTATTTGGCTATCCGGTCCGTCCGCGAGGCCGATCCGGTCTTGATCTGCCCGGTGTTGGCGGCAACGGCCAGGTCGGCGATGAAGGTGTCTTCCGTTTCGCCGGAACGATGAGAGATGACGCACGTATAACCCGCCCGTTTGGCCAGTTCGATGGTCGTCAGCGTCTCGGTGACCGTGCCGATCTGGTTCAGTTTAATGAGGATGCTGTTTGCCACGCCCTTTGAAATACCTTCCACAAGAATTCTTGGGTCTGTGACAAAGATATCGTCGCCGACGATCTGTATCTTTTCGGCGCAACGCTCGGTAAACTTCTGCCATCCCTTCCAGTCGTTCTGGGCAAACCCGTCCTCAATGGATATGATGGGATACTGGGCAATAATCTGCTCGTAGAAAGCGATCAGCTTTTCGCTGGTCCACACGTTGCCGTCGATGTGATACTTGTTTTTCTTATAGATCTCACTGGCTGCCACGTCGAGGGCAATGAGGATGTCCTTTCCGGCCTTGAAGCCCGCCTTCTCGATAGCCAGCACGAGCGTGTCCAGGGCCTCCGTTGTCGACTCGATCTGAGGGGCGAAGCCGCCTTCATCCCCAACTCCCGTTGAATAACCCTTGTCTTTCAGCACGCCCTTGAGGGTATGGAAGGTCTCCACGCCCATCCTGAGCGCTTCGGCAAAGCTCTCGGCGCCCACGGGCACGATCATGAACTCCTGTACGTCCAGCGAGTTCTGTGCATGGGCTCCGCCGTTGATAACGTTCATCATCGGGACGGGCAGCTCTCGCGCCCGGATACCCCCCAAATACCGGTAGAGCGGAAGCTCGACAAGGTCTGCCGCTGCCCGGCACACAGCCATAGAGACGCCAAGAATGGCGTTTGCCCCTAAATTGCTCTTGTTCTCCGTACCATCCAGCTCGATGAGGAGGTTGTCGATGTAAGCCTGGTCGATGGCGTCGAGGCCCTCGATCTTCGGCGCAATGGTGTCGTTCACATGCTGGACCGCCTTCGTAACGCCTTTTCCCTTGTAGCGTTTGTTGTCGCCGTCCCTCAGCTCCAGCGCCTCCCGTTCTCCCGTCGAGGCCCCGGAAGGCACGATGGCGCGGCCCGTCGAGCCGTCCTCCAAGGTAACTTCCACTTCGATCGTGGGGTTTCCCCGGCTATCAAGCACTTCCCGTGCAAACACATCATAAATGGTCGACATTGAAAACCTCCTTTTTGCGTGTTTCGTCGCTTCGCCCACCTGTTGCATCCCCGCGGCGAAAAAGGTCCGGATGCCGTGTCGAGCGCTTTGAATAAGCCAATTTGAGCATACCACAGCACGGGTAAAGCTGCAAACAGTTTCCGAGACGTAGTTTGGGAGAGTGCGAAGACCCTTTTGCACGGGAGGGCGAGGGATGGGGTTTACTTCGTGCGAGCTGCGGGGTATCATTCAGATTGACCGAATGAGCGAGGAGCGGGTTCACAACATGGGCGAGGAATGCACCCAGGAGAAAGCCATAACCCTCTTGAGCGCCGAAGGGGATGACGTCGAGCGGCTCTACCGTGTGGCCGACGGTATTAGGCAGGAGACTATGGGTGATGCCGTGCACATCCGCGGCATTGTGGAGTTCTCCAATGTGTGCAGGAACAACTGCCTCTATTGCGGTATCAGGAACGGCAACAGCAATGTGCGCCGCTACACGCTTGCTGCCGATGAGATCCTTGGCATTGCAGGCTCCATGGCAGATGCAGGTCAGATGACCATCGTTCTCCAGGCGGGTGAGGCACCGGGGCCGGGAGACACAGAGCTGGGCCATGTCGTGCGAAGGATCAAGGAAGAGACGCCCCTTGCCGTGACCCTGTCGGTGGGCAACAGGCCCCGCGAGACCTATGAATTCTGGAAGAAATGCGGCATGGACCGTTACTTCCTGCGGTTTGAAACGAGCGACGCCGGGCTTTTTCAGAGGCTCCATCCGGGTTCATCCCTTGCGGAGCGCCTGACCTGCCTGCGGTGGCTCAAGGAGTTGGACGTGCAAACGGGTAGCGGTTTCATGATCGGCTTGCCGGGAGAGACGGTGGGCATTCTTGCCGATAACATCCTGCTGTGCCGCAACCTGGACCTTGACATGATCGGCATCGGGCCCTTTATCCCTCACCCTGATACCCCTCTCGGCGACGCGAAGAACGCCTACGACGACAGAGAAATGTTCTTCAAGGCCCTATCTGTCCTCAGGGTTTTTAACCCTTATGCCCATATTCCGGCGACGACGGCCTTCGATGCCCTCTTTCCCGGACGGGGCAGGGATCTGTGCCTGCAGCGGGGTGCCAACGTTTTCATGCCCAACAACACGCCCGTGCGTCATCGAGGCGACTATCTCCTTTATCCGGACAAACCCGGTGTTGATGATGACGGCGAGACTTCGGGGATCGGTGCGGTACTGAGAATCGAAGCTTTGGGGAGAACGGTGGGAAAGGGTCCCGGCCATTCGGTGAAGCGGAAAGGACCCTCCCTGAACCGGTAGAGACCTTAGACGTATTTTCCTGCGATATAGTTGCTCAGGTGCTCGATCAACGTCTCCTGTTCCGCAATGATCGATTTCACCACGTCGCCGATGGAGACGACGCCCACAAATATGTCGCCGTCGAAGACGGGGAGGTGTCGCACCTTCTTGCCTGTAATGAGGACCATGCAGTCCGTAACCGATGTCTCCGGTTTCACTGTGTAGAGCTGTGCCATTGGCGTCATGATCTCTTGGACCAGCGTGTCGCGGGATGACTTACCCCTGAGGATAACCTTGCGTGCATAGTCGCGCTCCGATATGATGCCGTTGACGACCCCGTTTTCGTCCATGACCACCAGGGCGCCTACGCCCTTTTCACCCATCATGGCCAGGGCCTCGAAGACCGTTGCCTTTGGTGAAACGGTCCAGATATCTTTCTGCTTGCTCAACAAAATCTCATGCACCGTTTTCATAAGCTGTGTTCCCCCTGCAAAATTTTATGATAACACCATCAATGCGAACAAGGCCCGCATAAAGAGATTATACAAGCAAAGACCCAAACCCGCAAGGGTATTCTATGGGGTTACGTCACAGATAGAGGTCTCGTTCGCCCCGCTCCAGCCTTGCCAGCCGCTTTTCCGTTTCGAGGCGGGTCTTCTCGCTGGGAATCGCCGAGAGCTGCTCCTTGATGGCATCCTCGCCTATCTTCTTTGTCTCGGGGGAGGCGTAGTCAAGGAGAAACTCCTTAAACGTCAGGATTGCGTTGGGCTGACAGACATTCTGGATCTGGCCCGTTTTCGCAAGGGCCATGAATCGGTCGCCCGTGCGCCCCTTGCGGTAGCAGGCGGTGCAGAAGCTGGGGATGTAGCCGGAGCGGCAGATGCTCTGCAGGACCTCTTCTGTGGTGCGGGTGTCCTCGACCTGGAACTGGCCCTCCGTCTCCATATTCTGCTTCTCGATGTCCTTGTGATAACCGCCGACGCCCGTGCAGGAGCCGGCGCTGAGCTGTGAAATGCCGAGGGAAACGACCTCGTCGCGGTAATCAGCCTTTTCCCGCGTCGAAAGGATCATTCCCGTATAGGGAACGGCAAGCCGTATGACGGCAACGACCTTCCTGAACGTGTCATCATCGACGAGGTGCGGGAAGGTTTCCAGCGTCACGCCGGTGGCCGGCCGCATGCGGGGCACGGAAATGGTGTGACAGCCCACACCGAACCGCTCCTCCAGATGAAGGGAGTGGAGCAGCAATCCGAGCACCTCGAACCTGTAGTCATAGAGCCCGAAGAGGACGCCGAACCCCACGTCGTCGATACCTGCCTCCATTGCCCTGTCCATGGCCAGGAGGTGCCAGTCGTAGTCTTTCTTGGGGCCTGCGGGGTGCATCCTCTCGTAGGTAGGGCGGTGGTATGTCTCCTGAAAGAGGATGTAGGTCCCTATGCCCACCTCCTTCAATTTCCGATACTCCTCCACCGTCGTGGCGGCGATGTTGACGTTCACCCTTCTGATGCTCCCCATCCTGTCTTTGACGGCATAGATGTGCCGGATGGCATCGACAACATAGTCGATAGGGCAGTTTCTCGGATCTTCGCCGACCTCGAGTGCGAGCCGTTTGTGTCCCATACCCTCGAGGGCGATGATCTCCTCCTCAATTTCACTCAACTCCAGCCGGCGCCGCAGAATCTTGTTATCCCGACGGTATCCGCAGTAATGGCAGTTGTTGATGCAGTAGTTGCTGATGTAGAGAGGAGCGAAGAACACGAGCCTTTTTCCGTAGATGGCCTGCTTCACCGACTGGGCGGACGCATACATCTCCCGGAGAACGTCGTCGTCCGTCACCTGGAGCAATACGGCCGTTTCGTCCGGCGTGAGCCCTTTTGCCTCCCGTGCCTTGGCCACAATGTCCATGGCCTCCTGTTTCGATCGTCCGGACGCACGGGCCAGTATGCCGTCAATCCTGGCCTCATTCACAAAAAGGGCCTTCTCCGTCGGTTCTCTTTTCATCGGTTCTTCCTCGTCACCTAATATAGACCCTGTCGACCGGGAAGTAAAGGGCCCCTTTCTACCGTTCGTGAAGCGCCATGAGGGCCTCCGGAAATGGCGCCAGGGCCCTTTCGAGAATGCCCAGCACGTAGGCGATGAGGACCCCGTAGTTAACCATGGGGATGCCGGCCCTCCGGCTTGTCATAAGCCGGTTAAGCATCTCCCTCCGGTTGATCATGCAGGCACCGCAATGGATAATCAGCCTGTAGTCGTCGATATCTGACGGCAGTTCGGAACCGCTTGCCCAGTGGAAGTCGAGCGGTCCCCCAACCATTTGGTTCAGCCACCGCGGTATCTTGACGGTGCCGATGTCGTCTTCCACCCTGTGGTGGGTGCACGCCTCGGCAACGAGCACCTTGTCGCCCGGTGCGAGGTTTTCAACGGCCCTTGCCCCCTCGACCAGTGCGGCAAGGTTTCCCTTGTGGCGGGCAAAGAGGATGGAGAAGGAGGTCATCATGACGTCCTTGGGCGTGTCGGCCGCCACCTTAAGAAAGGCCTGCGAGTCGGTGATGACGATGCGCGGCTTCTCGGTAAGGCGGGCGAGGGCGGCCTTTAGTTCCCGCTCCTTCACCACCAGGGCCATGGCATCGTGGTCGAGAACGTCCCGGATGGTCTGTACCTGGGGAAGGATGAGACGCCCCTTGGGCGCAGCCAAGTCGATGGGAACCACAAGAACCACCGTGTCTCCCGGCGAAATAAGGTCTCCGACAATAGTCGATCCCATCCAGTCCTTGGGGGCCGCACGGATAATGGCCATTTTCAGGTCTTCTATCCCTACACGCGTGAGGGCGCTTACCGGCAGGGCGGGCACGCCGAGAGAGGCGGCAGCTTCGGCGACGGCCGCATCAGGGTAGAGGTCGGTTTTGTTTATTGCCGCAATGACCGCAAGCCCCTGTGCCTTGGCCTGTTTGATCAGATTCTCCTCGTATTGGCCTGCGCCGGATGCCGGGTCGATGACGAGGAGCAGTAGGTCTGTCTTGGCGAGGACTGCCATCGTCTTCTCCATGCGAAGCCTTCCCAGCTCTCCTACATCGTCGATGCCTGCCGTGTCGATCAGCACCACAGGGCCTATGGGCAGTATTTCCATGGACTTGTAGACGGGATCCGTTGTCGTGCCCGGAATATCGGAAACGATTGCGATGTTCTGGTTTGTCAGGGCGTTGATGAGGCTCGATTTCCCGGCATTGCGACGGCCGAAGATGGCAATGTGCAGGCGGCTTCCGCGGGGTGTCCGGTTTAGGGTCTTGTCGGTCAAGGCTGTCTCCTTTCTTTTGGCTGCTTTACTGCGCGATGCCCCGCAACGCCGGGGCGGGTCAACTCCTGTGGAGAAAAGATGGCCTGCAGCTCCTCCTCCGTAAAGAGCCCCTCCTCGAGGGCCAGCTCCCGCACCGTCTTGTCTGCCGTCACGGCGCGGCGCACCAGGTCGCCTGCCTTCCCGTATCCGAGGTAGGGGGCAAGGGCCGTTACCAGGCAGCGGCTCTCCTCAAGCCACTCTCGGCAACGGGCCACATCCGGCTCGACGCCCTCAACGCAACGGAGGCGGAAGACGGTTACCCCGTTGGCGAGCATCCTTAGGCTGCCGAGAAGGTGAAAGGCGATAAGGGGGAGAAAGGCATTGAGCTCGAGCTGGCCCGAGAGAGCGGCCAGCGTGATGGCGTAGTCGGCACTCATGACGTGAAAAGCTACCTGGCTTGCCATCTCGGTAGCCACGGGGTTCACCTTGTCGGGCATGATCGATGAGCCGGCCTGCAACCGGGGCAACGTGATCTCGCCGAAGCCCCCGCGGGGTCCGGACGAAAGTAGTCGCAGGTCCGCAGCCACCTTGGCCAGATTAACAGCAGCAGTCTTTACCAGTCCTGATACCTCGACGAAGACATCGACGTTCTGCGTTACGTCTATCATGTTCTCCGCCCGGGCTATGCCGAGCCCGGTAAGGTTCTGGAGCTCCTCGACGGCAGCATAGATGTACTCCCTGGGGGCGTTGAGGCCGGTGCCGACGGCGGTGCCGCCCAGGTTTACCTGCCTAAGCCGTTCTTCCACCTTGAAGAGTCGCCACCGGTCCCGGGCGAAGGCCTCGGCATAGGCGCCGAATTCCTGCCCCAAAGTAATGGGCACGGCATCCTGCATCTCCGTCCGCCCAAGCTTTAGAATGCCGGCAAAAGAGGCCTCTTTGGCCTGCAGCGAGCCCTGTAGTTTGGCCATGGCATCGCTGAGAAGGAGAACGAGACGGATGGCTGCCACCTTTAAAGCCGTAGGGTAGACATCGTTGGTGGACTGGGAGAGGTTCACATGGGCCAGGGGATCAACAACGGAATAGTCGCCCCTTTGGCCCCCAAGGAGCTCGATGGCCCTGTTTGCCAGGACCTCGTTCATATTCATGTTCGTCGATGTTCCGGCCCCGCCCTGAAAGGCATCGACAACGAACTGGTCGGCGAGCTGTCCCGCCGCCACCTCTTGGGCGGCCGTGGCTATGGCACGGCCTACCGATTCCTCAAGGAGGCCACAGCGCAGGTTGGCCAGTGCGCAGGCCTCCTTCACCACGGCAAGGGCCCGTATCAGTTCGTTGGGGACAGGGTAGGCGGATACGGGAAAATTGTCGGTCGCACGGACCGTATGGATGCCATAATAGACATCATCGGGTACTTCGAGCTCGCCCAAAAAATCCTTCTCTATCCGAAAAGACACCGGTCGTCTCCATATGTCGGCCCAATACAGAAGAAACGAGGCCCTGCTCAGTCGCTATCGGGCTGACAGGGCCTCGGGGTTTCTCAAGAGGGCCCGGCTACGGCTACGGGGCTGCAGCCTGTCCTTTCACAGGCTCCCTCAGAATCTGCTCCGTGGCGTGTATGTGGTGTGGAGCAGGTGATGGGATACCTTCCCTAAGGGTTCCTTGAGGAACTCCTCATATATTCTCTTGATGGCCGGGTTGTCGTGTGACTTTCGATAGGTCAGGCACTCGTCTTCGGCGTACAGTGCCCTGGCCCGTAAGGTTCTGATCTCGTTGTTGACGGGTATGGGCTGCCCGCCTCCACCGACGCAACCTCCGGGGCAGGCCATTATCTCAATAAAGTGATAGTTCGCGCTGCCTTCCTTGATCCGTTCGAGAAGCTTTCGCGCATTGCCGAGACCGTGGGCCACGGCAACCCGAACATCGCCGATACCATTGACGGGGACCACCGCCTCCTTGATGCCGTCGAGACCGCGAACGGCTGTGAACTCGACGTCCTCGAGAGTTTTGCCTGTGGCCACCTCGTAGGCCGTTCTCAGGGCTGCCTCCATGACCCCGCCGGTTGCCCCGAAAATGGTGGCCGCACCGGTATACTCGCCCATGGGGTCATCATAGGTGCCGTCGGGAAGGTTTTGGAAATCGATGCCCGCATACTTGATCATCTTGGCAAATTCCCTCGTAGTGAGGACGTAGTCGACATCCTTGTGGCCGCTATCCCTCATCTCAGGACGGTTGCACTCGAACTTTTTGGCTGTGCACGGCATGACGCTGACGACCACCATGTCTTTCGGATCCACACCTGCCTTTTGGGCAAAATAGGTCTTTGTCAACGCACCGAGCATCTGGTGCGGGGATTTACAAGTGGAAAGGTGTGGAAGCAGTTCGGGGTAGAAGTGCTCAATGAACTTGATCCAGCCGGGGCTGCACGATGTTATGAGGGGCAGCATGCCACCCTCTTTGACCCTCTTCAGAAGTTCGTTGCCCTCCTCGATGATCGTCAGGTCGGCGGCAAAGTTTGTGTCGAAGACGCGGTCGAATCCCAACATGCGGGCCGCGGCAAGCATCTTGCCCGTGACGAGGGTCCCGGGGGGATAGCCGAATTCCTCACCAAGCGCTGCCCGTACTGCAGGGGCATCCTGAATAACGACAAACTTGGCGGGGTCATAAAGGGCCTTTAATACATCGTCGATATATTCCCTTTCCGTTATGGCACCGACGGGACAGACGAGGGAGCACTGGCCGCAGTTGGTGCATGCGACATCGTTTATCTCCCGGTCGAAGGCCGGTTCCACCCTCGTGTCAAAGCCCCTTCCCTGGGTGAAGAGGGCCGTCACCGATTGTATTTCCTGGCAGACGGTGACACACCTGCGACAGAGGATGCACTTGGATTGATCCCGCCGTATCGAAGGAGACGACTCATCGATCCGGCCCCCGCTCTTCGCCCCTTGAAAGCGCACCTCGCGAATACCCAGTTCGTAGGCGAGGCGCTGAAGATCGCAGTTTAGATTCTTGGAGCATGTAAGGCACTCGAAAGGGTGGTTTGACAGGAGCAGCTCCACGGAAAAACGGCGCCCCTTGCGCACTCTTTCGGTATTTGTACGGACCACGGCGCCATCTGTTGCGGGCGCAACGCAGGCGGCCTGAAGGGCCGGACTGTTCTCCACCTCTACGAGGCATACCCGGCAGGCGCCTATGGCCTGAACCTCCGGCAAGTAGCACAGCGTCGGGATGTGGACGCCGGCCTTGAGGGCCGCATCGAGGATCGATGTGCCCTCATCAACCTCAACCTTCCTTCCGTCTATGGTAAGAACTATCATCTCCGCCCCACTATTCAGAATTCAGTATCTTCTTCATCCTCCGGCTCGGGAACCGGCTCTTCTTCGCGGGCGTAGCAGTGCAGGCACCGCTTCGCCTCTTCGACGGCCAACTTTTCCTGAAAGCCGAGGACAACCTCGTTGAAATTTCTAAAGCGCTTCGGCAGCGGCAGATGGGGAAGGGGGGATCTGTCAAGCTTGTTCTGGTAGGCGGCCTCGTCATAACTCACCCTCAGTTTGAGCAGGTCATCTCTGAAGGTGTTCGGCGCCTGACCGTCTCCACCGAGGAACTTGTCCACGGCCATAGCCGCCTTTTTTCCGTCGCCAACGGCCTCGACGACCGTTGCCGGTCCCCGCACCGTATCGCCGGCGGCGAAAATGCCCTCACGTGTTGTCGCCAGCGTTCTCTTGTTGACCTCGATGGTGGTGCTTCGCGTCACTGCTATGCCGTCGCCGTTGATATAGTCAAGGCCGGGAATCTGGCCTACGGCGGCGATGACCATATCGGCTGCCACGGTAAAATCGGAGCCGACCATGGGCTGAGGACTCCGGCGACCGCTCTTGTCGAAAACGCCGAGGGCCATACGAACACATTCAACGGCATAAGCCTTGCCGCCCTCGGTAAGGATGCGCTTCGGGGCCACAAGCGTGTGAATCTTGACGCCCTCCCTCTCTGCCTCCTCTATCTCCTCCATATAGGCGGGCATATCGCCCTTTTCACGACGGTACAGGATGGTAACCTCATCGGCCCCGAGCCGCAGTGCGGACCGTGCCGCATCGATGGCTACGTTGCCGCCGCCGATAACGACCACCTTTCCTCTGGCTGCAACGGTCTCGCCGAGATTGAGGCTTCTCAGGAACGTAACGCCATCCGCCACCCCCTTGGCCTCCTCGCCTGGGACACCTATTTTCTGACCTTTGTGGGCACCCGTTGCCAGTATGACGGCTTTGTGGCCCTCATCAAAGAGCTTATCGATGGTTGTGTCGCGGCCGAGGGCCGTATTGTACCGGATCTCGACACCCAGATCCGTAACGTGTTTTACCTCAGCGTTCAGAATTTCCTTGGGCAACCGGTAGTCGGGAATACCGACGGCGAGCATTCCGCCCGCTACGGGCAGCGCTTCGAAGATTGTAGGTGCATATCCCTTGAGGGCCAGGAAATAGGCGGCGCTAAGGCCTGCAGGCCCGGCGCCCACGACGGCCACCTTGATCCCGTTCGGTTTGGCCGGCTGCGGCCGGTAGGGTGGGAAGGTGTTCATATCGAGATCGGCGACGAAGCGCTTCAGAGAACAGATGGCCACGGGCTCGTCTATCTGGCCCCTGCGGCACTTGCTTTCGCAGGGGTGCACACAGACCCGGCCGAGCACGGCAGGGAAGGGGTTTGCTTCCTTGATAACCGCGATGGCCTCCTTAAACCGGCCTTCGCTGATAAGCGTTACATAGCCCCAGGCGTTCTGGTCCGTAGGGCAGGCATTCTGACACGGTGCGTCGAAGAGGGAGCTGCAGATGCCTGCGCGGCAGTGCTTATCCTCGATGTGTTCAAGGTATTCATCCTTGAAGTACTGAAACGTCGAAAGGACGGGGTTCGGCGCCGTCTGACCAAGCCCGCAGAGCGCTGAGTCCTTGATCCTGGCCGAGAGCTCCATGAGGCTGTCGATATCTTCCTTTACCCCCTGGCCGTGGGTGATCCGCTGCAGGATTTCGAGCATCCTCTTTGTCCCGATCCTGCAGGGAGGGCACTTTCCGCACGATTCGTGCTGGGTGAAATCGAGGAAAAACCGCGCAAAATCGACCATGCACGTGTCCTCGTCGGCCACGATGAGGCCGCCGGAACCGACAATGGCGCCCAACTCTTTGACGGATTCGTAATCGACGGGCGTGTTCAGGTGATCGATGGGGATGCAGCCGCCCGACGGGCCGCCGAGCTGGGCCGCCTTATACTTCTTGCCGCCCTTGATGCCCCCGCCGATGTTAAAAACGATGTCCCCGAGCGGTGTGCCCATGGGAACTTCAACAAGACCTGTATTGTTCACGGCGCCGGCCAAGGCGAAGACCTTTGTCCCGCGGCTCTTTTCGGTCCCGTATTGGGCATACCATTTGGCCCCGTTGACGATGATTGCGGGAATATTGGCGTATGTTTCAACGTTGTTGAGCAGCGTCGGTGCATCGAAAAGGCCTTTGACGGCTGGAAAGGGCGGCCTGGGCCTGGGTTCACCGCGCCTGCCCTCGATAGATATCATGAGGGCTGTTTCTTCGCCGCACACGAAGGCGCCGGCCCCGATCCGTATGTCGAGGTCGAAGCTGAATCCTGTCTCAAGGATGTTTTTGCCGAGGAACTTGTATCCCCTCGCCTGTCCGATTGCCCATGTCAGGCGCTCTATGGCCAGCGGGTACTCGGCCCTCACGTAGACATAGCCCTGCTGTGCGCCGATGGCGTAAGCTGCTATGGCCATCGCCTCGATAACGCTATGGGGGTCACCCTCGAGGACGCTCCTGTCCATAAACGCCCCGGGATCGCCTTCGTCGGCGTTACAGCAGACATATTTGACGTCGCCGGGCGACTGATAGGTGAATTTCCATTTCAGCCCCGTAGGGAAGCCTCCACCTCCGCGGCCCCGCAGGCCGGACTTGACGATTTCATCGATAACCTCTTCCTGCGTCATGGAGGTCAAGGCCTTCGCAAGGCCCTGATAGCCGTCGCGGGCAATGTATTCGTCAATGTTCTGTGGATCGATGACACCGCAATTTCTGAGAACAATCTTGACCTGGTTGCGGAAGAAATTGATCTCCTTCATTGCCGGTATGGCCGATGAGGAGACAGGCTCCCGGTAGAGAAGGCGCTCCACGATCCGGCCTTTCAGAAGGTGTTCGGTGACGATCTCCTGAGCGTCGGCCGGTTTCAGTTTCTGGTAGAGAACTCCTTCCGGATAGATCAATACGAGTGGGCCGAGGTCGCATGAACCGATGCAGCCCGTTTCGATGATCTTCACTTCGTCCTGGAGCTTATTTTCAACGACCGTATCGACTATAGCATCACGGATCTGCCGGCATCCCGAAGAGACGCAGGCAGCCCCGGCGCAGACTAAAACGTGGGCACGTACAGACTCCATTGCAGTCCTTCCTCCTTACTCGTATTTTTCGAGTATGTCCATAATGTTCGTGGTCTTCACACGGCCGTAGACATCCTCATCGACGAGCATGGCGGGCGCTAGACCGCATGCCCCTATGCAACGCACTACGCCCAGGGAAAATCTCCTGTCCTCCGTTGTATCGCCGACCTTGATACCGAGCTCCTTTTGGGCCCGATCCAGGACGGCTTGCGATCCCCGAACGTAACAGGCGGTTCCGAGGCATACCTTGACGCCGTGCCTTCCCTGGGGTACGGTGGAAAAGAAATTGTAGAAGGTGATTACACCATAGACCTCATTGAGCGACACGTTGAGCCTCTCGGCAACCAACTCCTGCACCCTCTTCGGCAGGTAACCGAAAAGATTCTGCGCCTTATGCAAAGCCATGATGAGATCGCGAGGCCTGTTCCGATGCTGGGCTATTGCCTCCTCCAGCTTGGAGTACAGCTCCTCTTCGTCGGCTTGGGCGCATTGACACTCGTGTTCAGCAACCATTACTTTCCTCCCTGTTCATTCATCCCCTGCAGAGAGGGCCTATTACGCCTCTTGCTCCGGCAGGGGCTTGCCATCCACGGTGTTTCTCCTGAAGTAGTGAGTGTGGAGAAGTTCGTGGGCCTTCTTGGAATTCGGTTCCCCGAGAAACCTTTCATAGACGGCTTTAATCGAAGGGTTCTCATGTGACCGGCGGTACGGGAGCGACCTGTCCTCGCTGTAGAGGGACTCTCCACGCCGCGCCCTCTTCGCCATGTTGCTTCCCCATGACTGGCCTCCGCCGCCGACGCAGCCGCCCGGGCAGGCCATCACCTCGATGAACTGGTACTCGCTTTTTCCCGTTGTTTTTATCTGTTCCTCAACCCTTGAGAGAAGCTCCCGTGCCTTGCCGCAACTGTGTGCGACGGCAACCTTCACGTTGGTGCCCCCCACATCTATCTCGGCCTCCTTGATGCCCTTCAGGCCTCGGACGGGAGTAATCTCTACGTCATCCAGTTCCTTGCCCGTCACGAGGAAGTAGGCCGATCTGAGGGCCGCCTCCATGACGCCGCCCGTGGCCCCGAAGATGGTCGCCGCACCCGTATATTCACCAAGGATGTCGTCTGCCTTTTCTTCAGGCATCTCGGTGAGGTCGAGGCCCGCTTCACGCATCATCCTTCCAAGCTCCCTCGTTGTGAGGACGTAATCGACATCCCTGTGTCCGCTCGCGGCCATCTCGGGCCTCTGACACTCGAACTTCTTCGCCGTGCAGGGCATGATCGAGACGGATACGATCTTCTCCGGGGGGATGCCTTTGGTCTCGGCATAATAGGTTTTGACAAGGGCACCGAACATCTGTTGCGGTGACTTGGCCGTAGACATATGGGGGATCATGTCGTGGAAAAACGTTTCCATGAACTTGATCCATCCGGGACTGCACGATGTAATGAGCGGCAGATTCCTACCCGACTTGAGCCGCGAGACGAGTTCGGTGCCTTCCTCGATGATAGTGAGGTCGGCACTGAAATTTGTGTCGAGCACAGCGTCGAACCCGAGCCTCCGGAGCGCCGTGTACATCTTGCCCGTAACGAGCGATCCGGGAGGCATGCCGAACTCCTCGCCGAGCATAGCCCGTACGGCCGGTGCCTCCTGGACGACGACGAATTTGTCGGGGTCGTGAATTGCCTCCCACACCTTTTCCGTGCTGCTGTTCTCGTAAAGGGCCCCTACGGGGCAGTGGACGACGCATTGTCCGCAGTTGATGCAGACGCTGTTGCCCAGCCCTGCATCAAAGGCCGTTGTGATCCATGTGTCGAAGCCTCTGTTATTGACAGCCAGGGCGTTGACCGTCTGTATCTCCGAGCAGACCTGGATGCACCGGCCGCAGAGAATACATTTGTTCGGGTCGCGGACAATGGAGACGCTCGATAGATCGACGGGGAGCCTTTCCTCGAACTTGGCGTACTGGAGCGTGTTGATGCCCAGCGACGCGGCAAGGCTTTGAAGCTCACAGTGGTTGTTCTTCATGCAGGTAAGGCAGTCCGTATCGTGGTTCGACAGGATAAGCTCAACAAGCTGCCGCCTCACCTTCATGAGCTGCTCCGTATGTGTGCGGACCTTGAATCCTTCGCCTATAGGCGTCATGCAGGCCCGCTTAAGACCCGGAATACCTTCTATTTCGACGACGCATATGCCGCATTGCCCCTGCGGCTTCAGGTCCGGGTGGTTGCAGAGGGTCGGTATGGTAAAATTTGCCTTCCTGGCCGCCCAAAGGATCGTCGTTCCCTCCGGTACCTCGACGGGGACGCCGTTAATTGTTGCACGAATCATCATGGGTGCTTCTACCTCCTTGCTTTCCTAAACCAGGATACTGTTAGGAGACTCGATCCGCAAACTCGTTTCCGAAGTACTTGAGAGCGCTCGAAATGGGAAGCTGGAGCGACTGTCCGAGAGGACAGAAGGAGGTATCTCTCATGACCTCCGATATCTTCAACATTTTTTCGATATCAGCCTTCTTGCCCTTGGATGCGGCAATGCGGTCGATAATCTTGACAAGCTGGGCCGTTCCCAACCTGCAGGGAACGCAGTGGCCGCAGGACTCGTGCTTGAAGAAGTGCAAGACGCTCTTGAGCATGTCGACCATGTCTGCGCCCTCATCCATGACGAGGATGGCCCCTGAGCCGAGAACTGCCGCGTACTCGCGGAGATTGACAAAGTCCATTTTGACATCCAGCATGTCCGGCCCAAGGAATGCCCCGGCCGCGCCCCCAACGAGGGCGCCTTTGAATCTCTTGCCGTCCTTAATGCCGCCGGCGTATTCGAAGATGATGTCCCTCAACGGGGTGCCCATTTCAGCCTCGATGAGCCCCGGTGTGGCCACCTTGCCGATAATCGTATAAACCTTGGTGCCCGGACACTTGTCGGTGCCGTAAGTCTTGAACCATGCGGCGCCGTTCCTGATAATCTCAGGGACGTTTGCCAGGGTCTCGACGTTGTTCACGACCGTTGGTTTCTGCCAGAGCCCTTCCGTCACGGGGTAGGGTGGCTTGTTGCGCGGATGACCCCTTTTTCCCTCCAGAGACTCGATAAGGGCCGTTTCCTCTCCGCACACATAGGCGCCTGCGCCTTTCATTACGGTAATGTCGAAGCTGAACCCCTTTTCAAAGATGTCGGTGCCCAGAAGCCCGTAGTTGCGGGCTTCCCCAATGGCACTCTCGAGCCGCTCTATGGAAAGGGCATACTCGCCCCTGATATAGACAAAACCCTGGCTCGCGCCGACCGCATACCCGGCGATGAGCATGCCTTCGATCAGCTTCTGCGGATCTCCCTCAAGGATGAGCCTGTCCTTGAACGTGCCCGGCTCCCCCTCGTCGGCGTTACAGACAATGTACTTAAGATCTCCGGCGGCCTTCCTGGCGAACTCCCACTTCATGGCCGTAGAGAACGAAGCGCCGCCCCTGCCGGTAAGGCCTGAGGCCTTCACCTCTGCAATGACCTCCTCGGGGGTCATCGATGTGACGGCCTTGGCGATAGCCTCGTAGCCTTCGGCGGCAATATATTCATCGATACTCTCGGGGTTGATGATCCCGCTGTTTCGAAGAACAATCCTCGGCTGCTCGCGCAAGAGGCCTGCTTTTTCCTTTCTTACCACGCCCTGTTTAGGGGCTTCAGCAAGCGTCAGGCGCTTGACTGGGCGACCCTTTAAGAGATGCTCTTCGACAATCTCTTGTGCATCCCGGGGGGTCACATTGGCGTAGTAGATACCCTCCGGATAGACTACCACCACCACGCCCTTGTCCGTGGTGCCCATACTCCCTGTCTCAAGCACGGCAATCTCATCGGAAAGCCCCTGCCGCGCTATTTCTTCCACAAAGGCCTTCTCGACAGCCCTCGCGCCGGCCATAATGGTACCGGCATCTATACCTATCAACACATGGTTTCTCACCAGGTTCATGGCTCTCTTCTCCTCCTGTCGAGTATGGCGTCAACCTTTTCCGGTGTCAGATTGCCGAACATCTCATCGTTCAGCATCATGGCTGGTGCGACCCCGCATGCACCGAGACAGCTTGTCAGTTCCAAAGTGAAAACGCCGTCTTTCGTCGTTTCTCCCACCTTAACGCCAAGCGCAGATGTGAGGTAATCGAGAAGCGACTGCGACCCCATGAGGTGGCAGGGCGGCGAATCGCAGAGCCGGATCAGGTTCCGGCCTCTCGGCTTGAGGCTGAACATCGTGTAGAAGCTCGCCACGCTATGGACATAACTATAGGGAACCCTCAGGTAGTCGGCGCAAAGCTTGATGTCATCCTTTGCCAGATAGCGCTGAGGATTGTTGTCTTGAAGGTCGTGAAGGATGTAGAGGATGTTGTCTAAGCTTGCCCCGAATCTCTTGATAACCGCCTGTCTGTCCACCTTCCTCCCCCCTTATACAACTTCGAGAGCGAACTCGGTTACGGGGTTGCCGTTGACGATATGCTCTACGACGACCCTCTTCGCTTTCTCGGCGTTCACGTTCCCGTAAACGACGGTCGGCTTGCCCTCCTCGAAGACCTCGACAAGCGGCTCCTGGGAGGCAAGTCCCTTTTCTCCCGTCTGGGTTACAATTACATCGGAAAGGTTACGCCTTCCGATTTCATCGACGAAGGTCCGCAAAACCTCTCTGGCCCCCGCAGCGATCCCGCTCGTCCCCATGCCGACAACGATCCGAATTCTTGCCTGTTTCTGGCGAAGCTCGACGTCCTTTTGTGCCTTTTCTCTGATCTTTCGAAGTTCTTCTAAGTTCATCGGTAACCCTCCTTAAAGGCTACTGTAATCTACTTGAATCAGATATGTTCGTCAAGGTATTTATGGAGAAAATTGATGACTTCCGGGTGGTTTAGGGGAACGCCGTCGAGCACCTCCCGAACCTCTTTGACGTCCAAAAAAAAGTCCTTTTCATGGTCACGATACCGGAACAGGAAGTTCACTTCCGGATTGCCGACGATGAGGACAAAGATGGTGTCTTTCAGATTACCCAGTGGTGGGAGGTCGGGGTGGCCGGCGTCGAAAGATGCCCGTATCTCCGTGCCGGCTCCCTTTTTGCTCGACAGAGAAAAGGCCCCACCCGTTGTCTCGGCGGTGCCCTTGAGAAGCGGCACGCCAAGCCCCACCTTGCGCCCTGCCTTGGTGGAGAAAAAGGGATCCAGGACGCGCTTCTGCGTCTCCTCGTCCATGCCCACGCCATCGTCCTTTACCGTTATGGTGAGGAGGGATCCGTCTTCGTTCCGCTCAACGGACACGAGGATATTTTGGGCCCCGGCGCGAAGCGAGTTGGTGACCAGGTCGAGGATGTGGGCCGAGAGTTCCTCCATCATGGCCCGGACTCCTTTGACGCCCATGCTTGTGGTCCGTAGAAAAGATGGCTGTCATCGGTCAGCGCCTTGAGCGCCTCTTCGATGGCTCGGCATTCCGGCCCATCCAGGGCCAGCCGGATTCTCTTTCTGCCGATGTCCTTCAGGTAGTGGGCATCGGAGAAGGTAACGAAAGGCAGCGTTCGGTTTGCGACAAGGGGCCTGACAGCGTCCAGCTTCTCGGGATGGCGCACCTCAAGGGCGTCGAAGGGCAGATCGTCGGGTATGTAGCCGAGTTGACTGAGGATGCTGAAAGTGGGGCTGTCGATGTGGGAAGGTATGACAAGCCCGCCGCGGGCTTTCACCAGGGACGAGGCGTTGGAGATGGAAATCTGTGCCGAGTTGAGCAGAAGCCTGCTTTCGAACCTGACAATCTCGTCGTCTGCGTCGACGACGACCTGATCGCCGAAGAAATCGACATCGTTTTCCACCACAGGAAGGAGGGAGTAGATCTCCTCCTGAAAGGCCATGGCGATCTCGAAATTGTCGAAAATGGCGAGCACGTGCACTTCCTCCTCGGTCTGCAGTTCCATGCCGAAGAGCACCGATACCCCCGCCTGTCGGCCCAGCATGTGGGCTGCAAGCGAATTCTCCGTCATGTTGTGGTCCGCAAGGGCGATCACATCGAGCCCTACCTCTTTGGCTCGCGCAACAATATTGCTTGGGGACATCTCAAGGGCGCCGCAGGGGGACAGTGTGGAGTGTATGTGGAGATCGCAGAAGAGGCCCGTCACTCGCCCCGGTCCCGCTTGAGAGCGTTGTAGACCAAGCCGCAAAGGTCAAAGGCCCCCTGTTGGGCGCTGAGAAGGGCGATGTCCTGCTCTGTGGCCTTCTCCACGACCGCCTGCTCTACCTGGAGGCTCCGCGGAACGATGATCGCGGCAACGTCCTTGAGCTTGGCTACCCCGAGAATATTAATGTGTCGTTGGATTGTGATCCAGACAGCGTCTTCTTCTATATTTGCGATGACGTCCGAAAGAAGGTCCGACACATACCCGGAGCGAACAGCCCTGTCCAAGTTGATCCCCGCCGTGAGGATTCCGAGCCCCAGTTCCTTAACTAATCTATCCACAGTCATGCTGTCCTCCGTAAGGTCAACCAATTTCCGAGGCTATTCTCCCGGCTCCTCATCCTTCTTGTGTACGCTGCCGGACATGGCGTGGGGCATTATCCGGGCAAGGTCCAGAATCTCTTCTGCCAGCGTCTTGACGCGTTCCCTAAGATTGATGACGCAGTCCGTCTCAAAGGCGATGCCCCGGACTATGTCTTCGGCAAGGGCCCGGCAGCTCGGTGAGCCGCAGGCGCCGCAATCGAGGCCCGGAAGCCCCTCGGTGATTTTCTCGATCCGCTCTATCTTCATGAGCGCCTGGGCGACGTCTTCGTCCAAGGTCAGGACCCTTCTCGGAAGGATAGGGTCGGTGGCCTCGAAGTGCCCCTGCCTTAGTACCTTTTGGAGGGCGATCGCATCGAAGTATGGTTCCTTTGTTCCATACTTCTTGACAAGGTCACGGAGGCGCACCCGCCCGACGAATACATTCTGAATGTTCAGCGGACCACCTACGCACCCACCCAAACACGCCTGAAGCTCTATGAAATCGACTTCTTTCAGCTCGCCGAGCTCGATCTCCTCGAGGAGGCTGATGACATTCTGGATTCCGCCGACGGCAAGGGTCGTCGGCGCATCGACATTCCTTGACTCGCCCGTGACGTAACCCCAGGCCATGCCCAAGTTTGTGGCCCTCTGGAGGGGTCTCTCCCTCGGTTCGATGTTTCGGTGGTTCAAGTGTTTGATAATGTCCTTGTAAAAGAGGTTGGCGCCGATGACCCCGTTGACGGCGCTTCTTCGTGTGTTGGTGGGGTTTCTCATTTCCGTTACTTTGGCAGCGCAGGGGGAGATGAAGAAGGCGCCGATCTCCTCGTAGGCCACCCCCGTCCTGGCGACAGCCTCCTCCTTGGCGAGGCGGGCCGCTACCTCCATCGGCGAGAGCACGGGGGCCACATGGGCCAAGAGATCGGGAAACTTGGTCTGCAGGAGCCTAACGACGGCGGGGCAGGCGGAAGAGAGAAGCGGTTTCTTTGCAGCCCCGGAGATTAGATGCTGGTGTACGAGATAGCCTACCACCTCCGCCGCCACGGCCACCTCGAAGACGGCGTCAAATCCGAGCTTCAGAAAGGCGGCGAGGATATCCTCGATGGGCTGGTGCTCCTTGAACTGACCAAAAAATGAGGGTGCCGGCAAGGCGATTCTGTACTTGTAGTCTCGCAGCCTCTCCATGGTATCGGTAAGAGCAATCTTTGCGTGGTTCGGGCAGTGCCGAATGCATTCCCCGCAATCGATGCACCGTTCCTCCATGATCGTTGCCTTGCCGTCGTGAACACGAATGGCCTCGGTAGGACAACGCTTGATACAGTTAGTGCAGCCTTTACATTTTTCTACATCGAGGGTGACCGAATGAAAGTACTGGGCCATCAACTCCTCCCTCTCGGGAATCAGTGAGGTGGTGACAGATATATCTTTGCACGCAGCAGCGTACCCTTGCCGATCTGTGAGTCGAGGAACAAATCATCGGAGCAGTGTTTGATGTTGGGAAGGCCCATGCCTGCGCCGAAACCGAGTTCCCTCACCTCGTGGGAAGCGGTTGAGTATCCCTCCTGCATAGCTAATTCAATGTTGGGAATGCCCGGCCCCTGATCCTCCGTTTCCACGTGGATCACTTCGGGGTCTATCTGTATCTTCAAAGTCCCGTGGTTGCCGTGAATGGCCACATTCATAGCGGCCTCATAGATGACGATAGCCACTTTCTTGATCACGTCCGGGCGCAATCCAAGTTGCTGAAGGGTCTTCTTGACGCGGGAGGCGGATTCTCCTGCCACGAAGAAGTCTTTTTCGCCTATGTCATAGCAGATTGTGATCTGCGGGACGTACTGCAGCCGATCGGGGACAGGTTGGGCCGTCACCGGAACGCCTCACCCGTGGCCATCCCGTTGGAAAAGAGGAGGCCGCAACAATGGAACATGGGACGCTTCGTCGTAAGAAGCGGAATGCTGCTTGCCTCTCCCGATCGTATGACCTGTTCGGCGGGCCTCTTTCCCTCTACGAAGAGAACGGCGCTTGCATCCATCACTTGGACGGTGTGGAGCACGTGGGCGTTGGTGAGGGATGTAATGAGGAGGGCGCCGGGCGAGAGGGCGATGAGCATCTCACTGATGAGATCGCAGGCGAAACAATCCTCTATTTCTGTATCGAGAAGCTGGTCGCCGCAGAGAACTTCGGCGCCGAGGAGGTTTCTGATCTCTCTGAGATTCATGCATTGACCCGGCTGACATTATATTCTTTCTCTGTAAATCAATTCAAGCCTTTATTTTTGCCCCTCTCCACACGGCGGACAGTCTCTGTAAAAAAAAAGTAACAGTTTTTCTTGAAGTTGTACATTAGATATTATTATGCTAAGGAAGCGGGGCGGAGAGCGGTGGATTTTTCCTGCCAAGCCGCAGGGTTGTCTGACTGATTGCAGCGATTCCTTGCGTCAAAGACCAAATTGAGGGAGCAGAAATGAACGAGATCACTGTCGTCATTGACGGTCGAACCCTGAAAGCGCGAAGGGGCCAGACCGTCCTCGAGGTTGCGCTGGAAAACGGTATCGATATACCTTTCCTCTGCTATCATCCCAGGATTTCCAAGACCGGTGCCTGCAGGATCTGCCTGGTCCGTGTGGATAACAGGATGCTCAGGGCGTCCTGTGTGGAGCCCGCCGTAGACGGTATGACGGTGGTAACGGAGGACGAGGGCATCATCGCCATGCGGAAATGGATCCTGGAGCTGCTTCTCTCCGACGGCGACCATAACTGCCTCTATTGTGATGCAAGCGGCGACTGCCTCCTCCAGCGATACGTAACGCGCTACGATGTGAAGCCGCCGGTTGGAAAGCCGCTCAGGGAGAGGACCGTTGACCTGGAGTCGAGTAACGCCCTCAAGCGGAACGAGTACCGTTGCATTCTCTGCCAGAGATGCGTAAAGGCCTGCAAGGAGATCCAGGTTTCCAACGTCTGGGGTTTCAGCGAAAGGGGCTTCGAAACGCGCCTAATAGCCGACGACGACAAGTTGATTGGTGAATCGAGTTGTGTCAAGTGCGGGACCTGCGCCCAAATGTGCCCCACGGGGGCGCTGACCCTGCAGCCTGTCCTGGGCAGGGGCCTCCACTGGGAGCTCAAAAAGGAGTCATCGATATGCATTTATTGCGGCGTAGGCTGCAAGATTGACTTCTACACGAACAGCCAGGGGCAGCTCGTCAAGGCCATGGGTCACCAGGACGGCCCCAACCTGGGTCAGCTCTGCGTCAAGGGCAGATTCGGCTTTGACTTCGTCCAGAGCCCGAAGCGTCTTACAACCCCTCTGATAAAGAAGGGCGGTGTTTTTAAGGAGGCGACGTGGGATGAGGCCCTTGATCTCGTGGCGGCAAAGCTATCGGAGATAAAGAAAGACCATGGTGCCGACGCCATAGGGGCACTTGCCTCGGCGAAGTGCACCAACGAAGAGAACTACCTGCTTCAGAAATTCGTTCGTTCCGTCATCGGTACCAATAATATAGACCACTGCGCCCGCCTCTGACACAGCTCAACCGTCGCCGGTCTGGCGACTGTGTTCGGTTCCGGTGCAATGACCAATTCCATCCGCGAGATACCGCTCTCCGCAGGCTACCTGGTCATCGGCTCCAACACGACGGAGAATCACCCCGTTATGGGTTCTATGATTAAAAACCAGGTCATCAACCACGGCAAAGGGCTCGTAGTGGTCGATCCCAGAAGGATTGAGCTTGCAAAATATGCGAACTACTACTTTCCCATCAACCCGGGTACAAACATCGCAATCCTGAACGGCTTTATGCACGTCATCGTGAAGGAAGGACTTTACGATAAGGAATATGTCGATTCGCGGTGTGAGAGCTTCGATGAGCTTGCGAAGGTTCTCGAAAAGTATACCCCGGCCTACGTGGCTGAAATCTGCGGGCTCGACAAGCCGCAGGACATTGTCGATGCCGCCCGGTTCATGGCCGCAATGAAGCCTATGGCGCTTTACTATTCCATGGGGATAACACAGTTTGTGTCGGGCGTGAATGGCGTGAAATCGACGGCAAACGTGCAGATGTTGCTTGGCAACCTTGGGGTGGCCGGCGGCGGCGTCAACCCGCTGCGCGGACAAAACAACGTCCAGGGCGCCTGCGATATGGGGGCCCTGCCGAACGTGTTTACCGCCTATCAGCCGGTGACGACGGAAGAGAACAAGGCGAAGTTCGAGAAGGCCTGGGAGGCCTCCGGTCTATCCGCAAAACCCGGCCTGACCTTGATGGAGATGTTTAACCAGGCTATTGCGGGAAATGTGAAGGCCATCTTCGCCATGGGAGAGAACCCTGTCGTTTCGGACCCGAACCAGCACCATGTAATCGAGGCCTTGCAGTCCCTCGAGCTCTTCGTGGTTCAGGACATTTTCCTCACTGAGACGGCCCAGTATGCCCATGTGGTGCTGCCCGGCGCAGCCTTCCTCGAAAAGGAGGGCACGGCCACCAATACGGAAAGGCGGGTCCAGCCCATGCACAGGGTTCTTCCGCCGCCGGGAGAGGCGAAGGATGACTGGTGGATCGTCACCGAGTTGGCGAAGAGGATGGGGGCCCAGTGGAGCTACGGCAAGGCCCAAGACATATTTGAGGAGTTGAGGGCGGTGACGCCTTCCTACGCAGGCATCACATATGAAAGGATCGAGAAGGAGCTCTTGCAGTGGCCCTGCCCGACGGAAGGGCACCCGGGTACACAATACCTGCACAAGGACCGGTTCACGAGAGGGCTCGGCCTCTTTACCGCCGTTGAGTACACGCCGCCTGCCGAGGGAACGGACGTCGAGTACCCGCTCATACTGACGACCGGCCGCCTGCTGGATCATTTCCATACGGGAACGATGAGCCGCAACTCACGGATCCTTGACGAGAATGTTCCCGAAGGATACATAGAGGTAAGCCCAAACGATGCCAGGAACCTGAACATCGAAGACGGCGAGGTTGTATCCGTCTCATCGAGGCGGGGCAGCATTCGAATCAAGGCGAGGGTGACGGAAAAGACGAAACCGAACGTCGTCTTTGTCCCCTTTCATTTCTTCGAGGCTTGTGCCAATGTCTTGACGAACGATGCCTTGGATCCTCTCTGTAAGATACCGGAATACAAAGTTTGCGCCTGTAAGGTTGAGAAGATAGCGCCGTAAAATACGGCCAAAAACATGACGAAGGAGGAGGGGTATGGCGAACAAACCGGTTGAAATCGTACAGCTCGCGGGGGATGCGGGCAAGTACAAAGCAAATCTGACAGCGGGTAACTATCTTGTACGTGCATTCATGGCGGGGCTATTCATTGCCGTCGGTGGTGCGCTTGCCACAGTCTGTTCAACGGGCACGACGGTGCCGGGCATCAAATCGCTCATATCGGGAACGGTTTTCCCTGTGGGCCTCATAACGATTGTCTTGACAGGCATGTCGCTCTTCACGGGTGACACGATGCTGATCCCCATGGCGGTTTTCCAGAAGAAGTCAACATGGGCCAAGGTGTTTAACGCGTGGTTCTGGGTCTACATTGGAAACTTTGTAGGATCTATCTTTTGGGCATACCTCATGTCGGTGGGTCCTTTGAGCAAGGGCGGCCTGCCGGAGGTGACCGCCTTTGGTCAGAACGCCATTACCATCGCCGAGGCTAAGGTGTTACCCTATATGGCGGCCGGCGGTGCCGGACTGTGGTCTGCGTTCATGAAGGGCATTGCCTGCAACCTTCTGGTGAACGTGGCCATTCTGCTCGCTATTGCATCAAAGAACATGATCGGAAAATTCTTCGGCATTTGGTTTCCCATTATGGCATTCGTGTCGTCGGGGTTTGAACACAGTGTAGCCAATATGTATTTTATCCCTGCAGGAATGATGGTCGGCGCCAACGTAACATGGGGACAGTTCATTTACTGGAATCTTATCCCCGTCACCATCGGGAACATAGTCGGCGGCTTCATCTTCATCGGCGCGGTTTACTACTGGTCCTTCAAGAAGGAGCTTTCCAGCATGTCGCCGACATAGTCCGGCCGGGAGAAGAGGCGGTCACCTCTCGATCCGGCGAAAGGATCGAGCGAGGGGCAAAGGGTAGGGTGACCGCGCACCAAGGAACATATAAGGGGTTGCGATCGGTGATTGCAACCCCTTATTCTTTCATGGTTGGCATGATGCGGCGCCGGCCTGCCTAAGGACCTCTGCCGTAATCGTCTTCCACCCTGACGATGTCGTCCTCTCCGAAGTAGTCTCCGCGCTGGATCTCGACGAAGACAAGATCTCCGGGACCCACACTTTCGACCCTGTGCAGGACCTCCACGGGAATGGTAATACCGTCTCCCGGCCCCAGGAAGATGTCAACGCCGTCGAGTGTAACCTTCGCTTTTCCCCTGATCACTTCCCAGCGCTCGTTTCGCCTAAAATGCTTCTGGTAGCTCAGGCGCCGGCCGGGGGCCACCTCGATGCGTTTCACCTTGAAGTCGGGGGCATCGTGAAGGACAAACCATTTTCCCCAGGGGGGGCTGCCTGACTCCATACTCAGGTTCCTCCTTTCCGTGCCGAGACGTAACCCGCACCCATGACAAGGGCCGCAAAGGCAGTGACGGGCCAGATGGGGTGCAGTGCCTTGTGGAAGCCGGTGATGAAGGAAAGAAGAACGATAACAATGGTTCCCGCAAGGGTTGTAAATGCATAGCCGCTTCTAATCTTTATTCCTGTCCAGCCGAGGAATACGGTGTATACGATAGCGCTCAGAAAGACGGCAAGCCATGTGACCTCGCGAAGGATCTCCTTGACAAAAAATCCCAGCAGGAGCGAGACGGCCCCGATGAGGAGCGTTGTGAGGCGGGATACAACGAGGAGGATGCGGTCATCGGTGATCTTGAGCCCGGGGGCTATGTACCCCTTCACGGCAAGGGTCGTCGCTCCCATGAGAAAGGGGCTTCCCGAGCTCATGAGAGGTGCCCACATGCTGATCAAGAACGGGATGGCGACGAAAGGAGGCAATAGGCCAAGAAGGGAAGGCATGGCGCTGAGCGAGGGAATGTTCGGAAAGATGTGCCTGGCGACGATGCCCGACAGTGCGGCCATGACGACGACGGGAATGGCCAGAATGTTTCCGATGAGAATGCCTCTCTTGCCGTCGGCCATGGTGCGGGCCGAGGATGCGGTGTTGATGACGGGTTGCGCCAGGACGCCGAGGGTAAAGTTGATAAAGGCCCAGCTCAGTGCCTGGGCCGGCCCAAGGTCGCCGAAGATGGTAAAGTAGTGTCCCTCATTGGACATGGCCGTGAGGGAGCCCGTGTTCGCTATAACATAGATGCCGCCCACAAAAATGCCCACGAAGATGGCGGCGATATGTATGAGGTTCGTGTAGGCCGTTGCGGTAAAGCCGCCCATGACGTTATAGAGGGTAAACACGAGAGCCGTCAGGACCATGCCCCACTGAAAGGAAACCTGCCCTTGCAAAATTACGGAGAGGATTGCGCCCCCGCCGACGATCTGCATGGTCACCACCCAAACGGAGAAGAGAAGCTGCATGAGACCGGCGAGACGGGCCGTTTTTCGGTCGTATAGGTTGCCGACGACGTCGAGGATGGAATAGGTCTTCCGTGTCGCAAGGATGCGCTGGAGAAGAAGGGCCGTGACACACATGGCTACCCAAACGCCCATTTGGAACCAGAGGGCGCTCATGCCGTGAATGTAGGCACCCTGGGCCATGCCCACGATGGAGACGCCCCCTATCCAGGTTCCCGCCACGAGGACGGAGATGAGGGTGCCCGAGAGCTCCCTGGAGGCAAGCAGGTATGCCTCGGATGATCGCGAACGCCTTGTTACCAGGATGCCCGTAAGCCAGAGAATGGCGATGTAGACGAGAATGGCAACAAGATATGCCGTCTTCACTAACTATCTCTTCTTGCTGAAGAATTCGTCGAGGCGCTGTTTAAAAAGCGGTTTGGCGGCGAAGCGGGCTACGTAATGTTTTTCCCTATCGAGGTGCCCCTCAAGTCCGCCGTAAAGGGCCCGGTTGACGAGCTCCTTGAAGGGCGCCACCGTCTCCATGGGCAGGGCCTTAAGGCTTTTGAGAAGCTCGCCGAGGCGCCCCTCCATCTCTTCGTTACTGCATACGATGTTGACAAGGCCGAGGTCCTTCGCCTCAGCCATCGTGATGTTGCCGGACAAGAGGTAGTATTCGCTGAAACGCTTGGCGCCGACTATGCGCGGCAGAAGTATGCTGCCGCCCCCGTCGGGCGTCAGCCCGATTCTCCGGTACCCCATATTCATGACGGCCGATGCCGAGGCAATGGTCAGGTCACAGGCAAGAGAAAGTCCGACCCCTGCACCAACAGCCACTCCTTCGATGACGGCAACAACGATGGCACCAATGTTCCGTATCAGCTTGATGCTTCGGTGCAACACCTCCGCCTCGCTGTCTATGAGAGACTCTGCGTCGTCGGCGGACCTGAAGGCAAGGATGTCGCCTCCCGAACAGAAAGCCTTGCCGGCTCCGCGGATTACAACGATACCCGCCCCCCTTTTCTGTGCGTCCGTCAGGGCCGCGTAAAGCCCGTCGAGTAGCTCCTGGTCCATTGCATTCTTCTTTTCCGGTCTATTAAGGGTAATTGTAAAGATACCATCGTCAAAGATCGTTTCTACGGCAGCCATTGGCGCAAACCTCCCTTTAGAAATGTAAGAGTATCGAGGAACGTTTGAAATGAGACCACAGAGGGCATCAGGCGGTAAATGTGCTGCCTACAGAGGCGTAGAAGCACCGGTCACCCAGCTCGGTCATGAGCCGGTGGGCGACAGAAACACCTGTGCAGTGTGCCACACCGAGATGGGCTATATCCATCTGTTTGAGCGAAGTCACGGAGGCCGCGACCTGCTCCTCACCGCTCATGCCCAGGTGTGTGCCGCCTATGACAGCGAGAAACCTGTCAACTTTCAGCGTATCCCGGACGTAAGCCAGCGTGTTGACAATGCCGGCGTGTGCGCAGCCCATGAGAACGACGGTGCCCCGCTCCGTATTGAGAATCAGGGCCTGATCGTCAGGCACATCATCCCAGACAAAGACATCACCCCGCTTCGCGTGAAAGCGATCTTCACCCCTCTCGAAGTCCGATATCCTGGGGATCTCGCCCGTCATAAACACACCGGGGGCCAGTTCGCGGAACTGCCGGCTGAGGTCAAAGGATGCGCCGAGGGATTCGAGCATCATGCGACGGTGAGGCATGCCGATGAACCTGCGGGTACCACCTTCGCCCTCCTTGGGAATTCGAAACTTCTTGTCGAATACGGCGGGGTGCGCATAGACGGTCACTGGAGAGGCCGCTTCGACAGCGACAGGTAGGCCGCCCGTATGGTCGTAATGACCGTGGCTCAGCACGACAGCCCCTATGTGGTCCAGGCTTTTTTTGAAGAGGAGTGCATTGTGAAGGATTCCGTAGCCCGAGCCGGTGTCGAAAAGGTAGCTGCCATGGCTCGTTTCCACGTAGGCCGCAAACCCGTGCTCTCCTACCCCGCGCAGATTTCCCACCACGTTGTCGCACAGAATGGTGATCTTCAACTCTTTGATGGTGTCCATAATCTATCGTCCGTTCCTTTATATTCAACCATTGGGAAAGAATTTGCAAGAAATTTGTAGCCTCTCACCCGGCCTGGGGCGCGAAAAAAATGGATTGGCGTGGACCGCGGTCCAGGTAAGAGGATTCGGTATACAATCAAGCAAAAAAAGGGGAGGCCTTTGCCTCCCCTTGAGTGCCAGGCAGAGAAGACTGCTACTTGAATGCCGCCTTGCGGCAATTATAGGACGCATGGCCACCCGCCGACAGGTACCCGGATGCCTCGAGCATGAGCTGTCCGGTCGGGCTCTCGATGCGGATGTAACCCCAATCCCTTTTGCCCACCTGGGCGGTGTCCATGAACTTGAAGAAGACCTTGTAGCCCGGCATAATGAAGTTATATTTGCCGATGCCTGCGCCTTCGATGGTATCGAAGGGAATGTTTCGGGTTCCGTTCACGTAGTCGGGATTGTCGCTGCAGAAAGACTGGGTCAGTTCGGTCAGCGTGAAGCGGTTGTTTGCGCCCCACTGGACCGTCAGGACGTTGGGCTTCGCCTCGTAGTCGCAGTGCAGGTTAATGGCGTAGTCCACGAACATGGTCTTCTTGGTAGGCGCATACTTGCCCCAGAGCTTACCGCCGCCGCCCATGGTGCAGCATTCACAGCCGGGAACGGGCGGGTGAAAGAGCTTGTTGGCCAAAAACTGCCATACCAGGTTGTACGACTCCTGTGGAATCGTCACCGGGGGGGTATTCACATTCCACGTATGGTAGCCCATGGACTGAATAATGCCTTTTCCGCGAGGGAAGTAGAAGTTGGCGTAGGCATGAATGCTAACGGGCAGTAAGGTGTAGGGGTCTAATGCCGGATACTGGAGGCTGTCCAGGAGCGTGGTACCCTGGAACGGCGAGGGGGTGTCGGACACCATGGCACCGTAGCTCTCCGTGTAGATCGGAACGCTGAGAGGACCGGAATACTGGCCTATGAAGGTTGCTTCCGGATGGACCGTGAACGGGTACGTGGTGTCGACCGCTGCGTTGTTGTAAATGTACATCCAGCCCTGAACGTCCAGGAAGGTCCACACCAGATCGTACTGGCTGATGTCCGTGTAGATAAGCTCTCCGCCTCTCTCAGAAACGAACTCCTCGAAAAAGGGGCTCATGAGGGGCGTAAAAGGCGGGTCAATGTATCCCTCCCAGCCGGAGCAATCGTCCACCACTACCCCGTAGCTGAAGAGCATCGCCGGGTTCGTCTGAACCTGGGCGGTGGTGGCAACCTCGTAGCCGGTGCCGTAGGGTATTCCCATCTGGTTGAGAAGAAGATCCGTCTTGTCATAGAGTCGCTGGAGCGGCGGTGATACTTCATCGGTGGGCTGGATAACCAGGATTTTCGGCACCAGGCTTACGCGTACAACCTCGTTCCAGGTGAAGGCGGCCGTAAGGGTGTCCCACTCAACTGTAGGAAACGCGGCCAGAACGTCTGCAGGGATGGGAGACAGGACGACGAAGGGGCCGCCTCTGTAATAGCATCCGCCGGGACAGAAGTCGGTGAACAGAAGGGCGTTGCCTGCGTCCGCAGGAAGGGACTCATCCTCCACAATGCGGAAAAAGGTTATGCCCTTCCGCGACAACATGTGAAGGAGTCCGTAAACCTTTACATCCAGCGCCCCGGCATCGTACTGTTTATCATCGACAGGGATGACGACGGCGCCGACGGGAAACGTGCGGCTCTCAAAGCTGTCTGCTGCCAACGCCGAGCCTGCACACAAAACCATCAGGAATAAGCCTATGACGAAAATGCCTACCTTTTTCATTCTTTTCCCCCTAATTTAGCATTAATATCCCCGTTCACCAAAGGGAACATAAAACACTACCTATAATCCTTATCTATTATGAGAAAATTTGCAAGCTTTTTTTTAAAAAAATTGGGGAGGCACGCTTGTGCCTCCCCTGGAAGCCTCTGCAAAGGGTCTTATTGGCCGTGCGCCGCGTTGCCGCCGACGACGACGGGACCGGACGCCTCGAGCACCTTGTTGTTCATCGCATCGTAAATCGTGATCGAGAAGGTGTCGCGTATGCCCACACCGCTTGCCGATATGTCGGTGAGCGTCCACTCGGCACGGTAGCCGGGCCAGTAGTTGAGTGTGCCTGTGCCCGAGCCCTGGAGCGTGTCGAAACCGGCCCCGCCATAGTTCCGGTAGGCGGGATTATCGGTGCAGGCAACACTTGTCATATCAGTAAGGCGGAAGTTCCTCGTGATTCCGCTCGGTTTATCGTACCAGACCACGTTCAGCCAGTTTGGCTTCTTTGTGCGATCGCAATGGAGCAGGAAGCCGAAATCGATGAGCATACTTCTGTTGGGTGCCATGAAGATGCCGTAAAGCTTTCCGCCGCCGTTCATGTAACAGTTGACGCAGGGCGGTCTGGGATTGACAGTGACGGTGACGGGGCAGGAGGCTGATCCACCCGGCCCGGTGAGATCAAGGACGTAGGTAGTCGTGGAGGCCGGTGAAACGATTTTGCTTCCGCCCGGAAGTGCTACGGCGCTGCCATCAGGCGTTATCTTCGCCGTTGTTGCGTTGCTCGTATTCCATGCGAGGGTCGATGAATCGCCCTCAAAGATTTCGCCCGGAGTTGCCGTAAAGGAGAGACATTCCGGCGGCTGATAGACCGTCACCGTGGCGGGGCAGACTGCCGTTCCTGCGGGGCCGACGACGGTAAAGGTATAGGTCGTCGTCGTCAGCGGCGCAACGAGCCCGCTTCCGTTAGCCGGCACCGATCCGATGCCCGGCGATATGTTCCAGCTTGTGCCGTTTGTTGATGTCCAGGTAAGAAGCGATGATTGGCCCCTGGGCATTGCAGTCGGATCGGCTGTCAGTGTGCAGGTGGGAGGTGCGTTGACGGTAACCGTGGCGGGACAGACGGCGGGCGTCGTCCCGGGTGCGCCCGTAACGGTCAAGGTGTAGGTCGTCGTTGAGGCTGGCGACACGGAGGTGGACCCATTCAGAGGCACGGAACCGGGCGTCGGCGTAATTGCTGCGCTGACCCCGTTTGTCGACGTCCAGGTCAATGTGGAGGAGCCGCCGGGGTTGATGGTACCGGGGTTTGCCTGGAGCGAGCACGTCGGGTTCACGTCGCGAACCTCTACGTTTGCGTGACACGTAGCCGTCCCATCAGGGCCGTAGACCGTCATGGTATAGTATGTTGTGGCCGTCGGCGATACGGAGGTGGAGCCTCCGCCGACGGGTGTCACCGACCCTACTCCGTGATCGATGACGGCGCTGGTGGCATTTGTCGATGTCCACGTCAGGGTAGATGAGCTGCCTTTATCGATTACTGTCGGATTGGCCGACAAGGTACAGCTCGGAGGGGTAATCTGCTGTTTCAGAATGAAGTTGTCGGCAAGGAGCATGGTGAGTACCGTTCTGTCGGCGACGTCGGGTTGCTCTTGAGGGTTTACGTGGTAGGCATAGCCCTCGACAAGGCCCTTACCGAAAGGCCAGTACGCGGCAGCAATGCGGTATGCCGGCGGAATGCCATAGGCATTTGAGAACATGAGCGTCCGGACGATCGTCGGCTGCAAATTCTGAACCATGGTGTAGCCTTTTACTTTTGTCCAAACACCGACCGGGTTCGGGCCGTAAAACTGGCTGAGACTTTCACCCTTTCCCGGTTCAAGTGAATAAGGATCAACATCAATGGTAAAGGGCCAGGTAGCCTCAGTATTCGGTCCGATGGTCACAAAACCGGGAAAAGCGGCAACCATGTCCTTCAAGGCTATGTCTGTAAACTTGATCTTGGCGCCTTCGACCTCAACCTTCGCCCGCATGTAATCAATGACGTTCTGAGGTATCTCCCACGGATAACCTCCGAATCCCGGGCAATCGTCTATAATGAGGTCGTAGGAATCCATGATCGTGGGGTCGGCCGCTACGGTCATGTTGTAGGCCCAGTCATAGTCGACCTTCATGGCAGTCAACTCATTCTGGATCATGCCGTAATCTATTTCCTGATTCTTAATGAGAAAGATTTTCGGCGCTGTGACGGCCCCAAGGACCATGTCCGAGGAGAAAGCCTCGGTGAGGGTCTGAACGGAGGGCATGACGCCGGGATACATGGCCTGCACGACCAGTGGAATGGCCCCCTCAACAAGGGCCGGTCCACCGGCAAAAGAGGTGCCGCCAGGATAGAGGTTTGTCTTCATCACCGCAGGGCCCGGGGGCTGGATGATCCTGTAGTAGGTGACGCCTTGCTTGTTCAGGTTGTACAGCATGCCGAGGGCGTTTATTCTCTCGGCGAGAGGCATCTTGTCGTCGAGTGGAATGACAAGCGTGCCTACGGGAAAGGTGCGTGACTGAAGAAAGTCAATCCCCGCCTGGGCCGTACCGGCACAAAGTACGACCAGACAAAGGGCTACAACCCATATACATCGTTTCATGACTGTTCCCCCTTTCAGAGCTCTTTTACATTGATTTTTACAATATCCCAAGCCAAGCCGACAGTTACATTCCTTAATTTTATCCATTGCGGCGAGTTTTGCAAGGCTTTTCTACGGGCGCGAAAAAAAAGCCGTTCGTCGTAAGGGGTCCATTGGGGAAAAGGCTTTTTGTGGCGCCCTCTTTGCGTAATGGACGTCAGGAGAGAAGCCTGCCGCCTTCGGCGAGAGCCTTCATGGCCTCCCGGTCGAGAATGGCAATCTTCCGCCCCTCGATGCGCAGGAGTCCTTGACCGACCATCCTGGAGAGAATCCTTGATAAAGTCTCGGGGATGGTACCGAGGAGGCTGGCCAACTGACCCTTTGTAATGTCGAGGTCTACCGTCCCTCCGGTCGATTTCCGGCTTTCGGCGAGGTAGAGCATGAAGGCAGCAAGCCGCTGTGGCACCTCCTTCAGGGAAAGATGCTCCACAAGAACCGTAAACTGTTTGAGGCGGCGCGACAAGATGGCAAGCATGTTCATGGAGAGAGACGGGTCCTCGCGAATAAGGGAGATGAACGCCTCGCGGGGGAGAAAGAGGATCTCTGTTTCCTGCAGCGCCTCGGCGTGTGCGGGAAATGACGTGCCCTCGAAGACGGGCACCTCCCCAAAGGGCTCACCCTTCTCGATGATGTGGAGGATCTGTTCCTTCCCCTCCTGTCCCAATTTGAATACCTTGACCCGACCCTTGAGCACAACGAAGAACCCCCGGGCCGACTCACCCTCGGAGAAGATCAGCTCCCCCCGTTGGAAGCGCTTTCGGACAGCCGGCGCTGCCAGCCTCGTCCGCTGCAATTTGGGAAGCCCGCCGAAAAGAGGTATCTGATCTATCAGTTCCTCCAGTCTTGCCAACTATGTCCCCTCCATGGCTGCAAGCCAATGTCAATCTAAATGGTCCCCCGCAGCGTGCCGCGGGGGAGGCTCAGGTCCCCGTGGACCACGCCGTTCATTCTATCCCGCTTTTCCATCTTTGTGCAATGCGCGTCTTCGGTGCCGACACTATCGTCCCTCTCGACCCTGAAGCCTCGAACTGTCGCCGCGGTCCATACCGTGCCGGATCGCGGTCATGCTCAGGGGATAAAGTTCCCGTGGCAATGGCCGGCTCTTTTGTGTATGATAATGGCCTATCCCATACCCTTGCGCCTAAGGAGGATTTACATGCCCGCGCCCCGCATCCTCATCCTTTTGGGAAGCGACTCCGACCTCCCTTCCATGGAGAAGGGCCTCAGGTTTCTCCGGGACCAGAGCGTTGACTTTGTTGTCGACATCTCGTCGGCACACCGGAACCCCGAGAAAACGGTGGAGTATGCCAGAACCGCCCGCGACAGGGGGTTTGAGGTCATCATCGCCATGGCGGGCATGGCCGCCCATCTGCCTGGGATCATAGCCGCCCACACGACGCTGCCGGTCATCGGTGTACCCGGTGGGGGAGGCCCTTTGCGGGGCGTAGATGCCCTGCTCTCCATTGTCCAGATGCCGCCGGGGGTCCCTGTTGCCGCTGTGGGCATCGATGCGGCGAAGAATGCGGCAATCCTGGCCTGCCAGATACTTTCCATTAAGGATCAACGGCTGCGGCAGGTTGTGGAGAAGCTGAAGGCGGACCTCAGGGAGGAGAACGAGGAGAAGTCTCGGAACCTAAACGGCGGGCCGACGGATTGACAACAAAAAACCCTTCTGGTACTTTTTTACGGTGCTGAACGCCATAACCGATATTGAAGGCATCAAGATCGGCCACGCTTCCGACGTGGTCGGATACACGGGCTGCACTGTAATCCTCGTGGAGAACGGTGCCGTTTGCGGCCTCGATGTCAGGGGCAGCGCTTCGGGCACCCGTCAGGTAGACGCGCTCAACCTCAGCCATATCGTAGAGGAGGTCCATGCCGTTCTTCTTTCGGGGGGGAGTTCTTTCGGCCTCGATGCAGCCACCGGTGTGGTGCGCTATTTAGAGGAGAGGAACGTCGGTTTCGATGTTGGTCTAGCAAGGATCCCCATAGTTCCGACAGCCGTCATTTTCGACCTGTTTTTCGGTAACCCAAGGACGCGTCCAACGCCGGACATGGGATACGAGGCATGTTGCAACGCCTCCGAGTCCGTTGCGGAAGGAAGTGTCGGCGCCGGTACGGGGGCAACGGTAGGAAAGCTGTTCGAGCTCTCCAGGGCCATGAAGGGCGGCGTCGGAACGAGCAGTATCGTCCTGCCCGACGGGCTCGCCGTCGGTGCCCTTGCCGTCGTCAATGCCTTTGGAGACATTCTGGACAATTTTACCGGACGAATCATTGCGGGTCTCCGTTCGGCCGATGACAGCCTCGACTTTGCCAATACGGTCACCTGCCTCAAGCAGGGTTATAGAAAGAAGCAGTTCGGCATGGTCAACACGACGTTGGCCGTCGTGGCCACCAACGCGCGGTTCAACAAGCGGGAGGTCACCAAGGTGGCACAGATGGCCCAGGGCGGCCTCGTCAAGACCATCAGCCCTGTTCATACGACTTTTGATGGCGACCTCGTTTTTGCCCTTGCCACGGGCAAGTATGAGGCAGACGTGAATAATGTGGGCGTTCTTGGTGAGTTTGTCGTAGCAGAGGCGATCAAGAGGGCGGTGAAGAAGGCGGACGGTTTTGGCATTATCCCCGCTTTCCGCGACTTCAGCAGGGGCTGGAAGACGAGCCGCTGACGCATGCCGACGGCATACCCGTCACGGTTACCATCGGAAAAGGAGTCTATAAGGTTATGGTGAAAAGAGCAGAGGGGCCGGAAGGATTTCGGAAGGTGGCATCTCTGATGCAGGAGAAGGGAAGGGTTGTTGCCTTCACGGGCGCGGGCATATCAGTGGAGAGCGGCATTCCCGCCTTCCGGGGCGGACAGGGGCTGTGGGAAAAGTACGATCCGATGGAGTATGCCCACATAAGCAGCTTTAACAGAAACCCGGAGAAGGTATGGGTGATGCTGAGGGAGATGTCGGCCCTCATTTTCGATGCCCGGCCAAATGCGGCCCATACGGCCCTTGGAGGGCTGGAGCAAAGGGGCCTCCTGAAATCGGTCATTACCCAGAACATCGACGGCCTCCACCATATTGCGGGGAATAGCGACGTCATCGAATACCACGGGAACCATCGCTCCCTGGTGTGCCTTGGCTGCTCCACCCGTGTGCCTTTGTCTGCCGAGGCGATCTCGGCGCACCCCTACCCGCGATGCGAACGATGCGGCCGGGCCCTGAAGCCGGACGTGGTCTTTTTCGGCGAAGGCATCCCGATGATGGAGATGGTGCGGGCAAGCGAGGCCGCCAGCACGTGCAACGTGATGGTCATTATCGGCACCTCCGGCGTCGTCTATCCTGCCGCGGAGATGCCCTATGTGGCAAAATCGAACGGCGCCGCCATCGTCGAAATCAACGTGTCCCCGACCCCCTTCACCGAGTCCATATCAGATTATTATTTCGAAGGCTCGGCGGCCCAGGTCCTGCCCGAAATCCTGGCGTACCTGGACGGACCACATTGATGCGCTCCAGCCACACCTCCGAACCTCCGAACGTTTTGGTCGAACGCCTCTATTGCATTATCATGGCCGGCGGAAGGGGCGAGCGTTTCTGGCCCCTGAGCACGGACAGGGCGCCCAAGCCTTTTGTGAGGCTTGGCGGCGACCTGACGATGATTCAGCAGACCGTCCGCCGGGCCCTTAGGCTGGTGCCGAAGGAGCACATACTCATAGTCCTGGCCCGGGAGCACGAGGCCGTTGCCAGGAAGCAACTGCCTGAACTGGGTGACGACAACTTTCTCGTTGAGCCTATGGGCAGGGACACGGCACCGTGCATAGCCTTCGCATCGTCGGTTATCCGGCGCCGGGGCGGTGACGCAGTTGCCGTGGTGATGCCTGCCGATCACTACATTCCTGACGAGGACGCTTTCGCCGAGACGATTCGCGGAGCCGCTTTGTGGGCCGCCGACCATCCGCACTTGGTCACCGTAGGCATTGGGCCGACGAGACCGGAGACGGGATACGGATATATCAACGTGGCGGAGACATTGGGAGGTGGCGGCGACAGCGGCATGCCCTGTTACAAGGTAGCCAGGTTTGTGGAGAAGCCGGACCGGCCTACAGCCGTGGAGTACCTGCAGGACGGGCGGTACTTCTGGAATGCCGGCATCTTTGTCTGGCGTGTCTCTGTGGTCCTCGAGGGCGTAAAGGCCCACATGCCGGAGCTTCACGATGCCCTTGCCATAGCCGTGGAGGCGTGGGGTCGCGGTGATGAGGGCCGCTTCGAAGAGGCATACAAGGGGCTGCCGAGGCAGTCAATAGATTACGGACTTATGGAAAAGGCCGACAACATCGTCATGGTCCCCGCGCGGTTCCTGTGGGACGACGTAGGGACCTGGACGTCACTGGGCAGGGTCGCGGAAGGCGACGAGAACGGAAACCGGGTGTTTGGCGAAGCGATCTGCCGGGAAACCCGTAACTCCATCATATATGACGACGGCGTGGGCGTCGCAGTTCTCGGCATGGATGACGTCGTGGTAATCGCGACGGCGAGCGGGGTGCTCGTGTGCCATGCAGATAAGGCCCAGGAGGTCCGTGAAGTAGCTCGCTTGGCCATGGCAAAGAAAAGCAACCGATGATCGCAACAGTCCGCACGGCCACCCTTTACGGAATCGACGGTATTCCCGTGGATGTGGAGGTGGACATTTCACACGGTTTGCCCTCCTTCAGCATTGTCGGTCTTCCGGAGACGTCAGTAAAGGAGAGCAAGGACAGGGTGAGGTCGGCCATCAAGAATGCCGGTTTCGAGTTTCCCAGTGATAGAATAACAATAAACCTTGCCCCTGCCGACGTGCGCAAGGAGGGCTCATCCTTTGACCTGCCCATAGCCGTCGGCATCCTCGCGGCAATGGGGGTCGTGAAAGCGGAATCGGTGTCCGATTGCCTCATTGCCGGCGAGCTGTCGCTCGACGGTAGCCTGAAGGCCGTTCGGGGTGTCCTCCCCATTGCCCTTCAGGCAAGAAAGGACGGCATGGAGGTGGTGATCGTGCCCGGTGAAAACGGGAACGAGGCTGCCGTGGTGCCGGGGATCACGGTGTACGGTTCATCGCACCTCCTCGAGATCGTGCACTACCTGAGAAACGAAGGGCTTTTGGTCCATTTTACCCAACCCTCCGGATCGTCAGGGGATGGTCAGGCCGACGAGGGGCCCGACTTCTCCGACATAAAGGGCCATGCCCGGGCAAAGCGGGCTATCGAGATCGCGGCCGCCGGGGGGCACAACATATTGATGATAGGGCCGCCCGGATCGGGCAAGACCATGCTTGCCCGCCGTATTCCAACCGTTCTTCCGCCTCTCGGATATGAAGAAGCCATTGAGACGACGAAGATCCACAGCATCGCAGGACTCCTGAACGGAGGCAGCGGTCTCGTCGCCGAAAGACCTTTCAGGGCGCCCCACCACACCATTTCGGACGCGGGCCTCATCGGTGGGGGCCACGTGCCGAAGCCGGGCGAGGTGAGCCTCTCCCACAACGGGGTCCTTTTTCTTGATGAGTTCCCCGAGTATCGAAGAAATGTGCTCGATGCCATGAGGCAGCCCCTCGAGGACGGTTTCGTCACCATTTCCCGGGTCAATCATGCGATCACCTTCCCGGCCCGTTTTATGCTCATCGCTGCCATGAACCCCTGCCCCTGCGGCTACTGGGGCGATTCACGGCGGTCCTGCATATGCACGGGCACCCAGATCCGGCGTTACCGGTCACGGATTTCCGGACCCCTTCTGGACCGTATCGACATCCACATCGAGGTGCCTCCCGTCACGATGAGGGAGCTTGCTGTGGACAGAGAGGAGGAGCCGTCGGTCGCCATTCGGGACAGGGTGGTTGGGGCTCGCCGGATTCAGGAGAAGAGGTTCGAGGGCAGAAGGGTCTATGCAAACAGCCAGATGCCTGCGCGGTTGATAAAGAAGTACTGCGTTCTGGAGGCGGTGGCGGAGGGCATGCTGGAACAGGCAGCGGAGAAATTCGGCCTTTCGCCGCGGGCCTATCACCGCATCCTGAAGGTTGCACGGACCATCGCCGATATGGAAGGATTGGACCGCATAACAGAGGCGCACATTGCCGAAGCCATTCAATACCGATCCCTTGACAAGCGAACCATAGGCTGAAGACCTTTCTGAAAATTTTCTTGACAAAAATTTGAGGGCGATTACTATCTCTTTGTAAGGACCTCTTAGACCGAAACCGGTTGAGATCTGAGGTGCTCAGGAAGTCGGCAGGCCACGCAGTAATGGCGGTTTACGGTGAAGGTAAAGGGACTGCAAGGGGGTCCACATGCCGGATAAGATCCAATCAATCCTCAGAGAATACGGGCGGGAGAGGGACGAGCTGATACCCATACTGCAGGGCGTACAGCGTCGATACGGGTATATCGGTCCGTTGGCCGTCCGGTCTATCGCGCAGCATCTTCGCATAACCGAAAACCAGATCTACGGCGTTTCGTCGTTTTACGCGCAGTTCCGCTTTACCCCGCCCGGGCGGCACTCCATACGGGTCTGCCTGGGAACGGCGTGCCACGTGAGGGGAGGGGCCACGCTGCTCGAAATGATCGAGCGGAGCCTTGGCATCGGTTGCGGGGAAACGACACCGGACGGGCGATTCGACGTCGAAAGGGTCGCCTGCCTGGGATGCTGCGCCCTTTCGCCCGTGGTGCAGATTGACGGCGAAATCTTCAGCAGGGTCACTGTAAACAAATTGACGGAGCTACTGAAGGGCTATGAATAAGCTATCGAAGAGGATCGAGCAGGCGAAGAAAAAGTGGCGTACCCTGGAACAGAACAGGGAGCCGGTTTTGTACGTGGGGGCTGCCTCTTGCGGAAGGGCGGCGGGTGCGTTGGATTTGATCGAGGACGCAAAGAGGTTTCTCGCAGAAAAGGGGGTAAAGGCCTCGATCGTCGAGGTGGGGTGCATCGGGCCCTGTTACCTGGAGCCCCTTGTGGACGTGCAGATGCCGGGTCAGCCAAGGGTGAGCTACAACAACGTGACGCCCAAACTACTTCAAATTATACTCCGGTCTCACCTCCTTGACGGCATACCCTTCGCGAAGGCGGCCATAGGCCATTTCGGGAAGGGCACGTTCCACGACATCGGACCTTTCTGGGACCTCCCCATGCTTAAGCCCCAGGTGCGCATCGTCTTGAGAAACTGCGGGATCATCGATCCCCAGGAGATGGATCATTATCTGGCCAGGGACGGCTACCGCGGGTTCATGAAGGCCATGGAGATGACGCCGGAGGATGTTATTGAAACGGTCCGGAGGTCCGGTATCAGGGGGCGGGGCGGCGCAGGATTCCCGACTTACAGGAAATGGACCGCCTGCAGGCAGGCCCCGGGGAAGGTGAAATACCTCATCTGCAACGCCGACGAAGGGGACCCCGGCGCCTTTATGAACCGCTCCCTCATCGAGTCTGATCCGCACGCCGTGCTGGAGGGTATGCTCATCGCCGGCTACGCGATCGGAGCCGGCAAGGGCATAGTCTACATCCGTGCCGAATATCCGCTGGCCATCGAGCGTCTTAAGAGGGCAATAGAGGAGATGAGGGGGGCTGGCCTGTTGGGGAAGAAGATCCTGGGGTCGGACTTCGACTTTGACATCAAGATCAAAGAAGGGGCCGGCGCCTTCGTCTGCGGCGAAGAGACGGCCCTCATCGGTTCAATTGAGGGAAAACGGGGCATGCCCCGCTCGAGGCCACCCTTTCCCGCCATCGCCGGGCTTCACGGAAGCCCTACCATCATCAACAACGTGGAAACCCTGGGGACGCTGCCGAACATCCTCCGGAACGGGGCGGAATGGTACACGAGGTTCGGCAAAGAGGGAAACCGCGGGACCAAAACCTTCTCCCTGGTAGGCAAGATTCGCCGGTCCGGCCTCATCGAGGTGCAGTTGGGGACGCCTCTCCGGGAGATTATCTTCGATATAGGCGGAGGCGTGCAGAAGGAATTTAAGGCCATTCAGACGGGAGGACCGTCAGGGGGTTGCCTTTCAGAGGAGTTTCTCGATCTGCCCGTGGACTACGAGTCCCTTGCGTCGGCCGGTTCGATTATGGGTTCGGGCGGCCTGATCGTCATGGACGAAGACACATGCGTCGTCGATGTGGCAAAATATTTCCTCGACTTCACGCAAAAGGAATCCTGCGGCAAGTGTATACCATGCAGGGTCGGGACGAGGCACATGGTCGAAATACTCCAACGCATAACGACGGGTGAGGGAACGGCTGACGATCTTCTCGCCCTGCGGACCCTTGGGGACACAATCAAGAAGGGGGCCCTTTGCGGCCTCGGCCAGACGGCGCCGAACCCCGTATTGACAACCCTCAGGTACTTTCGCAACGAGTACCTGGAGCATATCAAAGACGGCCGGTGCCGCGCCGTTGTCTGCAAGGATCTTATCGAGTACCGGGTGATCAAGGAGAAGTGCACGGGATGCCAGTCCTGCGTCAGGGTCTGTCCGACGGGCGCCATCAGCGGACCGCGCTCGGAACCCCACAACCTTGATCCCGCCAAGTGTATCAAGTGCCGCTCCTGTTACGAGATATGCCGGTACGATGCCATCGCCGGTGATGCTATCGTCATTCGCACAGCGGAGAGAAGGCCATGACGAGAGAGAAGACATTGAACATTACCATCGACAACAGAGAGGTAAGGGCCCGGCAGAACCAAACGATTCTTCAGGCGGCCCGGCAGAACGGGTTCTACATCCCCTCGCTCTGTGCGCTCGAACATCTCCCCTCCTATGGCGCCTGCCGTCTCTGCATGGTCGAGGTGGACGGCATCCGCGGATACCCGACGGCCTGTACCACCCCTGTCGAAGAGGGCATGGTAATCAGAACGGACACGGCCGAATTGAGGGGCCTCAGGCAGGAGGTGCTGAAGCTGCTTTTGAGCGAGCACCCCGCAAGCTGCCTCTTCTGCGCCGAGCAGATGGAGTGCAAGGAGTACCAGGGGACGATCCGCAAGGTGGGCGTCACGACGGGCTGCCGGTACTGTCCCAACGACAGCCGCTGCGAATTGCAGCAAATAGCCGAGCGGGTGGGGCTTACGGAGACCTCTTGCCCGGTCTATTACCGGGGGTTTCCCGTGGAGAAATCGGACCCCTTTTATGATCGCGACTACAACCTCTGTATCCTCTGCGGACGGTGCATCCGGGTCTGTAACGATGTGCGCCTGAACGGGACTCTAAGCTTCAAGCAGAGGGGCAAGCTGACAACCATCGGCCCCGCTTTCGACCGGTCCCACCTGGAGGCCGGCTGTGAGTTCTGCGGCGCCTGCGTCAGCGTCTGTCCCACAGGTGCCTTGAGCGTCAAGACAAGCAAGTGGTACGGCAGGCCCGACAGGGTGGTGGAAACAACATGCGTCTATTGCCCCCTGGGATGCCGGCTGGTGCTGCAGGTTAAGAGCGGCGAGGTCGTCGATGTTTTGCCTGACTACGAGTCGCCCGTGGACCAAGGTCTTCTGTGCGTCAAAGGCCGCTTCGCCGTTCCGGAATACGTCCACAATGCGCAGAGGCTTACGACGCCCCGGAGAATGACGCCCATCGGATATGAGGATATAGACTGGAACCAGGCGCTCTCTCTGGCCGCCGAGAGACTCGCCGGCATTGAGGGCGATGATTTTCTCATGATCGTCTCGGCCGACCTGTGTAACGAGGACCTCTTTGCGGCCCAGGCCTTTACGAGAAGGGTGATTAATTCCGAGAACATCAGCTCTGCGGCGGCCGTCGAAGCGGGAGACGATTTGGCCGCCTTCGCTGACCTCGTGCTGCAATCAGAACCCTTCCGGGCTTTTGACGGGGCGGATGTCATTCTTGCCGTCGGCTTCGATGGCTCCTATGGCTTCTCTCCCCTCGCGGTAGCCATCAAGAAGGCGTTGAACCGGGGGGCTGCGCTGGCTGTCATAGGTGCCTCCCCGTCGAGTTTGGACATGTACGCCTCTGCTTGCTCGGTGGGCGATAGGCCGAAGTGGGCCGACATAATTACCCGATGCATAGATGAGAAATCGTTGGGGGAAGAGAAGAAGGCGAGGAGCAGGCAGATAGGCGGAGAGGCATCTCCCGGCGCAGAGGGAGACTGGGAGGCATTTGGCCGCTTGTGCAGGTCGTCCGGTCGCCGGGTGCTTGTCGTGGGCCCGGACGTGTTTTCGTGGAAAGACCGTCAGGAGCTTTTCCGTTGCCTCTTCGAGCTGCGCGATGGCCTTGGCTGGCGGACCGTAGTCGCACATCCTTACACCAACTTTGGGGGTTTGGTGGCGATGGGGGCCATAGCCGGACTGAAGCCAGGCGACGCGGTGGAGAGGGACAACAACGGAGAACCGCTAACGCTCAGGCCGGACGCGGGATGGTCACGTGCACAAAAGAGAAGGAAGGTGGTCTACGTGATCGGAGAAATGCCCTCCGAACCGGCACCCCCCTGCGACTTCCTCATCTACCAGAATGGGCTCCCGGCGGCAGCCGGTAGGGAGCCCGACCTTGTGCTCCCGTCGGCGGTTTTTGCAGAATCGGACGGGACGGTTATCAGTGCCGGGGGAAAGGTCCTCGGGGTAAGAAAGGCTGTCGATGCTCCCGGGTTGAGCCGCCCTGACTGGGTGATCCTCAATAGTCTGGCCGAAAGGATGAAGAAGGGCGGCCTCCGATTCGAATCGCTGGCATCCATCCGGAGGGAGGTCAAGGGGTCCGTGCAGGGCTTTGGGGGCCCCGGTGCATCGCTGCGGTTCGTCAGGTTCGTGCGAGCCGGCGACGGCACAGCACCGAGAAAGCGGGGAAAGGGTGGTGCCGTGCCGAAAAGGGCACGTCACCGCGGTGTTTTCCTTGCTGATGTCGTGGCCGGGATGAAGATCATCGAAGCAGAGCGGGCCGGTGAACCTCCGTCCCCCGAGGAGAGCCTATGAACAAAGTTGTCGACCGCCGGATGATTGTGCCGAACATGCACCTGTTGGTTCTTGAAACGCCGGAAATAGCAGGAAAGATAAGGCCCGGGCAGTTTGTTATTGTGAGGGCCTACGAGGAGGGGGAGCGCATCCCTCTGTCCGTGGCCGACTGGGACAAGGAGGCGGGAACGATTTCCATCATCTTCATGGAGGTCGGCGCATCGACGGCGGCGTTGGCCCGCCTTTCGCAGGGAGACTGCGTGCCGACGTGCGTCGGTCCTTTGGGTAACGCGACCGAAACGGCATATTACGGGACCGTTCTCTGTGTCGGGGGCTGTTACGGAATCGGGAGCCTCTATCCGACGGTGAAGGAGTTGAAGGCCTTAGGGAACAAGGTGTTGATGGTCATTGAGGCGAGGAGTTCCTATCTGCTCTACTGGCTCAACAGATTCATTCCCCACACAGACAGGATTTTTGCCATCACGCGGGACGGCAGCATGGGCATGAAGGGCCACATCAACTGCCTTGCAGACGTAATCAACGGCCTGCCGGCGCCGCCGGACCGCGTCATTGTCAACGGATGCACGTTTTTGATGGCCCAGACCTCAGAGACCACACGGCCCTTCAACATACCGACGGTCGTCAACCTCAACCCTATTATGATTGACGGCACGGGCATGTGCGGGGTCTGCCGGGTAACGGTGGGAGGACGGATGAAGTTCGCCTGTGTTGACGGACCGGAGTTCGACGGCCATGAGGTTGACTGGAAGGAGTTCCTGGCCCGAAGAAAGCAGTACATGGATGAAGAGACCCTTTATTTCAGGCACAGCGATCCCGAGGAACCGGTTCACAAAGAGGGGAAATGTCACTCATGAGCGAAGAGAAGCAGTCGAAAATTGATCTTAGGCGCCGCGATATGCCAAAGCAGACGCCGGAGATGCGGCGGCACAACTTCAATGAGGTGGCCTTGGGCTATACCCCCGAGATAGCCATGAACGAGGCGCGGCGTTGCCTCCAGTGCAAGAAGCCGCGATGCAAGACGGGGTGCCCCGTAGAAATCGACATTCCGGACTTTATAGCAGCCATTGTCAAGGGCGATTTCGAGGCGGGCATCAAGAAGATCAAGGAGAAGAACTGTCTGCCGGCCGTCTGCGGGAGGGTTTGCCCTCAGGAGTCTCAGTGCGAGGCGCAGTGCATCCTTGTCAACAAGGGGGGAGAGCTGGCCATAGGAAGGCTCGAACGCTTTCTCGCCGACTGGGAAGCGGGCCAGGGCAGAGTCGACGTGCCGCCGAAGGCGAGGCGGACGGGCAAGAAGGTTGCCGTCGTGGGCTCCGGCCCTGCGGGGGTGACGGTGGCGGGTGACCTCATTCTGCTGGGCCACGAGGTGACGATCTTCGAGGCCCTTCACAAGGCGGGGGGAGTTCTGACCTACGGCATTCCCGAGTTCCGCCTGCCCAAGGCCATCGTTGCCCGCGAGGTGGACTATGTGAGGAAGCTGGGCGTCGAGGTTATTACGGATTTTGTTATCGGAAAGACGCGGTCCATCGACGAGCTCCTGGAGGAGTTTCATGCCGTGTTCGTGGGGACAGGGGCGGGACTGCCCTGGTTCATGAACATCCCCGGAGAGAATCTCAACGGCGTCTATTCAGCCAATGAATACTTGACACGGATGAATCTCATGCAGGGCTTCAGGTTTCCGGGCTCGAAAACACCCGTGAAGAGGCACAGAAGGGTTGCCGTCGTTGGCGGCGGCAACGTGGCCATGGACTCAGCGAGGACCGCCCTCCGCATGGGCGCCGAGGAGGTGAGAATCATCTACCGGCGTTCCCACGCCGAGCTTCCGGCCAGAAAGGAGGAGAGCGAAAACGCCGAGGAGGAGGGGGTGATTTTTAACATGCTGACCCTTCCCGTGCGGTATATAGGCGACGAACAGGGTTGGCTGAAGGAGATCGAATGCCTTCGCATGGAGCTTGGGGAGGCTGACGCCTCGGGCCGAAGGCGCCCTGTCGAAATTCCAGGTTCCAATTTTCGCATTGAGATGGATGCGGTGGTCTGCGCCATCGGCAACAGCCCCAACCCCCTGGTTCCTGCCACAACGGCGGGCCTCGATACGACAAGGCACGGCACCATTGTGACCGATCCGGAGACAGGAAAGACGACGAAGGATCGGGTCTGGGCCGGTGGTGACGTGGCCACAGGGGCCGCTACCGTCATTCTGGCCATGGGCGCGGGGAGAAAAGCGGCCCGATCGATTCACGAATACCTCTCGGCGGACGGCGGATAGGGATTTTTCGGGCCCCTTGTTGCCGGAGGCCCATAAGGTGTTGTAAAGCCTCGGGCGGTCTGATACTCTTTTGACGGTATGGATGAAGGCACGGGGCCCGACCGCAGCGCCCACAATCGAAGCACCCGGGCGGCAGCGCCGCTCATTCTTTTGGTTTGTCTTCTCGTTAGCATCCTCGCTTTAACAGCCGGCTGTTCGGGCCGGAAGGACGGGTCGCAAGAGGGCATGATGCTGCCCGTCGAAAAGGGCGGCCGCATAGGATACATCGATCCGCAGGGCCGCATTGTCATTGAGCCGCAGTTCGACGATGGATGGATATCCTTTGGCCGGCTTACGCCCGTGAAGGTGGGGACCAAGTGGGGTTATATAGACAGAACGGGACGGATTGCAATCGAGCCCCGGTTCGACGCCGTGCGCCATTTTTACAGCGACGTTGCCGTTGTGGTGATCAACGGTCTGTGGGGGTATATAGACGGTGAGGGCAAGACCTTTATCGAGCCCCGGTTTGAAAAGGCCTATGGCTTTGCGCGGGGCCTGGCGGCCGCCAAGGAAGGAGGGAAATGGGGGTTTATCAATAAGTCCGGCACATTTGTCATCACGCCCCGCTTTGATGCCACCTTTCGTTTCTCCGAGGAGGGCTTTGCGCCGGTCAAGCTTGGTGACCGCTGGGGGTTTGTCGACAGGGAAGGGCGCTTCGCCCTGGAGCCCCGGTTCGACGATGCCCTGCCTTTCAGCGACGGCCTCGCCGCCGTAAAATCGAACCGGCTATGGGGGTACCTTGATGGAAAGGGCAGCCAGGTCATCGAGGGACGTTTCGAGGACGCTCAAGGCTTCTCGGGAGGTATTGCTGCCGTTAGACGGGACGGCAAATGGGGCTATATCGATAGGTCGGGAAATATGGTGATCGCACCCCGGTTCGACGCCGCCCAACCCTTTTCAAAGAGCCTGGCAGCGGTGAGCATAGGCCGGAGATGGGGCTATATCGATAGGTCGGGAAATATGGTGATCGCACCCCGGTTCGACGCCGCCCAACCGTTCGTGGATGGGGTAGCCCCTGTCAAAGTGGATGGGAGGCCGGGCTACATAAATGATTCGGGTAGTTATATCTGGCGGCCCGGGGAATAATGACATCCCCGTTTTTGTCTTGACAATCTTTCCACTGTTATACATATTATCACAAAAACCAAGGGGAGTTATATATAAAAACAGCGACGACTTCGGGCCCAACGCCCGTAAAGGAATCGTATTTGGGGAAAGCTTTTACAGAAACACCTAAGAACACGTCAGTTGCAAGAAAGAGCGGCGGCATCAAGGTAAGCAACAGCAGGTGCCGCAAATGCTCTTATTGTATACAGATTTGTCCTGCCAAGGCTATCAAGCTGGACAAAGGCGTCATCGAGATTCTTCCTCACCGCTGCATCCTCTGCGGGAGCTGCATCACCGAATGCCCCCATGGGGCCGTCACGTACGAAAGCGGCCTGGTCCAGCTCAAGTCTCTCCTCGAAGGCGGCGTCCAAGCGGTGGCCTGCCTCGACCCCGCCTTTCCCAGTGCCTTTGGCGACGCGACAGCCAGGCAGCTTGTGTCGGGTCTCAAAAAGATCGGCTTTGCGGAGGTGTGGGAAGGCGCTTTCGGCGCAGAGCTCGTTAGCCAGGAATACCGGAAGCTGCTCATGGAGGAGAGGGGCCGCACCCTCATATCCTCCTTCTGTCCCGTTATAGCCGCCTACATCCAGAAGTATCTGCCGCGCCTTGTCCCGCAACTGGCGCCCGTTGTCTCGCCCATGATCGCCATAGGAAGGGTGGCGAGACAAACAAAAGGACCGAACTGGAAGGTCGTGTACATCAGTCCCTGCCTGGCTCAGATGAGGGAGATGGCGAGCCCCGAGGTTGCGGGCGTCATAGACCTGGTCATCAGCTTCCGGGATGTGAGGCAGGTCTTCGAGAAGGCGGGCATCCTGCTGTCGGGCCTCGCCGAGGCGGAGTTCGATGGTCCGCGGCCTTTTCTGGGGCGCATCACGCCCGTTATCGGAGGTCTGTACCGAAGCACCGGTGCGCACTTCGATGTGCTTATGGAGGAGGTGAGCGTTACCTACGGACATAAGCGCGTTATCGGCGCCCTGAACCAGTTGGCCGCCGGGGCCATCAAGGCGCAGTTTCTCGATTTTGTCTATTGCTTCGGCTGTGTTGACGGCCCCTTTGTGCAGCGTGAGCTTTCGGTCCTGGGCCGCAGGCAGCTCGTGGCGCGGTATGCCAACGAGGAAATGGCCAGACAGGATGTGTCGGCCGTCATGGCCGAGCTGGATAAGTTCGCCGACCTCGACCTCAGGCGTTCCTTTGTCACCATTGAGGAAAAGCTACCCACGCCGTCGGAGGAGGAGATCAGGGCCATTCTCAAAAAGATCGATAAACTCCCGCCGCACAAGAACCTCGATTGCCGGGCCTGCGGCTATCATACCTGCCGGGACAAGGCCATAGCCGTAGCGCAAGGAATAGCCGAGACAGAGTACTGCCTGCCTTACCTGTTGGAGCAGAGCAAGAAGATATACCAGCAGCTTGAGAAGTCCCATAAAGAGCTTCAGGCGTCCCATCAGGAGCTGGAGCAGGCGCACACGCAACTGATCAGGACGGAAAAGCTTGCCGCCTTGGGCCAGCTCTCGGCGGGCGTGGCCCATGAAATCAATAACCCCTTGGGGACCATCACGATCTATGCGCACCTGCTCCTTAAAGGGCTGGAGGCCGATGATCCGAGGCGTGAAGACGTCATGATGATCGTTAATGAGGCCCAAAGGGCAAAGGAAATTGTACAGGGGCTGTTGAGCTTTGCCCGGGAGACCAAGCTGAGGCCCGGCGAGACGGATGTCAACTCCGTCATCGAGGACGTCTTGGGTCTCGTGGCGAATCAGTCGCTTTTTCATAACATCGTCATACGCAAATCTCTTGCCCCCGAACTGCCCACGCTCTTCGCCGACGCCACGCAACTCAAGCAGGTCTTCCTCAACACAGTTCTCAACGCGGCCCAGGCCATGGAAGGCAAAGGAAAGCTTGCGATCTCCACGGCGCTGGAAAAGGAGGCCGTCAAGATACGGATTCAGGATACGGGTCCCGGTGTGCCGCCGGAAAACCTCGACAAGCTCTTTTCGCCCTTTTTCACAACGAAAGAAAAGGGCACGGGGCTTGGCCTTGCCATCTCATACGGCATCGTGGAGCGGCATGGAGGGAGCATCGACGTGGAAACGAAATTGGGGAAGGGGGCTGCATTCATCATATCGCTGCCCGTTTCGATGGAGAAGGGGGATACCCGGGCGCAGGGCGCGTCCGATGGCGGATTGTTGCAAAATACGATAACAGGGAGAGGAGATTATGAGCACAGGACCAAGAATACTACTTGTGGACAATGACGTTGATTTTATCGATCTCAACAAGGCCGTTTTGGAGAACAACGGTTTCGACGTCGTTGTGGCATATTCGAGCCGGGAGTGCATGGAGAAGGTGCGCTTCGAGCAGCCCGATCTGATCGTTCTCGATCTCATGATGGAGAGCCACGACAGCGGCTTCGGCGTGGCCAAGCAGTTGAAAGCCGATCCCATCTGGAAGAAGATACCGATCCTTATGATCACGGCCGTGAAGAGTGAAACGGGATATGATTTCTCTCAGGATCTGGACGGATACTGGATGAAGACCGATGATTATCTGAACAAGCCCGTGGCTCCGGAAGACCTGGTCAGAAAGATAGGCGAGCTCCTTGCGCGGCCGAAGGCAGAATAGGACGGGCTCGGATTGCCTGTTCCGGACCTGATCAGCGTTCTCATAGTTGACGACGAGCGAGGCATCCGTGAGGGCTGCCGTCGCATCCTTATGGCCGAGGGGCTTTCCGTTGATACGGCGGAAAACGGCAAAGAAGGCTTGGAGATGGTGCGCTCCAAGCCCTACGACCTGATCCTCGTCGATCTCATGATGCCCGTCATGGGTGGTCTCGACATGATGGAGCAGGTCAGGCTTACTGATCCGGACGTGATTATGGTTGTCATTACCGGGTTCGCTACCATCGAAACGGCCGTGGAGGCCATCAAGCACGGAGGGTACGATTACGTCCCCAAGCCCTTTACCCCTGATCAGCTCATTACGGTAGTCAACAGGGGCTTGGAGAAGCGGCGCCTGAGCCTGCAGGCAAAAAGGCTCATGGAGGAGCGCGATCAGAAGCTGCTCGAAGTGGCCCACGAAGAATCAAAGCTCAGAACCATCGTCAATTCAATGGCTGACGGCATTCTCGTCATTAATAGAGAGCAGCAGCTCGTGTTGTGGAATCCGGCAGCCGCCAAGACGCTCAACCTCAATGAACAGCTCGAGGTGGGTAAGGCCCTTGGTGAGGCGATCCCGCAGGCCGATCTCGTGGATATCATCAAAAAGGCTTTTGCCCCCGACACCTCAGGGTTTACGGCGATCTCCGAAGAAGTGGAAGTAGAGACGCCTGAGAGGCGGACCCTTATGGTCAACGTGTCCGCCATCGGTGACCGAGATGGTCACGAGCTGGGCGTTGTGAGCACGATGAGGGACATTACGAGTCTGAAAGAGATTGACCAGATCAAATCGCAGTTCGTCTCCATGGTGACGCACGAGCTCAGGGCCCCGCTCGCGGCGGTGGAGGGTTATCTCCACGCCTATCTGACAGGGGCGGCCGGGTCGGACCCCCAGTTCAACCGCCAAATGCTCGAGCGGGCCAAACAGCGGTGCCATTCCCTGCTCGATCTTGTCAACGATCTCCTTACATTCAGCCGGCTTGAATCGCGCCGGGTGGTGAGAAAGAAAGAGGTGCTCGATGTGGGGGAGATAGTGGCGGCAACGGTGGATCTGCTCAAGCATCAGGGAGAGGCGAAGGAGGTTCAGTTCGAGATGTGTGTGCCGCAATCGCTGCCGCAGATCGAGGCGGACCGGGCCGAAATGGATCAGCTCTTTACGAACCTTATATCGAATGCCATCAAGTACAACAAGAAACGGGGCAAGGTCATAGTGAGTGCCAAGCCGGACAGAAACTACCTTGAAGTCAAGGTGGCCGATTCGGGCGTGGGCATCGGGGAGGAACATTTATCGAAGATTTTCGACGAGTTCTACCGCGTGACGGGCCCCGAAACGCGCTATGTCACGGGGACGGGCCTCGGGCTCTCCATTGTGAAGCGCATTGTGGAATCGCACTTCGGACGGATTGACGTCCAGAGCAAGCTCGACGAGGGAACCACCTTCACGGTAAGGCTCCCCATCAAGAAGAAAGACAAGAAAGACTAAACTATAAGGAGAAGGTCATGGCGAAAGATCTGAAATTGAATGAAATCGTTGAAAAGCGGCTCCTGGCTCCGTCCATAACGCTTTTCAGGCTATTCTGTCCTGATATTGCCAGAAAGGTAAAGCCGGGTCAGTTTGTGGTGGTCAGGGCCGACGATTACGCGGAGAGGGTACCTTTAACCGTGGCCGATTTTAACAGAGAGGCCGGACTCATCACGATAATCTTCCAGGCCGTGGGAACGTCGACACTGAAGCTGGAGAAATATGAGCTCGGCCAAAGCATTCTCGATGTCGTGGGCCCCCTGGGCAAACCGAGCCACATCGAGAAGTTCGGGACCGTTGTCTGTGTCGGCGGCGGTGTCGGTGTCGCCCCGGTATACCCCATCGCCAAGGCCCTCTACGAAGCGGGCAACACGGTCCTGTCGATTATTGGTGCCAGGTCGAAGGAGATGCTTATCCTGGAAGAGGAGATGAAGGCTATCAGCCACGAGCTTTACCCGACGACGGACGACGGTACCTACGGCCACCACGGTTTTGTGACCGATGTCCTGAAGAGGTTCCTCACAGAGGGCAGAAAGGTAGACCTTGTCGTCGGCATTGGTCCGGTGATCATGATGAAGGCCGTTTGCGACGTCACGCGGCCCTTCGAGATACCGACGACGGTGAGCCTCAACACGATTATGGTGGACGGGACGGGCATGTGCGGCTGCTGCCGTGCCACCATCGGCAACGAGACAAAATTTGTCTGCGTTGACGGACCGGAGTTTGACGGCCACGACGTCGATTTCGGCGAGCTGATCCTTCGCCAGAAGATGTACAACCGCGAGGAGCGCCGGGCCATGTGGGACCACCAGTGCAAGCTCGAAGCGCGGGAAAAGGCGCTGAAGAAGACCAAGAAACGGGTAAAGATGCCCGAGCAGGACCCCAAGCGCCGTATCCAGAATTTCGACGAGGTGGCCCTCGGCTATACGAAAGAAAATGCCATGCAAGAGGCGGCCCGGTGCCTGCAGTGCAAGAATATGCCCTGCGTCGAGGGCTGTCCCGTCAACATAACCATACCGGCCTTCATCAAGAAGGTTAAGGAAGGCGATTTTATGGGCGCCATCCACGTTATCAAGGAGACCAACGCCCTGCCGGCCGTTTGCGGCCGCGTCTGCCCTCAGGAGTCGCAGTGTGAATCGAAATGCGTCCTGGGCAAGAAAGGGGAGCCTGTCGCCATCGGCCGACTGGAGCGTTTTGCGGCCGATTATGAGGCCAAGCAGGGGGATGTGCGTGCTCCCGAGAAGGCGAAACCTACGGGCAGGAAGGTGGCCGTGGTAGGGGCCGGCCCGGCGGGATTGACGGTGGCCGGCGAACTGTCAAAGAAGGGCCACGAAGTAACGGTCTTCGAGGCGCTGCACAAGGCCGGTGGCGTTCTTGTCTACGGCATCCCGGAGTTCAGGCTGCCCAAGGCGATAGTCCAGCGCGAGGTGGACTACGTGAGCAAGCTCGGTGCGCAGATTAAGGTAGACACCATCGTCGGCCAGACGATGACGGTGGATGAGCTGTTCGACGAGGGATATGACGCCGTCTTTGTGGGTACCGGCGCGGGGCTGCCCTACTTTATGGAGGTACCCGGCGAGAACCTGAACGGTGTCTACTCTGCCAATGAGTTTCTGACCCGAGCCAACCTCATGAAGGCCTACCTCTTTCCGGAGTACGACACGCCGGTCAGGGTGGGCAGCAAGGTGGCGGTCATTGGAGGCGGCAACGTGGCCATGGACTGCGCCAGGGTCTCGAAAAGAATGGGGGCCGACGATGTGTACCTGGTCTACCGCCGTTCTCGCGCAGAAATGCCTGCAAGGGCGGAAGAGGCACACCACGCCGAGGAGGAAGGTATCGATTTCCGGCTCCTTACAGCCCCCGTCCAGGTCATTGGTGACGAGAATGGGTGGGTAAAGGGGCTCGAATGCGTGAAGATGGAGCTCGGCGAGCCCGACGCCTCAGGCAGAAGAAGGCCCGTAGAGATCAAGGGCTCCAATTATGTTATCGATCTCGACGTCGTTATCGTGGCCATAGGGCAGGGGCCGAACCCCATACTGACGTCGACGACGCAAGGCATCCAGCTTAGGCGTTCGGGTAACATAGAGGCCGATCCGGAAACAGGTAAGACGAGCAGAAAGGGTGTTTTTGCCGGCGGCGACATCGTCACCGGCGCTGCGACGGTCATTCTGGCCATGGGTGCGGGCCGGAAGGCGGCAGCGGCCATGGATGAGTATCTGAGAACGGGTGAGTGGTAAGATACCGCCGCCCGTAGCACGTGACGGTTACAAGGCCCGTCCGGAAAGGACGGGCC